>NZ_OY762555.1:1391927-2087890 GCF_963666015.1 uncultured Sphaerochaeta sp. | reverse complement strand
CTCAGTGATGCACTCGAAATGACTCCCTCCAGTGCAAAGCATCATGTATTGCGATTGATAGAATTGCAAGTAGTCGAGATCGACCACACGGAAATGATCCATGGTATTACTGCGACCTATTATCGAAAACGATTGGTGACGGTGAGTTTCAGCTCTCTCGCTGAAGAGAAGAGAAAGCTTGCTTCTGATATGGTCACCAAACAAATCCACGATGATTTCTACAAAAAGGCTCAATCGTTTACCGATGTAGATGGCCATTTCCAGGCGGACCAGATTTCGGGAGTCGTACATCTCAGTAGAGAGGAGGCTGATGAGCTTTACAAGCGAATCAGAGCGTTCATAGATGAGAAAGAGAAGAAAGAGGATGGGACTGAGCCCTTTGTCTTCTCACTGATGGCCTATCATGCATAGCAGTATGTTCCACCCTGCTCCTTACATGGCAAGCTTATCTGTCTCCTATCTCGCATTGGGTGTGACGCTACCCGCCATGAGCTTGATTGTCATAAGCAAAGGATATCCTCTTGAGTATCTGGCTGTGATCATGGTCATATATTCGGTAGCTGTAATGGCAGCTGAAGTTCCCAGTGGTGTGTTTGCCGATACCTGGGGAAGGAAGGCGAGTTTTCTCCTTGGTCTTGTCTTTTCTCTGGTAGGAACCCTCTGTATTCTGTTTGATTCCCTTGTACTCCTTGGTTTGGGTTTTTTGCTTTCCGGGTTGGGAAGAGCCTTTGGCAGTGGGAGTCTCGACGCGAAATATATTGAAGATGGGCAAAGAAACGGAAGAAAGCTTGAGGACTTGGTATATGCACTGGAGATCAATTCAGGGATTTCCCTTAGTTTGGGAGCTCTTATCGGAGGTTGGCTGCTTACCCTTGGTAAAGAGGGGCCATCCCTGACACAACCACTGCTTCTGGTGCGTATGGTGTTGTTGGTAGGTGCCTTGCTCCTTGTAATCTTTTCCATCAGGGAAGAGGGATCGCAGTATGTGCCGCGTATCTCCTATAAAGAGCAGTTTCGCTTGTTTGTATCCACGCTACGCTCCTCTCCCTTTCTTGTCTTATATTGTGTGAGTGTTCTCTTGCAGGGAATGTTGCTGGCCTCTCTTGAAAGCTATTGGCAGCCATACCTGAAAAGGTTGCTTCTGGATGATTCCATGCTTTGGGTACTGGGGATGACGACAGCCATCATATTCTCCATCAGCATCCTTGGATCGGTATTTGGCAAAAAACTCGTGAGGTATAAGCGTCCTGTAGGCATCTATAGCATACTTTTCATCCTTGTCTACTTGCTGCAAGTTCTACTCTCCATTACCACGAGCATGGTATGGTTCTTGGGTGTATTTTCCCTGATTTATCTTTTTCTTGGGATTCTCTCTGTGGTTGGAACCTATGTATTGAACAAGGTCTCAGAGGATACGGTGAGGACAAGCATGTTAAGTCTCTCCTCTTTCAGCCTGCAAGCAGGTGGAGTCCTCGCCAACCTGTTTGCAACTTCCCTGTTCCTTATTGGAGGGATTGGTTTGTTCTGGAGGGTCTCTGCATTCGTTGGGATCATGGGAATATTGTTCCTGACCAAACCGATGCTAAAGCGATTTCCAATCTCCTGAAGCAAAGAGATCTCTGAGTTCCTTTGCTTTCTCCTTACTGAACTGGGCCCCTCGTTGGGTGATAATCTCTCCAGCTAGGATAGAGGCAATCGTACCTGAATCTTTGGTTGAATAGCCATGATACAGTCCATAGAGAAATCCTGCGGCATATACATCCCCAGCACCAGTGGTATCAGTAGGTACTACTGGTCCCTTGACCGGAATATTGATGATCTTTCCTTCGTGGCTGATGTAGGACCCCTTTTTCCCATTCTTTACAATGGCTGTCCTGCAGAGCTTCCCCATGGAACGACAACACTCATAAGGATCATAGTTGTCAAAGAGAATCCTTGCTTCCTCCCTGTTTGCAAACACAATGTCACACTCTTGGCTGATGAGGTTGAGGAAAGGTTCCCGGTAACGTCCAACAGCAAACGGGTCTGCAAGATCAAAAGAGACAACAGTTTGGTGCTCCTTTGCAATGCGCAAGGCCTTCGTGATGGCTTCTTGCTGGCTTCTTGTGTCCCACATATAGCCTGTAAAGTGGAAGAAGGAGGCTTTTGCCACGGTATCTTCGTCCACATCACCCATTTCATAGAGACGGTTTGCTCCCAGGAATGTATTCATGCTCCGCTCACTGTCTGGAGTGATAAGGATGACCGTAGAGCCAGTCATTTCCTTGTCGGTTATAGCAAGCTGGTCGGCAACCCCAAGTTCCTTGAGGCGCTGTTGATAGATGTGCCCATTCTCATCGCTGCCAATCTTTCCAGCCAAGGTTGCCTTCACACCCAGTGAGGCAAGGGCGATGATTGTGTTGGGACAGGAGCCTCCGCAGCTGTAGGTTGTTTTGCGTTCCTTGGAGAGGAGCATGAGCTCTTCCATTCTCTGTGGGCCGATCAAGGCCATGGTACCCTTGTGGATTCCAAGCGCGGTAATATCATTTTCCTCAACACTAACAATAATGTCGATGAGTGGATTCCCTATGCCATAGACCATGTGCTCACTTTCTCTCATGTATAGGTATTCTACCATTGCTTACCACTTGTATTCAACAAGAAGCTTGCGAAACTATCGTGCCAAGGGTAGGATGAACGAGGAGGCAGGAATGGGTGCGTATCGTATAATCGGGGGAAACCCTGCGAGCGGGGAGGTGCAGATCAGTGGAAACAAAAATGGTGCACTACCGTGTCTTGCTGCCACATTGCTGACTGATGAGCCTGTTCGGTTGTTGAACGTTCCTGATATCGAGGATGTTCAGGTTATGGTCAAGCTCTTGGAGAACCTTGGATCCAAGGTAGTCAAAGAGGATGCCAATACCTATACCATTATGAGTGGGGGAAGGAGCGGCAAGCTCAAGAAGAAACTGGTCCAATCGGTGAGGGGTTCAATTCTTCTTTTGGGACCATTATTGGCCACTATTGATGAAGTTCGTCTAACACCTCCTGGAGGGGATGTCATTGGGCTTCGTAGACTCGATACCCACTTTATCGGTCTCTCTGCGTTGGGTGCTTCTTGCCTGATCAATGAGGAAGGGGAGATTCATATTAAAGCCAAGGGAAATAGGCTGCAGGCAAATGACATCTTCCTTGATGAAGCCTCCGTTACGGCAACCGAGAACGTACTCATGGCCTCTTCGCTGGCCGAAGGGCAGAGTATCATCAGCAATGCCGCAAGTGAGCCTCATGTACAGGACCTTTGCTGGATGCTCAACAGTATGGGTTGTCATATTGAGGGAATAGGTTCCAACCGTCTTTATGTAACCGGTCAGAGAAAACTCCATGGCTGTGAATTCCGCCTCACCGCTGACTACATGGAAGCTGGTTCCTATATCGGTCTAGCTGGTGCTACTGGAGGCCAGTTGTTGCTCAAGGGTGTCGAGCCAAGGCATCTGAGAATGATTCGCCTGGGCTTTGAACGAATTGGGATAACCTTTGTTGTGGATGGTCCTTCTTCAATCCTTGTTCCCAAACGGCAGAAACGCATACTTGCAAAGGAAGTTGGTGGCCATACAGCAAAGATTGATGATGCTCCCTGGCCAGGATTCCCCGCTGACCTCCTGAGTATCATCACTGTATGTGCAACCCAGATGGAAGGTTCAATCCTGATCCATGAGAAAATGTTTGAGTCTCGTATGTTCTTCGTTGATTGGTTGATCAGGATGGGAGCAGATATCATCCTATGTGACCCACATCGAGCAGTGGTCAATGGTCCCAGCCAACTGCTGGGTTCAGAGCTATCCAGTCCTGATGTGCGAGCTGGAATGGCACTCGTCATTGCCGCTGCTTGTGCAAAAGGTGTCAGCGTGATCCAGAATATCTATCAGATTGAACGGGGTTATGAAAATCTCTGTGGTAAGCTCCAGGCCTTAGGGTTGTCCATCGAAAGGGATACGTAACTCTCTGTTTTTACTGGAGTTCACTCACGTATCCACACCACTGTCCAGAAGTTATCCACAAGTTATCCACAAGCAACAGGAACCAAGGTTGATATCGGGTGCAGTTAAGACAGATTTCTAATAAGAAACAGGGGTTTTTATACGGTATTAGCCAATATGACAAATATATATATTGAAACAAATAAAACATAAGTTTACCAAACGGGTTTCATCGTATTTTTATATAGGTTTAATGCCCTTTTTATTGTTTAGTAAGGTGCTTGTATTTAGGACGAATAAACGAGTTATCAACAAGTTATCCACAACCTGTACACGTTGCACTTTGATGCAGTAACTCACCTTCTTAGGTGACTTAGCTCAGAATATGTGATGATGTGTTTTGTCCAATAAAATACCGCTGTCAGTGTAAAAACTTGTTCAGGATAATAAGCTATGGTACAGTTTCCCTAGGAGGGGTGATGAAACGCAATTCATGGATACTCAGTACCTCTCTGGTTCTCCTCTCAACCTTGTTGTTGGTGGTATTTTCGTTGAGCACTCTGTCTGAAATTGAACGAGTATACAAGGACCAGACCGCCTTGGGTACCGAAGCGTTGAAACGGCAATTTCTCTATGATTCAGTCAATAACCAGATCAAGCGAATCAATACACAACGAGCAATCCACCAGAATGAATACCAAAAGCAACTGGATCATATCACTTGGCATATGGATACTTCCTATGAGGCTGATGTTGAAAGCTTTCCACAAGTGGCAACCTCCTTCTTTACCCAGGACTCTTTCTCTCCTTGGACTGCTGTACTTTGGCGGCGGGAAACAGGTGAAGTCATTGTAGATAATAAAGGGGTCATTGGGGAATCAGAGCCGCCTATTGATGCAGTTAATAGCCTCCTGCATGGTTTCCAGTTGTATGCATTGCACTCATATGCTCCCTTTACGCTTTTTGTCGGAATTCCCCAAGTGGTGATTGATGAGGAAGTAAAGCAGTATATTGCTGATGAGATATATGCGAGTGAATACCCGGAAAATTCCTATATCTGGGTCAATGAGGTAATTAACTATGAGGGTGGTGACGAGTATGCAATTCGGAGAATCCATCCCAATCTCCGGGATTCTGTGGGCGTATATCTCTCCACCAATATGACAGATGTGCAGGGAAATACCCCCTACAAGACTGAGCTGGAAGGGATCAACAAGGATGGGGAGCTCTACTTTACCTATTTTTTCAAGAAAATGGATAGTGATGTCATCTCGGAGAAACTTACCTACGCAAGGCTCTACAAGGATTTTGACTGGATTGTTGCAATGGGTATCCATCTTGATGATCTTACCCTGTACATAGACCAGACAGCAAACAAAAGTGCCGGTATCGTAAATCACATTACCCCGATATTCATTGGGGCAATTATTCTGCTCTTTGTGCTTCACTCTGTTCTGCTGGTAGTGTTGGAGCATCAGCGGAATAGGATCCAAACAAAGAGCCTTGAGGATCAAGCGTACAAGGATCCGTTGACCGGAATTGGAAATCGCAGGAGTGGTTTGCTTGCCTTGAAAAAAGCATATCTTGAGAGCAGGAAGGGTAACGGTACTGGGGTGATCTCAATCTTCGATATAGATTATTTCAAGCATATAAATGATACCTTCGGGCATGATGCTGGAGACAGGTGTCTGATACAGCTTACCAAAACATTGCAGGAGTTGGCCTGTTCAAAGGATGCCCTTTTCAGGTGGGGTGGTGATGAGTTTCTTCTTGTATGTCCACCTCTAACTACGGAACAAGCTAAGCAGATGGCAGAGTCCTTGCTCAATGCAGCAAGAACTGTGGAAGTTGAACAAGAGACGACCAAGATAACACTGACCATATCACTGGGCCTCGTCTCTTTCCTGGCAAGTGATACATCTGAGATTGATACATTCAAAAGGGCAGACAAAGCGCTCTACCAGGCAAAAGAAGCAGGAAGAAACAGATTTGTATCGCTTCTCTAATTTTTTCATTTTAAGCTTGACAAGTGGTATAAGGAACGATATAACTGGTATTGGTGTTAGATAAGGCTAACATACAAGGAGTACTTATGCCACTTTCCTTAGCCCAAGTTGGAGAAACAAGAAAAATTATAGGACTGCACGGGGAAGATGCAATCAAACAACATCTTCTTGATCTTGGTTTTGTTGCAGGAGAAGTCCTTCAAGTTTTGGGTAACAGTAGCCAAGGGATTGTTCTTTCCATCAAAGGTGTCCGCCTTGCTTTGAATCGAGGGCTGGCTCACCGAATAAACGTTGCATAATATCGTTACATAACGAGGAGATAGATATATGACATTAGGATCATTACGTCCTGGGGACAGGGCAAGAGTGCTTTCCATTGGAACCCAAGGCGCATTGCGGCGAAGGATTTTGGATATGGGGATTACCCCACGTGTGGTTGTGCAGTTAGTCAAGGTTGCTCCCTTGGGTGACCCCCTGGAGCTGACGGTACGAGGGTATCAGCTGAGTCTGAGAAAGCAAGAAGCTTCTTTGATTGAGGTTGAAATCATCTAAAGGTATTTTTTTTTGCATATATAGTTAGAAATGGCTAACAAATAAGAGAGGAGTAACCATGCCCACAACCATAGCACTTGCCGGAAACCCCAATTCAGGGAAGACCACGGTATTCAATGCGCTGACCGGATCTCGCCAGCATGTAGGAAACTGGCCGGGAGTAACCGTAGACAAGAAAGAAGGTTTCTATAAGAAGGATGCCAAATATTCCATCCTTGACCTTCCAGGGACCTACTCACTCAGTCCCTATAGTGCTGAAGAGATCATAACCCGAACCTTTATCGTTGAAGAGAAACCAGCTTGTGTCATTGATGTACTTGATGGCACCAGTCTGGAGCGAAATCTCTATCTTGCACTGCAGATCATGGAGACGGGAGTTCCTACAGTTTTGGCTATCAATATGATGGATGAAGTACGCTTGAAGGGCGATGCTATTGACTGCAAGCGACTGGAAGCAGAGCTTGGCGTTGCTGTCATTCCCATAGAGGCAAGGACCGGCAAGGGTCTGGATCAGTTGATGCAAGCAGTTATGGATACAATTGAGACCGAGAGATACCCAAAACCCTTGGATATCTACCGTCTAAACGGGACGGTGGACGAGGACACCCTGGCTGACCAAAGGTATACGTATATTACTTCACTGGTAGAGAAAGCTGTCCTCAGAAGTGCTTCTTCGGGGGAGATCAAGGAAAGCAGGAGTGATAGGATGGATAGGGTACTGACTCACCGCTTCTTTGCCCTCCCTGTATTTGCCGTGGTGATGTATCTACTCTTTGCAGCCACCTTCAGTGAGAACTTTCTCTTCGTTGAAGGTCTTCCCAGCCCCGGGATAGCACTCGCAACTGTCGTGGAGTCTCTCTGGGGATGGCTCACTGACCTGGTGTCACTTGGTTTGGTATCAGCTGGAGCTGCGCCTTGGGCTTACAGCCTGGTGGTAGATGGTGTGTTGGAAGGTCTGGGTGCCATTCTTGGATTTCTTCCTCTAATCTTGGTGTTGTATCTATTGATGAGCTTTCTGGAAGATAGCGGGTATATGGCTCGTGTTGCCTTTGTGATGGATAGGATTTTTCGAAGGTTTGGCTTGAGTGGACGATCTTTCATCCCTCTCTTGATGGGCTTTGGATGTTCTGTTCCGGCCATTATGGCTACCAGGACATTGGATAGTGAGAAGGATAGAAGAATCACTACCCTGCTTGCAGGATTCATGCCCTGTGGAGCAAAACTACCAATTTTCATTATGTTTGTCTCCATCTTCTTCGCTGATGGAAATAAGACTATGGTACTTTTCTTCCTGTATGCACTGAGCTTGGGGGTGTCGATTCTTGTCTCCTTGCTAATCAACAGGATTGCCTATAAGGGCCAGGTTTCCAATTTTCTGATGGAACTTCCCCAATACCGACTCCCTACCCTCAGGTCAGTGTGGATCCATGGCTACGAGAAGGTGAAGGGATTCATCCAGAAGGCAGGTACTGTCATTCTCGCTGCCACCATCCTAATCTGGGTGCTTTCTTCCTTCAATATGGCATCGTTCAACGGTCAGAACCTGGAACAGAATGATACCATCCTCTCAGAGATGGATGCCTCATTCCTAGCATCAGTAGGAAAGAAAGTTGCTCCTATTTTCAAGCCTTTGGGTTTTGGGGAATGGAGGCCTACTGTGGGTATAGCTACAGGATGGATCGCGAAGGAGATGGTGGTAGTGACATTGGCTCAGCTCTATAGTGAGGATGTGAATGAGGAATACCTAACGAATTACTTTGCTGGTATGAGTGAAGGTGAGCTTTCTGATTTAGGATTTTCTGAGGGTAGATACTCAGCAGACCAGGCTTTCGACATCTATACAGAATCGGTATTGATGGAAGGCGGCGATGAGGGAGGACTACGTACTCTCCGTCAGGATATCCATACCAAGCAAGCTGCCTTGGCTTATATGGCATTCAATCTGCTTTGCATGCCTTGTTTTGCAGCAGTTGGAGCTATGAAGCGGGAATTGAAAACAGTCCGTCGTACAGCAGGAGCTGTTGGAATTCAGATGTTGACTGCATACCTTGTGGCATTATTGGTCAATGTGATCGGGTCCTTGGTTTGGTAGGAGGCGATTATGATTAATTACATAATTGGATTTGGTGCGGCCATCTTCCTCGTGTCCTTGTTGGTAAGATACATCAAGCGGAGAAGAAGGATTAAGGCGGCAGGGGAAATGCTCTCATTTTGTAGAGGAAGTTGTGCTTCTTGTGGGAGTCGTCCTGCTTGTCAATCCTGATATATCTCATCAGGCGTAACCAGTACGACTGGCTCTTCTTCACTGTTGATCAGACATCGCTTGATGGTGGAAAAGAGCTGGCGTACATTTCCCGGCCAATGATAACTCATAAGTAGTTCCAACCCATGTTCATCCAACTGCTTCTTGCTTTTGCAGTAAAGCAGGAAATGTTCGCAGAGCTGAGGGATATCTTCAAGATGATCTCTTAACGGAGGCAGGGTGATAGATACCTCATTGATGCGGTAAAAGAAATCCTTACGGATTCGATTATCCTGCATAAGAGCTACAAGATTCTCATTGGAAGCTGTGATGAGGCGGAAACGGGAGGTATGCAATTGTGTATCTCCCAGACGTCGGTATTGCCCGTTTTCCAGGAGCCTAAGCATATATGCTTGGAAGGATGGAGAGAGGGTTTCTAACTCGTCGAGGAACAATGTGGATTGATTGGCTTCATGGACCAACCCTGGGAGGTCTGTATTTCCGTCTGTAAAAGCTCCTTTCACATGCCCAAAGAACATGGAGTTTCCTAAAGAACCGGAAAGGAGTGAGCAATTGACCGATACCATGTTTCTATGGGGGAATCTGAGGCGATGAAGATAGCTTGCCGCCAATTCCTTTCCTGTTCCTGTTTCTCCATACAGATGAATCGAGCAGTTCTGCTTTGCATATCGAGAAAGATTTCTTCTCAGCCTCTGCATACAATAACTATTTCCCACCAACCCGCAAGGTATATACGGTTTCTGTTGTTCTCGGCTTTCTGTTTTTCCTAGGAAAGGATCCAGATGAGAAAACAGGTATTCGAAGTCTACGCTTTTCCTTCTGATAACATGAAGATTAAGATTTTTAAAAGTATGTATTTCAAGTTGTTGCTCATTGCTTGTGAAGAGCAGGATGGGGATAGTGCATTTTTGATAGGTTAGTTGTTCAAGGATTGAACGTTGACTTCCTTTACTCATCCGCTCGTCAATGATGAGTAGTTTTGGGCTTGCCGCGCTGGTATCCAACGCTTCCAGAAGTTTATGGGAAATAGTAAATTCATGAAGAAAATCTTTGGTGAAATGGTGCTTGAAATGCTCCTTGAACCGCCAGTCGGATGAGATGATGAACAAAGACATACTGAGACTCCCAATACATATTCATAGGAATACTCGAAATTGCACTAGGAGTATAGACAGGGAGGGCTTCTTGCATTCCTTGGAGTACTATAAAAAGTAGTAAGCAGTATGCTCTACTCTCTCTTTGAGAGGTGTACCGGTTCAGCAACTCTTTTCCGTCATAATCGTCTGAATTGCAGAGAGAGCGTATATCCCTGCTGTTTCACTGCGTAGAATATTGGTTCGCAAGAGAACTGGATTCCACCCCTCATGCTCAAGAGCTGAACACTCCTCTTCGCTGAAACCGCCTTCAGGTCCCACAAGGAGTGCAATGGGGGTATCAATGGTTAGAGATTCGAGCAAATCGTGGAGTGTTTTCTGAGATTCGTTTCGGTTGCTTTGATGGAAGAACAGAGCAGGCCCACGATTGTCCCACCACTTGGAAAGTTCTGTGAGAGGGAGGATCTCTGGATGTATCTCCGTCAAGAGGGGAGAACCACTTTGCTGCAAGGCCTCCTTTATCTGTCGGTCCAACCGCTCAAAACGATTTCCCAACGCTTTCTCACCTTTACTTGAGAGATCGGGGATACAATAGCGACTCTGGACAAGTACTATCTCCCTCACTCCGATTTCTGTTGCCTGGCGGACAATTTGCTCTTCTTTTTTTCCTTTGCAAAGACACTGCATGAGGGTTAGATTGGGATAGGGCCCTGCATAGGAAGGAAGCGCATCGGTTGTTTTAACCGATGCGTCTTCATTTACTGCTATGCAGGAGAGTGTACACTCCTGTTTTTCGATTTTCTCAATGGTCAGTTGATAGGCTCTTCCAGCCTGGTCACGACCCAGAATGTGCTGACCTTCCTTGAGTCGTAGTACCTTACTCAGGTATTGGCTCTCTTTTCCTCTCAGTACAAGAGAGGGTTCTCCTTTGAAGGTTTTTGGAAGGATATACTGCCTCACGATCCACTCCTGATGAACTCGATTGCTCGTCTCAGTTGCCGGTCGAAGACGGGATCTGCAATGGGGCGATCTTCATAGGGCATCTTGGAGAGATACTCGTTTCTGATCAAGAGAAGCAGAATCTCCTCATTGATACCCCTCTCCTTGTACTGCTCAGCAAACGCCCTGATATGCTCATCAGTTGGTTCTGGATTCTCCTTCACGAACGTGGATAGGACATTCTCTGTCATCAGTTTTTCAAAGAGCGGAATCTCCTCATCAGTGAGTTCTACATCCTCCACCAGAATATCTGGTTCAATACCTTTTTCATGGATATTCTCCCCATTGGGGGTGTAGTAATGAGCAGTAGTCACCTGTGCAAACCCTTCTCCAAACTGGAAGACATCCTGCACAACTCCCTTTCCAAAGGTTTTTGTACCGATCAAGGTAGCACGATTGTTGTCCTTCATTGCAGCTGCAAAAATCTCTGCTGAGGAGGCCGACCCTGTATTGGTGAGGATGACGATTGGGAGGTCCAGCCGAACTTCAGGATCCCCACTGGAGATGTATCGCTGGTCCCGTCTTGTTCCCTTCTTTCCTTGTATAGTAACTAATGTCTTCCCTTCCTCCAGAAAGATGTTTGCTGCTTGCATGGTTCCATCCACAGCCCCTCCTCCATTGTTGCGCTCATCGATTATAAGGCCAATGATGTCCTCTTCCAAGAGCTTCTGAACATGTTCAAGGAGTTGCTTTCCTGTTTGGGGAGTGAATTCGGAAAGAATGATGTATCCAATATCACCTTCGAGTATGCCACTATCTACGGTGGGAGTAGTGATCATCTCCCTCACAAGAGTCAGGTCAAAAGAGGTTCCACTCCTGTAGACGGTAATGGTAACAGAGGTGTTGGGCTTACCTCGAAGAAGCATACTTGCCTCATAACTGGTTAACGCATCTACCGCTTCCCCCTCGATATGACTGATCAAATCTCCGGCACGCAAGCCTGCACGTTGGGCAGGGGACCCTGGGAAAGGAGAGACAATAGTGATCATGTAGGTGGATGGGTCACTGGGATCCTTGTTTTCAGGAACTGGTTTATTGAGATAGGTCCCGATACCTCCATACACACCTGATGTTTCTTCTTGGTACTCCTTCGCCTCGGTAGGCGGTACATAGAAAGAATATGGATCATCGAGACTGGCGACCAGTGCCGTGGCAAGGTCGTTGAACATTTTCTCTTTGTCGACTTCATTGATATAAATGGAATCCACATAGCGGTACAACCGCTCCAAGGAGGCCATATCAAATGAGATTTGGTCTGCTCCTGATTCCTGGGAGGTATAGCCACCCGATAGCGGTGAAGCAAGGACCTGCTCCACCGAGCCCCCTGCAAAGAGGGGAAGAATCATCAACAGTACTATGAAACTTAGGCTGAGCCTACGGGTATATATGCTTTTCATATACTGAATATACAGCATTGAAGCGAAATCGGCTAGGTTGTCGAGTATTGACCACACCAGCGAGGCACATTACACTTGCCCCATGACCTTATTCATCGATTTTCCCAATTGGATTTCGCCGGAAATAATCCCCGGTCTGCCCCTCAGATGGTATGGTCTGATGTACGTGGTCGCTTTCAGTGTTGCCTACCTGATGATCCGTCTCCAGGCAAGAAAGGGCGAAATAACGATCGATCCTGATCAAACACTGAACCTAGTGTTGTATTGCGTGATTGGCTTGATTCTAGGAGCACGCTTGTTCAGTGTTCTCTTCTACGATGGTTCCTTCTATTATTGGATGCGCCCATGGATGATCTTTTGGCCTTTTAGGGGAGGGAGATTTATCGGACTTCCTGGTATGAGTTACCATGGCGGGTTGGTAGGGGCCGTTATCGGAGGCTGGCTGTACAGTAGGCGTTACAAGCTCTCCTTTTTTTCCATTGCCGATACCGTAGCTTATGCAGCTCCACTCGGGTATACCTTTGGACGTTTGGGCAATTTTATCAACGGGGAACTCTTTGGAAGGGTTTCTACCAAACCTTGGGCTATGGTTTTCCCTGATGCTCCCTCTTTTTCGACTAATTATGCATGGGTACGGGAGATAGCTGACCAGCTAGGTATAGCCTATGAAAGTGGAGCTATGGTAAACCTGCCCAGACATCCTAGCCAACTCTATGAAGCTTTATTCGAAGGAATCGTGCTTTTTCTTTTCCTCTGGTTTGTGATCAGGCCAAGAAGGGAGAAGCATCCAGCAGGGTTCGGCTTGGTGTGGTATACTGCAGGATACGGGTTTGTTCGCTTTTTCATTGAATATTTCAGGGCTCCTGATGAGAACCTGGGGTATATCATTGCCCTTGGCAGAGAGTCAGACAATATTGCCCTATTGCAATCCTTTTTCAATTTTTCCATGGGCCAGCTTTTCTGTCTGGCCATGATTGTTTCAGCAAGCATCTTCGCCGTTTTCTTGAAACGGCGAGAAGGAGTCAAGCATGTCAGTAATTAACGAGCGGGTTGAAAAACTTCGTTCCCTCATGGATAAGCATAACCTTGATGGATGGATTATCAACGGGACAGATCCTCATCAAAGTGAATATGTGTGCGAGCGATGGAGGAGCCGCTCTTGGATAAGTGGCTTTACCGGAAGCGCAGGAACGGTCATCATTACCCAGAAAGATGCACTTCTCTGGGTCGATTCGCGTTACTTCATCCAAGCCCAACAACAGATTGGGGGAACCTGTTTCCATATGATGAAGATTGATACCCCTTCGTTCCCTGACCCCAGTACTTATTTAAAGGAACATCTGCAGAAGGAGAGCAAGATAGGAATTGATAAAGCCACGTTGACTATACAGGGGGAGCAAGACTTGCAAAGAGTCTTCGGCGAAGACTTGGCACTGGTTCCCTCAAATGATCTCTTGGATTTTATCTGGCAGGACAGAAGCGAGGTGCCTGCAAAGCCGGTGACCTCTCTTCCTGATGATATTGCGGGGTTCTCCCGCAGTCAGAAGCTCGCCATGGTTCGATATGCCATGGTGCAGAAAGGTGCCTCCTATACAGTAATTTCTTCTTTGGATGACATTGCCTGGATAACCAATCTCAGAGGAGATGATGTTCCTTATAGTCCGGTCTTTCTTGCCTATCTTGTGATTGGAAAGACTGATGCTTGGCTGTTCACGAATCCAGGGAGGTTTACGGATGAACTTACCCAGGATGTAAGTGAAGATTTCTCCATTCATCCTTATGAAGATGTAGCTTCTACACTCAAGAATGTTTTAAAAGAGGATGATGTTCTCTATTTCAATCCTGAAAAGATCAACCTCCTTGTTGCAGAGACTTTCGGGGATTGTGAAACGATCACCGGTCTTGATTTCACCACTGACTTGAAGGCTTGCAAGAACGATACCGAGATGGAAGGGATGCGCAAAGCACATCTGCTTGATGGGGTAGCCTTGGTCAATTTCCTCGCCCGTCTCGATACCAAGCATGGACGGTATACGGAAATTGTCATCTCTGACCTTCTAAAGGAACAGAGATTACGCAATCTTGATTGTATTGGAGAATCTTTCTCTCCCATCAGTGGATGGGCAGAGCATGGCGCAATGTGCCACTACAGTGCAACAGAAGAGAGCAATTCAGTGGTTGAAGGAAATGGGCTACTCGTCCTCGACACTGGAGGGATGTATACCTTTGGAACGACCGATGTAACCCGGACGATTCTCTTTGGTGAACCCACTGAGGAGCAGATCAGGGATTATACGTTGGTGTTGAAAGGCAATCTTGCCATAGCCTCTGCACGTTTCCCTGAAGGAACCTGCGGGTATCAGTTGGATGTCCTGGCAAGGCAGTTCCTTTGGCAGCAGGGATTGAGTTACTTCCATGGTACCGGTCACGGTATCGGATTCCGGCTCAATGTCCATGAGGGCCCTCATTCCATCAGTCCAAAACCTCTCTCTGTCCCTCTGAAAAAAGGCATGGTGGTCAGTGATGAACCAGGCCTCTACAAAGAGGGTCGGCATGGAATTCGGATTGAGAACATTGTAGCGGTCAGAGAGGATGTGAAAACAGAATTTGGCCAATTCCTGAGCTTTGAGGTCTTGACCATTTGTCCGTTTGAACGCAGATTGATAGACAAGAACATGCTTTCAGCCCAAGAGATAGCTATGGTGGATGCATATCATCGCTGGGTGTATGAAGAGCTGAAACATCTGGTGGATACAACTACGATGGAATATCTAAAGGGTGCAACAAAGCCCCTCTAGGTATGGTCTGAAATGGAAATGACAAGGAGTTAAACATAATGGTTGATGCATTGAAAAAAATGGGGAAGATTTCCCGCAAAGGTCCAGTAGTCTTGGTTATCATGGATGGCGTAGGCTTCGGAAAATACAAGGAAGGCGATGCAGTTGCATCTGCATTGACTGGAACGCTGAACAAGCTGTACAAGGCAAATCCTTGGACCAAGCTCAAGGCCCATGGTACTGCTGTTGGCCTTCCTTCAGATGATGATATGGGTAACAGTGAGGTAGGCCACAACGCAATGGGTTGTGGAAGGGTTTTTGCACAGGGTGCAAAACTAGTCAATGCTTCCATATCCACAGGTGCCATGTATGAGGGTCCTACGTGGAAGAAGCTGGTAAACAATGCAAAAGAGAAAGAATCTACTCTCCATTTCATCGGTTTGCTGAGTGATGGGAATGTGCACTCTCACATTGACAACCTCAAGGCAATGATTCTCCAGGCAAAAGAGGAAGGTGTCTCCAAGGTTCGTGTGCATGCGCTACTCGATGGAAGAGATGTTGGTGAACTTAGTGCCCTTGATTACTTCGATCCGTTTGAAGAGTTCCTTGCGGGCATCAATGATGAAGGTTTTGATGCAAAGATTGCCAGTGGCGGTGGAAGAATGGTTATCACCATGGACCGCTACAATGCCAACTGGAATATGGTCAAGAAAGGTTGGGAAACCCATGTACTGGGTGAAGGCCGAATGTTTGACAGTGCTCATGAGGCTATTACTGTACTGCGTGAAGAGTCAAAGGCTATCGACCAGGACCTGCCTCCTTTCGTTATTGCAAAGGAAAACAAGCCGGTTGGAACCATCGAGGATGGGGACAGCGTCATTCTCTTCAACTTCCGTGGAGACCGTGCTCTTGAGATTACCAAGGCATTCGAGGCTGAGGAGCTCACCGAATTTGACCGCAAGCGTCGACCCGATGTCGAGTATGCAGGGATGATGGAGTATGATGGGGACTTGCATGTCCCTGCCCAGTTCCTGGTAACTCCTCCGGCAATAGACAAGACACTTGCTGAGTATCTCTGTGCATCAAAGGTGAAGCAGTTCTCCATCAGTGAGACCCAGAAGTTCGGACATGTAACCTACTTCTTCAATGGAAACAAGAGTGGGAAATTCGACACTACCCTCGAAGAGTATGTAGAAATCCTTAGTGATATCGTCCCCTTTGAGGAACGTCCCTGGATGAAGTGTGCTGAGATTGCTGACCGTGTCATCGATGAGGTTGAAAGCGGTAAGTGGGACTTCATCAAACTGAACTTCCCCAATGGCGATATGGTTGGCCATACCGGGAACTATCAGGCTGTTGTCTGCTCGATGGAAGGTCTTGACCTGCAGATTGGTAGGATCTACAAGTCGGTCATGGAAGCAGGTGGCGTGATGGTGATCACAGCCGACCATGGGAATGCTGATGACATGTTTGAGCATGCCAAGGATGGTAGTGTAAAGTACAAGGAGAATGGTGCTCCTCAGTCCAAGACCAGTCACTCACTCAATCCTGTTCCATGCATCATCTGTGATAGCAACTACCAAGGAGAGTATGAGACAGAGCTCAAGAGTGGGCTTGGGATCAGTAGCATTGCAGCGACCTGCATGAATCTGCTCGACTATGAGGCTCCAAGCGAGTACGATCCAAGTATTATCACTGTGAAATAAGTATATCTGTGGTATCGTGAAACAGGGCCTTCGGGCCCTGTTGTGTTTCTAAAGGGAGGAAACAATGGAATACAAAGCATTCGGAAAAACCGGACATACCTCAAGTAGGGTGCTCTTTGGCGCTGCTGCCTTTTGGGATGTAAGCCAAAGGGAAGCTGATAAGACATTGGGTCTTTTGCTCGATAACGGGATCAACCATATTGATACCGCAAGAAGTTATGGAGATGCTGAGTTGCGCATAGGTCCTTGGATGAAAGAACATCGTTCCTCTTTTTTCCTGGCTTCAAAAACCAATAAACGCACCAAGGAAGAGGCTTTGGCGGAGTTGAAGGAGACCCTCACCCGTCTCCAGACCGATCACCTTGATTTGTGGCAGCTTCACTATCTTGTGGAACCGGATGAGTGGAAGACAGCGATGAACGAGGGGGGAGCCTTGGAGGCTGCCATTGAAGCAAAAAAGCAGGGATTGGTCCGTTTCATTGGAGTAACTGGGCATGGAGTTGAAGCTCCTTCAGCACATCTGAGAAGTCTGGAAATCTATGATTTCGATTCAGTTCTCCTGCCCTACAATTATACCATGATGCAGAATTTGCTCTACAGGGAGCAAACCAAAAAGCTTTTTGAGGTATGTAAGGAGAGAGATATTGCAGTACAGACCATCAAGAGCCTTGCACGGGGAGAGCTTGGTGACAAGGAGAAGATGTATGCTACTTGGTATGATCCTCTTACCGATGAGGCTTCCATCCAGAAAGCAGTCCATTGGGTTCTTTCCAATGAGCAGGTATTCCTGAACAGTACTGGTGATATTCGCATCTTGCCTCATATTCTCAATGCAGCACAGGAGATGATCAGAAAGCCAAGTGATGAGGAGATGAAAGTATTGGTGAAGGAAGAGGCGATTACTCCGCTATTTAGCTGAATCTACGTCCAGATGTGGTACGTCCTGGTAACTAGGATCAGGGTGCTTGTTCCTGCAACATAGAGCGCTAGGCCAAGGAAGTTGAACAAGGTGTTCTGGCTAATGGTTACCATGGCGTTTCCCACGATCATTAAAATAAATGCCAGACAGCGTGAAAAATTCTGTCTGCTGAAGTGCTCTTCAAACATGGTGATCAGAAAGGTTATCACTGCCAATACATTGATCAGAATACAGATTCCCAAGAAGATACTGTTGGTGACTTTTGCTTCCCATAGGTAGGAAGGGCTGTTGACCGATACCGGAACAAGGATGGAGAGCATCAAGGCACTGGCCGCACCGAAGAAGGAGTACTGCCAGAGCTTTGCAGGGTTGATGGTCTGTTGGAAAATACCGGAAGCAAGAAAGAGAAATGATGAGAATAGCAGAGAGAAGTGATAGATGACTGAGATGGTCATTGGGCTGATGATGAAAATCTGCGTGAGTGCCTGATATGCAGGAAGAATTTTTACATTCCCCAAGCTGATCGTGAGAAGCAGCAGGGGGAGTACCCGTGCCTCAGCCCCAATATTTGCCCTATAAAAAAAGCAGAGCAAAAGCGCAGCTATCAGAGCAACCCAGAGATGGATCAAGGAAGGAAGAAGATGGGACTGGGCTGTGGACCAGACACCCTGTTGTTGCTGTAATGAGCTCACCATTGCATGGATAATCGTAATGGAGAGTATTAGGGTAATGATAGATTGGATTCCCAGAAATACGAAGCGTAGATTCTTTCCCATGGCGTCTTACTGAATGTCCCGGTAGGCACTTTCAAGCAATACTCCCATCCTGTGACAAGTATACGTAGCTCCAAAAGCAGCAATATAAGCATCAATGAGAATTCCCAGACCATTAAGTATTGGCATAAGGGCTATCAAAGTCATTTCAGCACCATAAAGATCAATCTTCAGGAATTGCAGGGCTATGATGGAGATGAAGAATACCTCATAACCAAGATACAGAGGGCTGGCAAAGGAGAACATTGCACTGGTGAGTGCAACGATGAGGATGACCTTGTCAGTAGGCATTGTTGCCGTTGAAGCATACAACAGGCTGAGAATGCTCAAGGTCGCGATCATAGCCGACCCTCCCCTCCCGATAAGCGTGTAGAGGGGGAAGGCAGTAGCACTGACCCGTTTCTGGCATCCGAGATTATGTCTGGAGAGTGGAATGCTGATCGGGGTGGAGAAGAAGATACTTCCACTAAAGAGTGCTGCTAATGCCGGAGCCAGCATTCGATAGAGAACCTGATATGGATTTACCTTGAATCGGGTTGCAATGGCAAACAGCAAGGGCAGTATAAAAAGGAGTACGGCAAACGTGGAACCCAGTAACATCAGCAGGAATCTTCCAGCAACAAAGATGGTTCCTTCCTGTTGTAGGTGGCTGAACCAGTAGGAAGCAGCAAAGAAGACAAAGAGATGGCCTAGGTTGGCAAACGACCGGGTCAGTCGGAACATCGTCTCACTCAAGGAGTTCATTGTCACATAGGCTGGTCGGATTACTTCAACATTCGGCTTCAGGAAGTATCCAAAAACCAAGGCTATGATAATTACTGGAAGTAGGAAACTTTCAGCACTTGCCAATGTGTAAAATGGATTGATCGGGAGCAATGACTCAAAGAGTGTGGACAAGGACTGCGGAGCAAGGACTGAAAGGGCCGTTGCATCAGACCCTGCGCTACTGCTTGCTGGGAAGTAGGTGGGGAAAAACCTAAACACGACTGCTCCAGAAATGGCGAGCAACAGTGTGGAGAATAGACTCCAGAGGATGGTCGTCCGACTGAAGACAAATCCTTTACTATCCTTTCTCAGGGAAGCAATACCCGAAGAAAATCCGAAGAATACCAAGGGAATCAAGACAAAGCCACCCAATTGTACCAACAGGGCAGTGATGGTGTACGTCAGCTGCTGAAAAACAGTCGAATCCCCGAATAATAGGGTTGCAGCCAGCGCCAAGGCTGTTGCAGCTAAATAACTAATCCACGTCTTCATAGTTTCCAAGAGTATCTTAACAACTCTGGCAAGTCAATCAAACCGTAGGGATTACCCTAAAAGCCGATCAAGTTTATAGAGTGCTTCCGTCTCTGCATCCATCAAGGTTTTTACATACTCCTGTGCATTGATCATACCCTTATGAATTGCAAGGGAGAGAGCGGAAAGATAGATGATCTCTTGCATTGCCTCCTTGGTGTACCAGGTCACCCCTTGGTGCTCGTTAACCTGGGCGTACGTTCTGAGAGAAGGATCTTCAAACAGTGTGGCCAAGATCTTCCTTGGGTCATCCTCAATATCGTGGACCATATGCGCACTGGCTGCTAGGATGGCCGCACTGTGGCACGCCTTTCTTGCAAGTTCCTGTTCAAAACCAGCCTCACACAGTTGTTTGGAGAAGAAACGGGAGAGCAACAGCTTGTCACTTGCCACCATTGCATCGCTTATGGTTGCATCCTCACTGAGGAAAGGCTTCAGGAAGAGCGCTGCAGCCATGACTGATTCCATCTCATCAAGAATCCTGGTTCCTTGCAAGAAGAGTCTGTTCTCTTCCTTGTTGAAGAGAGAACTCATTCTCTGGATTTCCTCAAGCATGGAACTTGGGCTTATTTCCCTGGGAAGGGAAGGTAGTGACTTTTGAGCCTCGGGGTGTAGGTTTTCCACAACTGCTGAGAGGTGTGTATATGCTTCTGCCAACAAGAGAATGAGTGTACGTTCTGTTTTGCTGGTTGCTTTTCCTTTCATCAGCTGTTTGATCTGCTTGTGGAAGGAAGGAGAAAGGAAGTGATCCATTGCCTTGTAGACTGGTTTGAGCCTGAGTGCAAGGATTTCCTGTTCAAAGTTTGCAATGCCTGAATCTCCCATCTGTTCATACAGAGCAGAGTAGATTCCATCAGTGTCCTCAACTTCCCGGATATTCAGGTATACCTTGGTCTCAAAACCACGGAGGTGTACAAAGAATCCCTCGTCGAAGACCTTGAGGGATGGTTTCATATAGGTTAGGCCATCGCTGAAAGAGTCCGTGATAACGTACCGCCTTCCTCCCACTGTCAAGTTCAAAGCCTCAGCAAGACTGACTTCCTCAAGGGACTTGTCCCCGTTTGATTTTTTTACTTTTGGAGCTGAGGATTTTATCCAACCTTCCACTACTTCATACTGGTTATTATAAAGAATTAGAACTCGCTCATGTTCCGTTCCATTCACATAGCAGAATGCTGAATGTTGCACCTCTCCATCTCGATAAAGATCGAAGAGCTGGAAATTGTCAACGCCACTGAAAAGGTATCGTTTTTTCAGGAGTGGGAAGATTCTCCGATAATGCTCACCTAACAAGTATTCGTTGGGTGTTTCATCCCAGTATGCACGACGATATTCCATGCCGTATTTCTCCCGATATCCTTCAACCTGTCCGTGGCCGAACATAGGAAGTCCTGGCATGGTTACCAGCAAGGTACATACACCAAAATACTTATCTCCATCCCCAAACTGGGCGATGGCAGTTTCTTCATCTGGGTTGTTCATGAAGTTTACGAACCGTTTAAGGATCTCAGGGTCGAAGTTGAGTGTATTCTTAATGGTCTCACGATACTTCTGGTTCTCCTGGTTCTTGAGCATGTTCATAAATGCGCTGTTATACACGCGATGCATTCCCAGAGTACGGACAAAATACCCTTCCATCATCCAGAACGCTTCTGCAAGCAACAGTGTATCTGGCAATTCCTCATTTATCCTGTCCACCACCTCTCGCCAGAACTCCTTGGGGATTTGACGGTTGAACTCAGCCTCATCCATACCATAGTGAGCACGCCCGGCGATATCTCCTCCGTAGCCCGGTTTGGGATACCATAGTCGTTGGATGTGTTTCTTTGCCAACGTCATTGCAGCATCAAAGCGGATAATGGGAAAGTTGCTGGCAACATGCTTTATTTGTTGATAGACCGCCTCTCGTGTTACCGGATTGAGAAAATCCAGCTGTGCAGTATCGTTCCAGGGCATCGAAGTGCCATCATTGCCATGGAAGATGTAGGTGGTGTGTCCATTTCTCAGATCTCTTCTTCTGAAGGTTACTGCAGCATCACTGCGATCGTAGTAATGATCCTCCAGCTTAATCTCAATATCCGGGTGCGCAGAAAGATTTGGCCCATCATAGGTATAGGAAGGGAAGGGTGGATAACTTTGCTGGACAAAAAATTCGCTGTGTTCAAAGACCCAATCTCCGTCGATTCCACAATGGTTTGGAACCATGTCACTGGCAAGCCTAATGCCTCGACTGGCACACCGCTTTCGAAGGTTGTCCAAGGCAGGCCATCCTCCGATGACCTCTGCAATCTCGTAATTCTTCAAGGAGTACGCGGAGGCTTCCGCATCAGGGTTGCCACAGAGGTTCTTGATTTTCTTGCTTGCGGTACTTCTTTCCCATAGTCCGATAAGCCAGAGTGCGGTGAAGCCCCTGGCTGCAATATGATCGAGCTCTCGATCAGGAATCTTATCCAATGTATCAATAGGGTATTCATACTCCTTGGTCAGCTGGTCCAGCCATACAAGGGTGGATTTGGCAAGCATGATTACATTGGGCATCCAATTCCGATCGGTAGTGAATGCCTCATACTCCTGGTCGTAGAGGGTATAGTCGGGTACGACCATAACCGGGCTTCCCCCATCTCCCGGAAAGTGTGGCTTCTCTTCCTCCTTGACCACATCGATTGCTTTCAGGAGCAACTCCTTCAAACGTTGGGGAATCAGTTCCCCCCAAGTCTCTATGATGAACGAGATCTGATCGGTCAGGGAATCAGGGTAAAGTTTTGCCGGTCTGGTGAGGAAGGAGAAGATGTCCTCATCACTATTGGTCATTGATGCACTGGAGAGGGTATATCCCCCCATCAAAGCGGTGACAGCTTGGGCGGCTTTGGGGAAGGAGAGTCCTTCGGGGGCTAGGAATGGCTTGGTTGCCTTCATGAGTGCTGGGTTTTCCTGCATGACCTGATGAATGAAATAGCCCCTAAGAGATTCCTCATAGAAGTATTCAAGTGGCAGTCCCTGCTCGACCAAGAGCGGGGATGGGAACTCCTTCATGTAGAATGCAAGTACTTCCTGGGCTGCATGGTTCTTGTTGACCAATGTGGTCAGGCGGGTAAAGAAATCAGGTTCACTGTAACTTAGGTAGTGGGAAAGGACGCTCTGATAGAGTTGATGCAGGACGGCCGAGGCATGGAGTTTTGCCGAGGAGACCCAATCATTTCCTCCCTTTGCTTTTACTTTCGTATTGAAAAGGTAGGCGAGTTCAGTTGCCTGTTTATAGAGATCTCCAAGGTCGGTATCTGACGGAAACAACGCTGGAAAAAAATCAATTTCAGTCCTTGTGCGAACTGAAATACGAAAATCACGTGTAATCAAATCACGCCTCCCTGAGGGTGTTTATATCCCTGATAATGGTACTCCAAGTATATCACGTGTGGCCATGGTTGTAACCACTTTCTTGGGAAATGGACGCTATTAGACTAATGTATTTGTGACAGTAAGAGTAGAAATGTCGTCTTTAAGCATTTGTTTTGCTGAATCAAGAATCAAGGGAAGGGAAATCTCCTCGTCAGGAGAGAAGCGTTGTAAGACAAAGGAGGAAACGGTTCCATGCTTTGGTCTTCCGATTCCAATGCGAAGTCGAAGGAATAATTCGTCTTTGATATGGCTCTTGATTGATTTCAATCCATTGTGTCCCTGGAGGCCTCCACCCATTTGCATCCTGACTGTCCCAAAGGGAAGCTCTAGATCATCATGAATGACCAGTGTTTCTTGTGCTGTATAGGAGAAGAAATCCATACAAGAGCGAACTGATTTGCCGCTTTCGTTCATATATGTATGCGGCTTAAGCAACCTGGTTCCCCCATCCTGGGCAATCAGCCCATTGAATTTCTGTGACCAAGAGAGTTTTGGGTACGTATAATCACAAACCATCCAGCCTACATTGTGCCGTGTTTTCTCATATGCTTTACCAGGGTTGCCGAGAAATACCAGAAGTCTTACCATACCCTATCATACTGACAAATATAAGGAGAGAAAAGGTGTACATACTGGTAACCTATGTTCCTGATTCTCATCTTGAGGTAGTAAAGGAGGCTCTCTTCAAAGCTGGAGCTGGAAAGATGGGCTCTTATGATTCCTGTTGCTACCAGAGTCAAGGAACCGGCCAATTTCGTCCTCTGCAAGGCTCATCTCCCTTCATTGGGCAGGTAGGAGAGCTTGCACAAGAGCGGGAGTGGCGTCTAGAATTGGTGGTTGATGAAGAATTTGCTGCCCCAGTGGTAGAGGCGCTCTTGGAGAGTCATCCCTACGAGGTCCCTGCTTATCATCTGATCCCGGTCTTGACCCTTGAAGGGTTGAGTGACGAATAGGAGCCCCTATGGCAAAGACAGTTTCCCAGATCAATGAGAAAATCAAGAAAGGCACGGTTGTCGTGGTCAGTGCAGAAGCATTTTCCGCGATGGCAAAAGAGAAGGACATCAAAGAACTCAGTGAAGAGGTGGATATCGTAACCACTGCCACTTTTGGCCCGATGTGCTCCAGTGGAGCAATCATCAATTTCGGGCATTGGTCTCCCGGTATCCGTATGGAAGAGATTACCCTCAATGGAGTGAATGCCTACGAGGGACTTGCTGCAGTCGATACCTACATAGGTGCGACTAGCGAATCCAAGTTTGATGCTACCTATGGTGGAGCGAATGTTATCGAGGAATTGATCGATGGCAAGGATGTCCGTCTGCATGCCAGAGGAAAAGGAACCGACTGTTATCCCACCAAGGAGATTGATACCTATATCAACAAGGATACCATCAATGAGTTCTATCTCTTCAATCCTCGAAACGCCTACCAGAACTATGCAGCAGCAACCAACAGCACGAACCGGATCAGGTACACCTATATGGGCAGTCTTCTTCCCAGATTTTCAAACGTAACCTACTCTACCAGCGGTGAACTGAGTCCCCTGCTGAACGATCCCTACCTAAGAACCATTGGTCTTGGAACCCGGATATTCCTCGGTGGGGGAGAAGGGTATGTGGTATGGAATGGAACCCAGTTCAATACCAGACGGGAGCGTACCCCAGAAGGTATTCCCACCCTACCAGGTGCAACCCTTGCCGTCATAGGAGATGCGAAACAGATGTCTAGAGAGTATATCCGCTCTGCCTACTATGAGAAGTATGGTATCTCGATGTTCGTCGGTATCGGTATTCCCATACCAGTACTTGATGAAGAAATGGCAGCCCATCTAGCCATCTCAAATGAGAAGATCACCACCAATATTCTCGACTATGGGCAGGATGGACACCCCTCGGTAGGGACTTGTTCCTATGCCCAACTTGCCAGTGGAACTGTCACCTTGGGTGATGGAAAGGAAGTCAAGACAGCACCACTCTCTTCCCTTGCCAAGGCACGGGAGATTGCCGATGTCTTGGCTTCCTGGATCAAGGAGAAACGCTTTTTCCTTTCTGAGCCAGTGCATACGTTCCCTACTGATAGTTTCGTAAAACCGTTGGTTCCTCGCGAAGGAGGTGAGAAATGAAAAAGCGATATGCCTTGCGTTTCTCCCCCACTTTGGTGGAGCAACCCATTGTAAGTAAGCTAGCCCGCTCCTACGATGTGGATATCAATATCCTCAACGCAGATGTTGCTAGTGGCCGTGGGGGCAAGCTCATTGTTGAGTTGAGTGGAACTGAGCAAGACTTGGATGCGAGTGTCATTTATCTCGGAGAGATCGGGGTTGTCGTCTCGGAGATGGTCAAGGAGTTGCTCTTCAACCAGGAGGGGTGTATTGACTGCGGTGCTTGCACGGCTGTCTGTTTATCCGGTGCCTTATGGATGGATTCTGAAGCAAAGCTGCAATTTGATGTATCTCATTGTGTTGTGTGTGGGCTCTGTGTCCATGCCTGCCCGATGCGCCTGTTTGAGGTATCACACGAACGGGAGGCATAGAATTGTACCAGAGGAGAGCCTATCGCCAGAGCATGGGGTCTGCCCGTTTCTCTTCATTTTCCCTTTCTATTGGGGAGAGTGATGTTTGGATTGGGTTCCAGGGGTATGCCGATAAGAACTCCCTGTTGGCTGAAACGAAAACCCTTTTAAGAAGACTGAGAAGGGAGCTAGTTGACTATGGGGATCCCCAGCTCTTTACCAGTTTTGTTCCCTTGAAACCGAAGGGAGAGATCTCTGAGCTTTTAAGGATTATGTTCAATGCAGGAGATCGTTCAGGGACTGGTCCATTCAGTAGTGTGGCAGGGGCAATTGCAGAGCGCCTTGGAAGGCATCTCAAGGACCAGTTTAGTCTTTCGGAGATTGTTGTTGAGAATGGAGGCGATTTGTATATTGATGTCCAGAAACCTCTTGCTGTGCAGCTTTTTGCACCAACAAGTCCTCTTTCAGGGAAGCTTTCCATCATTGTTGATCCTTCGTATGGTCCTCTGGGAGTCTGTACCAGCTCAGGAAAGATCGGGCACTCAATAAGTTTCGGTAGGGCTGATGCTGTTATGGTTGCATGCAAAGATGCTGCCCTTGCAGATGCGTATGCGACTGCATACTGCAACCGTGTCTCCGGGAAAGAGGATGTGAGGAAGGTGTGCGAAGCGCTCACAAGGCAGGAAGAAGTCCTCTCCGCTGTAGTAGTTTTTGAAGACACGTTGGCCGTGGGTGGCCATTTGGAGGTAGGTACCTGACATGAATAGAAAAGAATACTTGCAGGTGTTGCTTGAAAAGAGAATCGTGCTTCTTGATGGGGCTATGGGTACCATGATCCAAAAGCAGGGATTGCAGGCCGAGGATTATACCTTGGAGGACCTTTCGGCCCCTGGCTGTAATGAATTTCTCAACCTCAGCAGGGGTGATGTTATTTATCAGATTCACCAAGAGTACTTAGCCTCTGGTGCTGATATCATCGAAACCAACACCTTCTGCGCAAATGCATTCAATCTTGCGGAGTATGGCCTTTCAGGAGAAGTGGAACCCATCAACCTCGCTGCCTGTGAAATTGCACGAGAGGCAGCGGCAGACTATGAAGCAACTCATGACGGATATGCCTTCGTTGCAGGGGTTCTTGGGCCTACCAACCGTTCGCTCTCCTTCTCTGAGAAGGTAGAAGACCCAGCCTATCGACAGAAAGACTTTTCCTTTTTCCTGGAGATGTACCGTGAACAAGTTCGTTCGCTGCTCCAAGGAGGGGTAGACCTCCTCCTCATCGAAACGGTCTTCGATACCTTGGTGGCAAAAAGTGCCATCATTGCATGTCTTCAGGAGATGGAAGTACAACAGAGAATCATTCCTCTGATGGTAAGCGTAACCTTCAGTGACCAGAGTGGAAGGACGCTCAGTGGGCAGACTCTTGAAGCCTTTGTGGCAAGCCTTGCCCCCTTCCCCCTTTTCAGTCTAGGCCTCAACTGTTCCACCGGGCCAAATGAGATGCTTCCTCTTATCGAGAAACTCTCTGGGCTCTGTCCCTTCTATGTCAGTGCCCATCCCAATGCAGGTTTCCCGGATAAAGAAGGAAATTATCAGCTTCGGGCACAACAGATGGCAAAGGATCTTGCTCCTGTCTTGCAAAAAGGGTATCTGAACATTCTCGGCGGATGTTGTGGTACCACCCCTGTTCACATCAAGGCATTGAAGGAAGCCTCTGAACAGGCTGTGGTTCGGCAGCTTCCTTCGATAACTTCTTCCCTAGCCTTGAGTGGGATGGATATTGTGAGGGAGAAAGAGGGAGAACTACTGTTAGTTGGAGAGAGAACCAATGTGGCAGGTTCGAGAAAGTTTGCCCGTCTGATCAAGGAAGAAAAGTGGGAAGAGGCTCTCCAGATTGCCCGTGAGCAAGTAGTCCATGGCTCTTCTGTCTTGGATCTCTGTATGGATGCCTCCATGCTTGATGCAGAGAAGAGTATGAAAAACTTCCTACGCCATATCGCAAGTGACCCCTCAGTGGCAAAGGCAGCAATCATGATCGATTCCTCAGATTGGGAGGTTGTCTCCTCCGCACTGGGAGAGGTTCAGGGACGAGGGATTGTTAACTCAATCAGTTTGAAAGAGGGCGAAGAAACCTTTATTTCCCATGCCAAGCATATTGCCTGCTATGGTCATGCAATGGTGGTCATGTTGTTTGATGAAGAGGGACAGGCTGCTACCTATGAACGTAAGATTGCCATAGCAAAGAGGAGCTATTCCCTGCTTAGTCAGGCAGGGATCAGGGATGAAGATATTATCTTCGATGCCAATGTTCTCTCTATTGCCACCGGTATCGAAGAGCACGATACCTATGCCCGCGATTTCATTCTTGCCACCCGGGAACTTAAGCGGCTCTATCCACGTTGCCATACCAGCGGAGGTGTAAGCAATCTTTCTTTCTCGTTTCGCGGAAATGATGCACTTCGTTCTGCTATGCATGCCCTCTTGTTGGAGTTGGCAGATCTTGATATGGCAATCATCAATCCTGCAAGCCTCATTGATGTTCAGACATTGAACAAGGATGTCCGTTCCACCATTGAACATGCACTAATGGCAGAGGGTGGTGATCTGGCAGATATCAGGGCTGAACTCATCAATCTTGCCTTGACCATGCAGAGTGAGGATACACCCAAGAAGAAGGCGGCTCCTCGCTCTGAGCGAAGCGCTTCTGATCGGCTCTATGATGCAGTGATCTCTGGGGACCATACCTATCTTTCCCAGGACTTGGAGGCAGTGAAAAAAGAGAATCCTCTCTCCTTGGTGGAAGGACCCTTGATGGATGGCATGAAGGAGGTGGGTCGTCTCTTTGGAAAGGGGAAGTTGTTTCTTCCCCAGGTGGTACGGAGTGCGAGGACGATGAAGATTGCAGTTGATATCCTCCAGCCACGTATTACTGCCTATTTAGAGAAGAACTTGCATGAAACAGGGAATCAGAAGAAGCTTGCTGTCCTTGCTACGGTCAAGGGTGATGTGCATGATATCGGCAAGAATATTGTTGCGCTCATTCTCACCTGTAATGGCTTTGAAGTCATTGACCTCGGGGTGATGGTCCCCTCTGCCGATATTTATGATGCAGCCATCAAATACCAGGCAGACATCGTCGGTCTCAGTGGTTTGATCACTCCGTCCTTGAAGGAAATGGAGGGAGTCATCTCCCTGTTCGAGGAGAGGGGCTCCACCATTCCCATCTTTGTGGGTGGGGCAACCACGAGTGAGCTGCATACAGCGATGAAGCTTTCGGTACACTACTCGAATCCTGTCATTCAGACAAAGGATGCTTCTGCCATGGCCTTGGCGGCAAATGAGGTGGTAGGACCTAATCGTCTTACGTTCTTGCATGAGGTTGGAGAGCGCTATCGTCAGCTCAGGGAAGATCACCAGGAGTCAAAGGATGAGAAGAAATCCCCTTCCTCTGGAAGCTATACATTCTCGCTAGAGAACAGTAAACAGAAGAGAGAGGGAACAAAGGCCAAAACCTATGGGGTGCATACGCTCACCCATATTCCCCTCTCTGAATTGATTGATCTCATCAACTGGAACATGTACTGTGCGGCATGGAAGGTTCCTTCTTCCAGTGATGAGGGAGAGAGGCTTATCAAACAGGCAAAAGCACTGCTTGCAGAGGAGAATATTCGTCTTCTTTTTGAGCGAGGATGTAGGATTGTCTATGGGGTATTTCCTGCCAAGAGTGATCGGTTTTCGGTACAGGTGGGTGAAAAGACCTTCTTCTTCCTGCGTGACGAGAAGAGTAACCTTTGTATTGCTGATATGATTGCGAAAGAAGATACGGTGGGGTTGTTTGTAACTACCAGTTCGCTTTTCTTGGCCCCCTATCTCAAGGAGCTGGAGGAGCGGGGAGATACCCTGCGGCATCTCTCTGTTAAGCTCCTTGCCGACCGCCTTGCCGAGGCACTTGCAGAGAAAGCGCAACAGTTGATTGTAGCCATGTGGGGAGAGCCCCTCCCATCCTACCTTCGTCCAGCCCCAGGATATCCTTCTTGGAATGACCATAGTGAGAAGGATACCCTCTTCAGTTTGCTTGATGCGACCGAGAGAATCGGGGTACAGCTTACCGAAAGTTTTGCCATGGATCCTCCCTCCTCTGTATGTGGAATGCTGGTAGGAGGGGAGAACCTTCGCTACTTTGCCCTCAAGCATGTCAGTGAAGAACAGCTTTCCCTCTACGCAATGCGGAAAAGTATCGACAGGCAGATGCTTGCCACGCTCCTCAGTGGTATGGAATACTGAAGCCATGCAAGTAATCGATATCCTCAATGAGGCAAAGAAACCCCTTTTTACGTTTGAATTGGTCCCACCTTTGAAGGGTGGAGATGTCCAGACGCTGCTGGAATCCGTGCGTACGCTCAGCGAATTTGATCCGGCATACATCAATGTGACCAACCACCAGCAGGAGGTTGTCTACGTGGAGCGGGAAGATGGGCTCCTGGAGCGACGTACCGTGCATAAGCGGCCTGGTACTGTTGCGCTTTCAGCCTTGATCCAATACACCTTTGGTATTCCTGTAGTAGCACACCTTATCTGTGGAGGGATGGATGCTGACCAGCTTGAGGATGCCTTGGTGGAGCTCAATTTCTTGGGTATCGAGAATATCCTAGCCCTGAGAGGCGATCCTCCAAATGGAGTGAAGCGGTTCGTACCGGTAAAAGGTGGATATGATCACTCAAGTGACCTGGTAACCCAGATTGCTCGTCTCAACGAGGGTATCTATCTTGATGAACAGCTCCAGAATGCTCAAAAAACCCATTTCTGTACTGGCGTTGCAGGTTATCCTGAGAAGCATGGGGAAGCTCCCAACCTCACCTATGATATTCAGATGTTGAAGAAGAAGGTGGATAGCGGTGCCCAGTATATTGTCACCCAGATGTTCTTCGACAATAGTGTGTACTATCGCTTTGTTGATGACTGCAGAAAGGAAGGCATCAATGTGCCCATCATTCCCGGTATCAAGCCTATTGGCAGTAAGCGGGATCTTGCCACCATTCCCCAGACGTTCCATGTTGATTTTCCCGATGAGCTCGTTTCTCTGTTGAATGGTGCAACAAAGCTCGCTGAAATCAGGGAGATTGGAGAATATTGGTGTATCAAGCAGGCGAAGGATCTGATCGCCCATGACGTTCCCGGGGTACATTTCTATACCCTCGGAAAGGCAGACAGGGTCGCCAAGATTGTCAGGGAAGTGTTTTAGCGAGTACGTTGAACCCCTGTTTTCGGGCAATATTTTTCTTGTGGACATTTGCTGCAGAAGGGGCTGATTGGTGTACATATGAGCTGTCCATATCGCACCAGTAATTCATTGAGAGGAATCCAGAATCTCCTTGGCATGATATCCATAAGTTTTTTTTCTGTCTGCTCCGGGTTTTTTGTCTCTACCCATCCCATTCGATTTGCAATCTGGTGAACATGACAATCCACGCAGATGGCCTCAACCTGGAATCCCAGGTTGAGGGTGAGATTTGCGGTTTTAATGCCTACCCCAGGGAGGGAGAGCAGTGCTTCCTGGTCATTTGGGACAACTCCAGCGTATTGCTCAAGGAGTATTCTGCTGATGGTCCTGATATTCTTTGCTTTGGTTTTATAAAATCCTGAGGGGTAGATAGCATTCTGGATTTCCTCTTCACTGAGGCTCAGCATACGCTCTGGGTCCTTCGCGAGCGCAAAGAGTCTTGTGCTTGCATCGAGGGTTACTTCATCCTTGGTTCTCAGTGAAATGATGGTAGCTATAAGCACCCGAAATGGATCATTTTCCCTCTCTGCAATTACCGAAACTGAGGGTAGGATTTCACCTTCCTTCTCGATTGCTTGTTTGAAGAGTGTAAAAACTGAATCCCAATATGCATCATTCATAGTCATTCTCCTACCATGGAATGGCAAAATAGGCAATGATTACTTGACCTTTTCATTATTACGCTCTAGCGTATTTTTATGATAATCGTACTGCAAAAGAACATTGGGGACACACAGAAGGAAGCGATCAGATCCTTCCTTGTTGAAAAGGGCTACACCGTCAAAGAAATCATTGGACAGGAAGAAACTGTCTTTGGTGCGGTGGGACAGAGTACTGTTGACATCAGGGAAGTTGAGATGCTTGAGGGTGTGGCCAGTGTGGTCCCCATCAGTAAACCGTATAAACTTGCTTCCCGGGAGTTGAAAAAAGAGGATACCATTGTCTCCGTTGGCAAGGTGAAAATTGGTGGAAACCGTATTGCCATCTTTGCCGGTCCCTGTGCGATTGAGTCACGTGAGCAGATCATGAGTATTGCTGAGTCAGTACGAGAAGCAGGTGCTGTGATTCTCAGGGGAGGCGCATTCAAGCCAAGAACCAGCCCCTATGCCTTCCAAGGTTTGGGAGAAGAGGGATTGCAGTACCTCAAGGAAGCCGGTGAAACGTTCGGTATGCCGATAACCAGTGAAATTGTGAACCCTTCTGATGCACCGATGATGGCAAGGTACATTGACATGTTCCAGATCGGGGCAAGGAATATGCAGAATTTTGAACTCCTCAAGGCTGTAGGCAAGACCGGCATGCCGGTTCTCCTCAAGCGAGGACTTTGTGCCACGATTGAGGAGTGGCTGATGGCTGCTGAATACCTGATGAGCAGTGGGACCGATCAGGTAGTTCTGTGCGAACGAGGAATTCGTACTTATGAACGGGCGACAAGGAATACCCTCGACATCTCAGCAATCCCCATGGTGCAGAAGATGACCCACTTGCCGGTCATTGGCGATCCAAGCCATGCGACAGGGGTGAGGGATATGGTTTCCCCGATGAGCCTGGCATTGGTTGCCAGTGGAGCCTCTGGTTTGATCGTTGAAGTACACAATCATCCTGAGAAAGCCTTCAGCGATGGCCCACAATCCCTCTATCCTTCCCAGTTTGAGAAGTTGATGCGTGACATCCAGGCATTGAGTTCAGTGGTGGGAAAATCATTGGAACGTATTCCCCGCCTTGCCTCCATTACGGTTTCCCATACAAAGGAACAGGTTCTGGCGAAGGACCAGTTGGTGGTTGCATTCCAAGGAGAGAGAGGGGCATACAGTGAACTTGCAATTCAGCGAGCCTTCGATGAAAGCACCAAGGTTCTTCCCTGTACAGGTTTTGCAGATGTCTTCGAGGCAGTCATGGAAGGCAGAGCTTCCTATGGCATGATTCCCATGGAGAATACCTTGGGCGGTACGTTGTATGAGAATCTTGATCTCTTGGATAGGCATCCAGGCATTGAGGTTGTGGGAGAGCAGCAGATCAGGATCATTCATAATCTCATCGCGCTGCAAGGAGCAAAGAAAGAAGAAATCAAGGAAATCTACTCACACCCACAGGGGCTGGCTCAGTGTGCCGATTATCTTGCAAAGGAGATGTCACATGCCAAGGCAATACCCTTCTTCGACACCGCTGGTGCAGTCGCCTATGTAAAGGAGTGTGGTGATACTCATAAAGCCGCCATTGCCGGTCTTCCTGCGGCCAAGGTACATGGACTTGAGGTCCTTGACGAGGCTATCGAAAGCAACTCCAGCAACTATACCCGCTTCTACATTATTTGCCGTGAAGAGCGAAGCAGTGTTTTTCGGTCTGCCAGCCAGGTCAATCGAGCTTCCTTGCGTTTCACTGTTCCCGATCGCCCAGGATCTCTCTTCCAAGCCCTCCTGGTTCTTACTAAGCATGGTTTGAATATGAAAAAACTGGAAAGCCGTCCTATCCCTGGAAAGCCATGGGAGTACTCCTTTTTTGTGGAGACGGAGCTTGGGGAGGAAGGTGCGTTCAAGGTTGCACTTGAAGAGCTTGGTGGCATTTGCCACTCGATTCGGGTCCTGGGGACCTATTCCAGCACACTCTGACATGGGTAGGGAGCAGGGTTTCCTTCCCCATCGGCTGGTGATGGGGGTGTTGGTTTCACAGCAGGAAATGATATCTCTCGTGAAGGAGCGCCTTGTTGCGCGGTATGGGCCTCTCTTGGATAGCACAGAGCCCAGTTCCTTTACTTTTACCGATTACTATGACGATGAGATGGGAGGGAAACCCTTACGGTTTTATCTGAGTTTTGCCCAACTCATCGATCCGTCTCGGCTATCTACGATCAAACGAGAGACCAATGGATTGGAAGAGGAGTTCTCCCCCGGTGGTGGGAGGAGAGTCAATCTGGATCCTGGATTACTGAGTCAAGCCAACCTCGTTCTTGCCACTACTAAAAATCGTGCCCACCGTATTCCGTTATCTGATGGTATCTATGCTGAACTCACCTTGCTGTATGCAAACAAGCAGTTCCAAAGCTTTCCCTGGACCTATGCAGATTATACGAGTGAGGAAGTGAAACTTCTCTTCGTCACCTGGAGAGAGCAATATCGAAGACAGCTGAAGCAAGAAGGCCACTTGTAATGCTTATAAGGTGTGAGAGTATTAATTTGTTGCCTCCTTCTCATACTCTGTATTGGATGTGAGGCAAATGTTTTACACGAACAACGAATAACCGTCACATTGCAGGATTCCCATCCTTGGGGGGAAGCATCCCATAGTCCGCTCTGGCATACCTTGGTGTATACAAATGGGGAGGGAACTCGCAGTTCCATACATCTTATAGAGGGGCAGAGGCGTGTCACACTCACCGTACCAAGGGATTCCTTGACTGTTTTTTGTGCCTATCCTCTCTCCTTTCTGCATCCTTATGGTGGTTTCTACCATCCGGGAGCAGACGATACTGTAACACTTACCCAGGAACAAGGAGAGCTTGCAAAACTTCTTCTTGATTCCTATCAGTTCAATCCTGAGGCAGTGGAGCATATCAATGCCACCTATCTGGCCGATGAGGTAGGGGATGCAACCCTTCTTGACGGGAATGCTCTGGTGGTTTCTTTACTTAATGGAGAAGGGATTCCTTCAGATTTATCTTATTATGAAAGACTGGCCGTAATCGTGAGCGATATTCCCTCCGGCTACTGGGTTCCTGAGCGGATAGACCAAGAACCTTTCTGGATTCAATGGGGAGAAACCGTTTCTCTTGAATTGGGGGGAGGACTCCAGAGATTCCTCAATAGGGAAGCCTCCCTTTGTCTCTCCCTGTATGTAGATCTTAAGAAGGGGGAGTATATAAGCAGCCTCTCAAAAGCGCCTCCCTGGTAAAGGAGCTTCCCATTTTTTGGATTAACCGATAGAGTTTGGACATGGAATCCTTGCGAGAACTCTATAGAATTGGGTATGGTCCCTCGAGTAGCCATACCATGGGCCCGCGCTCTGCGGCACAACACTTCCTCTCCCTTCATGCTGACTGTCAGCGGTTTGAAGCCGATTTATACGGAAGTCTGGCTGCTACCGGGAAGGGTCACTTGACCGATAAAGCCTTGCGAGAGGTGTTTTCCTCCGCGGGAAAAGATGTTGAAATTGTCTGGTACCCAGAAATTGAAAAACCTTTCCACCCGAATGCGCTTACAATCCGTTCACTCTCTGATACAGGTGAAGTCATCTTTGAGAATACCTACTACAGTGTGGGAGGTGGAAAAATTGTTCTGGAAGGCGAAGATGCTGACCAGGCTGCAGAAGTCTATCCCAAGACATATTCCAAAATGCGCCAGATCCTGGATTACTGTGGGGATGAGGGCATGCAAATCTGGGAATTCGCTCTCCAGTTTGAGGATTCGGACATTCTTGCCTACATGGATGAAATCTGGGTTGTGATGTGCGATGCAATCGAGCGTGGGGTGAATGCAGAGGGAGTGCTTCCTGGAGGCTTGAAACTTCCAAGAAAGGCAAGTCAATTCAATTCCAAGGCTGGTGAGTTCACCGCTGCAATGGGAAATCCTGCATTTGCCATCAGCTATGCTCTTGCAGTCAGTGAGGAGAATGCTGGTGGGGGAAAGATTGTCACAGCCCCAACCTGTGGAAGCTGTGGGGTGCTCCCAGGGGTTCTGTACTACCTGGCTAAACAGTACAAGTTTCCCAAGATACGTATATTGCGTGCGCTTCTCACCGCTGGAATCATCGGCAATGTGGTAAAGACCAATGGATCAATCAGTGGGGCGGAAGTTGGGTGCCAAGGAGAGATAGGGGTTGCCTGTGCCATGGCTGGAGCAGCTGCTACGCAATTGCTTGGTGGATCCATCTTCCAGATTGAGTACGCTGCTGAGATGGGGCTTGAGCATCATCTTGGCCTTACTTGTGACCCAATGCGTGGTCTTGTGCAGATTCCATGCATTGAGCGAAATGCTCTTGCCACCATGCGTTCCATTGATCACTGTACGTATGCCCTGCTTGGTGATGGGCGCCACAAAGTCTCTTTTGACAGCGTTATTGAGGTGATGATGGAGACTGGGCAAGCGCTTCCTTCTCTCTATCGAGAAACGAGCAAAGGCGGCCTTGCTAAAGTCCTCGGATAGGGGTAGTATGTCATAAGATATTCGTTCTCTAATCTATTCTATAGGATTGATATAGATAGATTTTTGATATGTGTAATATTACTGAATATGTTATTGATACTTGTTACTACTGACATAGGTTTTCTGGATAGGTATGCTATGAGACAGTGGAATCGATGCCCCAGTCTTTCCAAGTTTAGCCAAGCAATTCGCTTTGGTATTTGTTTCGTAGCTTGTATATTTCTATTTTATCCACTTAGTGCAGCCATTACCTTGCAAGACCCTTCCCCTACAGACGTTGCATTTGTCTTGGTTGAGGGTGGTGAACGCAGTTCTCCGCAAGAAGTAATTATCGCTGAATTGTATGTTCTGGCAAAACACCGTGGAATGGGAAGGGTTCATATCTCTTACTCTCCACTGACTGATGGAACTACCTCGGTGTTGTATCAAATGGTAAGAGATGATGGCAGGCAGATTGGTGGTGGGTTTTGTGCCGACTATGTTGCAAGTAGTAGATTGAGAAGGACTTACCGGATATGTTCGCTGAAGGCCCTTCTCTCTCGATCCTTGAGGGAGGAGGAAACCAATCTGAGAAGTACCATAACTCTTGAGCTCTCTGTTGAGTTGTAAAAAAACAGGAGGCTTGAAGCCTCCTGTCATGCTAGCGAACAACTATATTCACCAATTTATCTGGTACCACAATCTCCTTGACGATGGTCTTTCCTTCAATCCACTGCTGGATTTTTTCACTCTCTTTGGCCATTGCAAGCGCTGAATCCTTGTCCATGCCTTTTGAGACAGTCTGTTTGTCTCGGACCTTTCCGTTGACCTGGAACACCATCTCAATCTCATCATCGATGGTCAGCCTTTCCTCAAAGGAAGGCCAACTCACCCTGGTGAGACTCTCCTTATGGCCAAGCTTCTCCCAGAGTTCCTCAGCAATATGCGGTACGTACGGGCCAAGGAGTTTTACCAAGGTCTCAGCTACCACACTTGGGAACTCGTCGACCTTGTACAGTTCGTTGACCAATACCATCATCTGGCTGATGCCCGTATTGAAATTCAAAGTTGCCGTATCGTGGGTTACCTTCTTTATGGTCTTATGCAGGGTCTTGTTCAATTCCTTGGAGGGCTCATCATCCGTGATGGTTCTCTCCTCATAGAGTCTCCAAACCCTGTCCAGGAATCGATAGATACCATTCAATCCAGCGGTTGCCCATGGCTTTGAAACCTCAAGGGGTCCCATGAACATTTCATACATCCGCATGGAGTCAGCTCCATATTCCTGAATGATTTCATCAGGGTTGATGACGTTCTTCAGGCTCTTGGACATCTTTGCAATGACTCGTTCGAGCTTCTGCCCAGTCTCCTTCTCGACAAAGACATCGGTTTCGACTTCTTCTACCATATCTGTTGGGACAAGGCTCTTGTCCGGTCTCTGATATGCATAACTGGTAATCATACCCTGGTTGACCAGCCGTTTGAATGGCTCACTGGTGGAAACCAATCCAAGGTCAAAGAGAACCTTGTGCCAGAAACGGGCATAGAGCAGGTGCAGTACTGCATGCTCAGCTCCCCCGACATAGAGATCGACCGGCATCCAATACTGTTCCTTTTCCTTGCTCACGAATTCTTTTTCATTGTTTGGGTCAAGATAGCGTAGGTAATACCAGCAGGAGCCTGCCCACTGGGGCATGGTATTGGTTTCTCGTTTTGCTTTTCCACCACAAACCGGGCAGGTGGTCTGTACCCAACTGTCAATCTTGGCAAGTGGGCTTTCGCCAGTACCGCTTGGTTCATAGCTGGACACCTCGGGCAGTAGCAATGGCAATTGATCCTCTGGAATGGGGACGGTTCCGCAAGTTGGGCAGTGTACCAAGGGAATTGGTTCTCCCCAGTACCGCTGGCGACTGAAGATCCAGTCACGTAACTTGTAGTTTACGGACTTGGTACCCACTTTCCTCTCTTCCAGCCAGGCAATCATGGTGTTGATGGCGTCTTCTTTGTTGAGGCCATCGAGGAAGTTGCTGTTTACGTGGATTCCATCTTCAGTCCATGCTTCTTCCTGTACATCAACAGCACTCTTGAGTACTTCAATGATCGGGAGATTGAATTTCTTAGCAAACTCCCAGTCACGGGTATCATGGGCGGGAACCGCCATGATGGCACCTGTACCGTAGCTGATCAATACATAATCAGCAATCCAGATGGGGATTTTCTTGCCATTTACCGGGTTGATCGCATAACTGCCACTGAAAACACCGGTCTTGTCCTTTGCCAGATCAGTACGCTCAAGATCACTCTTCTTGGCAGTCGCCTCAAGGTACTCCTCCACCACACGCATTTGCTCCCCTCTGGTAAGTTTGTCTACCAAGGGGTGTTCTGGAGCAACAACCATGTAGGTGGCTCCAAAGAGGGTGTCAGGGCGGGTGGTATATACCTCAAGACTGTCATCCATCCCATCAATCTGGAAGACGACTGAGGCTCCCTCACTTCTTCCAATCCAGTTTTGCTGCATGAGCTTCACTGATTCTGGCCAGTTTACACTGTCCAGATCAGCGAGCAGCTTGTCTGCATATTCAGTAATCTTGAGAACCCACTGGCGAATGCTTTTACGTACAACCGTAGTTCCGCAACGTTCGCACCTTCCATCCTTCACTTCTTCATTAGCCAAGCCGGTTTTGCAGTTGTCACACCAGTTAATTGGGGTGTGGGACTCATAGGCCAGTCCTTGTTTGTAGAGCTGGAGGAAAATCCACTGAGTCCAGCGGTAGTATTCACTTGTATGGGTAGAGACTTCCCTGTTCCAGTCGTAGCTGAAGCCCAGACGTTTAATCTGCTTTCGGAAGTTCTCGATGTTCTTTTCTGTCGTTACCTTGGGATGGGTGCCTGTCTTTATCGCGTAGTTCTCAGCAGGTAGCCCGAATGAGTCGAATCCCATCGGATGCAGGACGTTGTAGCCGTTCATGCGTAGGTAACGGCAGTATATGTCGGTTGCGGTGTATCCTTCTGGGTGTCCCACGTGCAACCCTGCCCCGGATGGATAGGGAAACATGTCCAAAACGTACATACGCTTCTCAGCTGGTACGCTCTCGTCCTCGGTTACGGCAAAACTCTGGTTCTCTTCCCAGTATTTTTGCCATTTTGTCTCAATTTCACTGAAGGGATATTTGCTCATGGGAGCAATCATACCTTTGGAGTGCTGTTCAGTCAACGCATGAAAGCATTTCTCAGAGGGTTCCATCATCCACAGTGGGAGAAAATTCCACTGCTTCCATCCTGTTTCCCTTCATGGAGATGATTCTGAAGGTGCCGAGCTGTGACTGTACCACATCCCCTTGGTCTGGGATGTTCCCGATCAGGTCGAGCAGGTAGGCGGCAACCGTACTGGTTTTCTGTTTACACACATCAGGGTCGAGATCCAGCTCATCAACAAGTTGCTGGAATGGTGTATCTGCCATAACAAGGAACGTGCCCGGGTTTTTCTCTCTCTCCACGATACGGTCAGGATACCTTCTCTCATGTTCATCATAGAGCTCTCCAAACAGTTGTTCGGCTACATCTTCCATGGTGACCACACCGCTGAAGCCTCCATATTCATCCAGAACAATCGCTTGCTGGAGTTTCACTTTCTTGAATCGGAAGAAGACATCATCAAGGTGCATTTGTTCTGGGACAAAGATTGGTTCGCGGATAATGGAAGATATAGGGCGTCCCATCTGTTTTTTCAGCTGCGTGCGAAGAATGTCGCGAACTGTTACTATACCGATAATATTCTCTGGGCTTCCATGGAAAACAGGAATACGACTGAATCCCGCTTTTACGATGGAAGGGAATGCATCACGGATGGTGAGCTCGTCACTGATACAGAATACATTGGTCCTGTGGGTCATGATGGTTCTTACCTGGGTTTCACTGAAATGGATTGCCCGTTGCATGAGATCCGATTCATATCGATCCACCAGACCAACATCCTCGGCTGCGTCGACCATATGCATCACCCCTTCAGTGGTGATGGTAGGTTCAGCATGGGAAGCAAAGAACCTGGTGATAATCGCAGAGAAATGCCTGAGTAACCAGACCACAGGAAACAGCACTACTTCGAGGAAACGCAATGGATATGCCATGAAAACAGCAATTTTCATGTTATGGGTGAGCGCCAATTGCTTTGGCGTGATCTCGCCGAAGATGAGGATAACCAGTGTAAGCAACCCGGTAGCATACCCAACTGGCTGACTGGAAAAGAACTCGATGGAGAACGTAGTGACCAGGGACGATACCGTGATATTCACAACATTGTTTCCCACCAGAACGGTCGTGATGAGCTCTTCTGGCTTCTGGCTGAGTTTATACACCAATTTAGCCGCACGTTTCTTACGGTTGTCCAGAATTTTGAGTTGCACAAAAGAGAGTGAGGTAAATGCCGTCTCTGTGGCAGAAAAGACTCCAGAGAGGATTAACAGGATGATGATGGCGGTTAGTTGTGCGTGCATGCACACCTCCCAGCCACTGACAAACAAATCGGGTGTTCAATTGAGCACCCCATACTAGGTAACGGGTCTTCCATAATGAAATCAGTATAGCAACAGTTTCACCCACCAGACAAGTGGAATAGGCCAGGAGCGAGGGAAAAAGGTTTCTCGAGCCAGATGTCTTGTTCTATAGGGTATAGAGCATCTCGCTCTGGGTAAGGAGAAGGGAAAATCCCATGTGGGTCAATACACCACCAATTCCTTCACAATCGCTGGAGACATTCAGGATTCCCAGTGTTGGCGTTTCTGTACATTCTTTTGCTGCAATGATGGCTTGTTTAGCGAATCCTTGCCTTCTGTATTGTGGTTCTATATAAATTTGGGCTATTGAACCTTTCTTGGGATTGAAGCAAATAACCCCGCGTTTGACAGATTCATGCACAATGTCATAGGCGGTAAATCCCCCACGTTTGATACAGGCATCGCTGTTCTGCCAGCTGGGAATACAATCTCCAGAAGGGATATTGATACGCTCCTGTTTCTGCAACTGTACAAAGGACGTGTCCCCCAGCATTTCTTTTTTGATTTGGTAGCAAAGTAGGCTTCTTGTGATGGAAAATCCGTGACGTAGGTAAAGCGATTTTGCTCTTTCATTCGTATCGATAACTTCCAGGAAGAAGGAGGTGAAACCACGTTGCTTGATATGTGCAAGTGTGGCATCGATCAATTGGTGGGCATATCCATTTCCTTGATAGGAGGGAATGATACCCGTTCCTGCGTCATATGCGGTTGCTCCCCTGATTGCGACCAGGATGAACCCCACCAGTGTGCTTTCATCGAAAAGACCGATGGAGTCTTCAGGAGAGTACCCCAAGGCATGGAGATGTGCTTTCAGTTGTGCCTCGCTCATATGGATGGGAACCTCATAGTTGCTGAAGGCCTCATTCAGGACTTGGGAGAGTGTCTCAATAGATATGTGGGTGAGAGGGGAAGTTACCACCAGCGTTTCCTCCAGAAATAGTATGCCATCGCGAAGACCACCAGCATACAACACACCAACATTCCATAGAACCCCCATCTATAGGTTGCAAGAGGCATGTATGAGAAATTCATCCCATAAAGACCGGTCAGGAAGGTCAGGGGGATGAATATGGTGCTGATAATTGTCAGTACTTTCATGATGGAGTTCATTTTTGTATCGAGGCTGGAGAGATACACTTCCATGACGCTGCTAACTGTTTCCCTGAGCATCTCACACTCTTCAGCAAGCCAGAGAGCATGGTCCTGGATGTCGGTGAGCAATATCTTAGTATTCTTGTCCAGAAAGGAGTGTTCAACTCTGATCATGGTGGCGAGGATATCTTTCAGTGGGCTGGTCATCCTCCTCAGCGAGAGGATTTTTGCCTTGTGCCTGTGTATGGTAGGGGCATCGGTGGAACTCGGAGAGGTTATTACGAGCTGTTCCAGTTCATCGGTCTCATTCTCCAGTTCATCAGCTCTCACCAGGTATTGGTCGACGACCCGGTCGATGAGTGTGTGGAAGAGCAAGCTGCTGACTCCCCCTTGCAATTTGGTCTGAGGATCTTCCAACTGACGTATGGCAGGGAGGAAGACCTCACTTGCATACTCTGTAATGGAGAGCACCCAATGTTTTCCAAGGAAGAGGGAGAGTTGTTGGTCTTCTGTGGTCTCAGTTGGAAGGACTCTCAGTGTGATGGCAAGATACTGTTCATAGCTGTCGAGTTTTAGGCGTTGATCGGTGGAGAATACATCCTCAAGGCTGAGGGTGGAAAGGGAGAACGCCTTTGCAACCTCGACGATGGACATGATATTGGACAGTCCACTGATTTGCACCCAACAACGTTGGTTCTCTTTTGGTAGCACAAACCCCTCTAATACCTCATACGATCCTGTTGAGTAGAGGTGAGTGCGAATTCTGGTCGCCTCGGGTTGTCCGTCTCCCACAAAGACAAGGGATCCGGCAGCCAGTCCTTCCTTTTTCTTATGGAGGGGCTGGCGAGTTTGGTGCGTGTGATGAGATTTCATTTTATTCTCCTACAGTGCGGTGAATCCTAGAACCAGTAAGAGTTGAGCGAGGATATAACTTCCCATCTCACTGGTTTCGTTTACGTGTTTCATTGCAAGACTGTCCATACCGATCATGGTATCGCTTAGTATGAACAGCAATACTCCCATGATGCAGAGTGGTGAGGCAAGTCCTGTCAACAGGGAAGCAAGCATGAAAAGCAACACAGTATATGCGAGGTATTTGACAGAACCCTTCTGTTTTCCGATCAGACGATACAACAGGCTATAGGGAATCATGAGGCCTGCAAAGGCAATGGCGGAGAGAATCCAGTCTACACCCAACGAGAGTACGTGGATTCCGTAGAATATATGGCAGACCGCAAAGCTACCCATACCCCAGAGAAACAGGGTGCCTTGATGCCCCTTGGTCAACAAGGCATCCCCGATGGTGGCAAAGAGAAGCGCAGCAAGAAGTAGGGGATAATCCCCCTGTTGCATGAGAAATAGCATCAGGGTAGGCATCAATAAAACTTTTGTCAAATTTCCAAGAAAAGGAAAACCTTCTGAGCGGAAGCTAAGGTGAGCAAATGAGATACCAAGATAAACCAAGAGGATGGTGTTCATGTTCATAGGGTAGTGCACTGACAACCCATCCTGCAAGAGATTTATTCTGCTGACTATTTTGCCATCATTGTAGAATTCTGCTATAATGCACAGTCATGGCGAAGACAACATATGATGAATCGAAAATCCTTACGCTCAGCGCGTTGGAACATATTCGAAAACGTCCCGGTATGTATATCGGGCGGTTGGGAAACGGTACCCATGTCGATGATGGTATCTACATCCTTCTCAAGGAGGTGGTGGATAACAGCATCGACGAGTTCATCATGGGCTATGGCAGCCGTATCGTCATCCGACTGAAAGAGAGTGAGGTGTCGGTAAGAGACTTCGGTCGCGGTATTCCCCTCGGGAAAGTGGTCGACTGTGTCTCAATCATCAATACCGGTGCAAAGTATAGTGATGATGTCTTCCAGTTCTCTGTTGGTCTCAATGGTGTTGGTACCAAGGCAGTGAATGCTCTCTCCTCACATTTTCAGGTCACCAGCTATCGTGAAGGTAAATACAGCACGGCTATCTTTGAGAAAGGAATACTGGTCAGTGAAAAGAGTGGTAAGTCAGAGGATGCAGATGGTACGGAAGTACTTTTCACCCCTGACCCGGAGCTGTTTGGTGATTACTCCTATAATGAAGACTTTGTCATCTCCAGGATCTGGAGCTATGCCTATCTCAATACAGGACTCACAATCAATTATAATAATCGTGCCTATAAATCATCCAATGGCCTGTATGACCTTCTGGATAAAGAGGTGGGCACAGAAAACCTCTACTCGATCATCCACTACCAGAGCAAGCAGCTTGAGTTTTCCCTGACCCATGTAACAGGCTCTTATGGTGAGAACTACTTCTCCTATGTGAATGGCCAGCATACTACCGATGGGGGAACCCATCAGAGTGCATTCAAAGAGGGTATTCTCAAAGGTATAAACGAGTACTTCAAGAAGAACTGGGCACCACAGGACGTGAGGGAAGGGGTAGTTGGAGCCATTGCTGTCAAGATCAAGGAACCGGTATTTGAATCCCAGACGAAAAACAAACTCAGCAACACTGAAATCAGGACCTGGATTGTCAATGAAGTAAAGGACGCCATTGTCGACTTCCTGCTGAAAAACACCACAGAAGCGGAGAAAATCAACCAGAAGATCCTTAACAACGAGAAACTTCGTAAAGAACTGAATGAAGTAAAGAAGGGTGCAAGGGAGTCGGCCAAGAAGGTCAGTCTGAATATTCCCAAGCTTAAGGATTGCAAGTATCACCTGGGACAAAGCAATGCCCATCAGGAAGCGTGTGATAACTCCATGATCTTCCTCACTGAGGGAGATAGCGCCAGCGGAACGATCACCAAGACACGTGATGTCATGACCCAAGCGGTATTCAGCCTCAGGGGAAAGATAGTCAACGTGTTCGGGAAGAAGAAAACGGAAATATACAAGAACGCCGAGCTCTATAATATGATGGTGGCACTTGGTATAGAGAACGGAGTGGAAGGGCTACGGTACGGAAAAGTCATTATCGCTACCGATGCCGACACTGATGGGTTCCATATCCGTAACCTGTTGATGACCTATTTTCTGACCTATTTTGAGGATCTGGTGCTCTCCGGTCGTCTCTATATTCTGGAGACTCCCTTGTTCCGTGTACGAAACAAGACACAAACGGTATACTGTTACAGTGAGAAGGAGCGGAACCACGCCACTAGCCAGATAAGAAATGCTGAAGTGACCCGATTCAAAGGGCTTGGAGAGATAGACCCGAAGGAGTTCGGACAATTCATCGGGGAGGATATGCGTCTGCTTCCAGTCTCCATTGCTGGAATGAATGAGATGCATAAAACCATGGAGTTCTATATGGGCAGCAATACGCCTGAACGACGCGAATTCATTATGGAGAATTTGATCTGATGACCCAGGCACACGCAATTTTCAAAGAGAACTTCCTGGAATACGCAAGCTATGTCATCAAGGAGAGGGCGATCCCCGATCTTGTGGATGGATTCAAGCCTGTACAGAGGAGGATCATCCATACGCTATTTGAGATGGATGACGGTAAGTTTCATAAGGTTGCAAACGTAGTAGGGTGGGCGATGCGCTACCACCCGCATGGGGACTCTTCCATCTACGAAGCCTTGGTAAACCTTGCCAATTGTGACTTGTTTATTGAGCGACAGGGTAACTACGGAAATATCTTGACCGGAGACAGGGCTGCTGCGGCACGATATATTGAATGTCGTCTTCTCCCCTTTGCCAAGAAGGTATTGTATAATCCTGAGCTTACCGAGTTTGTGGAATCATACGATGGAAGGAACAAGGAACCTATAGCGTTTCCTGCCAAGATTCCTGTTGTCCTCATACAAGGGGTTAGTGGTATCGCTGTGGGAATGAGTACCTATATTCTTCCCCATAATCCGCTTGAGGTGTTTGATGGAATGGCGGCCTCCTTACGGGGAGAGTCGTACGAACTCTATCCTGATTTCCCAGGAGGGGGCATCGTTGATGTTGATGACTATAACGATGGACGGGGTTCAGTCTCCATCAGGGCAAAACTGAATACCAAGGATCCTAAACGCATCATCATCGAGGAACTCCCCTATGGGACCACCAGCGAGATGATGATCCGCTCGGTCGAGGATGCGGCCAAAAAGGGAAAGCTGAAGATCAGCTCCATTACAGACTATACCGCAGAGAAGGTGAACATCGAAATCAGCCTTGCCCGAAACACCTATTCAAAGGAAATTGTGGATGCCTTATACGCCTATACGGCATGTGAGACCAAGCTCTCAGTCAATCCACTTGTAATCAGGGATAATACTCCTACCATCATGGGGGTGCATGAGATACTGGATTTCCATGCACATCACTTGGTTGATGTACTGGAAGCAGAGTTGAAGCTGGAGAAGGGGCATCTGTTGGACAAGCTTCACTACAGGACCCTGGAAAGAATCTTTATTGAAGAGCGGATCTACAAACGCATCGAACAGAAAAAAAGTGCTGAAGATGTGAACAAGGCTGTTGTCAGCGGATTCAAGCCGTTTACTGAAGCACTGCTCCGCCCGCTTGATAGTGAGGATGTTGAACGTCTGCTCAAGATCCCCATCCGACGCATCAGTTTGTTTGACATTGAGAAGAATCATCAGGAGATTGAGCAGGTCAACGAACAGCTTGCAGCGATAGAGAAGAAGCTTGCAGATCTTACCGGCTATGCGCTCTCGTTCATTGCAGAGTTGAAAGAGCTCATGTCCGATGAGGATCATAAGCGTAAGAGTACGATCAAGAAGTTTGATATGATTGATGTGAAAGAGGTCGCTGAGCGCAATCTACCCCTTCGCTATGATGCTGCGGCGGGCTACCTGGGATATGATGTAAAGAAAGGAAATACCCTATTCGATGTCAGTCCCTTTGACCGTATCCTGGTAATTCGCAAGGATGGTAATTATCAGGTGATTGATGCCCCCGAGAAGGAATTTGTCGGGAAGGGGATGCTCTATTGTGGGCTTGCTGACAAGGAAGAGCTATCCAAGATAGTCTTTACGGTCATTTACCAGGAGAAAACCTACAAGTATCTCTTTATCAAGCGATGCCAGATTGTGAGCTACCAGCTGAAGAAGCTCTACCCACTGGTACCGGAAGGGAACTTCAAGATAGTCAAGCTGTCCACCTTCGAAAATGCTGAGATGAATCTTACCTATAAGAAAAAACCAGGGCTCAGGATTCTGGAGGAGAAGTTCTACTTCTCCGATTACAAGCCCAAGGGTGTAAAGGCAAACGGGGTTCGCCTGGCTGTCAAGGAAGTGGCTTCCATACGGCTCAGGGCAGTAAAAGAAGTGGTACACGAAGACCAGCGGGAACCGTCGCTCTTCGATGATGAGATGGAGAGGGAATAATGGAGCAACTTGAAGGTCGGATCCTGTATGAGGACAACCACTTGATCGTGGTGAACAAGCGTGGTGGTGAGTTGGTACAAGGAGACAAGACTGGAGATAAAACACTTGCGGATCTTGTCAAGGAATACCTGAAGGTAACCTATGAAAAGAAGGGGAATGTCTATTTAGGTATACCTCATCGCTTGGACCGGCCAACCAGTGGTTTGGTGATTTTTGCAAAGACTGAAAAGGCTCTGGTCAGGATGAATGAGCTCTTCAAGGGCAATACCGTGAAGAAGACCTACTGGGCGATTGTGGATAAGGTCCCCAACGATACAGAGGGTACCTTGCTTCACTACATTATCCGTGATACGAAGGCGAATAAGAGTGTTGCGCTTCCTGTGGAGAGACAGAAAGGGAAGCTTGCGAAGATGGATTACCGTCTTATCGCTGCAAGCAAAACCTACTTCCTCCTTGAGGTATTACTGCATACCGGTAGACATCACCAGATCAGGGCGCAGCTTGCTGCAATCGGCCTGCATATCAAGGGGGACCTCAAATATGGATTTCCCCGTTCCAACCCCGATGGGGGAATCTGCCTCCATGCGAGATCCATCTCCTTTGTTCACCCGGTACGCAAGGAAGAGATAACCATTATTGCCGATCCCCCGCAAGATACCTTATGGGATGCTTTCCTCTCTCAGCTCTAAGGCCAGAATTCCTTGCTTTTTGTATGAGAGCTTCCTAAAATGAAGAGAGATACACAATAATTGGAGGATCAAGTATGAAGAGAAGACCGTTTGGTACGAATAAGATCATGGTTTCCGAAGTTGGATTGGGAACCTGGCAGATCGGTGGATCATGGGGTACCGTTGAGGATGAGACTGCCATGAAAATCCTCCAAACCGCGATGGATGCCGGTATTACCTTTTTTGATACCGCTGACGTGTATGGTGACGGGAGGAGCGAGAAGTTCATTGGAAAATTTCTTAAATCCCAACGAGATTCCTTCTTTGTTGCTACTAAATTGGGACGTGGTGGAAATCCTGGTTGGCCTGGGAACTTCACCCCTGAGGCAATGATTCGCCATACCGATGCATCTCTCACCCGTTTGGGAGTTGAACGCTTGGATTTGATCCAGCTGCACTGTATTCCGCAAGAGGTTCTGGAAGAAGGTGCTGTCTTTGATGTCTTGAGAGATCTGAAAAAACAGGGAAAGATTGCCGACTTCGGGGCAAGTGTTGAGTCCGTGGAAGAGGGATTGATCTGCCTAAAAGAGGAGGGGATTGCCTCTCTGCAGGTTATCTTCAACATGTTCCGACAGAAACTGATCACCGACCTCTTCTCCAAAGCCAAGGAAAAAGAGGTCTCCATCATTGCTCGTGTTCCGTTGGCAAGTGGATTACTCTCAGGGAAGATGACGAAAAATACCACCTTTGATGAGAGCGACCACCGTAACTTCAATCGCGATGGAGCTTCATTCAATGTTGGAGAGACCTTTGCTGGTATTCCTTTTGAGAAAGGAGTTGAACTGGCTGAGGAGATCAAGACTATGAAGCCGGAGGGAATGTCCCTTGCCCAGATGGCACTGCGCTGGATTCTCGACTTTGATGCTGTCTCTGTGGTAATTCCTGGTGCCAGCCGGCCATCACAGGTGCTGGACAATGCTGCAATCTCTGATCTTCCTCCTCTCTCAGCTGAGCTGCATAAGGAATTGGAGAAGTTCTATCAGGACAAGGTGATACAACACATCCGTGGTCCTTATTAGTCGATATTGGTAATAGGTTTTATTCAGGACTCCTTTTTTAGGGGTCCTATTTTTAACCTCAGATGGGGGTCCCCAAATTTTTCCTTGACAGATTGAAAAATGTGCCGCATTCTTCATATGTATGATGTATGATGTTATAGGAATTGGGAGGAGTATTCATGGCTGAACACACAATTGCCGCAATCTATACCGGAGCTGCCTTGGTAAAACCACTGTCGGATCTGATAAAAGAGACCCTTGGCGACTACAAGGTGATGAACATACTCGATGACAGCATGATTGCTGACATCATCGAGGCCGGGGGGATGACCAAGGCTGTGAAGAGACGGCTCTATGGATACTATGAGATTGCTTGTGCTTCAGGTGCTGAGTTGATTCTCAACACCTGCTCCTCAATCGGGGATGCAGTATATGGTGCTCGGGAATTTTTCCCCATCCCCATCATAAGAATTGATGAGCCGATGGCTCGCCGGGCGATAGAACTCACTGATTCAATCGCTGTCCTGGCCACCCTTCCAACCACCTTGGATCCAACCATCCGATTGCTTCAGAGGTGTGCACAGGAGGCTGGGAAATCAATCAGGACCATCAGTGCCTTGGCCGAGGGTGCTTTTCCAGCCATTACTGCTGGGGATGCAGAAACCCATGACCGGCTGATTGCAGAGACGGCAAAACGGGTAGCTGATTCCTGTGATGTGATTCTTCTTGCCCAGGGTTCGATGGCAAGAATGGAAAAGCCGCTTGCCGAGCTAACCGGCAAGACAGTGCTCAGCAGTCCCCGCCTGGGTGTTGAGCAGATCAAGGGACTGCTGTAGAAGGAGAAAACCATGGAACTTGAAGCTTTGCATGCGATGTCTTTGCAGCTTAGGAGAGATGTCGTTGAGATGGTCTACCGAACAAAAGATGGCCATCCCAGTCCGAGTTTCTCAGTTGCAGATATTATTACCGCTCTCTACTTTGAGGTGATGAATATTGACCCATCAGACCCAGAGAAAAGCGATCGTGATCGCTTTGTACTCTCCAAGGGACACGCTTGTCCTGTATTGTATGCCGCCCTCGCCAGGCGGGGTTATTTTCCGGCAGACGACCTGTATACCCTGCGATACCTACATTCCATGTTGCAGGGGCATCCCTATGCACCAAAGACCAAAGGTCTTGATGCAACCACAGGTTCGCTCGGCAACGGAGTCTCGGTTGGACTGGGCATGGCCCTAGCCGCTCGAATCCAGAAAAAAAAGAATCGGGTGTATGTAGTCACCGGGGACGGTGAACTTGGGGAAGGAATGATTTGGGAAGCAGCAATGGCTGCAAGCCATCAGAAGGCAGCAAACCTGACCGTGTTTATTGACAACAACAACTACCAAAGTGGAGGGACCGTTGGTGAGGTATCGGGCCCCTATCCTATTGAGGATAAGTGGAAAGCCTTCGGCTGGCATACCCAGAGCATTGATGGGCATGATATGTCCCAGATTTTACAAGCGGTTGAGAAAGCCAAAGCTGAAACTGAACGACCTTCGGCAATCATCTGCAAGACGGTCAAGGGAAACGGTGTTTCCTTCATGGTGGGAGAAAACTCCTGGCATAAACGGGTCTATACCGATGAAGAATACCGTATTGCCATGAAGGAACTGGGAGGTGTTCTATGAGTAGTGTTGACAGCACGAGAATTGGATTTAGAGACGCACTGATGCACTTGGCGAAAGAGCGTGATGATATTGTATTTGTTTCCACAGACTCGCTGAAGGTGGTTAAGGGTGAACCGTTCTTGGAAGCATATCCTGATCGTGTCATTGAACTTGGAATTTCCGAGCAGAACGGGGTGGGTGTTTCCAGTGGTCTTGCTTCCAGTGGCCTGTTGCCCTACATCTGCACATACGCAGGGTTCTTGACGATGCGCGCTTGTGAACAGATGAGGACATTTGTCTCCTATCCTGCACTGAAAGTCCGCTTTGTTGGTGCCAACGGTGGCTTGCATGGAGGAAACAGGGAAGGGGTCTCTCACCAGTTTATTGAGGATGTGGGAATTCTCAGAACAATGCCCAATTTTACCATTCTTTGCCCTGCAGATGGAAACCAGGTCTATCAAGCGATGCTGGCAAGTGCTGATATCGATGGACCGGTATATATACGAATCGGCAGTGGTCGGGAAGAGAAAGTCTTCCCCGATGGAACACCGTTTCCCTTGGGTAAGGTACGCACCATTGTTGATGAAGGAAATGATGTGGCGCTATTCTGCCATGGATTTGTTACTAATCGCGTAATAGAGGCTGCAAGACAGCTGGAAGAACAGGGGGTCGGCGTGAAGGTTGTGGAGGTTGCAACCATCAAGCCATTGGATCGAGCAGGAATTGCAGCAATTCTTGGAAAAACAGGTTGTGCGGTCACCATAGAGGATCATACCATCATCAATGGTCTCGGTAGTGCAATTGCAGAGGTGATTGCTGAGGGAAACCCTGCCTACTTGGTACGACTAGGATTGCAGGATGTGTATGGTGAGTCCGGCTTTCCCGATGAGCTGCTTGATGCCTACGGTATGTCTGTAGAGGATATTATCGGGGGAGCCAAGAAAGCCATCAAACATAAAAAGGCATAATGCTTCAGGGTTACCTGAAGATAGAAACAAAAGGAGATAGAAACACATGAAAAAGAAGATTGTTGTACTGGTGCTTGTCACCTTGTTGGCAATGGCTCTGTTTGCACAGGGGCAAGCAGAAAAGAGTGGTCCAACTGCAGAGAAACCATTGGTATTGCGGTATGCTCACATGAATCCGGCTTCCAGCCCGAATGGATTGCAGGCGACCTATTTTGCCGATAAGGTAGCTGAGAAGACTGGTGGGGTCATCAAGATTGAAGTGTATCCGGCAAGTCAGCTGGGATCCATTAGTGAGATGGCTGAAGCTGTTTCCATGGGTTCTATTGCACTTCACCATAACACCTATGGCGGGTTGCAGCCGTTGCTCAATGATCTGGGTTTGTTTGATACCCCATACCTATATCGGGATGTCGACCACTTGCTCAAGGCAACAGATCCTGAGACCAGCCCTGCACTCATGGAGTTGAACCAGAAGTTGATCGATACCAGAAACGTCAGGATTCTCTACTCCTTCTACTTCGGTACCCGTGAGTTGACTGCAAACTTCCCTGTCTACTCCCCAGCTGACTTGGCTGGAAAGAAGATTCGGGCCATTCCTTCCCCCATCTATCTTGCAGCAGTGGAAGGTATGGGCGCGGTAGCAGTTCCCATCGATTGGTCAGAGGTTCCTGTTGCCCTCTCCACCGGTGTCGCCGATGGACAGGAGAACCCCGTAAGCACATTGGTAACCAGCAATATCTATGAAGTACAGAAGTATGCCATGATGACCGACCATATCATGGGTAGCGAACCTGTAGTGATCAACGAGAAGGTATGGCAGTCCCTGAGTGACGAGCATAAGCAGATTTTCAGAGAAGTTGCTCGTGAAACACGTGACTGGGCATCCAACTATGTACAGGAGAATGAGGCCAAGGACGTACAGACTCTCAAGAACAAGGGTATGACCATCATCACAGCAGCTGATGGCCTGAAAGTTGATGAGTTCCGTTCTTCCGTCAGCAAAGTCGTTGATGAACGCTTTGGCGATGCTTGGGGCAAGTACTACGAGATGATCCACGCAATCAAGTAGTAGTGCTTTCAGTGGTGGAGGCAGGATGATTTCCTGCTTCCATACATGTCTTCTAATACAAGGAATATTCCTATGCAAAGGTTCTTGAAAAAGATGGCTGGTCTGTATGAGCTTCTTGGCATCCTCTTCTTGTTGATGCTGTTCCTTTCAGTGCTTATTCAGATCATCATGAGAAATATATTTAATTCAGGGTCGATACAGTTGGAAGAGCTTGCTCGGTTTTCCTTGGTCTCGTTGGTATTTCTGATGATACCGGTATTGACCTGGAAAAACCAACAAATCATCGTCGATATCGTGGTATTATACCTGCCGGAAAACGTGAAGCGTTGGTTTTCAGCCATTACCCAGTTGTTGGTCATGGTCTTTGGTTTGTATGTGCTTAATGCCATTGTGACCATCATGGAATTCAATTGGAATGTTCGGACACCCGCATTAGCAATGCCGAATGTGGTGTTTTACATTCCCATCACGTTGGGAGTGCTTGCCATGTGCATCTTTTCCCTAGCTGGTGTAATTATTACGCTTCGTAAGAGGGAGGGTCTCCAATGAGCGGTTCCATGGTGGTACTCCTGTTTCTGGTCTTGCTGACCACTGGGCTTCCTATTGCTGTGAGCATGGGCATTCCCTCTGCCTTGTATCTGATTGTGGCAAATATTCCTCCCAGTCAGTTGATTCAGAGAATGGTTACCAGTCTCAACTCTTTTCCCATGCTTGCCGTTCCCTTGTTTATCCTGGCAGCAGGGTTGATGAATAGTTCGGGGATTACCGAACGGTTGTTTGAATTCGCAAAATTGTTGGTTGGTCGCTTGAAAGGTGGCTTGGCCCAGGTAAATATTGTGGCTTCCCTGATCTTCAGTGGTATTTCAGGCGCTGCCCTTGCTGATGTTGGGGGACTGGGGAACATTGAGCTGGAGGCAATGGAGAAACAGAAGTACCCGAAGACGCATGCTGCCGCTATTACCGCAGCCTCTGCAGTCATCGGTCCGATCTTCCCTCCTTCCATCCCCTTGATCATCTATGCGGCTGCTGCTGAGACTTCCTCCATGCAACTCCTGATTGCAGGGATTCTCCCTGCATTGATTATTGCCATTGCCTTGATGGTCCAAGTGGCTTTCTTTGCCCGACGGTACAACTATCCCAAGGGAGTGGAGAACAAGTTTTCATCAAGAGAGATGCTCACCATCATAAAGCGAGGTCTTCCCTCTATGTTCATGCCTCTGATCATGATGGGGGGGATGCTCTCTGGCCTGTTCAGTCCGACTGAGGTTGCTGCAATTGCAGTTACCTATGCACTGGTATTGAGTGCCATATACAAGGAACTCAGCTTTGCATCGTTTATCAAGACTTGCAAGGAGACATTGCAATCAACAGCAAGTGTATTGTTTATCGTTGCCTCTGCTGCCATTTTTGCTTGGGTGTTGACGGTAGAACAGCTTCCCCAGCAGGTTTCAGCCTTGATGCTCGGTATCTCAGACAACCCGGTTGTGCTTTTAATCCTTGCCAATGTAATTCTCCTTATTGCAGGAATGTTCCTGGAGTCCACTGCTGCAATCATGATTCTGACCCCGATTCTGTTACCGCCCTTAATGGCCAGTGGTGTTAATCCAGTCCATTTTGGTTTGGTAATGGTATTTAACCTGATGATTGGAATGATCACCCCTCCCGTTGGCATGAGTGTGTATATGCTCAGCCCAATCGTGAAGCTTCCGGTGGGGAAGGTATTCAAGGCAGTGCTTCCATACCTGTTCTCTCTCCTGGTTGCATTGGTGGTTCTCACCTATGTTCCACAGATCTCCCTGTGGCTACCGTCATTACTATTCAATTAAAGGTGTGTGTATGAAATCTACGTATTTTCACCGTGTCCATCAGCAGACCAAAACTCGCTTCTGGATCAACAATCCGACCATGGAACAAGCCAAGCGAGCGATTAAAGAAGGTGCAATTGGTTGTACCACCAATCCGAGTTATGTTTCGAAGCTCTTTGAAACTGAAGAGGATATGCGTGTAGTGAGGCGGATGATTGATCTCCTGCTTCCCTATGAGAAAGACGATTCCGTGCTTGCCTCCAAGGTTCAGCAGATGATGGTCGGTCGTCTTGCAGATTTGTTCCTCCCCCTCTATCGCTCCAGTGGTGGTACAGAGGGGTTGGTTACCATCCAGGGTGACCCGTTTGCTGAGACAGATGCCAGCTTGATCATCAAGGAAGGCTTGGAGAATCATGAGATTGGGGAGAATATCTGCATCAAGATACCGGTAACCAAGTGGGGTATCGAGGCAATAAGTACCATGGTGGAACATAATATTCCCACCATGGCAACAGAGGTTATGAGCCTGAGTCAGACCATTGCCATTTGTGAAGCCTATCAGGAAGTGAGCAATAAAAGTGGAAACACCCCTCCTTTCTATGTCACACACATTACCGGAATTCTCGATGATCATTTCAAGCGTGTCATCAAGGATCAACAGCTTTCCATTGATGAGGAGTTGGCCAGATATGCTGGGCTCTCCATCGCGAAGAAAGAGTATGAGATGATGAAGGATAGGGGATATCCAGGAGTCATGATCGGTGGAGGCGCCAGAAAACTTGAGGATTTCACCGAGCTGGTGGGTGGGGATTTGAGCATTACCATCAACTGGAAGGGAACTGCCGAAGTGTTGATTGAACAAGACAAGGAAGTAGTTGACCGGATAGAAAGCACGCTGAATGAGCAGCAGATTCAGAGGCTCTGTAAGGAACTTCCTGACTACCAGAGAGCCCTTGAGACTGATGGGTTGTCTGTTGATGAATACTACGATTATGGTGGTGTTGAGTTGTTCCGTATCTCATTCCAGAAGGGATGGAATGCCTTGCTTGCCTTGATTGCTGAGAGAAGAGGAACCAAATAATGGACGAGAAAAAACATAGAGGGAATTTGCATACAGACAAGAGAGTGGAGAGGGCGAAGGGAATTGAGCGGGTTACCTTGACGTATGACAAGGACAGCATGATCTGCTATTTCTACCTTGAGAAAGGGTCCACGCTTGAGATGCATACCCACCCTGAAAGCCAGAATGGTTTCGTGGTAAAGGGGCATATCCATTTCATCAAGGGAGATGGCGAGGTTTTGGACCTTTATGCAGGAGATGCATACTATTTTGCTTCCATGGATCCCCATGGTTCCAAGATACTTGAAGATACCGAGCTAATTGAGTGTTTCTCTCCCTCAAGGGATGACTACAAGGATTGATGATTCCTTGCTTTCATCATGGGCTCTTGGTATGATACAGTGCTGTAAGCAGGGGGATTCATTTCCATGGAAGATATGTTCAGGGTACGCGAAGGCCGTCCATCAGCGGTTGAATGGGTGATAGAGAAGATCAAGGAGCTCTTGATCGACCAGAAGCTTTCACCCGGGGATATGATTCCCAATGAAATCTCCCTTGCCGAGAGCCTGAAAGTTGGGCGTGGCACAGTACGTGAAGCCTTGAAGATTCTCTCAGCCTATGGGGTGATTGAAATCAAGCAGGGACATGGAACATTTGTATCCAGCGCATCAAACAAGCGTCTATTCGATCCGCAACTGTTTCAGATCCTTGTACAGGACCGTGATTACAAATCATTGACACAGGTCAGGCAATTGCTGGAAGAGGGTATCGTCAAATTGGTCATTGAGTCTGCGAGCGATGAGGAATTGGCTTTGCTCGATCAATCAATGAATGAGTTCCAGAGGGAGCTTGAAAAAGATCAGGCCTCTGCCCAGAAAGCAGGTGCCCTGGACTTGCATTATCATCGCTTGCTTGCTCGATTCTCCCATAACAGTATTGTAGAAAACATCTATACCTTTGTGATTGATTTGTTTACCAAGACCATCAACCCCATCCATGAGGGTGTTGATGAGGTACACCAACAATTGCATCAGGCAATTATGGATAGAGATGGTGAAAAGGCAGTGGAGGCAGTGCGTTCTCACACTGCAATATGGGTCTGGGCTTACAAGGAGACCCATCCAGAGCACTAATCGACCAGTACTACCCCCTCTCCATCGAAGCCGTTGACCTTAATGGTCAATGGCTTTTCGCTTCTTGCATGAATGAAGTGTTCTGTCTCTGAGACAATCTGGAGGGCCTTGAGTTTCTCGAAGCGCATTGAACCAGATCGATATGCTGGGTTGATGGTCAGGTAGAGACATCCCAGGCTTGTCATGTTCTGGAAAAAGTGAGTCCCTTGGCTTGGTTCAACTTGGAATCCCTGTAACCCAGTCTCAACGATTACCTTGCTTCTGGATATCTGTGACCAGGTTACGGGGATACCCAACCATGGGTCACAGCTCCCCAATCTTCCTGCCACCACCAATACATAGTCTTTCTCTGCAATAACCATTGCTGCGTTGAGTTTGTCGAGTTCCTTTGCCATGCCTTTCATCGAGGAGGCCGTAAACTGGTCGATTTTCAGGTAAATGATGTCTTCTACATGGTCAATTTTACCGTTTCCCATCACCACATGAGAATGAATGACCGCATTTTCTCGCTCATGGTTGCTGATTGAGACATCGCTCTCCTCATTGCCTGCTGCAATCGGGCGAATCTGGAGAAGGCTGAACTCCCTCATCTTTGGGGCTGCACGGTTCAGGTTTACTGCAAATTCAATTTCTACTGGTTTTCCCATTGCCTCTGTACCCAACTGAAGGACATCCCTGACGATTGCGGCTAGGGGGAACGCGTCATACTTAAGGATTCCGTTGAAGGTGATTACCTTCTCCCCTTCAGTCCTGACAGATTCGCTCAGCATGCCGCTTGCCAAGTCATAGGTACTTGCAATGTATCTGATGGCATCGGGATAAGTCCAGGATTCACGGAAATTGAGCAGTTCTAGGTTCTCAAGCCCTCCTTCTTCAAGTGGATGGTACCCACTTTTCATATTCAGGGCATAGAAGGTGTTCTGGCTGCTTGTCTGGTTACCACCAAGAAACTGGGCAGGCCGTTTTGGGTGGGCAGGACTGAATCTCAGTGCAGAGCCATTGTCCACCACCGATTTGCCGAAGCCGAAGCTGAGCATGCCAACCCCATCCTCAGGTTTCTCGCCTCCCAGGGGATAGTAGTTGAGGGATCGGGCAACCCCACTGATGTTTGGATACCAGTAAGGACCATGGTCGCTTCCTATGACCTGCTGGATGATGACAGCCATCTTTTCATCCTCGAGCATATGCTCGGTTGCCTTGAGGTACTCCTTTGCACTGCGGAAGAAGGTGGAAGCCCAGACCGCGCGCACCGCATCACAGAGTTCGTGGAGTCTCGCCTCGTCAGACCCTTGGTTTGGAAGCATGCATGTTTCATATACCCCGGCGAACGGTTGAAAGTGTGAGTCCTCCAGAAGGCTGGAAGAGCGCACACAAATCGGCTGATGGATAACCTGGATGATTTCCGAGAGGTTTAGGATCAGGTCATTGCTCAAGGGTTTTGAGAGGAATATTTTAAGCAAGGTCTCATCAGGAATATCACCTGAGGCGATATCATTGAGATCGTTTTCCTCGAGGAACTGGGTGAACTGATCGGTGGTAACAACCACCGTACGAGGGATGGAGAGGTACACATCAGGGTATTTCTCTGGAAGCTTTGCTGCACGCAACACCATGTCAATGAAGGCAAGTCCTCGTCCTTTTCCTCCCAGGGAGCCCCCTCCGATTCGGCTGAAGAAGAGCGTTTCGTCATAGTTGTTCCTACTGAATTGGGCAATGACTCCCTTGGTTCTCTCCTTACGGTAGTTGCGAATGATTTCCGTCATCTGTTGTTGTACAATCTTTGCATCCCCATTGGCAGGAATCTTCAGGTCTTTAATTCTTGCAGCAATGGCGTAAAGGCTCTGTGCCCTGAGCCATCGGGAAAAGTCATTTCTTCTGGAGTGGAAATCAAAGCTTTTGGTCGGAACCTTGGGGAGGACCCTCTGCAGGTCGCGCATGGTCTCAGCGCGGGCAATCTCCTCCATTGTATCGGGATCTCGGAAGATAAAGGGGCCGAATCCGTAGTGTTTTGTCATGAACTTATTCAGTTCAAAAAGGAGTGCTGAATTATTTTTCCAGAGAAAATACGCTCCTGCTTCCTCTGCCATCTCCTGGGCAGTGTTGTCACTGCTTTGGATGAGTATTGGGATCTCAGGGTCTTTTGCATGAACCATTTTGGTAAGGTATAGACCTGCATACTTGTCCTGATCGCCCTCCTTGAGGTAGGACATATCGGTGATGATTCCCAAGATATTGTGTTGATACTTGGTATAGAGATCCTGGGCCTCCTCATAGGTCCTGGCAAGTGCAATTTTCGGTCTTCCACGCATCCTGAGGGTCTTTCCCCAGTTGTTCAGTGCTTCAAGGATTGCTGAGCGATTCTGTTGGATCAAGGTGGTATACATCATGGGAAGGTAGGACGAGTAGAACCGTACCGAGTCCTCTACCAGGATGATGAGCTGGACATCTGCTTCCTGGGTGTCATGGTCAAGATTCATCCTATCCTCTACCAGCTTGATCATGGCAAGGAAGATGGTGGGGTCTCCCTGCCAGTAGAAGAAATAGTCGATGTCCTTGCAGTCTGATCCCTTGATCATCTTATTTCTCTTGTGACTGGAGGAGGGGGAAAGTGCTATAACCGGCATCTGCGGATTGCTCTTCTTGATGGTTGTTGCCAACTGCTCAACAGAGTCAGTCCCGAGGTCAAGCATGGTTACAACCAGGTCAAACGACCTCTGGCTCAAGAGATTCAGTGCTTCTTCCGCGGTGCTGGTATGGGTGAACTTTGGGGGGTTGTTCAATCCAAGCTGGGTGTATTCGAGGTATAACTCTTCCTCAACACGTCCGTCTTCCTCAAGAAGGAAACGGTCATAGTCGTTGCAGATGAGTAGCACGTTATAGATATGTTTCAACATGAGGTTGCTGAAAGGCAACCAAGTAGGGTCAAGTGTATACATAGCAGGTATTTTATCATGGGAGACGAAGTTTGCATATTGTTTCAGTATATTCACAAAATTGATAGAAAATTCAATTTCTATGTATATTTTTGTACGATAGGGTAAATATATAAAATATAATCATGTTTTTCGCAATTCGACGTTGACATATCGATATAGCGGGTTTACGCTTTTTGGACAAGCAACAATGTGTTGCAGCACAGGCCAAGGAGAATAATCTAGGTATGTATACCCTTGAATCAGTAATGAAAGAACTGGAGAGAAAGAATCCCGCCGAACCTGAGTTTATCCAGGCAGTCAGCGAGGTGGTGGAGAGTGTCCTCGACGTGGTCAATGAGAATCCTGTATATGAAAAGCATCGGATTCTCGAGAGAATGACCGAACCCGACCGGGTGTACACCTTTCGAGTCGAGTGGGAGGATGATGAAGGAAATCTTCAAGTAAATCGTGGATATCGTGTTCAATTCAATAATGCTATCGGGCCTTATAAGGGAGGTCTCCGTTTTCACTCCAGTGTTACCCTCGGTACACTGAAGTTCCTTGGTTTTGAACAGACACTGAAGAACAGCCTTACCACACTCCCCATGGGTGGTGGCAAGGGCGGTAGTGATTTCAATCCACGTGGCAAGAGCGATAGCGAAATACTCCGCTTTTGTCGTTCTTTCATGACTGAGTTACAGAAATATATCGGCCCTGAGACAGATGTACCTGCTGGGGATATTGGAGTAGGAGCTCGTGAGATTGGTTTCCTCTATGGACAATATAAGCGTATCAAGGGCGAGAATACGGGCGTCCTGACCGGTAAGGGTCTTGGCTTTGGTGGGTCCCTGGTTCGTCCTGAGGCTACAGGCTATGGAACCATGTACTTTGCCCAGGCTATGCTTGAGACACACCAGGATAGCTTGGAAGGGAAACGAGTTTCACTCAGTGGGTTTGGGAACGTGGCTTGGGGAGCTGCCATGAAGGCGACTGAATTGGGAGCCAAGGTTGTGGCAATCAGTGGCCCTGATGGGTATATCTATGACGAAGAGGGAGTAGGTACTCCTGAGAAGTGGGCCTTCATGCAGTATCTGCGTTCTTCGAACAATGATGTGGTTGCCCCCTATGCTGAACGATTTGGAGCGAAATTTGTTGCAGGAAAGAAGCCTTGGGAAGTCCCTGTTGATCTTGCATTTCCTTGTGCCATCCAGAATGAGTTGGATATGGAAGATGCAAAATCACTCGTTGCGAATGGGGTCAAATACGTTGTTGAGACTTCAAATATGGGTTGTACGGCTGATGCAGCAACATACTTCATTGAGCAGCGTATTCCCTATGCTCCAGGTAAGGCAGCCAATGCAGGAGGTGTTGCTGTCAGTGGACTTGAAATGAGTCAGAATGCCATGCATCTTTCCTGGAGCGCTGAAGAGGTCGATGAGAAGTTGAAGGGTATCATGGGGAAAATCCATCAATCATGCATCTTGGAAGGCAAGGAAGATGATGGGTATATCAACTATGTGAAGGGAGCTAATATTGCTGGCTTCAAGAAAGTTGCCGATACCATGGTGCAACTCGGCTATTAATTGTATTGTCCCCTTCGGGGTGTGTATCAGGAGGGCCTTCAGTGTTTTGGGGGCCCTTCACTTTTTAAAACAGCACTAGCCACCAGACAAAACAACATATATGATCATATGCCAATGATTCTCAATGAGCACGAAATATGCATCTGATTTCTACCCTCTTTGAGGGGATGATTCATCAGTGGTTCACGTATTACCAGCAAGGAATAAGAAGAAATTTTCGACTCTCTGTTTGTCCTTTTTTAAAGGTATCAATACGCATTATTTAAGAGACGATACATGATTGCTATAAAACCTATATAACACTATATATAGCGTTATGTAACTTTACATAGCGCTATAAATGTTGTATTGTCCGCTTGCCAAGTTAAGTTCACCATGCTATGGTAGACGAGGGTCGACTGTGTTCGGCCCGCTCTCTTGTAGTGATTTTCTGGCAGGAGAGACGGCATATTTGTCTTTGTGAATTTTGAATTAATTTTAATATATAGAGGGATTACATGAGCGCTGTTAAGAATGAATTGAATCCGTTGGGTCGTAAGATTTTCCTTGACCGTTATGCTTTGAAGGACGTACAGAAGGAGACGTTGCAGGTTGGGGATGTCGTGGTTGCTGTGAGCAATCCGAAAACGGGTCAGCGAGAGATTGGTGTGGTTACCGAACTGAACAGCGGGGATGCCATTACCGTCAAGCTCGATGAAGGTACTATCTTGCATGTCAAACGTGAGGATGTTGACAAGCCGCTTGAGACCGACCCAGCACAGATGCTCGCTCGTGTAGCGAAAGGTATTGCTTCCCAAGAGAAGCCGGAGGTTCGAAAGCAATGGGAGAAAGAGTTCAATTGGCTCCTGGAGGACTGGAAGTTCGTCCCTGGAGGCAGGATTCTTACCGGTGCGGGAACGGATCAGAACCTAACTTATTTCAATTGCTACGTGATCCCTTCCCCGAAGGACAGTCGTGGTGGCATCATAGCCTCTTTGGGCCAGATGACCGAAATTATGAGCCGAGGGGGTGGAGTCGGTATGAACATATCATCCCTCAGGCCACGGCACAGCTACGTCAAGGGCGTAAACGGCCGCTCCAGTGGTTCGGTAAGCTGGGGCGGGCTCTTCAGCTTCGTAACCGGCCTGATTGAACAAGGCGGTTCCCGTCGTGGAGCATTGATGTTGATTCTCAATGTCTGGCATCCCGATATTCTCGATTTCATTGAGTCAAAACGGGAAATGGGCAAGATTACCAATGCAAACATCTCTGTCGGAATTACCGACGATTTCATGGATGCAGTACGGAGTGATGGGGATTGGAATACCTATTTCCCTGATACCACCGACCCTGACTATAATGAAAAGTGGGACGGTGATATCGAGAAATGGAAGAAGAGTGGGCATAAGGTTCAGGTGTACCAAACAATGAAGGCACGAAAGATTTGGGATGCCATTGTAGAGAGTGCCTGGGCAAGTGCCGAACCTGGGGTATTCTTTATTGACCGCTATAACAAGATGTCCAACTCCTGGTATTACTCCTCCATCCAGAGCACCAATCCCTGTGGGGAACAGGGACTTCCTCCATGGGGGGTCTGTAACCTTGGATCCATAAACCTGAGTAGGTTTGTGAAGAACAAGAAGGTGAACTACAAGGACCTAGGCAGGGCAGTCCGTTTGGCGGTCCGGTTCCTTGATGATGTCATTGATGATACCCCCTATTTCTTCGAGGAGAACAAGAGGCAACAGCAGAGCGAGCGCCGTATCGGGCTGGGGACCATGGGCCTTGCCGATATGTTGATCAAGATGGAACTTGGTTATGGGAGTGATGAGTCCCTGACTTTTATTGAGGAGCTGTACAAGTTCATCTGCGTTGAAGCTTATGCAGAGAGTTGTGATCTTGCAAAGGAGAAGGGAAGCTTTTCTCTCTTTGATGCTGAGAAGTTGCTTGAGAGTGGCTTCATGAAGCAGATGCCTGAAGAGATCCGCCAGAAAGTCCGTGAACAAGGACTGAGGAATGTCACCCTCCTGACCCAGGCTCCAACTGGAACCACCGGGACGATGGTAAACACCTCCACTGGAATCGAACCCTACTATTTCTGGGAATGGGAGCGAACAGGAAGGATGGGAACGAACATCGAGCGGGTGAAGGTGTATGATGATTGGGTAAAGGATAATCCCGGAGCGAAGAAGCCTGACTACTTTGTCTCTGCTATGGACCTTGCTCCTGAGGGGCATGTCAAGGTACAGGCAGCAATCCAGAAATGGGTCGATTCCTCTATCTCCAAGACAGGCAATACACCAAAGGAATACACGATAGAGCAGACAGGCAATCTCTATGAGTTGCTCTATGACCTTGGTTGCAAGGGGGGTACCACATATCGTGATGGATCACGTGATACACAGGTTTTGACGGTCAAGAAAGAGGAGAAAAAGGAAGCTCCTGTGGTGACCCGTTCCAGTGAACCCAAGCCAAGGGTACGCTCCACAGTTCTGAGGGGAACCACCTACCGAAAGGCCACTCCGATCGGAACGGCTTACATCACTGTAAATTGTGATGGTCCGGACCCGAGTGATATTTTTGAGGTTTTCATCAATGTAGCAAAGGTGGGAAGTGATGTGGCAGCCGATGCGGAGGGACTTGGAAGACTGATCAGCTTGCTGCTTCGCATGCCTTCTCCCCTGACCCCAGACCAGCGTGCCCAGGCGATCATCAGCCAGCTTTCGGGGATCGGAAGTGGCCGCTCCATGGGATTTGGCCGAAACCGGGTAATGAGCCTGCCTGATGCAGTAGCGCAAGTGTTGCAACAGCATATCGGCTCAACAGACTCCGACCGTGATGCCTCCCGTCTTCCTGATGAGGAGGATGAGGATGAAGATGTTGGTCAGCTGGATCTTGGTCTTCCGGCTTCCGGTAGCTCGGTGAAGCCCGATATCTGCCCAATCTGCGGTAATGTCACTTTTGTGAATATCGAAGGTTGCAAGAAATGTTTCTCTTGTGGCCATAGTGAGTGTTGACCAAAGATTCAGCAATCCCTACTCTCACTAGAGGGTAGGGAGCGCATGGGAAATACACGTACAACCCGTCCTCTTGTGGCGGGTTTTTCCTTGTACAGGGGTCTGGAGAGGAATGTTTATATTCTGTTCATAATCCGAATCATCAATAGGTTCGGGGATTTTGTGCAGCTGCTCCTGGTCCTCATTCTTACCGGTAAACTAGGGCTCTCTCCAGCCCAGGCGGGATTCTTTGTCTCATTCAGCGTTATTGCCACCATGGTTGGCCAGTTCTCCAGTGGGTATATTGCTGACCGATGGGGAAGAAAGACTCCACTGGTAATCTGTCAGGCTGTGGTCAGTCTCTCGTATCTTGCAAGTGCTGTGATGTTTGGTTTATTACCTCATCTGGTACCGTATCTGATCCTTCTCTCCAGTCCTTTCCGTGGAGGGACCTCTCCTCTCACGAATACCATGGTTGCTGATTTCAGCCACAGTGATCAACTTTCTAGGTCGTTCAGTCTTCTCTATCTGGGGACGAATATCGGGGTTGCGCTTGGTCCTGTTGCAGCTTCCTTTCTCTATGCACGTTCGATCGTGTTGCTTTTTGCGTTCTCCTCTTTCCTGATTTTCCTCTCTACACTCCTGTTATTGCGTGGAATTCCGAAGAGTGAAACCCTCTATACCAAGGAAACTGCTACTACTGCCAAGAAGCTGCGGATGCCTCCCCTCCTGATACTCTTTTTTATATTGTTTGCCCTTTACGGCCTTGCCTATGCCCAGAATACCTTCACCCTGCCCCTCCAGTTTGCTTCCCTGTATGGGGAGGTGATTGGTTCAAGTCGTTATGCATTGTTGATGACGGTAAATGCCGTCACGGTATTGCTGGCAACCGCGTTCCTCACCACATGGACGCATAGACTGGGACAGCTCCCTTCCATGGCGATCGCCATGCTGTTCTATGTGGTTGGGTATGGGATGTATGCTGGTTGTACAGTCTTTCCACTTTTCCTGGTCGCAACATGTATCTGGACCTTTGGGGAGATTCTGATGGCAACCAATGCCAATGTGTTTGTGAATGCCTATGCGCCTCCCTCTCTTCGGTCAAGGTGTAACTCATCACTTACGATTGCATCCAGTTTGGGCCACTCCATTGCCCCAACAGGCGGGGGGTTGTTGCTGGCAGTGAGTGGATATGGCCAGCTCTGGGGTATATCGGCAGGGCTTTGTTTTCTCCTTGGGTGCGGTTATATTGCACTAAATAAATACTTAAAGAGCTGATATATAACCTAAAGATTGGTAAAAATGGAAATCAATCTGGATAAGGTTGCAAACGATTCCTTATTGGTTTAAGATTGGAATCTGAAAAAATCTGGTTGGATTTTTTTTTGTTCGCGCAAAGAGTAGCCCACTCAGGGTTACATCAAATACTGTTATTATGGAGTGTCAAAATGGGTAACAAAAAAAGGGTTACTATTGACGGAAACACCGCTGCCGCGCATATTGCCTATGCCTTCAGTGAAGTAGCCGCAATCTATCCGATCACCCCGTCCTCCCCGATGGGAGAGTTCGCGGATTCTTGGTCCAGTACTGGGCGTAAGAACCTTTGGGGAAAGACGGTAGAAATCATGGAGATGCAGTCTGAGGCTGGTGCGGCTGGTGCCGTTCATGGTGCTCTCGCTGCTGGTGCTTTGACCACCACGTTTACTGCAAGCCAGGGATTGCTTCTGATGATCCCGAACATGCACAAGATCGCTGGTGAGATGACACCAACCGTCTTCCACGTGTCTGCAAGATCTCTTGCTGCACAGTCTCTCTCAATCTTTGGTGACCACTCCGACGTCATGTCCTGCCGCAATACCGGCTTTGCCATGACCTGTGCAAACAATGTACAGGAGACCATGGACATGGCCTTGGTCGCACACTTGGCTACACTTGAGTCCCAGGTCCCCTTCCTCAGCTTCTTTGATGGTTTCAGAACTTCACACGAGTTGCAGAAGGTCGAGGAAATTTCTTATGAAGACATCAAGCCGTTGATCAAGGAAGAGTACATCCGCCGTTTCCGTGAAAGAGCAATGCGCCCAGAACAGCCAAGGCTGAAGGTTGCAGCACAGAACGAAGATGTCTACTTCCAGGGTCGTGAGACTGTCAACAAGTATTACGATGTACTGCCTGAGATGGTCCAGAAGTACATGGATGAAGTAGAGAAGCTTACCGGTAGGGCATACCACCTCTTCGACTATGTTGGTGCAGAAGATGCAACCGATGTAGTGGTTATCATGGGTTCTGGTGCCGATACCATGGAGTGGGCTAGCGATTACATCAACAAGAAGGGTGGCAAGACCGGTGTTCTCAAGGTTCGCCTCTATCGCCCGTTCAGTGCAAAGCACTTCCTGGAAGCTCTTCCCTCTTCTGTGAAGCGTCTTGCAGTTCTTGACCGCACCAAGGAGCCTGGCTCCCTCGGTGAGCCCCTCTACCAGGATATCATCACTGCTCTCAGCCAGATGGATAAGAGCGATATCAAGGTATACGGTGGCCGATACGGTCTTTCCAGCAAGGACTTCACTCCTTCCCACGCAAAGGCTGTCTTTGATCACCTTTCAGGCAAGGCGTTCCACAACTTCACCGTTGGTATCAATGACGATGTAACCAAGAGATCTATTCCTGTACAGGACATGATTGACGTTTCTCCAGAGGGTGTGGTTTCCTGCATGTTCTGGGGTCTTGGCTCTGACGGTACCGTTGGTGCAAACAAGAACTCGATCAAGATCATTGGTGACAACACCGATCTTAATGCTCAGGCATACTTCTCTTACGATTCGAAGAAGAGCGGTGGTATCACCGTCAGCCATCTTCGCTTTGGTAAGGGCCAGCTGACCATGCCGTGGTTGATCGACCATGCTGATTTTGTCGCATGTCACAACCCTGCCTACATCGGGCGCTATGACATGCTTGCTCCTCTCAAGAAGGGTGGTGTGTTCTTGCTCAATAGCCAGATCTCATCCGATGAGATTTTCGAGCACCTGACTCGCGAAATGCAGGAACAGATCATCGAGAAGAAAATCCGTTTCTACAACATCAATGCACTTGAGATTGCAGAGAAAGCAGGTCTTGGTACCCGTATCAATACCGTTATGCAGGCTGCATTCTTCAAGATCAGCCAGGTTCTTCCTGAGACTGAAGCCATCGATTTGGTCAAGCAGTATATCAAGAAGACCTTCCTCAAGAAGGGCGAGGACATCGTTAAGAAGAACTGGGCAGCAGTTGATGGTGCCAGTGAGGCTCTTCATGAGGTTGCTATTCCTGAGAAGATCACCAAGAGCTATGATCCTGCTCGCTTGATCCCTGAGGATGCTGATGCTTTCGCAAAGGACATCATGGAACCCATCATGCACCTCAAGGGCAATGATATTCCTGTTTCCAAGATGTCTTTCGATGGAAGCCTCCCTACCGCTACCGCGAAGTTCGAGAAGCGTGGTGTTGCTCCCTTCGTTCCTCATTGGATTGCTGAGAATTGTATTCAGTGTAACCAGTGTGTACAGTCCTGCCCACACGCAGCAATTAGGGCAAAGCAGATTGAACCAAAGCATCTCGAAGGTGCTCCAGAAACCTTCACGACGCTGAAGTCCAATACCAAGAACGAGAAGGACCTCCAGTTCAAGATTCAGGTGTACACCGAAGATTGTCAGGGTTGTGGTGTTTGTATTGAGACCTGCCCAAGCAAGGAGAAGTCCCTTGTATTCAGCCCAATCGCAACCGAGCGTGAAGCTGGTGAGATTGCAAATGCAGAGTTCTTCGAAGATCTTCCCTACGATGTGCTTGATGGTACCAAGGAAACCACAGTCAAGGGTCTGCAGTTCAAGCAGCCACTCTTCGAGTTCAGTGGGGCTTGTGCCGGATGTGGTGAGACTCCTTACGTCAAGATGGTCTCCCAGATTTGTGGCGATCGCATGATTGTTGCAAACGCAACTGGTTGTTCTTCTATCTACAGTGGTACCTTCCCAACCACTCCTTACACTGTCCGCCAGAGTGACGGTCAGGGTCCATCCTGGGGCAATAGCCTCTTCGAGGACAATGCAGAGTATGGTTTGGGTATGCGCCTCGCTGTCGATTCCAACCGTGATCAGTTGAAGATCTACATCGACCAGCTCCTTGCAATGGGAACCACCGATGCACTCAAGAGTGCCATCGAGAAGTCCCTTGAGCTTTGGGATGAGTCCTCCGATGCTGCCAACGACGCACAGAAGGCTGTTAAGGCAGCTCTTCCTGAGGCAATCGCTGCTGCTAAGAGTGATGATGAGAAGACCTTGCTCGCCAAAATTGACGAGTTGAAGGACTACTTCGCTGACAAGGTTGTCTTCATTATGGGTGGAGATGGATGGGCCTATGATATCGGTTACGGTGGTGTTGACCACGTTGTTGCCTCTGGCAGAAACGTCAACATCCTGGTACTCGATACCGAGGTATACTCCAACACCGGTGGACAGGCTTCCAAGGCAACTCCGATTGCAGCTGTTGCCAAGTTCGCAAACGCTGGTAAGGAGATTGGCAAGAAGAACATGGGCTTCATGTGCATGACCTACGGACATGCTTATGTTGCATCCATCGCTCTTGGTTCCAACCGCTTGCATGCCCAGAAGGCTTTGCAGGAAGCCGTTGCTTGGAAAGGTCCTTCAATCATCTTCTGTTATTCCCCGTGTATCAACCACGGCATGAACATGCGTTTCAGTCAGGTTGAGGAGAAGAAGGCAGTGGAAGCTGGCTATTGGCCGCTTTACCGCTTCAACCCCGCACTCGAGGAAGGCAAGAGATTCAGCTGGGATACCAAGGCAGCTACTGGTTCCTACCAGGAGTTCATCAAGGGTGAGGTTCGCTACACTTCGTTGTACAAGACCAATCCTGAGAATGCTGAGGCACTCTTCGCCAAGGCCGAGGAAGATGCAAAGAAGCGCATGAGTTTCTTTGAGAAACTTGGTCCATTGATGTAAGCATCATTGATACCAGATAAACGAGGGCTGCCAATTGGCAGCCCTCTTCTAGGTAAAATCAATTGCTTCAATAATCTATATTTGCTATTCAAAATCTAAATCCTGAAACAGTGTTAGAAAATACGTATTAGCTAATTTTAATGAGTGAGTCTTTCCATTCCTGGGGAATATCATTGATATCCATTACAGAGAGTGACAAGTTTGATTGCGTTTGTACGAGCTCAATTGATATATTAGGATCCAATTTCCACATTGCGCCAGACATGGGATCAACGATCAAGATACCTAAAACACCCCCTAACATAATATTTCCCCAATACCAACCATCAATAGAACTCGTTAGAGTATAGATAGAGGGTTCATACCCATCTTTTTCAAACTTGATTGTGTATGCAGCTTTGGAAAAGAAACCATCCCCTGCTTCAAGCGTAACATTGGCTGGAGTATTTCCTACAAATACAACCCGGTTGGACTTGTCAGTTATTGTGATTTTGGCATTCTGTGGTTCACTCGAGATTGTGACAGGATATTTACTGTCGCTGACGACAGTAGCACAACTCGTGAATAGAACCAATAAAACAACGATGGACATTGCGAGTGCAATTTTTTTCATGAGACCTTCCTTAAAATATAGAATATAGAAGAATATAGACTAAAAATCGCGAATAGTCTATAAATATCTCTATGAGTTATACATAATATTTGGATTGTCTGGTTTTAACTCGTAAGAGTATGATGAAGACCGGATACATTATATAAAGATACAATACTGAAAATGAAAAATAATTCTCTTAAATCTCCAAGTCCTTTATCGTATGATAGTGTTATGGAAGCATACCGAATTACCCTCACCCCAGAAGACAGCATCAATGAAGCACTTGCGCGATTTCCTGATGATGGGAAACCACTCATTATCACCCTAGAGAAGGGAATCTATCGGGAGAAGGTAGTCATTGACCGAGAGAACGTGACCCTTATTGGTTCTGGGTGTGATAAGACTCGAATTAGTTTCAGCGATGCTTCGCGGACAGATATGATGGGAACCTTTGCTTCTGCAACCTGCACAGTGAAGGAATCCAACTTTCGGTCTATACACATGACATTTGCCAATGATTTTGACTATCCTTCCTTTCGTCATCTTGTGGAGCAGGACCCAGGGAAAGTGAAGGGATTACAGGCAGTTGCTTTCAGAACCACTGAAAGTGCTGATGCTACCGTCTTGGAGGATTGTGCCTTCTTCGGATACCAGGATACTTTACTGCTTGATGAGGGTACGCATCTACTCAATCATTGTCAGATTGAAGGAAATATCGATTTCATCTTTGGTGGTGGTCTAGCTCTCTTTACCGATTGTACTATCCTCTCCAATGGGCAGGGGTATGTTGCCGCTCCCTCAACCCCTAGTGACCATCTGGGCTTCTGTTTTTATCAATGTAGGTTCCTCAGAAAAGAGGAGGTCCCCGACCACTCAGTGTATCTTGGTAGGCCCTGGCATCCAAAGGCTGATCCTACGATAGAATCCTTCACACTTTTAGTGGAGTGTAACCTGGATAAACATATCCATCCCTCCGGCTGGACTGAGATGCATGCCTTCCCTCCTGAAGGAGGTGAAGTGATCTTTACGCCAAAGCAATCACGGTTCTATGAATCTGCTTGCACTGGGCCTGGATCCTCTACTGAACGTGAAAATCTTGGTAAAAGTGCAGCTGTCTCCCTGGTGAAGGCAATTGAGTCACTAGTATAACTCTTTATTATTTTAAAAATTGTGTATTTCTCTCAAGTGAAGGCATAGAAAACTCTTGTATATAAGAAATATTTGCCGATATCCAAAAAAAACCAAGATTAACCAAAAAAATTTGCATGTACGACTCCCGAAGGCCGTGTGAAACTGGATACAGAGAAAATCCACTAGGAGGGTTCTATGAAAAAGTTTACGGCTATCATGTGCTTGGCACTCGCTCTGGTAACTCCCGTTTTTGCCCAAGGACAGGCAGAGGCTGGAGCCATTGAAATCGGATGTGCAATCTACAAGTTTGACGACACCTTTATGACTGGTGTTCGTAACGCAATTGTCGCTGCAGCGGCAGAGACTGATGCAAAGGTCGAAGTTGTTGATTCCATGAACATCCAGGCTACTCAGAATGAGAAAGTCGACCTGTTCATCACCAAAGGTATGGATGCAATGCAGATCAACCCTGTTGACCGCACCGCTGCTGGAGTCATCATCGACAAGGCCAAGAAGGCTGACATCCCTGTAGTATTCTTCAACCGCGAGCCTTTGGCTGAAGATATGGCAAAATGGGACAAGATCTATTACGTGGGAGCCCGCGCAGAAGAGTCCGGTACCATGAGTGGTCAGTTGGTTGTTGATTACTGGAAAGCCAATCCCAAGATGGACAAGAATGGCGACGGAGTCCTGCAGTATGTAATGCTGAAAGGCGAACCCGGACACCAGGATGCAGAGCTGAGAACTGAGTATTCAATCAAGGCATTGCAGGATGCAGGTATCAAGGTTGAGAAACTTGCTGAAGATACCGGCATGTGGGATCGTGTAAAGGGCCAGGAAAAGATGGCTGCTTTCATCGCCAGCCAGGGTGATGCAATTGAGGCAGTGTTCGCAAACAATGACGACATGGCCCTTGGTGCAATCGAAGCCCTCAAGGCTGCTGGTTACTTCAAAGATGGCAAGTTCATGCCCGTCGTTGGTGTTGATGCAACTGCTCCTGCATTGCAGGCACTTGAAGAAGGCACCCTGCTCGGTACCGTACTCAATGACGCTGTCAACCAGGGTCGTGCTACCTTTGCTCTTTCCTATGAGCTCGCAAAGGGCAACACCCCCAGCAGTGCTTCCATCGGCTATGATATTACCGATGGTAAGTATGTATGGGTTCCTTACCAGATGGTTACCAAGGAAAATTATCAGCAGTTCAAGTAAGTGCTGAGATGTAGTACATACCCTCCGGGTTGCGAAGTGATCCGGAGGGTTTTTTCAAGAAAACTACACCCCCGATACGTATCGGGGAGGCGAGGGATGTCATGTATGTACTAGAAATGAACCATGTCTCCAAATCGTTTCCTGGAGTCAAGGCTCTGGACGATGTCACCCTGAAGGTAAAACCTGGGACGGTACACGCTCTGATGGGCGAGAACGGAGCAGGAAAATCCACGTTGATGAAGTGCCTCTTTGGGCTTTATTCCATGGACGAGGGAGAGATCCGCTTCAACGGAGAGCCGGTTGCAATCAACAATGTAAAGGAAGCACTTTCCTTGGGTATTTCCATGATCCACCAGGAACTTCATCTCATCCCCTACCGGTCTGTGATGGAAAATATCTGGTTGGGAAGGTTCCCGAGAATTGGGGGATCCAAGAGTCCTGTGGTTGACCACCAGACAATGTTTGAAAGGACCGATCAATTGCTGAAAGATCTGAATCTTAGCAGCATAACACCGACTGACTTACTACGGACTTTGAGTGTCTCCAAGGCACAGAGTGTTGAGATAGCAAAGGCAGTCTCCTATGATTCGAAAATTATCATCATGGATGAGCCAAGCTCATCGCTGACGGAGAATGAGGTGGAACATCTTTTTGCCATCATACGCTCTCTTCGTCAACGTGGGGTTGCCATCATCTATATTTCCCATAAGATGGAGGAGATTCTCAAGATCTCTGATGAAGTGACAATCATGCGTGACGGGCACTATGTAGGAACTTGGGAAGCAAGTGAGCTTACTACAGCGACCATCATCAAACGGATGGTAGGCCGTGACCTTACGCATCGGTTCCCGGCCGGAGAAAGCAAGATTGGTAAGGAGTTGCTCCGCGTTGATAACTATACCTCCCCCAATCCGAGGAGTTTCAAGCAGGTATCCCTGACACTGCATGAGGGAGAAATCTTGGGACTAGGTGGCCTTGTTGGTGCCCAGAGAACCGAGGTGATGGAGGCAGTCTTTGGCCTGAGGCTCCATAATGAAGGAGCTCTTTATGTACGTGGCAAGGAAGTAAAAATCAATAGTTCCTATGATGCCAAGAAGTATGGTATGGCACTGTTGACCGAAGAGAGGCGAGCTACCGGTATTTTTCCTGTCCTGTCTGTCCAGGATAACCTGGTAATTGCAAATATCAGGGCATATCGGGACAAGAGCGGATTACTCAGTTCGGCCAAGATGGCCGCAGATACAAAGAAAAGCATCAAGGATCTCGATATAAAGACTCCCTCAGCTAGGACCTTGATCAAGAGCCTAAGTGGAGGAAACCAGCAGAAGGTACTCTTCGCACGTTGGTTGCTTACCGTCCCTGATATTCTCATCTTGGATGAGCCTACCAGGGGAATCGATGTAGGAGCCAAGTATGAGATCTATGTCATCATGCGTGAGCTGGCTGCACAGGGCAAGGGTGTGATCATGATCAGCAGTGAGATGCCTGAGCTCTTGGGGATGACCGATCGGGTCGTGGTAATGAGTGAGGGGCGTGTTGCCGGTACGGTGAACAGTAAAGAGACAAACCAGGAACAGGTAATGGAACTGGCGACAAAGTATGTCGGGTAGGGGGGTGAAGCAAATGCGTACGCAAGCGATAGGTAGTTTCCTCTTTGGTAAAAAGAGTTTGAAAGAGTTTGTGATGGACAAGGCAATCTTCCTCGTCCTGCTTTTATTGGTTATTGTGATTGCCATCATCAATCCCCGTATTCTCAGAGTACAGGTACTCAGGGATATCCTGATGATGAGCTCGACCAAGATCATTATGGCCCTCGGCATGATGTTCGTAATCCTCACCGGTGGCGTTGACCTTGGCGGAGGGCGTATGGTTGGTATGGCAGCGGTAATATCTGCCTCCATGCTCCAGACCTCTGATTACGTCAGGCGTTTCTATCCTGAATTGGGTCAGGTTCCCTTGCTTCTTCCCATTCTGTTGGCCGTAATTGTTGGGACAATTTTTGGGATGATGAATGGAATGATTGTGGCTAAGTTCAAGGTACCTGCCTTTATTGCCACGCTCTCGTCGATGTTGATCATCTACGGAGTCAACTCAATCTATTTCAATATGCCACCGAACAACAGCCAGCCCATCGGCGGACTACGCCCTGATTTCACCTTTCTCGGGTCTGGGTCCATCGGGTTTATACCGGTCATTGTCGTCTTCGCCGCCATTGTATCGATTATCGTCTGGTTCATACTCAACAAGACAGTCTTCGGTAAGAATGTCTATGCAGTAGGAGGAAATCCGGAGGCGGCAGCGGTTTCCGGTATCAACATCACCAAGACCTTGGTTGGGTTGTTCGGTTTGTGTGGTTTCCTGATCTCCCTCTCGGGTGTACTTGAAGCGGCAAGAACCGGAGGAGCAACCAACAACTATGGAAATGGCTATGAGCTTGATGCCATCGCAAGTTGTGTTGTTGGTGGTGTATCAACAACTGGAGGGGTAGGAACAGTCAGTGGCGTCATTGCCGGTGTCATTATCTTTAGTTTCATTAACTATGGTCTGACGTTTGTTGGGGTCAATCCCTACTGGCAGAATATCATCAAGGGAATCATTATTGTATCTGCGGTTTCCTTTGATATCAGGAAATATGTACAGAAGAAATAGTTGAACGCATGTATTTTTCGGAGGCAGGGTAACACCTGCCTCTTTTTTTACTGGAAAGTCTGGAAGAGCAGGTGCTGGTGCTCTTCACTGAACATGGACTCCTTGGTCACGAGTGCGAAATCCACCAGCTTATGTGCTGGCTTTTTGCCCTCCAAGAGTTCCACTGCTGAGAGGACACTGCGATACCCCAGATTGAATGAATTTACGACAACCAAAGCATCGATTACCTCGGCCTCAAGGAGCTGTATCTCATGTTGGGTATTGCCGAAGGCTATAAAGTGAATCTCATGTTTTGGTGAGAGTGCAGCAGCAACACCATGTGCGGTATACTCTTCCAAGGCAAATATGAGGTTGATCGAGGGATCAGCTTCGATAGCATTTGCAGCAGTATCGCGTGCCAGGATCTCTGATGAGAAGCTGTAGGCAATCGTGTTGATGCGTGCATTCTTCCTTTGGAGGAACGCTGATTCAAGGGAACCGATGAGATCTCTCATGCTGGTGGTATTCGGCAAGGAACCGATGACCAGGGCGTTGATGGGCTCATCTTCCCTGAAGTGGCTGAAGGCGTGTTCAGCCACTTGCTTTCCGATCAATTGGTAATCAGCGGTGATAAGGAAATCCGGGTCTACCTGTAAGAGCCCGGTATCTGCCAGCACTACCTTGATACCGGCAGATCGAGCCTTGCTCACCACTTGCTCCAGTTGTGCATTATGGCTTGGTGAGAGGATGATGGCATCGAATCCTTGTTCGATTGCTTCCTCTACAAATGCTACCTGGCCGGCATAATCTGATTCATTGACCGGTGCAAAGAACTCCAGTACCGCCCCTGTTGCCAGTCTTGCACTACGAGCCCCATTCTTCAGCGCTCCCCAGAATTCTCCTCCCTGCATCATGGTAATTACTGCAATGCGGTAAGGTGTATCAGTGTTCTGTTGTTTCTTTGAACAGCTTGAGAACAGGAGCAAGGGTATCAACAGGAGAAGGATTGTTCGTTTCATCGGTGTACCACCTTGATTGGCTGTATGGGATCCTGCTCTGGGATGACCAGCCTTACCAGTGTCCCCTCATCCAGTTCGCTGGATATTTCCAGACCATAGTCCGACCCATAGTACAGTTGGATTCTCTGATGCACATTTCTTACTCCAATTCCGGCACCATTCTTCTGCGAGGGACTGGACATGCTGAGTATGGTATTCAGTCTCTGTTCATCCATACCAACTCCGTTGTCCCTGATTTCAATGATTACTGCTCCTGGCTTTTTCTTGAAAACCTTGATATCGACATATCCCATTTCCTGCAGGTACTTGATGCCATGATAAATGGCATTCTCCACGATTGGCTGGATGATCAACTTGATGGTAGGGAGGTTCTCAATTCCAGGTTCCATATCGATGGAGAACTGGAATTTATCTCGATAACGGATCTGTTGGATGATGAGATAGTTTCTCACATGCTCAAGCTCTTCACCGAGGGTGATGATATCCCTTCCCTTGCTGATGGATATCCTGAAGAGTCTTGCGAGTGCAGTTACCATGGTAATGACTCCATTTGTATCGTTTTGTTCAGCCATCCAGACCACCGAGTCGAGGGTATTGTAAAGGAAATGTGGATTGATCTTTGCCTGGAGTGCATCGAGCTCGAATTTGCGTTTCATTTCTTGGCTCTTGACGATATCATCCATCAGTTGCCTGATACGTTGCACCATCACGGCAAATGTCTGGCTGAGCGCTGCAACCTCCTGGTTTCCCCCTACCGTAGGAGGGGAAGAGAAGTCGCCGCGTTCAACACTGTTCATCAACCTTTCCAGCTCCTTGATCGGTCGGCTGATATAGGCAGAAGCAGTACGGGCGATGAGAATGGTGGTGATGATGCAGAAGGCTAGGATGATGAACATTACGGTGGTGTACTGCTCGAGCCCTGCCATCAACTCATCCATGTACGCTACCCCGACTATTCTCCATCGAGCGTTGTTCACGGTATCTATGATGACCAGGCGTTCCCTTCCTTCAAATATATTGGTGAAGGTTCCAAATATGTGTTCCTGGACTGACTCCAGATCTTCGTTGAACAGATCTGAGTTGATCAGTTGCTGGAAGGGGTGGTATACGATTTTCCCATTATTGTCTATGAAGTAGACATACCCGCTGGACCCGAGTTTTGCACTTTGGCAAAGCTCACTTACCGCCCAGAAGTTCATGTCGATGAGAAGCAGTCCTTGGCTGAGCTCTCCCTGTTTGTTGGTGTAGCTGATTTGTTGGCTATAGGTGATGACCCATGGATAACTGGAGGTGAACAGTTGCTGTACGTGAGGGCCGGTGAAGTAGAAGTTTCCTTCTCCTCCGATAGCCCTTGTGAACCAAGTCTGGCCTATGATCTCCTCTGTTGGCCGTCGTGGGGCATCACTGGTGGAGAGCAGTGTTTCCCCTTCAAGGTCGAAGAGCACAAGGCAGACAATATCCTGGCGACTGTCAACGATGGATCGTAGTCGATTTTCAATCTCTTCCCTGGGAAGTATATTGGTCTGCTTGGCAAGATCTCGGGCATAGGTTGCGATGGTGAGAATGTCATTGGTGTAATAACTCAGATTGGCATTTACCTGCCGGACGATCTCTCTTGTTGAGACGGTTGCATTTTCCCTTATCTGGGACGAGAACTGGCTGTAGAGGATTGCAGAGATCAGGAGCGTGAAGGAGATGGAGACTACCGCAATAGCAAAGGTTAGGAGGGTCATGATTGAGTACGGTTGCTTCTCTCTTTTCATCGGTTAGCCTGTCTGTATTGGCTGGGAGATACCCCAACATGCCGCTTGAAACTGAAACTGAAATAGTTGGGTTCAGAATAACCGACTGCTTGTGCAACTTCGTAGGTTTTTCCTTCAGTCTTGACTAACAACTCTTTTGCACGATCCATGCGCATTGCAGTCAGGTATTGCACGAAGCTCAATCCAACTTCTTTCTTGAAGGTGGAACTAAAGTAGGATGGACTGACCCCGATCATCTCACAGATTTCCTCAAGGCCGAATCCAGATTCAGTGAAGTGCTTGGTTATGAGAGATTTTGCCTTCCCTATGAACTGTATGTGTGAGTTCTCTCTTTTTCCGGCTATCTTCATTCTGATCTCCAGACAGAGATGGGTGAACCACCTACGTGCTTTTCCCAGGGTGGTGAGAGAGGCGAGCTCTGCAAAGAGGTTCCTTCCTTCATCCTCTGAGAGGGTGAAGAGGGTATGTCCATAGCTGTGAGCCAAGTCCTGGAGCGAGACAGCCAGGGAGAGGACGAGTTCCTGAATCTGGGTAAGACTAAGGGAAGCGAGGGCCTCTCCAAATAAACTGGAAACTGCTTCACTAACCTGTTGGTCGTTTCCTGTTTTAACGGAAAGTATTACATTGGCTTGTAGCTCCTGGATGGCCCCGAGTTGCTCTTCAGGGGACTCGCTTTCCAGGTCGCTGATAAATAAGAGAGACTGCTCAGGGTAGCAAGAACTATAGTTGAGAGCCCTGAGGGCCTGTCTGTAGGATTGGGAGATTGCTGATGGTCTATGCACCTGATTGCCTATTCCAAGAACAACAGGGAAGTTGTATTTTTCCAAATATGCATGGACCTGTTCAGCTTTTCGGTAAGTCTGTTTCTTGAATACTGCATCATAGTGTGCTTGGTTGTGGCTATTGGCACTGAAGATTATGGCTACCTGGTTTTCATACTGAAACACCAGGGATCCTCCCTCTTTCTTGCATACTTCATCAACTACCTCGAACATAGCTAAAGTCTGGAGTGGATCATTCTGGAGGTGGTCGCTTTCGATGAGCGCTACCATGAATTCATCCTTGTCCAGGTCAAGGCCATACTCCCTGGCCTTGGAAATCAGATTCTGGTCACTGGTGGCTTGGGTAGTGGTGAGAAGAGAGAGGAGAAACTTTTCCCTAATGAGGGGGAGTGCTTGCTGGTAGACCTCTTTCAGCCTTTTCTGGTCCTGTGTTCTTTTAATTTCTTGATCCAAACGAGTGCCTAAACGCTCCAATAGCCCACAGAGATCATCAACAGAGACTGGTTTTAGGACATATTCACTCACATCATAGTGCATTGCCTGCTGGGCGTAGGTAAACTCATCATACCCACTGAGTATCACAAGTGTGGTTGCAGGATAGGCTAGCCGTATTTCCTTGATCAGGTCCATACCGTCGAGATAGGGCATTCTGATATCAGTGATGACGACATCGGGATGAAGGTCCTCAACCATTTCAAGGGCTTCTATTCCATTTCCAGCTTCTCCCACCACCGAAAAGTTATACCGCTCCCATGGGGTTCGGGAGCGAATTCCTTCTCGTACAGCAGACTCATCATCAACCAGAAGTATTGAATACGGCATGGCTATCATGGTAGAGGGAAATGAGGCAGTAAGCAAGGTTTTTACTCTCCACACCACCATTCGAACATGACACTGACTGAACGGTTCATCTCCTCCATAAAGGCACTGGTGTGCTTTCTCAGGTAGTAGTAATCTGCGAGTGTTCCCAAGTTCTCATAGGGAAGTGATTGTGTCGTCCTTCTCTGCTGTTCATGCTCCTGGTAAGCATGTGCCAACTCCTCAATATGGAGTTCCTCATATCGGTTTTCCATGAAGACTGAGGGGGCAGGGCAACGGGGGGCCAATTTGATGGGACCTTTCCCTTTGGGGTAGCCAAAGATAAGCATGCATGCCGGGATGGTATATTGTTTCAGCTCCAGAAGGTCTCTCAGGTCCTCAAACTGTTCGATGACATCCCCGATGTAACAGGACCCTATACCAAGGGCTTCTGCGGCAACTACTGCGTTCTGTGCTGCTATGATTGCGTCCTGCATGCAGAGGTGAAGATCTCCGAGGCCAGGTTTACGATAAGATACGTTTTTTTGTTCTTTCCCTTTCTTTACAGCACCGCTTTCATGGAAATAGTTTACCCATTTCTGCATATCTGCAAGGAATACCCAGACCAAGGGTGCCTTACTGATCATCTCTTGGTTATCGCATATTCCTGCAAGGATTTTCTTCTTCTCGCTGTCGCTGACTTCAACAACTGAGTAGAGAGCCATATTCCCTGCCGTAGGGGCACGGAGGGTTGCCTGTTTCAGGAGCGAGAGATGCTCCTCCTCGATAGGCCGCTCCTGGAAGGCGCGGATACTTCGTCGATTATTCAGTAGTTTTAATGTTTCTTGCATGGAATGAGTATACGGTACTGCGTTCACTTCTTCCAGTGGAGATATACAAATCAATTGGAATGGTCTATCCTATACGGTATGAAAAGTGTGAAAGCATATCGCTACCGATGGTTGATTCTACTCTCTTTGATACTCCTGATCCTTTCGGTGGAGGTTCATTGGCTAAACCTCTCTCCTGTTGGTAGGGTTGCAAATGAATATTATGCGTCTCAGTTAATGCTTACCTACGCTCGTCCGGTGGATTTGCTCTCACTGACGTATCTCATTGTGTTTGTGGTGGCAAGCATGCCCGCATCTTACTTGTTGCACCGTCTTGGTATCCGCACTGCCACTTGGATAGCCAGCGGCTTGATCATATTCGGCTCCATGACCAAGTGGATCTATATTTCGACATTTTCTCTGGTACTCCTTGGCCAGTTCATCCTTGCTATCGGTCAGGCCTTGGTACTTACCAGTATTACCGAGATTGTCAGCCGTTGGTTTCCCATCCGAGAGCGTGGTATGGCCGTCGGTATTACTAGTGCCAGCCAATACTTGTCACTTGCAGTGGTAATGATTGTCTCTCCGATCTTGATTGTGACTAAGGCAAACGATCCCTCATGGGGAAGCGGTTTTGAGGAGTTGATGCGGTTCTATGCGATTCTCAGTTCGATCCTTGCCCTTGCTGCAGCACTATTGATACGAGAGAATCCTCCCTCTCCTTCTTCATCCTTGCCAAGCAACAACAAGGTACACTATCGTTCCTCATTCAAGGCAATCAATGCCATTTCATCCCTCCGTGGGCTGATGATCATTTTTGCAATCGGCTGGGGTGTACTGATGACTTTGTTTATCAAGATTGATGAGATCAGTGAGTTCCTTGGTTTTGCTGATTCAAATGGATTCCTGGGAATTGCCATGCTTGCAGGTGGTATGGTGGGAGCAATCGTGTTACCCGCCCTCTCTGACCGTTTTCGCCGGAGGAAGCTTTTCTTTGTATTCTGTAATGTCTGTTCGATCCCGGGTATCCTGCTTCTGGTTTTCTGCCAGCAAATTGGTGCAGTACTGCTGAACAGTGAGGCCATTGCCTTGATCGGGTCCTCGATTGTCGGGCTCTCCTTGCTCTCTGCTATTCCCATCGGCACGCAGTATGCTGCTGAATTGGGGCAGGGTATCAGTGAGGAGGTCATCCAGGGAATGTTGTTGCTTTTCAGCCAAGCTGCCTGTGCAGCCATTCTTGTTTTCTCTCTGGTGATAACTGAACAATATGCACCCATGTTGCTTGCCACCTTGGCCGCTCTCTTGGCTGCTGCAATGATCGGCAGCACCTTCCTTAAGGAGAGTAAGATGATCATCACAGAAGAAGAGCGGCTCAAAGAGGCAATCAATCAGGAGATTGTGCATCTTCAGTAGGACTATTTGCCCTTTGGTTTTAATTGCTTATCAAAATGGTTGAAAGCATGCACGTTCTCCAAGGGGAGGCGATCGCGTCTGCCGTTTTCACTCTCCAGGTGTTTTTCGCTCAGGTGGGAGCTGTCTCCTGGGTATCCTACCACCATCAGTACCATGATGGAGTCTACATCAGCAATGCCTAATACTTTCTTGGCGAGATCTGCGTTGAACCCAGCGATGGGGTGTACATACAGCCCTTCCTGCACAGCCTGAAGCTGATATGCCATCGCTGCCATACCCAGTTCAAATGGGGCATAATGGCGTTCACCAAGGGTCATTCCCCAGGAGTTGTTGGTTACCACTGCCACCAAAGCGGGAGCCTTCTTTGCCCAGTAGTTCCCAGGAGCCAGTGCTTCCTTGAGCTTTCCCAATACTGTTTCATCAGAGACGGTCACCAGTCTCCATGGTTGGTTATTCATTGATGAGGGTGCGGTGTGTGCTGCTTCTGCAAGACGGAGCAAGATGTCCTCACTGATGGGTTTGGTATCGAGAGCACGATAGGCTCTTCTTTTCTCAATAACTTCTAACATTGCCATTGATTCCTCCATTTTATTTCTTCTCAATGTACTATGGTTTTCATCCTTCGTGTACAGGGAATAACGTTTTTCTTTCTGAGGTAATCATTTGTTTTGTATAATGTGTTACTTCTGAGACAACTCTTTTGCTTGTTTCCCTGAGAGGTGATCAATATCAATGGCGATGATGATTGCCTGCCTGCATTCCCTGACCTGCTCTATACGTTCCTGTTTCGGTCTGTCGCTCGCATATTTGTCGGTGAGGGCTGAAAAGGCCCTTGTATACTCATCCCCTTCAGCCAATCGTGCCTTCCCAAAAGCAATGACACTGGAAAAGTAGGTGGTGTACTCCTTGCTTACAATCTGGTCTTGGCCTACAACGGTGAAAGACACTTTTCTGTGGTTTGCAATGGCATCGACTTTATGCCCTTGTTTGGCGCTGTGCATGTAGAGTTTGTTGTCAAGGTAGACGTAATTGAGGGGAATTGCATATGGGTAGGAATCGTCCCCAAGGCAGGCAAGCGTACCATAGGAACCTGCTTCAAGTATGGCCATGGTCTCTTTCTCGTTGAGTTGTTGCTTTGCTCTACGCATCGCTCTGAACATAAGATACCTCTCCTCTGGATATGAAAAAACGGGGAAGGTCGTACCATCCCCGTTCTTAGAAACCCACGTGATTAGTCGCGGGGTGAAAAGTCAGACTTAGGAGCTCCACAGAGAGGGCAAACCCAATCCTCGGGGAGATCTTCAAAGGCTGTTCCGGGCTTGATTCCGTTATCGGGATCACCTACTTTCGGGTCATATACATACCCACAAAGATCGCATTCGTACTCTTTCATAGTTGTTTCCTCCTCCCCATAGCATAACGACATTCATGCCAAGGGGCAAGATAATTATTACTGATAGAGAGCCAGGATTTTATTCAGCATCTTGCAGAATTTCTTCCTGAAACTATCAGGTCCCAATATCTCCACTGAGTCACCACACTGGATGATTCTCAGATAGAGTTCAATCGAGTTCTCTGCATCCATATTGCAGATAAGATCCCCACCTTCCGATTTCTCGAACACAGGGGTACCATGCACTACCGAGCGAAAGACGTTCATCGCTGAGCGTTCCTTAAGCCTCATGCTTAGCGGAATCATATCGATAGCTTCGTAGTGTTCCTCGGCTTCGTGGAACTTGAATGGTTTGAGGTTGTCTGGGATGGTGTAGGTCTCATCCAGGATGATTGCACTGGTGATAGTGCTGATATCGATGGTAATGATCTCTGTGGTATGGCGTAATCTTCCAGTCACACTGATAGGATGCCTGCCTCCGGTGTCTTCCTCCCGGAAACCAATGAAGTAGGGGGCAAGTTCTGTCTCAATGGGGTCGAAGCCTTTCAGGCTCTGTACAACTCTCACAATACGACCCGATACCCAGGAGTCGATAAGCACTTCCAACACAGAGTTGAACTTGCTGCACTCCTTCTTCTCCTGTATCTTCCTGTCGATTTGCTCAGCGAGGTTGACGACGTTCTCACTGATCTTCGGGGCATAGGACCGCATGTTCATGGCAATCTTTCTCAGGCCTGATGCAAGGTGGGGATTCTGGTACTCACTGCTGGTAGCAAGCATCTCCGCGGAGAGGTTGAAAGCAAGGCTCTCATAGACGCTGAGGGCAATGTTCTCATCGTCTTCCCTGCTTTTTATCTTGATGAGGTTGTTTTCCTCATAGATGTCAATATACCGTTTCAATTCATCAACATATCTGCTGATTGTCGAGCGATGGACGCCAAGACGGCGCGCAATCTCGGCTCTCCTCAATCCTTCCGGATGGGAGTGAAGCAACAGCTCAAGTTGTGCAACGCGTTCGCCTTTCATACACTAATTCCTCTCATTTGCACCATTCTGCAACAAAATACAAGTCAGTATATCATGGATGTCCCATCTTACAAGGCTTATTTGCACAAATGAACGCAGTTTTGCAACACTCTCTGAGAGTTGTCGAGGAAACGCTCTCATGATAGGATATGCTTACCAAGGAGAGACTACTATGGAAGAACGTCTGACGAAGCTTGAAATGAAACTTGCCTATGCGGAAGAGACGATCGTAACCCTCGATTCTGTGGTCACTGAACAAGCCAAAGAAATCGGACTTCTGAAGAGTCGTCTCGAAGCGTTGGAAAAACGTGTCTCTGATGTGGTGGATGAAATGGGGGATGACGTAGCCCCTTCGGACCAGAGGCCACCCCACTATTAGGATCTAGATAAACAGATTTACTTTACTCTCGGAAGCAGCGCCCATGTAGGTGGCAACACCTCCTATCTCGACGCCATCAAGCAGCTCTTCCTTGGCGATGCCCATGATGTCCATTGACATCTGGCAGGCCACCATGCGGACCCCTGAATTCTTTGCGTCCTCGAACATTTGGGCGACTTGGTCGACATGTTTCTTCTTCATGCGGCTTTTCATCATTTTCGCTCCCAATCCACCCATGTTCATGCTGGAGAGTCCAAGCTCGTCCATTCCCTTGGGAAGCATGCTGGAGAACATCTTCCCCATGAAGTCCTTCTTGACTGGTGGTGCGTTTTTCTTGCGTAGTACGCTCAACCCCCAGAAGGTGAAGAACATAGTAACCTGTTTTCCTGAGGCAGCAGCTCCATTTGCAAGCACAAAGGATGCGAGTGCCTTGTCCAGATCATTGGAGAAGACAACCATCGTTGCCCCATTATTGGGATCACAGATAGCAGGCTTATCTCCAGCTGAGTCAGGCATTGAACAGATGTTTGCATTTCCCTTCTCAACAACGGCCTCAATAACCCCTTCTGTTGTAGTAACCGAAACGAGGTTGTTACCGGTAAGCTTGCTCCAGGATTGTACATCAACACCGAAACCAGGGTCTGATGCCTTGATTACTATGCGGTCTCCTTCTTCGAGGTTGTCCATTTCCTTCTTGAGTCTGATAATTGGACCGGGGCATTGCAAACCACAGGCATCCACCTTGAAGATCTTATTTTCTGTCCTTCTGCGGAATGATCCATCTTCGTTGAGATTGTCGATTGTTGCACTCGCTTCCTTGATGTTCAGTACCGTCTTATGCTCAAGCAACTCACGTTCGCGCATTACACTGTCATAGGTCTTGAAACCTCCTGTAAGGTTCCTTACACGGGTGAAGCCATTCTGGCGAAGGATGCGTTCAGCAAAGTAGCCACGTAGTCCCATGGCACAGTTAAGGATTATGTCGCGGTCCTTTGGTACTTCCTTCAAGCGGTCACGGAGATCCGTATTGGGGATATTCACAGCTCCTTCAATGGCTCCGAGTTCAAACTCCTCTTCACTTCTTACATCAAGCATGAAGGATCCTTTCTCCCGTGCCTCCTCTGCCTCATCCCAAGTTATGGTGTTACTCATGCCTTCGAGGACATTGACGGCAATGAAGCCGACCATGTTTACCGGATCCTTGGCACTGGAGAAGGGGGGAGCATACGCTTGTTCGAATTCTGCCAGATCATAGACCGTACCACCCTTACCAATAAAGGCGGAGATGATGTCGATACGTTTGTCGACCCCACCATATCCTACGGACTGTCCTCCCCAGATTTTTCCTGTCTCTGGGTGGTAGAGTACTTTCAAGGAGAGTTGTCTTACATTGGGATAGTATCCTGCATGATTGCCCACATGGGTGATAGCGCAACGATAGGGGAGAGAGGCAGCTTTCAAGGCTTTCTCAGTCAGACCGGTCGATGCAACCGTCAGGTCAAAGATCTTTGCGATACTGGTACCGATGATCCCGGTATAGGGCTTCTTGTTCCCATCCACGATATTATCTGCACAGAGACGGGCTTGCTTGTTTGCAGGACCGGCGAGGGGAATCGTGACCGGGGTCCCTGAGAGTGGGCTTTCAAAGACAATAGCGTCACCTACTGCCCTGATGTCCTTGTCGTTGGTGGTGAAATACTCATCTACCTTGATCGCCCCGTTCTTTGCAAGTTCAATGCCTGAATCCATCAGGAATGCGGTATCGGGCTTCACCCCAATGGAGAGGATTACCAGATCTGCATCGATCAGGATGCCCGATTGCAGGCGTACACTAACTAGTGCTCCATGATGCTCAAAGGAGGCCACTCCATCCTTCAGGAAGAGATTGATCCCTTTTGCTCTGAGATGTTGCTGTACTTCCGCTGCCATGTCGTAGTCAATGATATTCATGACTTGGTCGAGCGCTTCCACAACCGATACCTGTAGGCCCCGTTCCTTCAGGTTCTCTGCCATCTCCAGGCCGATAAAGCCACCGCCGACAACCACTGCGCGTTTAGTCGCTGGACTATCAACTTTTTCCTTTATGGTATCAATATCGCTGACAGATCTAAGAGACATGATTGATGGGTGTTCTATCCCTGGGATGGGAGGCATTAGCGGGCTTGCACCAGGGGAGAGGATGAGTACATCGTAGCGTTCATCATATTCGGTGTTGCGTTTCAGGTCCTTTACATGGATGGTCTTTGCTTCACGATCAATTCTTACAACATCGCTCTGGATACGAGCTTCAACATTCAACGACTCCATGAACTTGTCAGGTGTCATGACAAACAACCTGGAGCGCTCGGTTATTACATTTCCGGCAAAATAGGGAAGACCACAGTTCGCATAACTGATGTATTCACCACGTTCAAACATGATGATCTGGGCCTTTTCGTCCCTTCTTCTGAGTCTGGCGGCAGTACCTGCCCCTCCTGCGACTCCTCCTATGATAAGGTATTTCTTCTCCATGATGTCTCCTAGGTATTGGGTGACTGAGTGAACTGTAGTTCGTTCGGAAGATTTAGTTCAGAACAACTATAGGTTTTGACCATTTCACTGCCTGTTTCAGTCAGGGCAACGGTAAGGCTTCTTCGATCCATTATGCTCAAGGTTCTCTGAACAAGTTTACGATTCTCCAGACTATCCAATATGCGGGTAAGCCGGGATGGGGAAAGTTCCAGTTCCTTTGCCAAGGCACTGGGTTCGCAGATTCCCTTGTTTACAGCACATAGCAACAAGGCATCGTTGAATGAGAGACCTGTTTGCTGCTTCAACTGGTCTTCGAAGTTGCGAAGGGAAGTCTGCAACTTTCGGATGGCGCAGAGATCAATCATGCAAACCTCCATAAATAATTTTATTTAGCAATAATTGCCATGGACAAATATACGAGGAAGTGCCCTTCTCGGTCAATATGTAGATAAAAAAAGAGAGACTTATTTTTCCGCTATGACATAGCTGAGAGCGAAAAAATTGGGAATTTACAAGAAACCTGCAAATTTTACAAAAATATCGAGATATGTTCTGACAGAAGCGAGTATTTTTAACCAGTAAATAAATAGTGCTAAAGAAAATCGATAAATTTATATATGCAAATAGTATAGTTCCTAGGTATATTGACAATTTCAGACTTTTCAGCATATGCTTGTACTTAGGAAGGGATATGATTAGGAGAAGAATAGAAGGTTAGCTGGCAGGGATAAGGCCCTTCAGTCCCAGCGATGTCCTACTGCTTTGATTTACTTGGTGTTGGGTATTTTTCTCTTACGCGATTGTCCGGTACTACATCTTGGTTCTACTTTTATTGCCAAGCAACGCGACTCCCTTGGGCCAGTGGTTTTCCCGACCACTGGCCTTTTTTTAGTGATGCATGAGTAGATTTGGTCCTTATCCTGATACGGTGATAATGATCCGGGAAAGCACTGCTGGAAGGTATGAGTACCTTTGAGGATGTGAGACTCTTGGCGACAAATATTACATGTATCTTTTAAATAATTATAATAAAATAAATAAGGTGTATTAAAACAGGAAGGGGAAACGTAGTATTTCATGAATATTCATGTTGACAGAATAAAAAATAAACAGTTAGTATACTAGTATGTCAAAGAATTTCGACTTGATATTGGAGGATCTATGAAAAAAACAAGAATTTTCGTAACAATCTTGTTGGTACTGGTTGTAGCTACTGCATCAGTGTTTGCCCAGGGTGGTGGGGAAAAAGGTGACAAGGTATATACCTTGAAGCTTTCCACTCAGTTGAATGAAACTTCTCCCATGGTTGAGGGCTTCAAGCAGCTGGCAGAAAGCGTAAAGGCTCGCTCAGAAGGCCGTTTGGTGGTTGAGATCTATCCCTCTGCACAGTTGGGAAGTGATGAAGATGTCATTGAGCAGGCATTGCAGGGTGTTAATGTTGCAGTCCTTACTGATGGTGGGCGCATGGGCAACTATGTGAATGATATTGCAATCATCGGAATGGCCTATTTCGCCAACAACTATGATGAAGTACTTGCAGTAACCCAGAGCGCAAAGTTTGCGGAATGGGAGAAGGAGTTGAGTGAAGAGAACGAGATTCGCATCCTTTCCTTCAACTGGTATGATGGAGGAAGACACTTCTTCCTGAACAAGGAAGCATATACTCCTGCTGATCTGAGTGGACAGAGAATCAGGACCCCTGGTGCTCCCGCATGGGCAGAGAGTGTTGCCGCTCTTGGGGCTACTCCGGTTGCCATGCCTTGGGGTGAGACTTATTCAGCAGTACAGTCCAAAGCAGTTGATGGGTGTGAGGTTCAGCTTACCGCCGCTCTTGGTTCCAGAATCTATGAAGTTCTGGATTACATGATCCGTACTGAGCACTTCCAGTTGATCAATGGTTTGATCGTTGGTGAGAGATGGTTCCAGACCTTGCCAGAAGATCTTCAGACAATTTTGCTCGAGGAAACCAAGGCTGCTGGAGAGAAGAATGCTCGTTACGTACAGTCCAAGATTACTGAGACAGAAAAGCAACTTGTTGAATATGGCGTGAAAATCATTGAGCCAAATGTTGACGCTTTTGTCAGAGCAAGTGATGTTGCCTACGAAAAACTCGGATTTGGCGATTTGAGAAAAGAAATCTACGCTCAGATTGGCAAATAACATAAAAAGGAGCTAAGCTCCGCAACATGATAATGTTGGGATAGCAGCGGTCTCCAAAGCTATCCCATCATTATGTAAGACGTGAGGGAGATTCAATACATGAATATCTTACAGAAAGGATATAATAAGTTTTGCGACTTTGAGGAGTTGGTTTCCAGTGTGCTCCTGGTAGCAATCACCATCCTGGTTTTTGTCTCTGCCGTATCACGAACAGTGGGACATCCCTTGAACTGGGCGGTTGATATCTCCCTGTTGCTGTTCGCTTGGCAAGTTTTCATTGGTGGGGACCTTGCGGTCAGAAATACCAATCTTATAGGGGTTGAGTTGCTTGCTAATAAATTTCCAGGAAAGGTTCAGAAAGGACTCAAGATTATCTTTTTCATTATGATTATCATTTTCTTGGCTGTTCTGGTCTATTTTGGTATTCCATTGCTGATCCAGAACAGGAAGCGGCTCTTCCAGGTGCTCCCTATCAGTTATTCCTGGGCAACATTGAGCGTTCCGGTGGGATCATTTCTTATGATCATTTCAGCAAGTATCCGATTGTCTCAAATTATTAAGAAACCAGCTTCCTTCTGGGAGCAAGGCCGGAGGGATGAGTAGTATGGGTGTAGCAACAATTGTTTTTATCATGTTCTTGTTGTTGGGTATGCCGGTAGCATTTGCAATTGGTATCTCTGGACTGGCATTCTTTATGGTAACTGATAGTCTTCCATACACCATTGTGGTGCAGAAGGTTTTGGCAACAACACAATCGTTCACCATGTTGGCGATTCCCCTCTTTATCTTTGCAGGGAATCTTATGAACAACACCGGTATTACCAAGCGCCTGATGAAGCTTGCTGATGTCCTGACGGGACATATGCATGGCAATATCGCCCAAGTATCCTGCGTGCTGTCCACCTTGATGGGTGGTGTCTCTGGGTCAGCGAATGCGGATGCTGCGATGGAGTCAAGAATCCTTGGTCCTGAGATGACCAAGCGTGGGTATTCCAAGGGTTGGTCAGCTGCCATCAATGGACTTTCTTCTCTCATTGTGGCCACCATCCCTCCTTCCATGGGTTTGATCATCTATGGGTCCATTGGAGAGGTCTCCATCGGCAGATTGTTTGCTGGAGGTTTGTTGCCAGGGTTCATCATGATGATTGCCTTGATGGTTTCTGTTGATATCAGTGCAAGGAAACGAAAGTATCTGCCGGACAATCCTACGCATGCATCCTTTACTGAAGTCATAAAAGCATTGGTTGATGGTATCTGGGCCTTGCTCTTTCCCATATTGTTGATTGTCTTCATCCGTTTTGGAATCATGACTCCTTCTGAATCAGGCGCATTTGCCGCAGTATATGCAATCTTTGTAGGAGCGGTAATCTATAAGGAACTTACCTGGAAAGTCTTTTACAAGACACTGAAGGATAGCTCTAAGGATATTGCCGTGGTCACCCTTATTCTCGCAATGAGCGGTGTATTCGGCTATGGTATTGTCTATGACAGAGTTCCACAGGTAATCGCAAGTGCCTTGATGAGCATAACCAGTAATCCAACACTCATGCTCCTGATTATTATCGTCCTGTTGACCATCAGCGGAATGTTTGTTGAAACAACTGTTGTTGCATTGTTGTTGACCCCCATTCTGCTTCCTGTAGTGACATCTTTGGGTATTGATCCCGTGCATTTCGGTATTATCATGATGACGGTGACTACAATGGGGATCATGACGCCTCCTGTGGGTATAGCCCTCTATACCACGTCCACAATCATGGAGTGCTCCCCAGAGGAGACAGCAAGGGAATCGGCACCGTTCTTTGTTGCGATTTTTATTGTTGTGGCAATTATCACCCTTATCCCGCAGGTCAGTCTGTTCATTCCGAATTTGATCTTTGGTCCTGCCATGTAACCATGGTGCAGCATGGGGATAGTCTCCTCATGCTGTTATCCTCGGAACTTTTAGGGATTGGGGAAAAGGGACTATTCATATTGTGTACAGAGATAGTAGTTTCAGTACATAGACAAAAATGATACAATGTAAATCGGTGGTAGGAGAAATACTATGCATATAGAACCTCGGCAGGGAAGAGAGACAGCACGGGAGTATGCTCTTCGTCAGCTGAAGGAGAACATCATTTCACTGCAATTGGAACCTGGGAGTATGGTCAGTGAGAATGAGATGGCAGCCCAATTGGGTATTTCCCGTACTCCGGTTCGTGAAGCCCTGATTGAACTGAGTCGGGTAAATATTGTGGAAATCCTTCCCCAAAAGGGAAGCAGGATTATGCTTATTGACTACGCCATGGTTGAAGAGTCACGTTTTCTACGTCTGGTATTGGAGAGGGAAGTGACAAAGGTCCTGTGTACCATGGAAGAGATTCCTGATCTCTCTTATCTGGAAGAAATTATTCGATTACAGAGTTTCTATATTGAACACTCCAATCCAGAAAAGCTGTTGGAGTTGGACAACCAGTTCCATGCTTTGCTATTCCAACTTGCAAACAAAGTCCAGTGTTATGGTTGGATGATCGAAGGTCTTACTATCCACTTCGACCGAGTTCGTGCCATGAGTCTGAATGCAATCAAGGACATCAAGATAGTCAATGACCATCAGGCAATTGCAGAGGCAATCAAGCAAAGGGATGCTGAGCTTGCAGGGCATTTGATGGAGGAACATCTCAGCCGTTACAAGATTGATGAATCTGCAATCAGGGAGAAATATCCAACCTACTTTCGTTGATCATCGCTCTTCTGTATACTGCATGCCATGCGAAGAATACTCTGTTACGGTGACTCAAATACATTCGGGACCAACCCTAGTGGGGGTAGGTGGAACTATGATCAGCGATGGACGGGAATGCTTTCCTCCCTCCTTGGCCCCGATTTCCAAATTATTGAAGAAGGCCTTGGCGGACGGACCGCCGTGTTTGAGGACCCACTCGAGCCTCATCGCTCGGGTCGGGAGTTCTTGCCTGTTGCCCTTCACAGTCATCGCCCGCTGGACATGGTGATTCTCTCATTGGGTACCAACGATTGCAAGAAGTTCTTCAATGCCGATGAGCGGATCATCGCAAAAGCCCTGCAACAATTGGCCTCTCTCATCAAGACACACCCCTATGGAGAGGCCTATCCGATCCCCCAGATATTGGTGGTTTCTCCCATCCATATTGGAGATGAGATAGAACAGTCTCCGTTTGTCAGTTTCAACTCCAACTCCGTCATCACAAGTAAACAGCTTGCTCCTGTCATACAGGGCATGGCAGAAGAGAATGCTCTTCTCTATTTTGATGCAAGCAGTGTTGCTTTTCCAAGTAGCATAGACCAGCTGCATATGGGCAGGGAGTCCCATCAGGCCATGGGGGAGGGGTTGGCCTCTCTCATTCTCTCATATTTCAATGTTCAGAAAGAGGAGCCTCAGGAAAAGAAGGAAGAGCGTACGGTTTCCCGTGCGATCAAGTTTCCTTTTTTTAAACGCTAGGGAGGAGTTTCAACACTGCCGCTACCGGCCAGTGGTCAGAGAGAACCTGTCCTGGGATCATAAAATGGGGGCTGCTTGCCAAGACCGGCTGTATCGCTCCTTTTATCATGATCTTATCAATGGCCTCAACTAGGAATGTTTCATGAGTAAGGAATGGGCAAGGGAAGGTGATGGGAGCGGGAAGCCCGAGAAGCGTGAAAACGTCTTGGAAGCCAGCCTGTTCATGGAAAATCCTGGAAGGGTGTATGGGATCGTTGAAATCACCACAGATGACCATTCGGTTTCCCGCATCTAGATGCTTCAATGCTTCTGCTGCCTTATGGGCCTCATGGTGGCGGTAGTTCTTGCCTGTTGCCATCTCATCTGCATTCAGTTGATGGGTCAGATGCATCGTTGCCACAATCAGTGAATCTCCGCCCTTGGTTACTAACTCAGCCCAAAACAATCCACGATCTCTTTCAGGCATATCAAGATCAATCCGTCCTAATCCCTGAATGGAAAACATCTCACGTTTTATGTAGATACTGCTCTCTGTTCTCCAACCTGCTTCTTCTCCTTCTACTCGTTGGTATCCAGTGAGTGATGCATCCAACACAGAGAGCGTTTGTGGCCGCACCTCCTGGAAACAATATATATCTGCGTCAAAGGTCTGCAGGAATGAGATGACACACATCTCACGCTCTTGCCAATGTTCTGTATTCCACAGGTTCAGAGAGATCAGGCTGAATTGTTCCATGGGTTACTCCTCAAGGTGGTGTGGAAAATGATTTTGGATCATTTGATAGGCTCCGAGGGTTAGGACCGTGACCCAAGCGATATCAATGTCATAATATCCGTTCATTAATTCTGGACGATCGAAATACTCCCAGTATGTATGATTCAGTTGTTCAGGTTGCCAGCCTAGGAATGATTCATCCCTTCCCAATGGTTGTACCTCTGTTGCTACCAGCTGTCGGCAGGCATTCAGCATGATCTTGGCTTGCTGTTCGTAGAAAGGATTGTTTGCATGCTTTGCAAAGCGAAGGAACTCGTAAGCTATAGCCATTCCATAAAAATCGAGATGGTGGTGAGCGACCGAAACTGAGGTCATCCCCATTGTGGAAAACCTAATCTGACCAAGAGGGCTATCAGGAGGCAAGTATGAGTCTTGTTGCCAGATCCATTGTACGATGAATTCTGCTGCAAGTTGTGCGCTCTCCAGATGACGCTTGTCTTGCTCCAACTCATAGAGATCCAAGAAGAAAGAGAGAAGAGCAATGCCGGCTTCCTTGTCACAGGAGTCTGCATCGAGAGTGTCCCCATAAAAGGCTCCTTCAAATGCAAGCTCTGCGTAATAGGTATAGGCTTGGTGGACTGCGCTAAGCATATCGTTTTTCAAGGGATCATTATCATTGAGGTGGGGGATCAACGTAGCAAAGAAGGAACCAATATATGCCCCATTGGTCCCTTGGATATCTCCTGGTTTTCCCTTATCTGTCCACCATCTTCCAAATGAACCGGATGAGAGCTGTGCTTCGCAGTAGAAACGAGCAACTCTTCTTGCTAGTCTGATGTATTGTCCCTCGTCAATTCCCAGCGACCTGAGTGAGAGTGAGAGAAGCACATAGAACTTCATTGCCTCGCCATTGCATCGGCTGTTTACCATATATTGGAATTCTGGATGCTCTCCAATTCCCAGGTATCCTCCCCATATATGTTTCTCCAGATCATAGTTGTCCTGGAAAATCCCTTCACACTGCTCAGCTTGCAGGAAAAAATCACCAATACGCTTTGCAGCGTGAGCAAGGAGCAAGGAGTCGTTAGGGAGTGAGAACCTATGAGCCAGTTCTGCTCTTGCTCTCTGTAAACAAGGAAGAGTAGGGATGTATTGTGTATATTGGGCAAGTTCATAAGCAGCCTCAAGGCTCTTAACCAGGAAAGACGCAGAAGTATATTGATAGACATCCTGCACCTCCTTGTTTCCCTCCCCCATGATGAGATACCCCAATCCGTCTTCGCTTACATGTACCATATTGATCAAACGGGTGAGTTTATATTCCATCCAATGATCCCAAGGCAATAGTCTGGGTTCTCTCTTTTGTTTTTGCTCAGGGAGGAGCTCTACAAAGTGAGTAAATGCATGCATACTGTTGCTTTCCGTTTGGGAAGCAAGGTAGAAAGTCCTCTCATAGGAGAGTCCACATTGCTCAACGTGGAGTACTGGCATCTCCTGATCTGATGTATCGATGAGAGAGAGTTTTCCACGATAGCTGTATGGCCATTCACAGCCTGGAATTGAGATAATCAGGCTGTGGCGGTCAGCAGTCACCGAGGAGAGAAAGCGCTCTTCTGTTGCTGCCTCACTAGCACAGGTGAACACCCGCCTCCCGTTGGAAAGCTGTGCACAGCTGGGAATGCTCATACGGGTTTCAAGGAATGACCAGTTACTGGCTCGCTCAGCTGAAGGGAAGCATCCTTTCCCATTGAGATTATCCTGATACCAGACTGCTGGAATGAATATGTGGTCCTCTCCTCCGTCTTCCTGGCTGCTGAATGAAGCTTGGAGCCTATAGGAACCGGGTTTATTCAACTTCCAATGACGGTTGAGTACAAGAAGGGCTCCCTCTTTCCTGATATGGTCGATGATCGTACCTGTTTGGTCGAATACTGCCATTACCGTATGTTTGGTGATGGTTATCTCTGATGGACTCTGCCGTTTCCCTTCATAAGTGAGGGAATAGGAGAGAATGATCTGTGAGGTATCTTGTGTCAATGACACTTCATGTGATGAGATTTGTGTGCAGACCATTTCTCTCTACCCCTTCAATCCACTGGTGGCAATTCCTGCGATGATCTTCTTTCTGAAGAAGATGTAGAAGAGAATCTGGGGAATGGAAGCTACAGCCGCTCCTGCCATGATCAAGGCATACTGTGTGCCATGGGTTCCCTGGAAGTTTGCTATCCCCACGGTAATCGTGTACTTGATCGTATCATTGATTACAATCAAGGGCCAGAGGAAGTCATTCCAAGCATTGATGAAGGAGAGGATGATTACGGTAGCCATTGCAGATTGTCCCAAGGGGAGAATGATCTTGAGGAAGATGCGGTACCTGGAGGCACCATCAATAAAGGCAGCCTCCTCAAGGTCGCTGGGAATACCCTCGTAGAACTGTTTCAGAATGAAGATTCCAATCGGAAGGGCAACACGGGGAAGGAATGCTGCGGCCAGGGTGTTGATCATTCCATAGGAGTTGAACTGCATGTAGAGTGGGACAATCAATACCTGGAAGGGAACCATCATCCCTCCCATGACTGCCCAGAATAATAGATTGCGACCCTTGAAACGGATCTTTGCAAAGGCATATGCAATGGGAGCATCCACAACAAGGGTGAGCAACATGGCCCCAAGGGCTACGATGAAGGAGTTTCCCATCCAGTTGAGAATGTAGGTGGAGGTGAAGGCTTTGGTATAGTTTGCAAATGTAGGATTTTGTGGCCAGAAGGAGAATGTCTTGGTAATGACCTCCTCTTCCAGTTTCAAGCTGGTGATCACCATCCATATCAAGGGGAAGACCCAGATCAGGATAATAAGGATTTCCAGCGCTCGTTTGAGAAGTGTCTTTTTGTTGTATCTCATGCGCGATCCTTCCTTCCAAGCAAGGTGTATTGCATGATGCTTATCCCCAGAATGATGATGAAGAGGATATAACTCATTGCTGCACTGTAGCCCATCTTGAAGTATTTGAAGCCTGTCTCATAGATGTATTGGACCAGTACCCTGGTCGTTCCATGGGGACCTCCCCCAGTCATGACATAGACCTGACCAAATACATTGAATGAGGCGATGATCTGTAATATCAGGCAGAGAACAGTGGTCGACTTGACCAAGGGGATGGTGATGTGCCGTACGCTCTGGATATAGGAAGCACCGTCGATTGCTGCCGACTCATACACTTCCTTGGGAATTTGTTTTATGCCTGCGCTGAAGAGAACCATGTTGAAACCGGCTGTCCACCAGAGCGTTGTCAGTGAGACAGACCACATGGCCAGGCTTTCGCTGGTAAGCCAGCTTATTGGATCTTGGCCCAGGTTCATCAGGACCTGGTTGAATACTCCCCAATCCTTTTGCATCAGCCAAGCCCAAAGTGTACTGACTACCGTCATGGAGAAGATGTAGGGGAAAAAGAAGACATTCTCCATGATACCCTTGTAGGGTGATGAGCCGGTGACTGCAAGCGCCATCAAGAAGCCCAGGACCAAAAGGGATGGTGTGGTAATCATGACGAACTGCAAGGTATGCCAGAGAGAAGAGTAAAATTTGTCGTCGGAAAACAGGGTAGCATAGTTCTCCCAACCGATGAATTTGGCTGTGGAGAGAATGTCCCATTTGAAGAAGCTGATGTAGAGCCCCGACAAAAGAGGATAGATCATGAAGGCTAGGTAGACGATGAGAAAGGGAATGGAGAATACAATTCCGTCTCGGGTGTCTTTATTTCCTGGTATCATAGGAGGGCCCTCCAAAGAGATTCCCCCCTCATGCAAGGGGGGGGTGTAAGTATAATTATTTAGTAGGAAGCAATGATATCCTTAACCGTCTGCTCCATGTCAGCAAGTGCTGCCTTGGGGTTCTGGTTCTTGGTCACTGCATATTCAAGCTTGTCGCTCAAGGTTCCATAAATCTCTTCCCATGCCGGAGTGCGTGGAGTAGGGAGTGCAAAGGCTGCTGCAGCTGCATAATCTGCACGATAGGGAAGTGCCTGCATCTCTGCTTTCTCTGCTACGCTCTTACGGGTAGGAATATGACCTGCTTTTGCCCACATCTCACCATGGCTGGTCATCCAGTTGATGAAGGTCATGGCTGCCTCTACACGAGCGGGATCCTGGTTTTTCTGTACCGGGATAGCCAAGGTGTGTGAACCTGCCCATGCAGCTTCTCCTCCCATGATGGGAGGAAGCGGTGCGGCAGCAAAGTTCAGTCCATCCTGGTTCTCCAAGGTTCCGGTTGCCCAAACACCGTTGAAGTAGAAAGCAGCATCACCAAGCTTGAAGGTGTTCATGGCAGCATCGTAGTCCAGCTCAGAGGGGTTCACAGCATACGTATGTACCAAATCCTGCAACCAAACAAGTGCCTTCTCGCCATATGCATTATTAAAAGCAGGGGCTGATGCATCATCAGTAAGCAAACTTCCGCCCTGCTGAGCGAGCATAGACATGAATAGACGACTCAAGGTATAAGCCTTGTAGACACCAGTTGTGTTGTCGATTGCCATACCCCACTTACCGGTAGCTTGTTTCACAGCCAAGGACGCATCGATGAAATCCTGAGCACTCTCGGGAACTTCAGTGATGCCAGCCTCAGCCAGCAAATCGGTGTTGTAGTACATGACGATCGGATGGACATCGAACGGGAGTGAGTAGAGCTTGCCATCGAAGCGGCAGGCATCCAAGGGAGCCCTCTGGAAGTCAGCAAGTACTGCTGCATCGACATAGGAGTCAAGGGCCAGCAAGGATCCACTCGGTACATAGTTCAAGAGGTTGCCCTGGTGAACCACCACTACATCAGGAGCAGTCTTTGCAGAAAGAGCAGTAGTGAGTTTGGTGTAGTAGTTGTCGAACTTCACCATGTCATTCTTCATGACAATCTCATCCTGTGAAGCGTTGAATTCGTCAACCATTGCATCGAAGAATTCCCCATCTCCTCCGGTAAACAGCGACCAGAAGGTAATCTCAAGTGGGCCTTCCTTCTCTTCTTTTGTCCCTTGGGCAAAAAGCATACCAGTTGCCAAAAGAGCGACCAAAGCGATCAATAAGATCTTGTTTTTCATGTGTACCTCCTTATTGGAACACAAGGTAGAGTGTTATTCCTAACGAGTGGTTTCTCTGTATACCAACCTCGTAGGGAAGTCCGTTGTGGCATATTCAAGGTTTGGATCCTGAATATGGGATAATAACGTCTCCATAGCCACGTAACCGAGTCGATATTTAGGAACATCCACGGTGCTTAGACTGGGTTGCATAAACTGGGACATATATAGGTTGTCATAGCCAAATACTTCTATATCATCTGGTACTTTAAGGTTGTTCTCTCCCAGGCTTTTGAGCACACCCATGGCGAGCATGTCATTGAAACAAGCCACAGCAGTAAAGCCCAGCCCTCTATTGAGGGCCTGGTTGGTCAAGGAGTAACCATCCTCAATATGACCAGAGGCTTCAAGAATGTACTCAGGGTTTACTTCCATTCCGTTGTTTGCATACGCTTCAGCAACACCTGCAAGGCGGTCAATGGTGTTGCTCACTTTTTTCGGCCCAGCCAGATAGAGAATCTTGGTATGTCCCTTTGAGATGAGGTGTTCAAGCACTTTTCTCTGCCCGTCACGATCACTGTGCAGGACACTGTGGTTGACCAATCCTTCAAGACGCCTTCCCGGGAAAACGAAGGGCACAGGCAACTTTCTGTACAGCTCAAGGTGGGATGGGCTATTGTCAAAAACCGGCATGCTGATAATCCCATCAACTTTGCGGCAGAGGAACATTTTTATAAGGTCCGCTTCTTTCTTGACCGATTCTTCAGTGCTTGCCAAAAGGATGTGGTACTCTGCCTTGGTCGCCGCTTCCTCGATGCCTCGTACCACCTCGCTGAAAAAAGGATTGGCTGAATCGGCAGAAATGATACCAACCATTTTGGAGGAATTTGAGCGCATGCTGGCAGCAACAGTGTTGGGGATGTACCCCATCTCTTGTGCCGTCTTCTTGATCAGAAGTGTGGTCTGCTCTGAGATCTTTGGATCGGAGCGCATTGCACGAGAGACCGTGTTTATGGAGAATCCTGTTGCCTTGGCGATATCCTTCAAGAGTATACTCATAGGTTAAGGTTAACACGATGAGCAGGGTATTCAAGGAAATACACCTATAAAGGGGGTGTTATTAGGATAAAAAGAGGATTAACGTTAATCTATTGCACACGTGCATCGATATAATGCTTGCTTTGCTTCTTGATCTTCTTCAGCTCTTTCTTCTGTGCCTTTGCCCACTCTTTTCGGCTGATCAACGCTACTTGGGCTACGGGCCTACCGCTGATGAACTGGATGATGGCACTCTCAGTTTCCTCTGTCCCTGTAGCCTTCGGGTAGTTGATGAAGCCATGGATGGTCTTCTTGACCTCAAGGTATTTTACCGGGGTGTCTGCTGAAGCCAATGCATCGGCATAGAGCATCCCATCATCATGGAGGGGGTCGTACTCAGCTCCGATGATTAAAGTCTCGGGAAGTCTGCTGTGATCCTTTGCCAACAATGGAGAGAAGTTGGGGTTAAGGATGTCCTTCGGTTCCCGTTGGTAGCTGTTGATGAAGAAAGTCATCTGCTTATCAGTCAAGGAAGGAGCATCCTTGTGCTTCTCATAACTATTGGTCCTCATTCGGCCATCAGTTACAGGATAGAGCAGGACCTGTCCGGCAATGGAAGGGCCCTTTCGGTCACGTGCAAGGCGGCTGACCACTGCAGCAAGGTTTCCTCCTGCACTGTCTCCGATCAAGAAGATTCGATCTGGGTCCGTCTTCCAATAGCGGCATCCTGCTGCTGCCCAAACCAATGTATCATAACAATCCTCAACCGCTGTGGGGAACTTGTACTTTGGCGCGAGGCGATAATCCACCGAGAGTACTGCTGCCCCAGTAATATCGGCTAGATGGGCACATAGGAAATTGTAGAGATCCATGTTCCCCCACACCCAACCACCACCATGGTAGAAGATGATCAAGGGGGTGAGATCGCTGATACCACGTGAGCCTTGTTTCTCAAAAAGATATCCACTTATCATCCCATCGGTAACCGGGATGATGAAGGTCTTGGTGGTGATGTTCTTCGCACTCTTGCCAAGAAGTTTGCGGATCACCAGATTATTAGGGATAGATATATCGTTAAGCTCCTCGATGCGTTTTGGTGTAAGCCCTTCAGGATCTGTTATTGCGATCTTGTTTATCAGGGCGACCATACGTTTCATCTTCGGAGACAAATCATAGTCTGCCATAGTGGACACATGGTAGTATATCCACCAGTGTGACGCAAGTATTCGAGTCCGTACTGTTGGGTCATTTGTATATTCAATTGGTAGTTATCAAGCACAAAGAGTATGCTATTAACTACTTTCCGCTAGTATTTTTCTGAAATTCAGAAAGAATAGCAGTGTTGTAACAGGTCCTGATAGGATATAAGCAATAGGCTCACCCAGAAATATGATGATAGGTAAACTCAGTCCGACTCCGCTTAAAAAGAGAGCACCTGTGCCAAGATTGTTGTAGCAGCAGTTTCCTTATCGACGTTGTACCTAAAAGAAAAAATTCAAACAAGCGATGTCGGAGCCCTGGTTCATTGCGCATGCATAGAAGGTGTTGTTATACTTCCTGCATGAATGACAAAGTGATGGTATTGCCAGAAGTACGGTTCGGATACGGATTCATACCTCAGGAATTTCTTCCGGAGGGAAAAGATGAGTATTATCTTAGGAACATCCAGAATAAGAAAGATCCGGGAAGCTATCGACATCTGAAGGAAGAGGAAATAGCCCTGCTCGAGGAGAATCTGAACACCTCCCCCTGTTGGGATGATGTACTGGTGAGTGATCCCTTCGACCCTTCCTTGATCAAGAACAGTGAATTCTATGGGTTGGTACGTATCGGAAGTATGGCCCGTCAAATTGTCAGTTTTCATGACTTTTCTGTGCCTGTAGGGATTACCAACAGCAGGATAGTCAGCTGTGATATCGGGGACAGTTGCGCCATTCTTGATTGCAGTTATCTCAGCCACTATATTCTTGATCATCATGTCATCATCTACCGCATCGGAGAGATGCAGACCACCAACCATGCAAAGTTCGGCAGTGGTATTCTCAAAGACGGGGAAGACCCAGAGGTGTTGACCACCATGGATATCATGAATGAAGCAGGAGGAAGGATGATTAGGCCCTTTGATGGGATGCTTCCCTCCGATGCCTACCTCTGGGGTACCTATCGTGATGATGAAGCGTTGATGAAAATTTTTGAGATGTTGACTGACAAGACCTGCGACGCACGTCGTGGGTACTACGGATTTGTCGGTCAGCAATCTGTTATCAAATCGTGTGATACTGTAAAGGATGTTTGGGTCGGGGAAGGGGCTTATATCAAGGGTGCCAACAAACTCAAGAATCTCCGTCTCCGCTCTACCTTGGCTGAACCAATACAGATTGGGGAAGGTGTTGAGCTGGTAAACGGTATAATCGGTGCAGGAAGCAGGGTGTTCTATGGATGCAAGGCAATCCGCTTCATCATGGGTGACAACTGTAATCTCAAGTATGGTGCCCGTCTTATCCACTCCTTTCTTGGGGATAATTCAACGGTCAGTTGTTGTGAGTTGCTGAGCAACCTCATTTTTGGGGGACATGAACAACATCACAACAATTCCTTCCTGATTGCCAGCTTGATCATGGGGCAATCGAATATGGCTGCCGGTGCAAATATCGGATCTAATCACAACAGTCGTGGAAATGACGGGGAGATGGTCGCCGGCAGGGGATTCTGGCCAGCTCTCAGTAGTACACTCAAATATGACTGCAAGTTCGCAAGTTATGTTCTGATTGCCAAGGGAAACTACCCCCATGAGTTGAATATTCCTCTTCCATTCAGTCTGCTGGGAGCAGACGCCAAGGAGGGAAGAAGGGTGGTAATGCCTGCCTATTGGTGGATGTACAATCTCTATGCCCTGGAGCGCAACAGTTATAAATACCGTAAGCGTGACAAGCGAAAGGCTATTCGTCAGCAGATAGAAACAGACTACCTTGCTCCTGATACGGTAAATGAGATTTTTACGGCCTGCGACTTGCTCTGTGAGTGGGTAGGGATTAATTACAACAGGACCCGGCCCACCTCCCAGGAACGAAGAGACTTGATCACCCAAGGCCGTGCTTTGATCACCACGAAATCTTCCGAAGTGCAATCAATGCAAATGTACGTCTGGGAGTTGGAGAACAGCAACGAACCGGTTGAGGTACTCAAGACAGTGGAGGCGTACCAAGCGTATCAACAGATGCTTCGTTACTACGCTGTGAAGACGCTCAGCGAGTATTGTATTGCTCATGAAATTACCATCAATGACTTTCAGCAGGCCCATGATGCAGTGCTTGAGCCTTGGCTCAATATTGGGGGGCAACTTGTTCCTGAGTATCGTTTTGAGTCTCTCAGGGATGGTTTGAAGGAAGGTTCCATTACCTCTTGGGACGAGGTTCATGATGCCTATGGATACTGGTTCTCTCTCTATAAGGAGGACCGAGCAGTGCATGCACTTGCAACATTGCACAAGGTGTTGGAATGTGGTGAGATTAATCAGGGGCAATGGGAACAGGTGGTTGATGAGGTAGCGGTAATCCGCCTTGAGATTGAAAACCAGGTTTTCAAGACCAAGGAGAAGGATTTCAACAACCGGTTCCGCTTCAGTACCTATCGTACTGTGGGGGAACGGGACGCGGTACTTGGCAGTCTTGATGACAATCCTTTCATCCAGGAGTCAAAGCAGATTACAGAGCAGGTACTTTCCCAGATTCGTTCGGTTCGCTTCTCCTGAGTGTGGTGTAGGTGTCCTCTCCAATACTGATAAGGGTCAGAAGGAGTAACACCACACAAGCGGCCTTGATGATGATTTGCCACCACTCAAATGAGAGGTTGAAATACAGTAAAGCCGTATTGTTGTAGATGTTCCATCGTGTAGCAACGAAGATAAAGTAGAAGACTCCCAATAGGTCGGAGGCTGCACTGAAGCCAAGTACTGTTTTTGTCCATCTTGCGCGAGCCATCTTGAACATGGCAACGAAGAAGGCGATGGTTGTGGTAAGCATCCACCCTATAAGGTACGGACGCAAGATATCTGCAACAAAGAGAGGGATAGGTTCCCTGGTTTGGGTATAGATTGCCAGTAAATCGCCTCTTATGTACATGAATCCCAGGAACAGGAAGAAGAGCGACAAACCTACCAAGTCAGCGATGCTGTCTTTCTTCTTGATCTCCCTCGTGGCAACTTCCTCAAGATTGTGCAGTTCAGTGAGGTTCCAATCCTGCACATCTGTCTTAACCTGATACCTTTCAAGTATGGCAAAGGTGATCGTTACCCACAGGAATGCTCCTGATGCAGCACTGAAGATTGAGCCCAGGGCTTTTGCAATCATTTCAAAGATGAACAGATCGGACGGGGTAAGGAAGAAGGAGAGCACGGTGAAGACCAAGGTAACCAGAGAGACTACCAGGGCAACAATCTTGAGAACCATGAAATAGGTATCATAGGTTGCAGGACCGATAAGGTATTGTTCGCTTCCACGGTATTTTGCGGCCAGTGAAGAGGGTGATCCCATCGACAGGAGCGTCTGTTCAACTACCTCATCACTGGGGTCTTCTGGCAACATGTCGAGAATGTTTGCCGTAAGTTCCTTCTCTACTTCAATTCTTTCTGCAGGTTTTAAGTGACGGACTGTCTCTGCAATATATCGGTTGATAAGTTCATGCATGGCTCTCCTCCCCGAGCAACGTTTCAATGTGTGATTGTTGCTCTCTCCATTGGTTTGTAAGTGCTGTGAAAATGCTCTTTCCTTCCTCAGTGAGTTGGTAGAACTTTCTCGGTCTGTTTTCGCTGGTATTCCAGCTACTCTCCAGGACACCTTGCGTTTCCAGTCTCCTGAGCATGGGGTAGAGCGTATTGGCTTCCAACTCAATGTGCTTCTCTGCAAGTATCTGCAATAGGGAGTATCCGTACTGAGGAGTGGTGAGTTGGCTGAGAACACAGAGCGTCAAGGTGCCTCTGTTGAGTTCTGTTACAAAGTTGTCAAGAAGCTCTCTACTATCCATATGAAACCTCGTACTTTCACAATAGTGTGTATCACACAGTAATGTCAAGAACAAAGCATATTCATGATACGAAAAAATTTGACGGTTCTCCTGAACGATGGTACGATGAGATTGTGGTGGTGAAGAAGGGGAATAACCGAAGGAAATAACCCTGAGTAGCCAAAGAACCCTCCCGGTCGGAGGGTTTTATTATGGGCTCCTGACAGAGTCCAGAACGGGGTGAATGAAGCTTCATTACCACCGTATATACATGGCTTTTAACCGTGCATTTCTCTCCAATTCTCTCGCTTATAACAGGTTTTTACGTTGTGAGAAAGAATATTCTCAAGTATCATCCATGCATATCCATATGATGCACAGGGGAGAGAATATACATGGAAGACCAGAGAGAGACGAAGAATAGCCAGCAAATACTGCTGGATGACCGAAGAGTGATCCGTCTCCTTGCCAAGCTATCCGTGCCAGCCATGATCGCTCTCTTGGTGAATACCCTCTACACGATGGTCGATATGTTGTTCGTCGGTCGGTCAGTCGGACCTGTCGGTCTTGCTGCGCTTGGGATTTCCATGGGTGGTTACCTGATACTTACGGCAACAGCACTGATGATGGGCATTGGAGGAGCTTCCCTGGTTTCCCGGCAACTAGGAGCTGGAGAGAGGGAGGCGGCAGGAAGAACTGCCTTCGTCAGTGTGGGCGGTATGCTCTTTATCTCAGTCACTCTTGGTGGGATGGGATTGCTGTTTTTCCCACAGCTTGCATCCATGCTGGGCTCTGATACTGAGACCTACCCGTTGGTGCGAAGCTACCTGGGATTTTTGCTTGCCGGATCTCCGTTCATCACCCTCTCCACTGTTCTGAATGCACTCTTGCGTTCCCAAGGGAAAGCAAAAGCATCGATGGTTGCCAGCATCATCGGAAATGGGTGCAATATCCTGCTTGATTTTCTGCTGATCATCGTCCTTGGCTGGGGGGTGATGGGGGCTGCTGTGGCAACGGTAGTTGGCCAATCAGCCTCAGCTGTGTTTGCCTTTTACATTCTTTCCTCTCGTCGTTCTGCATTCTCTATCAGGAAAGGTGAAGGGACTCCGTTCTTTCAGGTGTTTGGGCGGATAGCTTCTCTTGGTTCTCCTACGTTGGTGAGACAGCTTGGGACCAGTGTGGTGACCATTGTGGTCAACAGAAGCCTGCTTCTCCATGGAGATACTCTTGCCATTGCTGCTTATGGGGTCATCTGGACATTGTTGATGTTTTTCAATATGCCGATCTCAGGTATTGTCCAGGGATTCCAGCCAATCGTGGGCTACCACGCAGGTGCAAAACGGAATGAGGAGGTCTCGCGTGTACTCAAGGCCTCACTTCTTATGACTTTTCTCATTGGATGTTTCTTCCTGCTGCTTGTTACCCTGTTTCCTGTTGTCTTTCTTCGCCTCTTTACCAAGGATGAGCAATTGCTGGAAAGGGCAGTGCCTGCAGCCAGATTGCTGTTGGCCAGTCTGCCGTTCTTGGGAATGCAGAGTGTAGGAACAGCCTTTTTTCAGGCGATCGGGAAGGCCTTGCCGGCACTCGTGCTCTGGATAGGAAGGCAATTTGTTCTCTTGGTTCCGTTGATCTTACTGCTTGGAAACTACCTCGGAGCACAGGGAATCTATCTTGCCTTTCCCATTGCCGACTCTCTCTCTGCCCTGTTTATTCTGTATCTGGTCTTTCGCCATCTCCATCAGGGATCATACAGCAACACGTAAGAGCTTGGGCCATGATGCTTGCACCATCTAGACAAAATTTTTATACTGCCTAAAAATTTTGTCTTAAGGAGTGCCGATGCACAACCGTTGGATTGTCCTGATTGCCGGACTGATTATGCAAACCATATTGGGGGGAATCTATGCCTGGAGTACCCTTACCCCATGGCTTGCTGAGAGTTATGGTATCAGCAACGGAGAGAGTGGATTTGTCTTCGGTTTGAGCATCGCTGTCTTTACCTTGGTTATGGTGTACTCCGGCCACATGTTGGCCAGGAAAGGCCCAAGAATCCCAGCCCTCATAGGTGCTCTTCTCTATATGGCAGGGTATTTCCTGGCATCCCGTTCCCATGGTTCCTTTCCTCTCTTGTTGCTTGCAGTAGGATTTGTCGCGGGTTCTGGGATTGGTTTTGCCTATGTGGTTCCCCTCTCGGTGGGGATGCAGTGGTTCCCTCGCCAAAAGGGACTGATCACCGGCCTCTCTGTTGGAGGGTTTGGGGGAGGGGCTATCATTCTTTCCTCCGTTATTGAGGCAGGTAAACTCTCTGGTCTTTCGTTGGATCGTTTCTTCTTCTTCTATGGTCTTGTCAGTGGATTGCTGCTCTTCCTTGCCGCGTTGTTGCTCTCTTTCCCCCCCGCGGCCACAGGAAAGAAGTCAGGGGAGATGCAAGTGCATCAAGCCCATTCTGAGAAGCCTATGGTTCTCAGTATCCTCGGGATGTTCAGTGGAACCTTCGCTGGATTGCTGCTTGTAGGCAACCTTGCTCCCTATGCTCTCTCCAAGGGCCTTGCTGAGGAGATGACCGTGCTTTCTGTTGTCCTGTTCTCACTTGGGAACCTAAGCGGCAGGATTATATGGGGATACATCTTTGACAGGACGGGCTATCGTGTTATTCCTTGGTCACTCCTGCTTGCTTCTCTTTTCTATGTACTGGTACGAGTTGCATCGGGTGACTTAATATTTCTGGCAAGCGTGCTTGTTCTGGGCTTCTTGTTTGGCTCACAGTTTGTGCTTTATGCAGGGTATCTCTCCAAGACCTATGGGGTAACAGCGTTTTCCAAGCGCTATCCCCTGGTTTTCCTCTCATACGGCCTTGCCGGTATCATTGCCCCTGGCATCGGTGGTTGGATTGCTGATACCACTGGTTCCTACAATACGGCGATCATGCTCTGTTTGGTACTGTTGTCTGTTTCTGGGTTGGTCCTGATTACTGCGAACAGGAAGCGCTAAAAACCAGTGCAAGGGGGACTGGGCGCTCAGCTTCGCTATTGTCCTCATATCGATCGGCAATCTTCAGGTATCTTTTTCCTTCATAGATAATCTGTGACGACCCTCCACCATCAAGGTTGATGATCTCCTGGTAGTGTTGTCGGTCACAAAACTGTGCCAACTCGAGCAAGGAAGCCCCTGCGCTCTCCTTTTCCCTCTGGTAATTTCGCTTGCTTGCCCCTTCAGCCCAAATCAGTACAGGCTCTCCCTCTCTATTTGTCCCCAGTGCGATACGAGCAGCCCGGGCTGATGAGAACGGCAGTGGATAGACGGTTGGTGGAAAGGAAGTCTCAGCAACGAGTGGAGTAAAAAATGGACAGCAGAGCGTGTCGACCATACTCGATTTCCTCATCATGGGTGGCCCTACTTGGACGCCGAACTGGTATGCTTCCAAACCAAGAAAGCGAACAGTGGTATCCTGGAGAGAAATCTCATTCCTAAGGTTGAGGACAAACCCAGCCATTGGCACTCTCGTATTTCCTCCCTGCTTAACTGCCACAACGGTATTACCGGTTATGACAATATCGGTACCACTACTGCTTGGAGTAATACAGGTTTCGGGGCGGAAGTAAAAGATTGCATTTCTTTCATGTCGGTACTGCAGAGAATCAATTTCCACCACTAAGTCAGTCAGTTCAACCTGTGTAGTATGGCAGGTCCCTGTGGTATCCACCAAGAGACAAGGCCGATGGTTCAGTGGTGGATTGAGTACCTCTCCATCCTTGAGCGCGAGACCGTGAGGGGTGCCAAGTTCACAGAACGGGGAATCGAGGTCGGTGGGGTCCATTAGGAAAAAATGGGAGTTTACGACAAGGGGAGAGGCAAGGGAAGAGGGAAATCCAATCTTCCCATCAATGGGGATGAAGGTAATCTCATCCTTTTCGCCCGAAACCATCTCAAGGTGTTGCGCTGTCTCCAGCTGGTTAAGGAACAGCCTGGCAGAAGCATCCTTGCTTACCCATGTTCCCTCCCAGTAGAGATTACCCTCATTTGCTAGCCTCTGGAGTTGCACTTTTGCGGTAATGTTTCGAGAGAAAAACCACGTACTTTCGCTATGAGGGGAAAAAGGAAGCTCGACATTCTCAGGTACATGAAAGAAGACCAGTCTGCCATAAGCAGAGGGGTCTTTCTCCACGATGTTGAGTCGGTAAAGCCTTGCAATCTCCCTAATTGCTCCTGCATCGAAACCAGGAGAGGCGAACTGCAGGTTTTTCCATGTAAACGCCTCTACAACCTGGAAACGTTGTATCTCCTTGTTTTGATGGGTCTCGGTAATGATGGTGTTTCTCATACTACCCCTTGATGCCTGAATTCATGGTGCTCTCGATGATGTACCGTTGGCTGAACGCAAAGATGATGAGCAGAGGAAGTACGGAGAGCACACTTCCTGCCAGCAATAGGTTCCATTTGACTCCATACTGGTTCTGGAACTGGGAGAGGGCAATGGTCACGGTATAGAGATTCCTGCTTGAGATATAGAGCATGGGTCGTAGCAGATCGTTCCAATTATTCATGAATGCAATGATGAACAGGGTAGCGATAGGACTGGAGGCTTGAGGTAGGTAGATGCGTGCAAACATCTGGTAGGCATTCACCCCATCTATGATCCCTGCATCAAAGAGCGGGCGGGGTACTTGGGCAAAGAACTCCTTGAGCATAAAGGTCCCAAAGGCTCCAGCAAGGAAAGAGGGTACGATCAAGGGGAGATAGGTGTCCATCCAGTTGAGTTTGAGAAAGAGATAGTACTCAGGGATAATGGTCACCTGAACGGGGATCATGAGCGTAAAGATCAGGAGGGAGAAAATGAGATTCTTTCCCTTGAATTGCATGGTTGATAGCGCAAATCCAGCAAGCGAACAGACCAGGATCTGTCCAAATGCTGCCAATGCATAGACCCAGAGACTGTTGATGGTGTATCTGCCGAAGTTGTACTGGGTGAAGACTTCCTTGTAATTATCAAACACCTGGTCGGTGAAGAGAAGGTCGGGGATGAACTTCGGGGGTACGGAGAAGATGTTCTTCTCCGACATGAATGAGTTGGAGACCATCCAGAGGAAGGGGAAGATATAGAGAATCGCAACAACGGCGATCAACAGGAGACGATATCGGTCTGTGTTTTTTTGTTTCACCGTCTTTCTCCTCAATCCAAGTTTTGGACTAGATGCTTCTTGATGTAGAAGTTGAAAATGGTCATCAGCCCAACGAAGAGCAGGAGGATATAGGCAACCGCTGAGGCATAGCCTACCCGGTAGTAGACGAAAGCATTGAGGTAAACATCATAGACTAGGGTGCTGCTCGCGTTCTGTGGGCCTCCCTTGGTCATGGCATAGATCAGCTCGAAGTTTTTGAACGAGTCAATGATGGTGATGGTGAGAACGAAAAACAGGGTTGGCATCAGCATGGGTAGGGTAATCCTGAAGAAACTCTGGAATGCATTGGCCCCATCAACTCGTGCTGATTCCAGTGTATCCCTGTTTATTCCCTGTAAACCGGCTAGGAAGATGATCATATAGTAGCCGCTCATTTTCCAGACTTGTACCGAAGCTACGGTGTTGAGTACAAGGCGGGTATCCCCAAGCCAGTATGGTGGGGTAAACCCAATTGCCTCGATAAGGTTGTTCACCAACCCATAGGTGGGGCCGAGCATCCAGTTCCAGATGATTCCCACTGCTACAGCAGAGGTTACCACGGGGAGGTAGATGGCTGAGCGGAAGAAGGAAATTCCCTTGATCCGTACATTGATGAGGACAGCAAGGGCAAGTCCAAAGACGATGGACCCAACAACGTAGATCAAGGAGAACTGCAAGGTATTCAGTACAATTCCTATGAACTCCTCACTGGAAAGTAGCTCCTGATAATTTCCGAGTTTGATGAATGCAGGGGAGCTCAAGAGATTCCAATCGGTAAAGCTGAGGTAGAGGGAAGAGACGATAGGGATGAGACGGAATACCAGAAGGCCGATTACGGTAGGGATGATGAACACCCAGGGAGTGAGCTTGCTGTGCCATCGGTATGGGGGGTGGTTCATGTACGCTTCCTCTCTAGTGAGACTGGTTGCCTGACCTTCCAGACAACCAGCTCTTTCATATACTGTACGTTACTTATAATACCGCTTCAAGACAGAGTTGATGTTCTCTGTTCCCTTTGTAAAAGCCTCGTCAAAGCTCATATGACTGTTGATGATGGCATCGATGGTACCGTTAAGCCCAAGAGACTCAGAGCCACCATAGCCTCTCCATTCACTCCATCCCATGGTGTAGCTGGTGGTCATGGGTCCGCTCGCCTGCTCGATCAGTAGGTTCATCTCCTCGCCTGGCTGTTTGCTTGGATCGGCAAACAGGGGATCTTCTGCAAGTCTCTTGGCAGAGGGAATTTTTCCTGCCATGTAGACATCCAGGTTGATTCCCTCTCCGGCAACGTACTTGGCAAACTTCCATGCCATTTCAGGATGCTTGGTGTTAGGCGCGAGGGCATAGCTGTCTGGCCATCCATAGGTGAGATTGCTCGGCCCATCAGGTCCACTGGGAACCCGTGCAATGCCCCATCGCATGTCATTGCCTACATTCTTTCGGAGTGTATCGACGAACCAGGATCCATCGACCCACATTGCCGCCACTTCCTGGGAGAAGACATCCTGCTGCTGGAAGCTGGTCATGTCCTTCTGGGGAGGGGCAACCTTGTCAACGAGAACAAGGTCAGTCAGCATCTTGATGGCATCCATAGCATTCTTGTCAGGATTGAACTGCATGGTGTTCTTATCAATGAGTTTTCCATTATTCGCATAAACCCAAGGCTCTATATGCGCGTAGCGGCCATAGAACCAGTGTCCCCACTGGTCGGTTTTTCCGTCTCCGTTCTTGTCGATGGTGAGCTGCTTGGCTGCTTTCTTGAAGTCATCCCAGGTCCAGCCATCACTCGGGTAGGCAACTCCGGCTGCGTCAAAGGCATCCTTGTTGTAATAGAGTACCGTAGTGACCAATGCAAAGGGAATTGAATAATAACTGTCTGTGTTGCTGATTTCCCGGCTGGTATCAAAAATGGACTGATAGAAGTTTGTAAAGGTGTCGTCATTCTTGATGAAGGAATCAAGATTGTATAAAAGACCGGCCTTCGCCCACTCCTCAATGTACCCAGAGCTCATCGTGAAGACATCAGGAAGCTTGTTCTGATTGGCCTGGATGCGGATCTTGGTCCAATACTCCTTGGTGCCTACAATGGTGTTATTGATGGTAACCCCAGGGTTGGCCGCCTCGAAGGCACTGATGATCTGCTCATTCTGTTCAAGTAGCTCAGGATCCCAGGTCCACCACTCCAAGGTGATTTCTTCTGTCCCAGTCTTGGATTCTGTCTTGCCTGCTGAGAACAGGAGTCCTAATGTAAGAAGTACTAACAAAACCATCACTAGTTTTTTCATCGTTTTCTCTCCTTTCAGGTGATAGGTGTGTGCCTTGCAAACGATGACAGATGGGTTGGGATCTGTTCCAGCTCGTTTTCTCCATTGTTGCAAGTAGTTGCATTTTACCATTGTGTATTCAAAAATGCAATCGTGAAGCAGTGAGACTGAAAAGGTTTTTGCGCCGGAAAAATACAACAAACCCGCCTCTTTCGAGACGGGTCTGTATGCTGGAGCCAAAGGGACTCGAACCCTCTACCTACTGATTGCGAACCAGTCGCTCTACCAGATGAGCTATGGCCCCGCTGAACGCATATCCAAAATTATCGCAGAGAAGGCAAACTGTCAACTCTGCTGTCCGAGGGATGCAGCTATGAAGCCACTGAAAAGCGGGTGTGGACGGTTTGGTCTACTCTTGAACTCGGGGTGGTATTGCACTCCGATGAAGAAGGGATGAGATGCAATCTCCACAGCTTCCACCAAGGTTTCGTCAGGACTGGTGCCACTGATGACCAAGCCTTTTTCCTGAAGGATATCCCTGAACTCATTGTTGAACTCATAGCGGTGCCTGTGACGCTCTCTGGTACTCTTTGCTTGCGTGTATACCTTGCTCATAAGTGTACCCGGTCTCACTATGCAGGGGTAGGTACCGAGGCGCATGGTCCCTCCCTTGGGGATGTTTCCCCGCTGGTCTGGCATCAGGGCGATAACCGGATGCTTGGAATCGGGAGCAAATTCAGAGGAATGTGCATCGGTAAATCCTACAACGTGACGAGCAAATTCTATGACGGCGATTTGCATCCCGAGACAGATTCCAAGGTAGGGAATTCTTTGTTCCCTGGCATACCGGGCTGCAAGTATTTTCCCTTCAATGCCTCGGTCTCCGAAGCCTCCAGGAACGAGGATGCCATCTGCTTTGCACAGGAGCTCTTCTACCGTATCCCTGGTCACCTCTTCACTGTCCACCCAGTCGATCTGGACTTCAGCTCCATGTTCCCATCCACCATGCTTGAGTGCTTCCATCACACTGAGATAGGCGTCATGCAGCTGGATATATTTTCCAACCAAGGCGATGCGGACCTGTTTTTTTGCATCTTCAATGCGCTTCAGCATTGTCTTCCACTCAGAGAGGTCAGGCTCTCTGGTTTTCAGCTTCAGCTCCCTGCAGACGATCTCATCGAGGTTTTCGGCTCTCAGCATCATCGGAGCCTCATAGAGTACCGGTACCGTCTTGTTCTCGATGACACAGTCACGCTTCACATTGCAGAACAGGGCTATCTTGTCCTTGATGCTCTCCTCCAGTGGTTCATCACTGCGGGTCACAATGATATCGGGAAAGATACCGCTTGCCATCAACTCCTTCACTGAGTGCTGGGTTGGTTTGCTCTTGTGTTCTGCGCTGCTTTTCAGGTAGGGAACCAGGGTTACGTGGATGAAGATACAGTTGTCTTGTCCCACCTCGTGCCCTATCTGTCTGATGGCCTCTAAAAAGGGTTGGCTCTCGATATCACCAGTGGTTCCCCCGATTTCGGTAATGATTACCTCGGCTTCGGTCTTCCTGTCCAGTGCGTAGATTGCCTCTTTGATCTCCGTGGTTACATGGGGAATGATCTGGACGGTGGATCCCAAGTAGGCTCCACTACGTTCCTTGCTCAGTACGTTCCAGTACACCCTTCCGCTGGTGAGGTTGCTGTACTTGTTCAGATCCTCGTCAATGAATCTCTCGTAGTGTCCAAGGTCGAGGTCGGTCTCTGAACCATCCTCGGTCACGAAAACCTCCCCATGCTGGTAGGGACTCATTGTTCCAGGGTCCACGTTCATGTAGGGGTCGAGCTTCTGAGCTGCAATCTTCAGTCCTCTTGCTTTTAAAAGTCTACCCAGTGATGCTGCGGTAATGCCTTTTCCGAGGCCCGAAACGACCCCGCCCGTCACAAAAATGTGTTTGGCCATATATATCATTCTCCTTGTCTCTTGTTTCACATCTGGTAGGTCTTCAGTAGGGAAAGAGCAACGGCATATCGACTTTTGCGCAGATCCATTGCCTGCTTCTCCATGTAACGGTGTGCCTGTTGCTCATCCATACCAAGGTTTTCGATCAAGACCCATTTTGCCTTGTCGATGATCTTGATCTCTTCAATTTTCTTGTGGAGTTTCTCATTCTCCGTATGCATTGCTGTCAACCGGCGACGCATAGAGCGTGCCAAGCTGAGCGCTTGGAAGAACATCTGGCGAATTACCGGTTTGCTGACCACAAGCACCCCTTGCTCAGAGAACAGTGCCTCACACTGTTCAAAGTACTGGTTTCGTACTACAAGGATGGATCCTGCCAGGCTCTGTTGTACCACCATTACGGCAAGCTCCTCCCCTGATTCATCCAACAGAGGAGCATTGATGACCACCAAGTCGAGTTCCTGGTCAAGTACCAGCCGCCGGGCCTCTCCTGCGCTCAGACAGTGAAGGAGCTCAATGGATCGGTCATGCTCTCGCATAAGCGAACACAATGAGTCACATCCTTTCTGTGTTGATGATACAACCAGCGCTCGAAGCATGGACCCTCCTCTTACGTCGTCAAGAAATAAGCTTTTCGACTCGCCTCAAACGGGTCTACAGCTGTCTCATAGGACCTCCACTCCGCTCCCTTTGCATCAAGGAAACAGGTGAGTAGACGGTCAGGAATGTTGGATCGCACAAAATCGCTGTTCTTTGCCAGTTCCATGGCTTCGGCCAAGGAGGAGGGGAGCAGGCGACCTGTCTGTTTCTGGTATGCTGATCCTTGGTATTCTTCCTCAAGTGGTAGATTGCCTCGGATTCCTTCCAAGGCAGCACTGAGCAATAAGGTGATGGCAAGGTATGGGTTGCAAGCTGGGTCGGCTGAACGTACTTCTATCCGGCGGTACTCCCCACTGGTGTAAGGAATACGGATAAGCAGTGAGCGGTTTGCCCGGCCCCATCCCACATATTTGGGAGCCTCGAAAGAACCGAGGCGCTCAAAGGAGTTTGCAAGAGGATTGAGAAAGAGAGATATCTCCTGGATCCTTTTCAGTATCCCAGCGCTCATCGCCGACTCAAGCTTGCTGTACTGCTCTCCCTCCGCCTTGATGGACAGGTTGAAATGTAGTCCACTTCCACTCTCTCCCTGCAATGGTTTGGGGAGGAATGAAGCGAACAAGCCACTGCGGTCTGAGATGGTCTTTACGACTGATTTGAACGTGATGAAGTCGTCTGCTGCTTCAACAGGAGTTCCGTACTTGAAGTCGATCTCGTTCTGCCCGGGACCTGACTCATGATGACTGCGTTCGGTGTAGAAGCCCATCTGCTCAAGGGTCAAGCAGATCTCCCTTCGTACATTCTCCCCCTTGTCCAAGGGTGCAACATCAAGGTAGGAACCTTCATCCAAGGGTTGGTAGGTCGGCCTGCCGTTCTCATCGGTCTTGAAGAGATAGAACTCACACTCAGGTCCCACTCCGAAGGTGTATCCCTGCAATGCAGCCTTTCTCACTGTCTCTTGCAAGAGAGAGCGTGTATCTCCCTCAAAAAGGGTGCCATCGGGTTTCTTGATCGAGCAGAAGAACCGCACCACGCGGCCTTGGGCTGGACGCCATGGGAGGATGGAGAGGGTGGCAGGATCGGGGAAGAGCAACAGGTCGCTCTCTTCAACTTCAAGGAATCCTTTCACCGAAGAGGCGTCAAAACTGATGCCACTGGAAAAAGCCCGCTCCAGCTCACTTGCCGAGATGGAAATATTCTTGATTTGTCCGAAAATATCGCAGAATACCAGTCGGGCGAACCGAACATCCTGTTCCTTGATGAACTGCATCACCTCTTGCTGGGTATTGGTCATCATCCTTCTCCTCCCTCTGTCATACATGGGTATACATCATCCGATAAGGCGTGGTGCTGTTTGCACTCAGTACAAAAAAATGGGATGCAAGTAACTGTTCTCTGTCAAACTCGAAGAGGGTACAGTACTCATCCAGTAAATCGGAAAGAAGTGCTTTATCATCTTCATCGGCATCGCGTACTGCAACCTGTGGTGGCAGTCCCTGAGGAAGTGTATCACAGCGCAAATAGATTGTGCCACCATGCATCCCCGTCCCACAGAAATAACCAACCGGAGCCTTTCCCTCTTGGTTTCTTCCCAGAACAATGATGGTTCCCCCTGCCTGATACTCACCAAGAAAGCTGCCTGCCCGCTCTCCGATGATCAACAGTGGTTGCTTCTCCTCAAATGCTTTCATGTGGATGCCACAGCGGTATCCTGCACTGTCGCGGATATAGAGTTTTCCCCCACGCATTGCGTACCCTGTCCCATCACCTGATGAACCATGCACAATGATGGCCCCCTCATTCATGGTGTCCCCGGTTGCATCCTGTGCATTTCCATTCACAATAAGGGTCGCACCATCGAGATAGGAACCAAGACCATTTCCTGCAGTACCGTTGATAATGATGGTCTTATCCTTCTGGGCACAGCCAATGTAGCGTTGACCGGTAACAGATGAAAGCGTGAATTGCTTGGCCTTGCTCTCTCTTATTTGTTCATTGAGCCTACGGTACTCCATCATTCCTACGTCTATCTGCTTCATTGTGCCCTCCCAAGCTGTTCGCTTCGCACTTTTTGAGCGAAGGCCATCAAGGCTGGTTGCTCGCTGATCATGGCAAAGTCTATATTCCTGAGATCTGTTCTGTTTCTGATCAGGTCAGTGTAGATGCCTCCGCGTGAAACCTGGTCCCCAATCAGGATACATCCAACCAGGTGATAGTCCTTGATGAAGAGTCGCTTGTACCCACTCTCTGTGGTAAAGAGGAGATCCTCACCCTCATACACCCCAGCTGTGATGATGTGCAAGCCGAAGAACCCAATCGCATTCATGGCGATGGCTTTTTCAAAGCGTTGCTCGCTTCCGGCCATGGAATATCCAGCACTCTCGCCCTGCATGTATGCATTCGGCAATAGGGCAAGATTCCGTCTCTGTCCGCTGAGGAGCTCCCATCCTTCACTGCAGTCTCCTCCGGCCCAAATATGTGTATCACTGGTTCGGCATGCTTGATCAATGAGAATTCCCTTGTTTACCGTAAGCCCTGCCTCTTTTGCCAACTGTATGTTTGGCTTGACTCCAACTGCCATGACCAGAATATCGAATCCTACAACCTTTCCACTGCTCAGGAGTGCTTCCTGGCCGCAAAATTCTCGTACGCTGTCTTCAAGATGGAAACGAATTCCTGCTTGTTCCAGATGTGCTTGTACCCGAAGCGATCCTGCCTCGTCAAGTATACTGGAGAGTATTCGTCCTGCCAAATCGACAACCGTTACTGATTGTACTCGCTTCAGTATCCCCTCTGCACACTTCAGCCCGATCAAGCCGGCTCCGATGATGAGCACCCGGCTTGTGGGATGCAGTTCTGCTTCAAGCTCCTTTGCATCAGATAAGGAGAGAAAGGTGTGTTTCTTATCTACCTCTTCAAGATTTTTCATCGGAGGAATAAAGGGGACCGATCCCGTTGCAATCAGCAGTTTGTCATACTGCATGACCACCCCGTCATCCAAAGTGAGTAGTTGAGACTCTGCTTCAATCTTCTCTACTTTTTTTCCAATAAGGAGACGTACATCATGTTTTTCATAGAACGCGTCATCGCGATAGGTCATCTTCTCTTCATCAGTCTTTCCTTGGAGCAGGTAGGAGATGAGTGGCCTGGCATAGATGGGATGGTTCTCTTCCCCGATGACAGTGATGGACCCTTGTGAGTCAAGTTTTCTGATGGACTCAATGCAACCAATGCTGGTAATGGAGTTTCCAATAATGACATACTGCATACTACCGCTCCTCGTAAACGATGGCCTGGTTTGGGCATCCTTGTACACAAACAGGGAGACCATGGCTGTTTGTGGCACAGAGTTCACACTTTTGCATGACTCCACTTTCACTTGGCATCAAAGCCCCATAGGGGCATGCCATGATACAGCTGTAGCACCCTACACATTTGTCTTGGTCGATGACGATCAGGCCATCCTTTTCCCTGATGGCTCCAGCAATGCAACTCTTCAGGCAGAGTGGTTCACTGCAGTGACGGCAGTTTACAGCAAAGCTGACAGTTCCTTTTTGTTCAACCTGTATCCTTGGATGCAAAGGTTTGTCCTTCAATGCCTGGACCATATCAAGGAGCCCACTGTTGGCGTACGCACAGTAGTACTCACAGAGATGGCAGGCTAGACACCACTGTTCATTGACGTAGATTCTCTTCATCGGTCCCTCCTATGCGCCGGCGTGTCTAATGCCGAGGATTTGTAGTTCAGTTTCATTCAATCCAATGCCTCTAAGCATCAACCGGTTTCCTCTGAGTGCCTCGATGGAGTTGATCCCCATCCCTCCCATCATCTCCTTGAGTTCGTGGTTCCAGGCTGTGATAAGATTTACCAATCGTTCACTCCCAATCTCTGGATTGAGTCGTTTGACCAACTCAGGGTTCTGGGTGGCAATTCCCCAGTTGCATTTCCCGCTATGACAGGTCCGGCAGAGGTGGCAACCAAGGGCTATCAGTGCACTGGTGGCTACATAGACTGCATCAGCACCCAAGGCAATGGCCTTCAGGACATCACTGCTGCTGCGGATCGACCCGCCTACCACAAGACTGACATTGCCGCGTATTCCTTCTTGGCGAAGTCGCTCATCAACACTGGCCAAGGCCAGTTCGATGGGAATCCCTACATTGTCCCTGGTTCTCGCAGGAGCTGCTCCCGTTCCTCCTCTGAACCCATCGATTGCGATGATGTCTGCTCCACTACGTGCAATCCCGCTGGCGATTGCACTGATGTTGTGAACGGCTGCCACTTTTACGATAACCGGTTTGGTATAGGCAGTCGCTTCCTTGAGTGCAAAGACCAACTGGCGGAGGTCTTCGATGGAGTAGATGTCATGGTGGGGTGCCGGGCTGATTGCATCACTGTGGAGCGGGATCATGCGGGTCTTGGAGATATCCTCCCCAATCTTAGAGCCGGGCAAGTGTCCCCCGATACCGGGTTTTGCCCCCTGACCCATCTTGATCTCAATGGCAGCACCTGCATTCAAGTAGCCGGGATGTACCCCAAACCTTCCACTTGCTACCTGGACGATGGTGTTCTTCCCATGCTGGTAGAAGTCCTCATGGAGTCCCCCTTCCCCGGTGTTGTAGTAGATTCCAAGTGCTTGTGCAGCAAGTGCAAGGGACTTATGGGCATTATAGGAGATGGAACCATAGGACATTGCACTAAACATGACCGGGATTTCCAGTTTCAACTGAGGTGCGGTCTTGGTGATAATCCTTCCCTTCCCATCCCTGGCTACAGCTGATGCTTTCTGTCCTAGATAGGTCCTGGTCTCCATTGGCTCTCTCAATGGATCAATGGAGGGGTTGGTTACCTGGCTTGCGTTGACCAGTATCTTGTCCCAGTAAACGGGATAATCCTTGGGAGTGCCCATGGACGCCAGCAGGACTCCTCCACTCTCTGCCTGCCGATAGATATCCTGGATAACCTCTCCCTTCCAGTTTGCATTCTCCTTGAAGATGTGGTCAGTCTTAACAATTTTCAGTGCATGGGTAGGGCAGAGGGATACACAGCGATGACAGTTGACGCACTTGCTCTCATCTGCTCTCATGCGGCCAGTTGCTTCATCAAATGAGTGGACCTCATTCGCGCATTGTCGCTCACATACCCTACAGGTGATACATCTATCTTGGTTTCTTACTACTTCAAAGTCCGGATACAGGTAGTTGATGCCCATCTTGCCCTCCTTGCTGGCTATCCAGGGTGACGATGACCGGCTTTCCTCCGCTTGGGTACCAAAGCCGGTCGGGTTCAGGGCAGATGACCCTGATGGCTGCTTCCTCACTTGCCAGGTAGACACGGTCGTCTTTCTCTGCAGCCACAAGGCTCCTGAGTTTGAGTCGGTCGTTGAGTGCCATCAACCCTCCGCTGAAGCCAAGGATGATGGAGAAGGGACCGGTGATCAGCATGCTTGCAAAGGTGTTTCTTAAATAGGTGAATACCTCTCTCTCTTCCTGGGATTTTCCTTCAATGGTCGACCAGAAGGGAGCTGCAATGACATTGGCTACCTCTGCAAAACTCAAGCCTTGTTTTCTGTGGAGGTAGTCGATCATATACGTGATGACCTCGGTGTCGGTCATGAGGGTACAGGCGTAGCCGAACATCTCAATGAAACGCCTATTTGCGTCATAGCTCGATATTTCCCCATTGTGTACTACGCTGTAGTCGAGCAGGCTGAATGGGTGTGCTCCTCCCCACCATCCGGGGGTATTGGTTGGGTAACGACCGTGAACGGTCCAACTGTATCCTTCGTAGTCATCGAGGCGATAAAACTCCCCAACATCTTCAGGGTAGCCCACTGCCTTGAAGACACCCATGTTCTTTCCTGATGAAAAGACATAGGCTCCGTCAATCTCCTTGTTCACCTTGATCACGCACCGAGCGGTGTACTCGCTCTCATCGAGCTGACTGGAGGCAAGTTTGGTAGGGAGAGGAGTGACGAAGTAGCGCCAGATAAGCGGCTCGTCAGTGATTGCGTGCTGTTTGGTGGTAGGAATCTTGGAGAGGTTGATCAAATCGAAGTGTTCTTCAAGGAAATCCTCACAGCTTCGTTTTGCCTCACTTGAGTAGTAGAAGACATGCAGCGCATAGAAGTCAGCATATTCAGGGTAGATGCCATAACCGGCAAACCCCCCTCCCAGTCCGTTCGAGCGGTCGTGCATGACAGCGATGGAGGAGATGGCTTCTCGTCCGGAAAATCGTTTTCCACTCCGTGATATGATGCCACTGATGGCACAACCACTGGGAATGCGGACTTCTCCTTCCAAAGGTGTTGTGTGATGGTAGCCGTTCATAGGGCGTCTCCTTGGATACGAAAAAAGGCGCCCATCACAGACACCTCACGCATGCGAGGTACCTCTGATGGACGCCTTTGTCCAATTGAATATGCCTTATCATAGCGAAAATGCATTTGTTTGTCACGAGGGGAGGGGATTGTCAGGTATTTTTGTAAATAAGTGCTTAATGTTAGATAATATAGCAAGAACGCAAAGGGTACAATTTGAGCATCTACTGCATGCAGCATATACGGTGAGTAGGTATGTATGACTCAACAATATCGTGAAACTCGATTAGAATCGTTAGAAGAAGGGGATAACGATGGGAACCATAGAGGAGTTAGTCCAATTGGATTTGCCTGCAATGCAGGTGAAAGCGCTTGCTGTCGATTTTGGAGGAGTCATGAGTGACTTCATTGATAGGGAAACCCTTGGTCTTCTATCAGATATTGCTCAGGTACCACTTGCAGTATTTGAAATTCCTTACTGGGAAAAGCGTGATAAGCTCGATTCAGGTGAATATGATGCATATTCCTACTTCCATAAGGTGTTGGTAGATTCTCACAGTCCCTTGGAGAATGATGAAGAGACCTTGGAATTGCTCTTTACCATAGACATACTGGGTTTTTCACATGTACGGCCTAGGATGGTGAGGTGGGTATATGAAATGCGTAGAAGGGGGATCAAGACAGTACTGGTATCAAATATGGCCACGGAGACCTATGAGCGACTGGTGCACTGTAATTACTGGGCAGAATTGTGCTTTGACTGGTTTGTCATTTCTGGAATCCTGGGGATTAATAAGCCAGAGAGGCAAATTTTTCAACACGCCATACATCTCTTGCAGATTGACCCCCGACACATTCTGTTCATCGATGATTCAGAAAGCAATATAAGGACTGCGAAATCCATGGGGATGCAGACCTTTTTATATACTTGATACGTACTATTGATCTCACCATACCATGATACGGTATACGATGGGGTTTTGTGAAAATGAGGGAAACCAAGATGCACTGATTGACAGAAGTGGTGACTCTGGTGTAAAAGGTAACATCAGCAAAGGCGCTGTGGTCCAGTTTGGGCTACAGCGCCTTTTTTTGCGTTTCCGGCAGAAGGATTCTTGTCGGATTGGGGCAAGTGGGCAGTCGGGGCGATGTCTCAGGCAAAGCGCCCTGGCCGCCGAAGACCCCGTTTGTGAATTTCAGAGTTGGAGGAACCGTATGAAAGAGCGAGCAGATCAGTATTTTGGGAGTATGGTGTTTGGGGACGAGAAGATGAGGGAGTATCTGTCTAAGGACACCTATCGCCAGCTGAAAGAGACCATCAGGGTTGGAAAGGAACTGAATCTGGAGATTGCCAACCAGGTTGCCCATGCCATGAAGGAGTGGGCTATGGCTGAAGGGGCCACCCATTACTGTCACTGGTTCCAGCCCATGACCAGCATCACCGCAGAGAAGCATGAAAGTTTTTTGGTCCCTTCCTCTGAAGGCACTGCTCTCATGGAGTTCAGTGGAAAGGAGTTGATCAAGGGAGAGCCTGATGCATCCTCATTTCCTTCCGGTGGCCTTAGGGCAACCTTTGAAGCCCGTGGGTATACTGCCTGGGACCCTTCCAGCTATGCCTTCATCAAGGAAAATACGCTCTGTATCCCTACAGCATTTTGTTCCTATAGTGGTGAAGTGTTGGATAAGAAGACTCCCTTGCTTCGTTCCATGGAAGTCATTAGCCGAGAGGCAATCAGAATTCTGAAGCTTTTTGGACGGAGTGATGTGAAGCGCGTTGTGACCACTGTAGGACCAGAGCAGGAGTACTTCTTGGTGGATAAGGATCTTTACTTACAGCGTAAGGACTTGATTCACACCGGACGTACCCTTGTAGGGGCTCGTCCACCCAAGGGACAGGAGTTGGAGGACCACTACTTCGGCAATCTCAAGAGTCGTGTCTCTGCCTTCATGCAGGAACTGGATGAGGAGCTTTGGAAGCTTGGCATCTTTGCAAAGACCGAGCATAACGAGGTCGCTCCCAGCCAGCATGAGCTTGCTCCAGTCTTTACCACAAGCAACCTTGCCGTCGACCAGAACCAGCTGACCATGGAGATGATGAAGAAGATCGCTGACAAGCATGGTCTTGTTTGTTTGCTGCATGAGAAACCGTTTGCTGGGGTGAATGGTTCTGGTAAGCATAACAACTGGTCAATTTCGACCGACACGGGACTGAATCTTCTGGAACCGGGAGACAACCCCAAGGACAATGCACAGTTTCTCCTCTTCCTTGTCGCGGTAATCGCGGCTGTGGATGAGTACCAGGACCTGCTTCGTGTTTCGGTAGCCAGTGCAGGGAATGACCACCGCCTCGGTGCAAACGAAGCCCCGCCGGCCATTGTCAGCATGTTCCTTGGGGAGGAACTGACAGAGATCCTCGATTCCCTTGCTGATGGAACTGATTGTCCGAACAAGGAGAGATCCTCCATGCTCCTCGGCGTAAATCTCCTTCCGCCATTCCCCAAGGATACCACCGACCGAAACCGTACCAGTCCGTTTGCCTTTACCGGCAACAAGTTCGAGTTCCGTATGCTTGGCTCCTCGTTCTCGGTCTCCGGTCCCAACTTTGTCTTGAATACGATTATTGCAGAGCAACTTTCCCGTTTTGCCAGCCAGTTGGAGAAGTCCAAGGATTTTGCCTGTGACCTCTCTACATTGGTGAAAGAGACCTACAGTAAACATCGAAGAATCGTGTTCAATGGCAACAACTATGCACCTGAGTGGGTTGATGAGGCAAATAAGCGAGGGTTGTTGAATCTGGTTAGCACCCCCGAAGCCCTTCCTACCTTCATCCATGCGAAAAACATCGCGCTTTTTGAGAAGTTCGGGGTACTCTCCTCCTCAGAGATGCATAGCCGGTATGAAATCGTCCTGGAAAACTACTGTAAGACGATCAATATCGAAGCACTTACACTTGTCGATATGATGAGAAAGCAAGTGCTCCCTGCATTGAGTGCATTCAGCGGGATATTGGCAAAGAGCTTCCTGGATAAAAAAGCAGCAGTCTCCTCTCTCCCCCTTTCCTACGAGGCTGGGTTAATCACTGAGCTGAGTAATCTTGCTGATGGTTTGGATAAGGAAGTGTCACTGCTGGAGCAGCAGCTTCTGGAAGCGAGGATGGTGGAAGATATAAGCAGTGAGAGCCACTTCTATCATGATACGGTCCTCTCCCAGATGGCACAGGTCCGCTCCCTGTGTGATACTGCCGAGCTCCTCACCGACCAACAGTATTGGCCGATTCCTACCTACGAGTCACTTCTGTATTCAGTGTAATACGTTGTGTTGCTTCGCTCTGGGGGCTTTCTGAGTTGTGTCGGGAAGCCCCCCCTTTGTCTTCTTTCATGCAATTTATCGTACAAGCCAATTGAATTCCTTCGCTTTGCACACTACCATGAGGAGTATGAAAACGAAGGAGCAACTAGAACAGAGTATTCCTCTACTTGATGACATCTCAAGGTCGTTGTTCAACACCATTCCAGATCCATTTATTGTCGTGGGTGAGGATGGAACGTATCTTGAAGTACTCGGAGGAACGGAACGCTCTCTCTATGATGATGGACTTCCCCTCAAGGGAAAGAACATCTACTCCTTTATGCCCAAGGCTTTTGCCGACTTTTTCATGGACCAAGTACACCATACCCTGGAATCAGGAATGCTCAACTCCTTCGACTATCAACTGGAAACCGAGGATGTAACCCTAACCACCAAGAATGGACCTGGTGGAAATCAGTGGTTTGAGGCTAGGATGTATCCGTTGGAGAAACCGTATCAAGGACAACGGGCGGTGACAGTGATGATCATCAATATCACTGAAAGAAGGAACCTCCATAAACAACTCAGGGATCTCTCCAATGTAGATCCACTTACCGGTTTGTATAATCGTCGATACTTCCTGCAACGTGTTTCCCTGCATCTGCAGGAAGCGGGGAAAGCCCACATCCTGATCTGTGATATCGACCACTTCAAGGAGATCAATGACACCCACGGTCACCTGGCAGGGGACGCGGTGCTTCAGGAATTTGCAGTCCGTGCCAAAGAGGTTATCAAACACAGCAAGGCAATTGCACGATACGGTGGAGATGAGTTTGTCATCGCGGTGACAAATAAGAGTGATGAGGAGGCGGTGCAAATCGCTGAGGAGCTGAGAATGAGGGTTGCTTCAGAGGCATTCTTCTTCCAGGATCTTACATTGAATATTCATATTTCAATCGGTGTTGCCCAGGTAGAAGGCCCTGATCTGTCTTCCTCCTCCCTGATCAGCAAAGCTGATATTGCCCTATACAAAGCAAAAGAGTCGGGAAGGAACCACGTGTGTCTCTTTACCCCCTTCATGAGGGAATCATAATGGTCAATGTATTATTCAACATTGCCATGCTCTTAACCCTCAGTGTGTTTTTTACTACCTATCCATTTAGAAACCCAACAAAAATGTACTCATATCATATTGTGATCGGGGTCGTTATCGGTGTGGTTGGGATTTTGGTGATGCTTAACCCGTTCATTCTTGAGAAAGGCGTTGTTTTCGATTCTCGTTCAATTCTCATTGTTGTTTCAGGCATGGTGTTTGGGGTGATCCCCACCGTCATCGGAAGTTCTTTGATGGCTACTTATAGGATTCTCAGTGGTGGAAGTGGTGTCTATGCTGGTTTGGCGACGATTATAACCAGTACGATTATTGGAGTTCTTTGGCATCATTTCCGTTATGCATTGGTTCTCGAGAAACGTAGCCATATCAATATTGAATTCTATCTTTTGGGCCTTTTTGATCACATCATTATGCTTTTGTGCATGTTCCTCCTGCCTTTCTCGGTGCGAGGCCAAGTATTCTCGGTAATGACACTTCCCATTCTTGTTTTCTATCCTATTGGAACATACTTGCTTTGTCTCCTTCTCTTCAGCCAGGTCTACCGTGTGGAAGATATTGCTTCACTGAGAAAAAGCGAACATCAATTCAAGACCATCTTCGAAAAAGCACCGATCGGGATGTCTCTTACCAATCTCAGAACAGGGAAGATTCAAAGTATCAACCAGAGTTATTTAGATATCTTGGGATATACCAGAGAGGAGATGCTTGGTCATACATGGGCAGAATTCTCGCATCCTGAGGATGTACAGATGAGTAACCAAATCACGCAGAAGATGTTCACTGGGGAAGAGGATTCCTTTACCCTCGATAAGCGTTTCTTGAAGAAGGATGGATCAACCATCTGGGCCAGTCTTTCCCTCTGTGTATTTCCTGATGATGCGTTAGTTGATAGAAACAGTCTCTGCATGACTGTCGATATCACCAAGAGAAAGCTGGCGGAGAAGAGGATTCTGTATGTCTCTACCCATGATGCACTCACCGATCTTTATGATCGGGTAGAATTCGAGCGGGTTATCAGCAGCATATCCCTTGAGGGAAATCTCCCCTTGTGTGTGGTATTTGCCGATATGAATCGTCTCAGGATCATCAACGAGGCCTTCGGGCGGGAGCAAGGGAACAGAATCCTTAAACAGGTTGCTACCCTTTTGAGGGAAACCTTCCCTGATTGTCCAAACCTTTTCAGGGTAGGGGGCGATGAGTTTGCACTTTTACTGTCTGGATATTCAGCAAAGGAGTGTGAGCCCTATCTCGAGGATGTGGCAGAGAAAGTATCAACATTCAGGGTAATGGATGCTGTTGCTCCCTCAATCAGTTTTGGGCTCTATGTCGTGGAGGATGCCTCGTTTGACTTGAATGAGGCAGTGAAGTTGGCTGAGAAACACCTTGCCACCCAGAAATTGCTCGATAGTCACCAGATGCAGGGGAAAGCGGTCTATGCCATCATCAACACCCTTCATGAGAAAAATAAACGGGAAGAGGCTCATTCAAGGCGAGTAAGCGAACTCAGTGAGCAACTGGGAAGAGCCTATGGTCTCAGTGAGCGATTGTGTAACGAGCTCCGCCTTGTAGGTCTTTTGCATGATATCGGCAAAATTGCTATTGCTGAAAACATCCTCAACAAGGATGGTAAATTGTCTCCTCTGGAATGGGAGGAGATGAAACGACATGCCGAGATCGGCTTCCGTATACTCAGCTCAGTAGAGGATATGCAGGCTTTTGCGCCCTATGTTCTTGCCCATCATGAGCATTTTGATGGGACTGGATATCCCAAGGCCATACGTGGAGAGTCAATTCCCTTGCAATCCAGGATGATTGCGATTACTGATGCCTTTGATGCGATGACCAGTGAGAGAACTTATCGCAAGGCAGTCTCCGCCGGTGAAGCGGCCAAGGAGATTAAAAAATGCGCTGGAACCCAGTTTGATCCGTTGCTCGCTAAACTCTTTATAGAGCAGGTACTTGCTCTCTCTTATAACCAGCTTTAAGGGCCATTCCTTGACAGCACAAAGGTACTGACTTACCATGAAATTACCAGAGGAGGTGCTTATGGGAGTCATAACTATTTCCCGACAGATTGGCAGTGAAGGAACCTTTATTGCCAAGCAAGTGGCCGAGCAACTGGGGCTTTCCTTCGTGGATAAGCAAGATATTGAGAAAGTCATGCATGAGTATGGCTTCAGTGGGTTTGACGAAGTTTATGACAGTCTGCCCACATTCTGGGAACGGTTCGACCAGCACCGCTATCGAACTGTGGATTTTCTCCTTGCAGTCATGCGTGCATTTGCCAAAGTCGGCGATGTTGTCATGCTTGGGCGAGGAGGGTTTGGTCTCCTGCAAGGCTATACCGATGTCCTGAATGTACGGATCAAGGCTCCGCTTGAGGTGAGGGTTCAGAGGAAACAGAAAGAGCGGGGTGGGACTGAAGAGCAGGCAAGGAAAGCACTCATTGACCAGGAACTGGTGAGGACATCCTTTGTCCAGTCCGACTTGCAGTATAATCAACGCGATGTTTCTCTCTTTGATTTGGTCATTGATACCGGTATTGTTCCACCGGAGACAGCGACGCTTTGGATTGCAGATGCCTATCAGCAATTGATGAAACGGCCACGAATAGATGCCAAAACCAGCCGAGCAGATCTTGTGGTTGACGATGTACTGCTCAAACTTGTTGAGAAGATGCTTGGCAGAGAGGCAAGATGAGAGAACGCTCACCCAGTGCGATCCTGATGGTCGTAGGAACCGCAATACTCCTTGTATTGCTCATTTCCCCCTTGTTGCTTGCGCTGTTTTCCTTGTTGGTTTCTGGAGAATTCCTCTTTGATTACCTGCTTACCGCTGAGCTTGGTTTGGTAGCCTGTGTTGGGGCCCTCTCCCTTACCATCGGAACCATGGCAAGAAGGATTCCTGCCACGTTGCTGTTCATTTTTCTTCCTTTGATGCTTGTTACGCTCTTTATCCTGATGGCACTCAGGGGTCCGAGTCCCTTTTTTGCTGGGTTCATTCTGATTCTCTATAATCTAAGTCTCATAGGATTGGCATTTCATGGAATCAACAGCCTGCAACACTGACAGCAGGGCCATCTTGCGTTACAGTAGGCTATGGATGTAATCAAGACACTCTCCAGGAAGGGGAGCACTACCTATATCGATTTGATCGAACCATTGGAAGAAGGTATAGCAGAAGTCCTCATTGCAGATGAAGATGGAATATTGCTCCATGTTAAAGATGCAACCTATGCGGTGGCGTTGTTCAACCCAGCAGCGGCAGATACCTTTGCTGAAGAGCTCTCTCATTACAAGGACCCCATCTCAGTGCATACCGGACCACTTGTTCCTGCACTTAGGAAGAGAGGTCTTACTGTTTCCCTGGAGTGTGTCCAAGCTGTGTATCCTCTGGCACAACCACTTGCCCAAAATGAGTCTATCCGCATCCGCCCTCTTGAGGAGAAAGACCTTTCTGTGGTGTTGCATCACTACAAACATGGCGATGAAGCGTATATCCGTGAACGATATGAGGCAGGGGTCATGACCGCTGCAGAGGTTGATGGCAATCTAGCTGGGTTTATGGGCAGGCATGTCGAGTGTGCAATGGGTCTCTTGGAAGTGTTACCTCAGTACCGGAGGAGGCATGTGGGGGAAGCATTGGAGAGAGCATATATCAATAGGTTGCTCGCTCAAGGAACTATACCATATTGCCACATTGAGGTGGCAAACAAAGCCTCTCTTTCTCTTCAAAAAAAGCTTGGATTGGTATTTTCTTCAGAGTTGGTGTATTGGTTTAATTAATATTTATACATAAATATGTGAAAATATATGCAAATAGTCTGGTCATAATCGAATATTTTTGTATAATTATACTAATATCAAGTTTTTGGAGGAACGTATGCTACAAGTTGGAGTCATTGGTGCCACAGGCTATGCAGGGTCACAATTAGTTACCCTTTTAGTGAATCATCCGTCTGTGGAGATTACCTACCTTGCCTCACACTCCTACAGCGGAAAGCGTTTCAGTGAGATATATCCCTCTCTTGAGGGAGGGTGTGATTTGGTGCTGGAAGAGGAAGATATTGAGGAAGCGAGCAAGCGGTGTTCTGTGTTGTTCCTTGCCCTTCCCCACGGGATGGCGAGCCATAAGGTAACCCGGGAGATTCTGGAGCGCTGTATTATTATCGATCTTGGTGCCGATTATCGACTCAGTGACAGCAGTGTCTATGAAGCTTGGTACAAGACAAGCCACGGGAGCAAGCATTTGCTCAGTGAGGCTGTCTATGGGCTGTGTGAACTGCATCGTGAGCACATTGAAACAGCAAACCTGATTGCCAACCCTGGTTGCTATACCACCTGCAGTATTCTCACCTTGGCTCCCTTGGTAGGTGAAAACCTGGTAGATCCAGCTTCCCTGATCATAGACAGCGCCAGTGGCGTCAGTGGTGCCGGTCGCTCTGAGAAGCTGGGCTCACTCTTTTGTGAGGTCAACGAGTCATACAAGGCATACGGGGTGACGAATCACCGCCATACCCCGGAAATTGAACAGGAGTTGAGCGAGCTGAGCGGTAGTGAGCTTATAGTGCAGTTCACTCCTCACTTGGTTCCCATGCACCGCGGGATTCTCTCTACCTGTTATGCCAATCTGAAAGATGGGGTCAGTGAAGCAGAGGTAACTTCGGCATACCAGAAGTGGTACGCTGACGAGAGGTTTGTCCGTTTGATGGGCTCATCTCTTCCTGAGACCCGATTTGTGAAGAATACTAACATGTGCGCCATCGGCTGGAAGGTTGATGAGCGAACCAAACGTGTTATTGCAGTCGGAGCGATCGACAACCTGGTCAAAGGAGCTGCCGGCCAAGCCGTGCAGAATATGAATATCCGGTGCAACCTGGGAGAAGAGACTGGTCTTGCCTCCACGGTTGCCAGCCCCCTGTAAGGAGGAACATATGATGCAAATAGTAGACGGTGGCGTTACCGCTGCCTCTGGATTTTCAGCCAATGGTGTAGCCTGCGGTGTCAAGAAACGCAAAAAAGACCTTGCCTTGGTATACAGTGAGGTTCCCTGTAGTTTTGCAGGATCTTTTACTACCAACTTGGTGAAAGCAGCCCCGGTTCTCTGGGACCAGAAGCTGGTCTCCTCTTCTATACAGGCACAAGCTATTGTGATTAACAGTGGGAATGCCAATGCGTGTACTGCAGAACAAGGAAAGCGGGATGCTCAGGACATGGCATTGCATACGGCAAAAACCTTGGGTTTGCAACCTGAGGAGGTATTGGTATGTTCCACCGGTGTTATCGGGCTTCCCTTGCCCATGGATAAAATTATTAAGGGTATTGATGATTGTGCAAAGGTGCTTGATCCCTCGAGAACGGGAGCTGAGGAAGCGGCAAAGGCTATTCTCACTACCGATACCTTTACCAAGGAAGTCGCCGTTTCGCTTGAGATTGATGGGAAGCAGGTAACCATCGGAGGTATGGCAAAAGGCTCAGGGATGATTCATCCCAACATGGCCACCATGCTGAGTTTCATTACCACTGATGCAACCATTGATAAGGCGGTTCTGCAGGAGTTGCTTGGATCCTCCATCCGAGATACCTATAATATGATCAGTGTGGATGGGGATACTTCCACCAATGATACTGTCCTGGTGCTTGCCAATGGAATGAGTGGGTGTAGCACACTCTCTCCATCCCACGGCGAGTGGGAAGCCTTTACCCAAGCATTCCTGTATGTGCATAAGGAACTTGCAAAGGAAATTGTTCGTGATGGGGAAGGAGCTGGAAAGTTCCTCGAGGTAACGGTCAAGGGAGCAAAGGACAAGGAAACAGCCCAAGTTCTCGCTCGCTCGATCATCAGCAGCAATCTGGTCAAGACAGCCTTCTTTGGCAGTGATGCAAACTGGGGACGGATTCTCTGTGCTATGGGGTATAGTGGAGCTGATTTCAATCCACTTGCTGTTGACCTCTTTTTTTCCTCTTCCAAGGGGACGATACAGGTAGTCTCAGCAGGGACTCCTTTGGCCTTTGATGAGCACACAGCAAAGGGAATCCTGATGGAAAGGGATGTGCAGACACTTGCAACCTTGAAAGACGGAGAGGGAGAAGGCACCGCTTGGGGCTGTGATCTTTCGTATGAGTATGTTCGGATCAATGGAGATTATAGAAGCTGATGAAACACAGGATGGCAAACGAGATCCTCAAGGCTGAGGTACTTATCGAGGCGATTCCCTACATCAGGACATTCGCCGGAAATGTTGTCGTGGTCAAATATGGTGGTTCAGCCATGGTTGATGAGCAACTGAAGAAGTCGGTTATTCAAGATATTGCGATGCTCAAGTACATCGGTTTGAAACCTGTCGTCATTCATGGCGGGGGCAAGGAGATTACCAGCCTGCTCGATCGACTGGGCAAGAAGAGCGAGTTCCTTGATGGACTGCGTGTAACCGATGCTGAGACTGCACAGGTAGCCGAGATGGTGCTCAGTGGCTCCATCGGCAAGAGCCTGGTCAGTGAGTTGGAGCAGGTAGGCATCAGTGCCGTTGGCATCAGTGGCAAGGATGGGAGAACACTGCTCTGTTCAAAGAAGTTGGATGACAAAGGACGTGACCTTGGCTTTGTTGGAAATGTAGATACTGTCGATACCAGTCTCCTTGAGACCTTGCTCTCCAACAACTTTGTCCCAGTGGTCTCCCCTGTTGGGGTAGATGCGGAGGGAAATACCTACAACATCAACGCCGACTATGCAGCCAGTGCCGTTGCAGGTTCCCTCTCTGCGCAGAAATTAGTGTTTCTCACCGATGTGGAAGGTATTCTTAAGGACAAGGATGATCCCTCCTCCATCATACGTGCACTGAGTACAAGACAAGCTGAGGCGTACATAGATGATGGTACGATCAAGGGTGGAATGATCCCCAAGGTCCAGTGTTGTCTTGATGGACTGGAGAAAGGGGTGAGGAGTGTCCACGTACTAGATGGCAGGGTTCCCCATGCCATCCTGCTTGAGATATTCACCACACGGGGAATCGGGACCATGGTCACCAAGGAGGAGCGTTCATGAGCATGCAAGAGACGATACAGACAGGGAAACAATATTTGTTGGATACCTACAGCCAGGTTCCTGTGGTGTTCGCCGGTGGAGAAGGTATGTACCTCATCGATGAGGAAGGAAAGCGTTACCTCGACTTTGTCGGCGGCATTGCCGTCAATGCCCTTGGCTATGGAGACCCTGGCCTTTCAGAAGCTATGAATAAAGTTGTTAGTGAAGGCCTATTGCACTGTTCGAACCTCTACTACAACAAGGTTGGGGTAGAGGCGGCAAAGGAGCTTTGCAATCTTGCCGGAATGGAGCGGGTGTTCTTCTGCAATAGTGGGGCGGAAGCCACAGAGGCTTCCCTCAAGCTTGCCAGGAAATTCGGGCACCAGAGTGAGCCCCCTCGTAGCGAAATCATCTCCATGGTGCATTCATTCCATGGGAGGACCTATGGTGCTATTACTGCAACAGGGCAGAAGAAGTACCATAAGAACTTTGCACCACTTCCCCAGGGATTCAGCTATGCAGAGTTCAACAACCTGGAGAGCGTGAAAGCGCTCATTACAGAAAAAACCTGTGCAATTATCGTGGAGCCTATCCAAGGGGAGGGAGGTATTGTTCCAGCTGACCCAGCCTTCCTGCAGGGACTCCGCTCTCTCTGTGATGAACACAATCTCCTACTCATCTATGATGAGGTACAATGTGGAATGGGCCGCAGCGGAAAGCCTTTCGCGTATCAGGTGTATGACGTGAAACCCGATGTACTTACCTCTGCAAAGGCTCTCGCTGGTGGTGTTCCTTGCGGGGCGATGCTCACCACGGGAAAGGCAAGTCATATCTTCACTCCCGGAGACCATGCTTCCACTTTCGGAGGCAATGCCTTGGCAATGGCCGCAGTGAGAGAGATGGTCCGTCGTCTCAGCGATGCATCCTTCACTTCCCATGTCCAGAAGATGGGGGAGTACCTGAGGGAAAAACTTTCTCAATTGGTGGTTCGCTATCCCGACCTTTGTGTTTCAGTCAGGGGAAAGGGCCTCATCAATGGATTGGTGCTTACCGTTCCTCCCCGGCAGGTCGTTGATGCCTGTTTTTCCAAGGGTGTGTTGGTTGCGAGCGCTGGGAGTGACGTACTGCGCTTTGTCCCTCCCTTGGTTGTTGAGAAAAAAGATATTGATGCTGCAATCGCCACAGTGGATGAGGCACTTGCAACTTTGTAAAAGAGCAGGTAGTATCCTTTCAAGAACAAAGACGTTCCTACCCAAGTACTGGGCAAGGAGCGTCTTTTTTACGTTTGGAGGTATACGATGTGTGGATTTGTAGGAATGTTTGACATCCAGCGCAGCGCAAAGGCCTTTCGTTCCCAGATTCTTTCCATGTCAGGAAAGATCCGTCACCGTGGTCCCGATTGGTCGGGGGTGTACGAAGGGGAGAAGGCCATCATCAGTCATGAACGACTAGCTATTGTCGACCCACTCTCAGGAGGTCAGCCGCTGTATAGCGCAGACAGGAATGTGGTGTTGGCTGTCAATGGTGAAATCTACAACCACCAGCAGATCAGGAAGGAGTATGAGGGTGTCTACGAGTTCCAGACACAGAGTGACTGTGAAGTCATCCTTGCTCTCTACCAGGAGAAGGGCCCAGATTTTCTTGAGGACCTGAATGGTATCTTTGCCTTCGCTCTCTATGACCAGGTGAAGGATGTGTACCTTATCGCTCGTGACCATATCGGTATTATTCCCCTCTACCAAGGGTGGGATGACCAGGGACATTTCTTTGTGGCGAGTGAATTGAAGGCATTGGAAGGGACCTGTAGTGCGATCGAACTCTTTCCTCCTGGACACCTGTATTACAGTCCTGAGAAAAAGCTTAGGAAGTGGTACGAGCGCTCCTGGACCAGCTATGATGTGGTCAAGGAACATGGGGGAACGATCGAGATGGTAAAGGAGGCCCTGGAAGCGGCGGTTAAGCGCCAGTTGATGAGTGATGTTCCCTATGGGGTGTTGCTCTCCGGTGGCTTGGATAGTTCCATCATTGCAGCCATTACTGCAAAATATGCCCAGAAGCGGGTGGAAAGTGCAGACACAGAGGAAGCTTGGTGGCCACGGCTCCACTCATTTGCCATTGGTCTTGAAGGTTCTCCTGACTTGAAGGCAGCTCGTATTGCAGCTGCTCATCTGAAGACAGTACACCACGAGGTACATTTCACCATCCAGGAGGCTCTTGATGCTCTCAGTGATGTCATCTATCATCTGGAAACCAGTGATATCACCACGGTAAGGGCAGCAACCCCGATGTATTTACTTGCTCGCGTCATTCGCTCGATGGGTATCAAGATGGTGCTTAGCGGGGAAGGGAGTGACGAGCTCTTTGGTGGGTATCTCTACTTCCACAAGGCTCCCAATGCCAGGGAGTTCCATGAGGAGACGGTCAGAAAGCTCTCCAAACTCAACCTATATGACTGCCTGAGGGCGAACAAGTCACTGGCTGCCTGGGGTGTTGAGGGACGCGTCCCGTTCCTGGACAAGGAGTTCATCGATGTAGCGATGAACCTCAACCCTGACATGAAGCTCTGCCCGGTTGTTGGGGAGAATAAGCGTATCGAGAAGTGGATTCTCCGTGAGGCGTTCAAGGAGTATCTACCGGATGAGATTGTCTGGAGGCAGAAGGAACAGTTCAGTGACGGGGTAGGCTACAACTGGATTGATACCTTGAAACAGCTTACCAGCTCTCTGGTCAGTGATGAGCAGTTTGCCTTGGCGGCAAAGCGGTACCCAATTCATACCCCCGCCACCAAGGAGGAGTACTACTATCGTACCCTCTTTGCTTCCCACTTCCCCAGTGAGAGTGCGGCACGCTGTGTCCCTCGTGAGGACTCGGTTGCTTGTTCCACAGCAACAGCTCTGGAATGGGACCGGGCATTCAAGGCAATGAATGAACCGAGCGGAAGAGCAGTAGCTGGAGTGCATGAGTCAGCCTACGAGAAATAAATGAGCATGCTCAGATGAGCAACGACATTGGGCCTTGGTGTAATAGCCAAGGTCCTTTTTGGGATGAGAGAGTAGGTACTGGGGAGAGTCTTGGCTATTTATACAGTGTGTACCAATACTTCGTACATTGACCGTAGGGGTAAGGTGGTGTAAAACAAAAAACGGAGTTCAGAATGTAAGGAGGAGTGCAAGGTGAGCAAATCCATTTCACAGAAACCATACCTGTATCGAATCATGGGAATCAGTGCTGTAGTTGCTGCCTTGTTGATCACCATCGCTGACTACCTCTTGGAGTTTCAGAAGGAGTACGGGGTCTCTTCCTCTATTGTCGAAACCGCTTGGGCTACCATGCCAACATGGCGATTCACTGTTTCGCTCTCCCTGTGTGCATTCATGATACCTTTCTATCTTGCGGGATTCTGGCTTCTCTATACAGCATTATGCAAGAACAACAAGGGCATTGCACTGGTTGTCTCCTTGTTGTTCTCCTACGGGGTGGTCATGGGATCCCCCTTGATTCATGGTGTGATGAGCCTCAATGGTGTTGTCTATGCATATGGTATAGAACAGGGCTTGACCCATGAGCTTCTTGTTTCTCTCATCGAAGGAAACATAACCAGTACCATCCTTCCTGTTTTCTTGTTTCATTATCTCGTGACCTGGGTTGTTGCACCAGTGATACTCTTTATCCATATCATCAGAGGAAAGAGTGTATTCAAACGATGGACTGCACTCCTTAATCCGCTTGTATTTCTGATTGTAGGACTTGTCGGCTTGCAAATATTCCCACAAGTCTTTGTGTATCTTGCTCCAGGTTCAATCAATAAGGGAAATGTTGCAATGTTCTTATTGGTAACGATCAAGCTCTGGAATCAGGAAGATCACTAGATTGTAGAGTTGCAATGCCAAAAAAAAATAACACCAGAACCTAAAAGCATGAAAACCCTCTTGCATAAACGTAACTAGTTACCTATAATATGTAACCAGTTACCTAATAGGAGTTGATAATGACATCTGATGAGATGAAGGCATATGTATTTGGTTCTCTTTTTCTTGTTGCCAACCGGTTGCAAGTGTTGGGAGATTCCATTGATGAGCAGGTTACTACCAAGCAGTGGCTGCTTTTGGCAGTGTTGCTTTCCTGTGAAAACCAGGAGTGCTCACTAACCGAGCTTTCCAGACGAACAGGGAGCAGCAGGCAGAATGTCAAGAAGATGGCCCTGATCCTTGAGAAGCGGGGGTTTCTTGAGCTTGCCCGTTCCCTCGAGGATAAACGTGCAGTGGTTGTAAAGCCGACGCAATCCTGCATCTCCCACTTGAAGAGCCGAGAGGGTGCTGAGCAAGCGTTTGTTGATGCATTCTTCCTAGGTTTTGATCATGAGATGCTTTCGGTGATGCAGAAATCTATCGGCCAATGGATGAAGAACTTGGGACGTATGGAGGATACGTATGGGAAGGAGAAGTAAGATGGTCTTGGGTATTGTTGCTATAATTGTGGTGGTTCTATTGGTACTTTTGTTGCACCCGTCTGTGTTGCAGAAGCGCTTTGCAGGTATTGAGCAGGAGTTCGTACAGAACCTTCAGTCAAAGGCAGAGGTGTTTACCCTCGAGGAATTGGAAGGGTATCCCCTTCCTGTCCAGCGGTTCTTTATTGAGGGCGGTTTTATTGGAAAGCAGAAGATGAGTGGGCTTAAGGCAGTCTTCTTTGATGTTCCCTTTTCTCTTGGAAGGGATAAGCCTACCATCTCCATCGATTATACACAGATCAATGATGCAAGTGAGCCTGTACGGTTTGCTTTCATTGACTCACAGATTTATGGGCTTCCGTTCCAGGGTTTGGATTCCTTTATTGGTGGAAAAGGTTCCATGGAGGGATATCTTGCCAAGCGGATCAGGTTGTTCAACCAGAGGGGAGGCCATATGGATAAGGCCTGCTTGGTGACCTATCTTGCAGAGGCTTTCTTCCTTCCCACTGTAGCATTGAGTGACATGGTATCATGGGAAGCTATTGATGATACCCATGCCAAGGCAACGATGAAAGCCTACGGAATGGAAGTCTCTGGATTTTTTACTTTCTCAGAGAGCGGTGAGATGCTGAGTTTCTCCACCGAGGATAGGATGGCAGCCTCTATTGATGGTGCCATGGAACAGGTCCCCTGGAGCGCCAAGTGCAGTGAGTATGTAATCCAAGATGGTCTGCGTCTTCCCACTCGACTCCAGGCAACATGGCACTATCCAGATGGAGACCTGCTCTACTTTGATGGAAAGGATGTTCAGGTAACGTACTACTATTGATTGGTTAATGCATCAATCGAGTTGTCAAGATTCCTTGGATCAGGTCCCTGTTTTCTGTAAGGACAAGGTTGTGGTCGATTTCTACCGTAGGAAGTGGTCTTGCTACTTTCTGTTCAATGATTTGCTCCAATGTTTTTACTGTGTAATATCCTTGGAGGGTGGGGCTCTGGTGTATTACCGCTGAGAGTAGCCTTGTTTGAAGTTGGTGGATGGAGACGGTGTCCAGGTCGTGCAGGACTGTGATCATTCCCTTTGTTTGCGTGGTTTCCAAGGCTTTGACAAAGTCAGTATTGAAGGCAGGGATCAGATACATCGCTTGTACTCTGTTCTTATACTGCTGGACCAGATTCAGAATTTGGTTGTCCTTGTACCCCACCTGCAGACGGGTATCGAAATATTCAACGTGTATGGTGATCTCAGGAAAGACTGATTGCATAAGGGAGAGAAAACCATCAAGACGCATCTTGTTGATATCGGGCTCTTTATACAGCGAGTAGAGTTCTTCATTACATTGTAGTACCAGTACCTCTTTCTTTGGAGAGAGCTGAAGCGTTCTTGCAATGAAGTCTGCAGCAAGTCTTCCTCCCGCCTGGTAGTCTGATCCTATATAACAAAGACGTTTGCTTTTGGGGGCATCGACGTTGAAGGTGACATAGGGAATTCCAGCTTCCTCAATCCTGTGAAGAATGGTACCCATGCGGTATTTTCGTTGATTGACCACTGCTATCCCATCTACACCTTGGTTGATCTCTTGTTCCAGCTCGCTAAGGTAGGCATCAGTGTCGAGCTCTGGGATTCTATGGTAGCGAATTTCATAGTTGAACGCTCTCAACTGTGCTGCAGCTGCTCGCACTCCCTTGTCTACCTCCTCCCAGAAATACTCAGGGAGAGAGGAGGAAAAGAGTGCAATGGTTCTGGTTGTGTTTCTTACCAGTACCTGGCTGGCTCGATGGGGTTCATAGTCCATCTCTTTTGCATAGGAGAGAATCTTCTCTCGCAGTTCTTTTGAGACATACCCATTGTTGTTCAATGCACGGTTAACTGTCATATAGGAAATTCCCAGGTTTCGTGCAATTTCTTTCTGTGTAAGGCCCATAGCTCCTCAGATTTGGTACATGATTTTTCTCATATTCGCACGAGAATGATTTTGTTGACAACCATATATTCGTATGTTATACGTATAACATACCATAGTATTGGGACCTTGGAACCAAAAAAGGAGATTTCTTATGAAAAAATTGATGTTCACAGCGTTGGTCCTGCTTCTTGTGATTGCCCCGCTCTCCGCAGCAGGGCAGCAAGAGAAAGCCGGCCCCCCGACTCTCAATGTTCTGTTCTACAGCCCTGAGCTTGCTGAACAGTATAATCACATGGTAGCTGCCTATAAGGCAGAAACCGGTGTTACCCTGGATATCACTGTCCTGCAGACTGATTATCGTTCTGTGCTTACCAGCCGCCTGAATAGTGGTGATGTCCCTGATATCTTCATGAGTAGTGCATATGCAGACAACTCAACGTATAAGGATTACGTCTATGACCTGACAGACGAAGCGTTTATACAAAACTTGGAGCCATCTGCCCTACAGGGAGTTACTGTTGACGGAAGAGTCCTTGGTTACCCGTTTCTCGTGCAATCCCACTCCTTCATCTACAACAAACAGGTGTTTGAAGAGAATGGAATTACCAAACTCCCAAGGACAATAGAGGAGTTCGAGACGGTAGCAAAGAAATTGCAGGCAAATGGTGTACAGCCCTTTGCAACCGGCTTCAAGGAGTTCTGGGTGCTTCCCCAGACGGCATGGCAGGCCATTGCAAACGTTCCTGTTGAGAACTATGGCGGATATGAGAACTTTGTAAGTATGCTGAATACCGGCAAGCTGAAGTTCAAGGATATTCCTGAGATGAGCCAGGTTTTTGACCTTCTTGACCTTATTGGGAAGTATGGTGGACCCAAGCCCAATGAGTCAGACTTCAACGACCAGACCTCTGCCCTTGCAACCGGCAAGGTAGCAATGATCCACCAGGGCAACTGGGCTGAGGACTCAATTAAAAAGACCAATCCTGAAGTGGAACTTGGGTTCTTGGTAGGACCTACTGGAAACAATGCGGAGACCGCTGGTCTTATGTTTGATTCCAACCAGACCATCCGTATTGCCAAGGATGGAGAGAATCTTGAGGAATCCCTTGCTTGGTTACAGTGGCTTACCACGAGTGAGTATGGAAGAAACTGGATTCCTGGTCAGGTCAAGCAATTATCCCCAATCAAGGGTGCAGCAGCTCCTGACTCCCAGATTGCTGAGTCTACAACCGCCATGCTTGGTGAGGGAGTCCCGGGGTATCCTTGGTTCTACCAGATGTTCCCCACCGGAACCGAGCAGCAGCTTGGTGCCATCCTTCAGGGTTATTGTGCTGGTATGACCACCCGTGCCCAAACCTTGGAAGCATTGGATTCTACGTATGCCAAAATTGCAAAGGCAGCTCAGTAAGAAGCTATTATTCTTGACCAAGGCCGGAAGGAATTTCTTCCGGCCATTAGGTATACAACATGACACCATTGAAGCGAAAACAACTCTCCAGGGCGCTGGTTTTCACCGGATTTACCCTACCAGCCCTGGTTGCGATACTTATCTCTGTTGAGATTCCTTTTCTCATGAGTGTGTTCTCATCCTTTACCAAATGGAATGGTTTGGATCGTGCCCAGACCTTCGTTGGATTTGAGAACTACAAAGAATTGATTCTCGATGACCTGGATATGTGGAAGGCCTTTGGGTTTACCCTCCGCCTTACACTGGGTTCGGTGATTGTAACGAATGTCACCGCTCTCCTGCTCGCAGTCCTTCTCGATAGTGATCTGAAGGGAAAGAATACCTTGCGTGCAGCATACTATGTCCCGAATATCATCAGCTTGATTATCATTGGATATATCTGGCGATTCATCTTTTCTGCTGGTTTTGAGTCTTTCTACCAGATGACTGGTTGGGATTTTTTCATGTTCAGCTGGCTGGGGGACGTGAAGTTGGTCTACTTCAGTGTCCTCATGGTCTCTGTATGGCACTCCCTGGGATTCTATCTGGTGGTATATATTGCTGGGTTACAGACGGTTCCCCGCAATCTCATCGAGGCAGCCATGATCGATGGTGCTTCTGCGGTAGGTCGGTTTTTCAGGGTTACATTGCCACTTATCATGCCATCCATCACCGTGAGTGTTTTTCACGCACTCTCAAATGGGTTGAAAGCCTTCGATGTCATTTTCAGTCTTACCAATGGTGGGCCTGGGAATTCCACAACCACCATTGCCTTGGATATCTACCGTACAGCGTTTGTCATCAACCGCTTTGGGTATGGAACTGCAAAATCTGTCATCCTCTTCCTGATCATTCTCATACTCTCACTCTTCCAGGTAAGGATGTTCAAGCAAAGGGAGGTTGAGGTATGAAAAAGCGCCGGTCTCTCGCATCCTCTCTTACCACCGTGGTACTCAGCATCATCGCAGTGGGATATCTGTATCCCTTGTTCCTTGTGTTGATCAACTCATTCAAGACCTTCAGTGAGATTACCAGCAATGTCTTGGCTCTTCCCTCACGGCTTGTGTTTGAAAACTTCAGCAATGCCTTCCATATCATGAACTATCCTCAATACTTTCTGAATACGCTCATTGCCACTGCTGTTGGAGTGAGTGGTGTGGTGTTGGTTAGTTCTCTTGCGGGGTATCGCCTCAGTAGGACCAAGACCCGCTACAGTTTTGTTATCTTCATGGTGCTCATTGCCCCTATGATGATTCCTTTCCACTCCTTCATGATCTCCTTGGTGAAGGTGGCAAAGGAGCTTCATCTCATCGGCTCTCCCCTTGGGTTGGGTGTACTGTATTGGGGTCTCGGTGCCTCTCTTGCCTTGTTCATGTATCATGGGGCGGTTAAATCGGTGCCCCAGGAACTGGATGACTGCGCCATGATTGATGGTGCTTCTCCGCTTAGGGCCTTTTTTCAGATAATCTTTCCATTGTTACAGCCGGTAACAGTTTCGGTTGTCGTGATCAACACCATGTGGATGTGGAATGACTTCTTGCTTCCTTTGCTCGTACTCAGTGGCTCGAAGAAATCATTGACATTGCAATTGGCTGCCTACAACTTCTTTGGCCTCTATAAAGTCGATTGGAACTATGCGATGGCAGGGGTACTCCTGACCATTCTTCCAGCCATCATTTTCTATCTGAGTCTGCAGCGGTACATCATCAAGGGAATGGTGGCAGGCGCGGTCAAGACCTGACCATAACCGAGAAATAGGGAGATAAACTATGAAATTCAGAGACGGGTACTGGAACATACAAAAACACATCCGGCATCTACCCAAACGGGAGATTGTCGATATCCAGAAGTTGGATGGAAAGATAGTCATCTATGCAGCTGTCAAACCGATTGAGTTTCGCGGAGCAACGCTGAACACCCCTGTGATCACCACAGAGATTAGCAGTCCGATGGAAGGGGTTCTGCACATCCGTACCTACCATTACAAGGGAGCAAGAAACGATGGTCCCTTCTTTGAACTGTTGAAGGACGATCCTACCTTACTTACCTATGAAGAGGCGCAGGATGGGCTGCTTTCGGTAATCGCTGGTTCTTTACAGGCTACCATACCCCTCTTTGGCCCTTGTGATCTGACCTACCAGTATGATGGCAGGTACCTGACTTCTTCTCCTGGAAAGCTCAGTGGACATTTCCAGTCTGATGATGGAAGAGTCTTTCAGACCGATTACCTTAACCTCTCGGTCGGTGAGGCAATCTATGGGCTGGGGGAGCGTTTTACTCCATTTGTCAAGAATGGGCAGGTGGTTGACATCTGGAATGAGGATGGGGGAACAAGTAGTGAGCAAGCCTATAAGAACATCCCATTTTATCTCTCTTCGAACGGGTATGGCGTATTGGTCGCCAACCCTGGAAAGGTGTCATTCGAGGTAGGGAGTGAGGTAGTTACTGCTGTACAGTTCTCTGTGCCCGGTGAGTGCTTGGACTATTATCTTATAGCTGGCAATACTGGCAAGGAAGTCCTCGGGCGGTATACCCGGTTGAGCGGGAGACCTGCACTGGTACCCCCTTGGTCCTTTGGCCTCTGGTTGAGCACTTCTTTTGTTACAGACTACGATGAGAAGACGGTACATCATTTCATTGATGGGATGGCCCAGCGAAAGATACCGCTTCAGGTATTCCATTTTGACTGTTTTTGGATGAGAGAGTTCCAGTGGGTGGACTTTTCCTGGGATTCCAGGCAGTTTCCCGATCCAAAGGCAATGCTGAAAGGCTTACATGATCGAGGCTTGAATGTCTGTGTATGGATCAATCCCTATGTAGCCCAGAAATCGGCGATGTTCGACGAGGGCATGGAACAAGGATATCTGGTACAGAAGAGCGATGGCAGCATCTGGCAGTGGGATCGCTGGCAAGCTGGTATGGGTTTGGTGGATTTTACCAACCCAGAAGCTGTTGCCTGGTTCCGTGGTAAACTGGAAAAGCTTCTTGACATGGGGGTCGATACATTCAAGACTGACTTTGGCGAGCGTATTCCTACCGAGGTTGTGTATTACGACGGAAGTGATCCAGTGAAGATGCACAACTACTACACCTATCTCTATAACGAGGCAGTTTTTTCGTTGTTGGAAGAGAAACGTGGGAAGGGAGAAGCCCTGGTTTTTGCCCGCTCTGCAACGGTCGGTGGTCAGAAGTTCCCCGTGCATTGGGGTGGTGATTGTTCAGCTACCTATGAATCGATGGCAGAGAGCCTGAGAGGAGGTTTGTCGCTGTCTCTTTCCGGTTTTGGATACTGGAGTCATGATATTGGAGGGTTTGAACAGACTGCAACACCTGATCTTTTCAAGCGTTGGGTGGCCTTTGGGCTGCTCTCATCCCATAGCCGATTGCATGGCAATGAGTCCTATCGTGTTCCTTGGGATTTCGGAGAGGAGGCTTGTGATGTGCTGCGCTTCTTTGTAGAACTGAAATGTTCTTTGATGCCCTACCTCTATGCAATGGCAAATAAGACACATCAGGAAGGTCTCCCTATGATGCGCTCAATGATGCTTGAATTCCCGGATGATCCGGTATGCATCTATCTTGACCGACAGTATCTGTTAGGAGAAAGCCTGTTGGTTGCCCCCCTGCTCAACGACCGTAGCACAGCTTCATACTATCTGCCAGAGGGCAGGTGGACCCATCTTCTCAGTGGGGAGGAGGTAACAGGAGGGAGGTACTTCAAGGAGACGTATGACTACTTCAGTCTACCTCTCTTTGCACGCCCCAATTCACTCATTCCCATTGGAAAGGAGACGCAGTCATGTGATTATGATTTTACATGCGATGTTACCTTCCACCTCTTTGCCCTTGATGAAGGCAGGAGTGCTGAATCCCAGATATATGATGCGAAGGGGGAGGTCGTTGCAACTTGTACGATTGTTCATGAAGATGGAGTGTTCGTTGTGAAAGCAACAGGGAGCTTGGGCCCTTGGGCTGTGTTCCTGCACAACGAACATTATGTGGAGACTGCCTCAATAGGAATGTTGGAAGAAACAGAAAAAGGGACTCTTGTCTCCTTCTCCAGTGAGGAGCGAGAGGCAACCATACAATAGTATTCAAGGAAATAGGGTAAGAGAGGAGCCGATAGGACCGGCTCCATCGGCTCTCTTTCTATGCTATAGTATTGCGAAGCACTCCCAGTCCCTCAATCAGTATCTCCACTGTATCACCTTTGTGCATCCCGCTGATTCCTCCCGGTGTACCGGTAAGAATGATGTCTCCTGGGAGCAAGGTCATGATCCTAGAGAGGTAGCTCACCAGGAAGGGGACTGAGAAGATTAGGTTGCTGGTATTGGATTTTTGCATCGTCCGGCCGTTGACCCTGCTCTCGATGCTAAGATTACCCGCTTCGACTTCATCACTGATGAACGGTCCAAAGGGGCAGAAGGTGTCAAAACTCTTTGCAACGGTCCACTGTCCCTGCTTGGGTTGCAGGTCCCGTGCGGTAATATCGTTTGCACACGTGTAGCCAAGTATGTAGGATGATGTATCTGCTTCTGGTACAAAACGGGCTTTCTTCCCGATTACCACGGCAAGCTCAGCCTCATAGTCAAGACGGTTGCTCATCTCTGGGTAGATAATCTCCTTGTTTGGAGCAAGCGCGGCTGTGGAGGGCTTCATGAATACAACCGGTTCAGTTGGAATGGGAAGCTGGAACTCCTTGGCATGGTCACTATAGTTCAAGCCAATGCAAATGGCTTTGGTATAGTCACAGGGAGTAAGCAATTCAACCTCTTCCAAGGAGAGCTTCTCACTGGTTTCTTTGTAGCTCGTAAAGGGGGAACCCTTGAGCACCTTGATGGTGGTATCGCTAAGGAGGCCATAGGAGACCTCTTCTTGGTGTTTGAATCGTACGTATTTCATAGCATAAGCATACCAAAGAGAGTGGACAAACACAATTGACAAACATTGTTTTTACCCGCACCGTAGGAAGTATGGAAACCTATGCCAAATGTCCCGCGCTTCGTGTTTGCGGTCACTGCCCACTCATGGAACACCCCTATTGCAAGCAACTGGAATTGCAGAATACGTACTTGCAATCCCAGTTTGCAGAGCTTGCCTCAAGTGTGGAGCCTGTGATCGGGATGCAGCAGATGGAAGGGTTCCTCCACTATGTGGAGGTCCATTTTGGACTGGACTGGCGGGGGAAGTTTGCATCCGGGGTAATCAGTACACAACAGAATCAATTCATTGCCTTGAGGGCATGTATGCTGAGACATCCCTTGGCTGAGCGGATACTGAGGAGTATCAATCGTCTTGTCTCTACCCATGGTATTGATACCTCTTTCCCGGCAACTAAGCTGACATTGCGTATCAGGAGCAATCAGGAGCAGGTGTTGCTGTGCTTTACTCTTCCAGAGAGGATTGAAGGCACTTTTACCACTTTCCTGCACGCATTACGGCGAGAACATACCGAGATCGTTGGAATAGTTCTGAGTGACGGGGAGAGTAAACCCAGTATGTTCTGGGGACGTTCAGCGATTGAGGATTCCCTTTGCCCCCTGAAATTTTCGCTTCCTCCCTCATCTGATTTTCCCTCCTGCCCATCCCAGGCAGAGGTGCTCTATATGAAGGTGATGGAGCTTGCCCAGGTACACGATGGGGATATTGTGATCGACTGCTGTACCATGCATGGTATCCTTGCTTTGCTATCTGTTAAAGAGGGTGCAAGTCAGAGTTATCTACTTCAAGAGTCTACCCCCTATTGTGATGAGGCAGCTCTCAATGGCATTGAACATGTAGAGCGTTTTGTGGGAAACAACGAAAAACATCTTCGTCAACTTGCAAAACGGGGACAGCGCTGTGATACGCTTTTTCTTTCTCCATCTGAAGCGGGGTGTGAACGCTCTCTTCTGGACTCTGTTCTTATCATCAAGCCAGAGCGTATTACCTATCTCAGCAAGCAGGAGCGTACGCTGAAACGGGATCTTCAGTACTTAGTACAGAGAGGATTCTACCAGGTAGAGGTCATTCAGGGTGTTGATATGCACCCTCATAGTGCCCACTTGCACGTAATAGCCTCGCTGAAGCATGTGCTAGCAATCCGCCCGCTTTGGAGGAGAGAGTACCCGCTGCTCAGGCATTTCTTGTACGAAGCAATCTATGTTCCCGAAGGTGGAGCGCCCCCACCACTATCAATCCTGGATGATCCTTCAATAAGCCATTATATTCAGGAGTTTGGCCGGGTAGGGGATTATGGATTTGCAGCAGAGGTTGAAGACAAGGTGGTAGGTGTTGTGTGGGTACGGTTGTTTGATCCCCAAGACCCTGGATACGGGTACTTTACCAGTGAGACTCCTGAGCTGTGTATTGCAATAGAGGAGCCTTTCCGTAACAGAGGCCTCGGAAGACAGCTCATTGAGGAGATGTGTAAGGTTCTGTTACATGCAGGATACGGGAAGGTATCACTCTCTGTGCAGAAAGAAAGTAGGGCTTACAGGCTTTACCAAAGTCTGGGCTTTCTTGTCGCTGAAGAGAGAGGGGATGCCTATGTCATGGTAAGATTCCTCCAAGGAGAACGTAGGTAGCTATGCAGATTGAATATGTGAAAAAGAACGGAATCGAGATTGCCAAGGTTTCAAGTGAAGAGATGCTCTTCTCAGATGTTGATTCAGCCTTGGATGTGATGGCAAACGTTCGCTCTGGGACTGGATGCAGTAGGATGGTTGTAGGTAAGAAGGATATCAATCCTGAGTTTTTCGATTTGAGTACAAAGATTGCCGGAGATGTACTCCAGAAATTTGTGACCTACCAGATGCGGCTTGCCATTGTTGGGGACTTCACCAGTGGTTGTAGTCCCAGCTTGCGTGCCTTTATTGCTGAAAGTAATAAGGGGAGAGAAATCTACTTCATTGAAGAGGAAGAAAAGGCAATGAATTGGCTACTTAGCTAGGTTCTTTCTGCTGATTTCTCCAGATATCTCTGGTACAATGCAGAGAATCTCAAGGAGTTGTGCATGCTTAGCTTCCCTGTCCTATTCTTCAATTTACTCTCCATCGGTATGCTCGTGGGAGTACTTGTTGCAGTCTGGAGGGTACGAAGTAAGCGTGCAGCAAACGAGTTGTTCGTTGCTGTTCTCTTTATGCTTATCTGGTCGCTGACTTCGTTCGCCGAGATGGTCAGCTATACCTTTTTCTTCAAGGTACTCTGGCGGAATATTTGTCAGATTGGTGTATTCTACACTCCCGTTGCCACCTTGTTGTTTTGCTTGGCATATACAGGATATTGGAGAGAGAAACAGAAACACATAGCAAGGATTCTGTATTTCTATCAAGGATTCGGCATCCTTTTGGTAGGGACGGATTTCCTGCATCACTGGATTCGTCACTCGGTTTCTTTAGTCACCTCATCCCAGTATTCAACGCTGGTGGTTGAGACCACGGTGCTTGCAAAATTTCTGATTTCAGGCAATTTCTTTCTCACGGTGTTCTCCCTCTCCTTGGTGATTATCTTTGTTGTTACCACCAGTTCCTCAATGAGAAAACAATCATACATATTGTTGCTGGGCATGGTGATCCCCTTCTTGTATGCCATGGCAAAGGTAGTGAGCAATGAACAGTTCCTCCAGATATTACCCATCAGTGGAGTCTTTGCCCTCTCTGGGCTTTTTCTGCTTCTTGGAATCTATCGTTTTGATCTGCTCAAGCTGGCCCCCTTGGCAAGGGAACAGGCGTTTCGGTTTCTTGGGGAGGGAATTGTCATCTGTGATGGGGAAGGGCATGTCGTTGATATGAACCCAGCTGCAAAAGAACTTCTGGGAACAGATATGGATTTGATTGAGGGGCAACTATATCTCGAGATTCCTCGATGGGGTAATGCTGTACGCCGAAGCGAAAGAAACTCTTTCGACTTTACCTTGGGAGGAAGGTCGCTTTTTGCTGAACTGTATCCGATTACCTCCAAAGCAACCGAGACAATCGGAACCATTACCCTGATCCAGGATGTCACCCTGCTGAAACAACGTGCAGAAGAGCTGCAACACCGGGCAGAGATTGACGGGCTTACAGGGCTCTATAATAGACAAACATTTATCGAGAAGGTGGAGGAACAACTTCTACTGACTTCCGCGCCGTCCCATCTTATCTATTTTGATCTTGACCACTTCAAGCAGATCAACGACCAGTGGGGACATCGCTCAGGCGATGCTGTGCTCCAATCCATTGGTTTCATCCTTAAGGAGGAAGTTGACGAATCTTGCATTGTCTGTAGGTTTGGAGGTGAGGAGTTTGCAATTTTCAGTTCCCATAAGAGTAGGGATGAGATGATCTCTTGTGCTGAACATCTCAGGAAGTATGTTGAGCTGCATATATTCACCCATGAACAACACTCCATTCGTCTGACTGTCTCATTTGGAGTCTCATCTGCAATCACCTCAAGTTTTGATGAGCTATACCGGGAGGCTGATGCCTGCCTTTATGAGGCAAAAAAAGCTGGACGGAATTGTATCCGTCTGCAAAGTACACCACTGGACTAAGTTTACAGGGCTCGCTACAGTGCTATAGCCGGTAGGGATTTTCTATTCCCTGTTCTTTTATACATCTGTGGTATTATCATGAAACAAAAAAGCAACAACGCTTTATTTACTCCATCAGTTGTCCTCTTCCTGATCAGCCAAAATCTTTCATTGTTTGGCTCTTCAGTTGTTGGATATGCCATTATCTGGTACATCACCCTTGAGACCTCATCAGGAGTGTTCCTGATGTATGCCACCCTTGCCCAGATGGTTCCCCATCTCCTGATCAGTCTCTCCAGCGGGGTGTGGGCAGACCGCTACAACCGTAAGCACCTGATCATGCTCTCTGACAGTTTCATTGCCATTGCTACGCTGGGGCTTGCCCTCTTCTATGCCACTGGGGCAAAGTCGATCACAGCCCTGCTCGCTGTTTCGGTCGTACGGTCACTCGGTAGCGGGGTACAGACCCCTGCGGTGAATGCCATCATTCCCCAATTGGTCAGTGAAGAACATCTTGTTCGAATCCAAGGGGTTAACCAGAGCATCAATTCAGTGCTGTTGCTCCTCTCTCCTGCCGTTGGTGGCATGATGCTTGGATTGTTTGACCTTACCTGGACACTCTTACTCGATGTTGCCACTGCTGTATTTGCAGTGGTGACCTTCTCCTTTATCAAGGTAGGGGCAAGGAAGCGCTCAGGAGAAGGGACCAGTATGATTCAGGATATCAAGAAGGGCCTCTCCTATACATTCAATAATGTTCTCTTGCGTAATCTCTTAATCTGTTATGGTTTCTCTTTCTTCCTCATCACCCCGGCAGCAATACTGACCCCCCTGTTGGTGGAACGGAGCTTCGGTAGTGAGGTATGGTTCCTTACCGCAAATGAAATGGTGTGGACTGCGGGTACCTTGGTGGGTGGCCTGATTATCTCCCTGAAGGGCTCCTTTTCCAACAAAGTTCGTGCCATCGCACTCTCTTTGGTTGCCTTCGGGGTAAGTTTTGCCCTTCTGGGAGTTGCTCCCACATTCCTTCTCTACCTCATCATTTTAGGACTTGGCGGTATCTTTGTTCCCGTCTTGAATTCTGCTGAGATTGTCATGATCCAGGAGATAACCGATGAAGACAAGATGGGAAGGGTGTTCTCCATTGTGCAGTTGCTCAGTGGCAGTGCAATACCGCTCGGAATCTTGCTATTCGGCCCCCTGGCTGACAGGGTTCCTGTGGAGTGGCTGTTGATCATCTCGGGAATTCTGCTTGCTGTCGTTGGTCTGATCTATGGTTCAACACAGAAAACATATCAAACGGATAGTGTAACCAGGGAGAGCTGATCATACTATTGTCCATTTTATGGACTGGTTTCCGTCCGGATCAAGCCTTTACTACCTTGGTTATGAATGTTTCAAGCAACGCTGGGTCAAAATAGGTATTTGACCGTTCCTGCATGAATGCAATGGTCTTCTCCAACCCCAGTGAGGGAATATTGTCTGCATAGGTGTTTGCAATGGCAAGGATTTGGGCACTCTCTGGGATCTCCTCCTGTTTCAGACTCTGTGGATATCCACTGCCATCCCACTTCTCGTGATGATGCAATACTGCCTCTGCAAAGGGGGCATACTCCCCAACAGAACGAAGGATGTTGTATCCAATCTCAGCGTGTCTTTGCCATTCTATTACTTGGGCTCGGCTGAGCTCATTTTGGGGTTTAGAGAGGAGGGAGGGAGTAATGGCAATCTTACCTAGGTCATGGTACAGCCCTGCAAGTCTGAGGTTTTTCACTTCTTCCTCACGATATCCAAGCACCTCAGCAAACGCACTCGTCAAGGAAGCGACCAGATTACTATGTTCTTCTGCTCCTTCCTCCTGCTCAAAAAGTCTGGAGAGCAGGGTGTCAATTACCTGTTTCTTGAAAGTCATGCTCTCCTTGAGCTTGTTGCGATACATTGAGTCCTCTGCAACCTTGAAAGCATCCTCGTAGCTCTCCTTGTTCTTTTCCTTCACCGCATAGCCAAAGGAGACAGAGAGCTGGATTCCTCTGATTTTCTCTATTTCCAAGGCCTTGTTGATACGGTTTACGATGGCCTGTGCATGAAGAGCATCTGTTTGAGGAAGCAGGAGCACAAACTCATCACCCCCAATCCTGCTGACAATATCATCATCCCTGCAGGTTTTGCGCATGATTTCAGAGACCTTGCGTAGCAGCTCATCACCAGCCTCATGACCGAACGCATCATTGGTAAGCTTGAGCCCGTTCACATCGGCAAGTACCAAGGTAAGGGGGTAGTAGGGCTCTTCATTCAACTCTTCTTTCGCTTGCTCATAATAGCGCCGGTTGGGGAGCGTGGTCAGGGGATCTGTTACACTCAGCGTCCGAATCTCATCCTGCTTGATTCGTTGAGTGGTGCTGTCCCTGAAGACAAGGACAACACCGGTAACGTTCTGGGAGGCACTGAGAATGGGGGCAGCACTGTCATTGATGAACCGCTCATCCCCATCGCGTGCGATCAGAATGGTATCTTCGTCCAGTTCAACCTGCCTCTTGGTCTCCAGTACTTGGTTCACTGGATTTGGACAAGGGTGACGGTCTCTACCGCAGAGAATCTTGAATACCTCTTCAAATGGCCGGCCTTTTGCTTCATCTGCCTGCCAGCCAGTGAGTTTTTCTGCCACCTTGTTCATGAATTGAACATTCCCCTCTGCATCGGTGGAGATGACACCATCACCAACCGAGAGTAGTGTGGTTTCGAACAGGGTTTTCTCAAAGTATAATTGTTTTTCCATCTGCTTCTGGCTGGTGATGTCATCGATGATCATGGCAAAGTAGCCATATGCAGGGCTAAATGAAGAGATCCTGAAGAGTCGGTTCAAGTCACTATTGAAGGCCTCAAATGTTTTTGATTTCCCGGTGAGTGCCACCTCCCCATTGTGAGTGAACCAGTAAGGCTCTACATGCGGTAAGAGCTCTGTGATTCGCTTCCCAACCGAAAGTTCGGGAATGAGGCCGGTCTGTGTCTCAAAGTTCTTGTTTACCCTGAGAATGAGATAATCATTGGGGTTCCCTTCCTTATCAAGGAGAATCTGGCAGTATGCGAAGCCTTGGTTCATTGCCTCAAAGAGTCTTCTGCTCTCTTCTTCACTTTGCTCGAGTGCTTCTGCCTGAAGGACACGCTCAGTGATGTCTGCATGGGTTCCACTCATGAGCAAGGCATTCCCCTTCTCATCACGGCTTAACACTTGCCCACGGTCGAGTACCCAGATCCAGTGACCATCCTTGTGCTGCAAGCGAAGATCGCAACTATAGAAGTCACTCTTGCCGAGTCGGTGTTCTTCAAGCAAATGCAAGGACCTCCCTAGGTCATCAGGGTGAACAAATCGGGTAAATGTGTTGAGGGTGGTTGGCTCCAGCTCGTCTTTTGTGTAGCCGAGCATTTTTGCCCACATGTCATTGATCTTAATGGTATCATCCCTAAGGTCCCATTCCCACGAGCCTAGATTAGATCCCTTGATGATACTTTCAAAGCGGTCACGGGCCTCTCTCAGTTCCCTCTGGTCTCTCTCTTTCTGCCTCTGGTAGGTATCCAGTCTGTTGATCGCTCTAACCCCGGAGAGGAATGCAATGATAATGACCAATACCGGCCCAAGGAAGGTTACCTTCTGGTCAATGGAAGACCAACGTTCTACCTCTCCTTGTCTCAATTCCAGTAACGCATACTCTTTATTTTCTACCTCTGCTAGGATTTGCTCCAATGACATAGAGATGGTCTCACTACGCTCAAATAATGCTAGAATTTCCTGGTTTTCAACGAGGAAGGATGTATTTTCAAGGATGGAGTGCCTGTATTGCAGAAGGGGTTGAACGCTCTCATTGATAAGGGTATCAAACGTGGTCTTCAACTGTTCAAGTCGCTCTTTTTGGTCCTCTTCGTCTCTTAAAAGGATTCCCAGTTTCATGAGGCGTTGATCGAAGGAGTAGGTACTAACTCCGATACGTTCCATGTAGGAGCGGTCTCCAGTAAGCAGGTAACCATGCTCGTTGATGCGGATGTTTTGAAATGTTCGCTTCAGTGCATTGGTTTCAGTGATGACTTTATAGGTATGGGTCACAATACGATTGGTTTCAACCGCTTGGGAAGTCAGTCTGTTCTTTAGGTACCCGATGGAGATCAGGGTAACACTGATAAGAAGAAGACCTATGATGAAACTGCCTCGAATACTTACTCGTTTTCTCATGCGCATATAAGTACTGCAATTCTACTAATGAGTTAGCTAAAATGACAAGGAATTAATGACGAGAAAAGAGCATATTGGTAAGAATTATCGTGAATGTATTGTTTTCAGGGGAAGAAAGATACAGGTTTTAATAAAATTTATTATTAATAAGTACTTGATATTATTAATAGGAATGATTACTATTAGTACATACATAAACATATCACGAACTAAGGAGAATATTGAAATGGACGAAGTACAGAACAATGCAACACTTCCTTTGATTGGAGACAAGGCCCCCGCCTTTCACGCAGTGACCACCCAGGGCGATATCAACTTTCCCGAGGATTACAAGGGGAAATGGGTAATCCTGTTCAGTCATCCCGCTGATTTTACCCCTGTCTGTACCACGGAGTTCATGACCTTTGCTTCCATGGCTGATGAGTTCAAGGCGATGGATACTGAGCTTATCGGGCTCTCCATCGACTCCCTATATGCCCACATTGCTTGGCTGAGAAAGATTCAGGAACTGGAATGGAACGGGATGAAGGATATTGAGGTCAAGTTTCCAGTAATTGAGGATATTAAGATGGATGTTGCCAAGAAGTATGGCATGGTCCAGTCACAATCCTCCACCCAGGCAGTTCGTGCTGTATTCATCATCGATGGAGAAGGTGTGGTGAGAACCATCATGTACTATCCTGCTTCCACCGGCCGTAACTTTGATGAGATCAAGCGTGTGGTTCTGGCTTTGCAGAAGGCTGACAAGGAGCATATCGCTACTCCCGCAAACTGGAGACCAGGCCAGGATGTCATCATACCAACCCCAGGTTCCTGTGGTACTGCAAAGGAGCGGATGGAAAGCAAAGATGAGAATCAATACTGCCTTGACTGGTTCCTCTGCTTCCGCAAGGAAAAGAAATAACCTACCATAGTAAAACCTAGAATCTTGCACAACAACAGGGAGAGCATTTGCTCTCCCTGTTGTCAATTTTCATCTAGAAAATGTTTTACTTGTAGCTGATAGCACCCTTGGTGCACACTCGCTCACACGCATGACAGACGAGACACTCGTGTTTGATGATCCGATGTTTTTTCTCTTTCACGATTGCCCCTGAAGGACAGACCTGTTTGCATCTGCCACAGTTGGTGCAGAGATCAGGATCGATTACCATCCGTTTCTTTGCTGCCTTGCTGGGAAGCGAAAGGAAGGTTCCATAGGGACAGAGCCAATGATGCCAGAGTTCCTCTTCAAAGAAGAGTGAGAGGAAGATTCCCATTCCTACCAATACCGGGAGCACCGGAAGCTTCTTGCCTGAGCGTAGGGTGAAGACCATGAGTGCCAGGAAGACAATCAATAGCAGGATCCTCAGACCACCGTTCTTGAAGAAGGAAGATGTCTTGATACTCCCCACATGAAACTTCTTCTTCAGGTACGTGATCGGTTTCAGGAAGGTGTTGATGGGACAAATCCATCCGCAGTAGAACCGGGAGAAGAAGAGGGAGAGCACAAGCGAGAGTAGGAAGATTCCCATCCACATCTGTACCTTGCCTCTGATGAGTAGGAAAATAAAGAGACCGAGAAAAAGAAACTGTACTATCCGTTGGATGGTCTTCTTCATGGCCTATTGTTCCTTGTATACCCTTGGGTGGGGTGCTTTAACAATGAAGAATTCAACTGGTTCATCGTTGATGTTTGCAATGTTCATCTTTGTATTTGCCGGGACATTGACGATTGCTCCCTGGTAGTAGTGTGCTTTCTGGTCGTTAAAGGTGGCCGAGAGTGTTCCTCGTGCTATGGTGAGATAGACATTGGAATCACTGTAGTGCTCCGGGAGTGCTTCCCCATTGCTCAGAACCACATGGTTGATCATGACCTGATCATCGCCAACCAGTTTTTCAATGATTTTCTCGTCGGTTTTGGTATAGGTATATACTGTTTCAATCATTCTTGACTCCTTGTTAAGATACGTATTCCTAGCATACTGGAATATTCTCCAATATACTGTTACATATGTTACACTTTTGGAGGTTTTCATGGATTTCTTTCCTTTGCTTGAAAATATTAGGCTGTTTGAAGGCTTTGATATGAAGATGCTCTCTTCCCTTTTCAGGGAAGGTAGGGCAAAGCGTAGCTCCTACGCCAAGGGCCAGATGCTCTACCTGCATGGAGAGGTGTGCACTACGCTCGATGTGGTGGTAGCAGGGAAGGTCTCCATCCAGAGCGTTGATGAGGAGGGGAAGGTTTTTAAGGTTCGGGTACTGGAACCAGGAGACGTGTGGGGCGCGACCCTGCTGTTCAGCCAGTATAACCACTACCCAATGACGGTTGTCAGTGAGGATGATTCGGCAGTGTTGCATCTTCCCAAGGTGCTGGTACTTGACCTCTGTGAGGCAAGGGTTGAGTTCCTCTCCTCCCTGCTGGAACTGGTGAGCGACCGTGCCCACGAGTTGAGCATGACGGTCACCAAGCTCTCGGCGCAGAGCCTTAGGGAAAGTCTGCTTGCCTATCTGCAGAACCTGTCGGTAATCCAGGGAAGCAATACTGTCATGCTTCCAACTTCAAAGAAAGAACTTGCAGATCGTTTGGGATTTGCTCGTACCTCGCTTAGCAGGGAGCTTGCATCCTTGGTGGAGGATGGCTTGCTTAGTTATTCAGGGCGAAGGGTGGTACTTCACATTTCTTCACAGAATTAAAGAGTATATGAAGATTCCATCTCTCTGGTTGCCATCTCTCTCTGGTGTTGTTATTACAATAAATAGAAACAACAGATTATGCAGATGGGAGGAGGAAATCCTATGAAGCGAATACGCGTAGTTGTATTGATGACCATTATTCTCACTGTTGGGATGATAGCTGTAGCTGCGAATCCGACAGCAGAGGAGCAGTATGCAACCATCCAAGGCAAGGATCTAAGCAGCCAGAGTCTTGAGGAGATCAGCAAGTCGTATGATAAACTCAATGATGCAGTAGCCAATGAGGCAGAACAGGCTCGTAAGCGCTTATATGGGGCTCGTTCAAAAGGAGACAGGGAAGATTACTATGAGGCTCGGGAGCATCTGAGTCTGCTGTCTACCTATCATATGGACCAGAATACAAGCGATTATCTCCTGGAGCAGGTCCTGGGCCTTGATGAACCACAGAAGAGTGAGTATGCCGCATGGTTGTACGAGAACAGTCCGTACTATCGTCCAACCCTTACCTTGGACTTCTCCTCTGAGGGAGAGAACTATCGCTACAGCTATCGGCAGCAGATTCGCAAGGTTCCTGGCAGCGAAGTCGTCTTACCATCCAGCGGACAGCTGCGGATGAACTCAGCTCGCCTTGGTGTGTTGGCTGGTTGGGGAGTTACTCCTGATGAGGTCACCTACCAAGCGGGAGAGACGATCAAGATGAGCTATACCAACCAGACCCTCTATGCCATCTACCAGGAAGGGGTTCGCTTTGTCGACCCACTCAGTGGGACTGATGTATTCATTGAAAGTGAGGATGTTGAGGTTCCCACCCCGGTAGCCGATGATGCGTCAGCCATATTTGCAGGTTGGTATGACAAGAGCACCGGCACTTTGATCACTGACCCCTCCACCTATGAGAAGGTAGGAAAGGGTGGCTATTTCGAGGCGCTTTGGAAGCGGCTTGCCATTGAGGATATCACCGTTCTCTATTATGACAAGGCAGCCATTCCCTCCAATACCCAGATAAGTATGGGCTTCTCCTATGCCAATACTGGGACAGTCGACCTTGCAGGGCTTCGCGCAACACTGAGCAGTGAGAGCGAGTATGCGCGTGTTCTCTCTGATGAGATCTCTCTTGGTTCATTGGATGCCGGGTTGATGAGTACCAACAATAGTCGTTGGGCAACCAGCAATAAGCAACAGGTACGTGGGGAGAACAACACCTTCCGCTTCGTCATCGCATCTGATGCGCCATCAGGAACCGTTATCCCCTTTACCTTGCAGGTAAAAAATGACAAGGGTGATACCTGGACACAACGCTTCGAGAGTGTTGTCCGTTAATATTGCTCGGCTATATACACACCTTGTAGTTCTTTTGAGGTGCTCATCCCCATCGGGATGGGCACTCCTTGCTCTCTTCCAATCAAGTTGGCAAGAGGGGAGGAAGCGAGCGTGTGTACCTCAGTGATTCCTCTTCCTTTAAGAAGAGAGATCATGCTGGAAGCACCATCATTGTTCAGGACCATGGTCTCTACAGCCTTTCCCTCGCTGATAAAGGCGTAACCACCCTCCACTGAGAGCACTTCATAACCATCGGTAAGGAAGGACCATGCCTCTTCATCACGTAGGAGGCCACCCTCTTCACTGGTAGCTTTTCGGTAGATTGTATCCAGGTCTTGGAAGGTATATTGGGCAGCAAGATTCTCTCTCTCCCTGTTTTCTGCTTCGAGGGTGAAGGAGAGCACACTGGAGGTGGTGAAATAGCCATTTGCCTCATAGAACGGCCTGACTGCAGGAAAGAGTGTGATGGGGTGTTCATAGGCTTCTCTGGTTGCTTCCAGGAGCTTTCCCATGATTCCCCGTCTTCGGTACTCTTTGTAAGTTGCTGCTCCTACGATGTAGCTTGTTGGATGTTCCTCCCCCTGTTTGTGATAATACAGCGGGAGTGCATGGAGTGCACTGATCAGCTTATCGTCCTCACGAGCGACAAAGATGTCCTGATAGGAAATTCGCGTCGCAAAAAAGTGCTCCAGAAAGGTTGGCTCTTCGTTGAATACGATGAGCCAGAGTTGCTTGAGTTCCTGGTAGTCACTAGGTTTTGCACGTTCTATGATCATGTTTGCTTTTTCACCCGGTACTTCTCGACCATGAGATCCGGCTTGTAGGAGAGCTTTGCCTTCCTGAGTCCAGCAATGCCGGCATCCTCTTGCCTGTTCACATAATGAACATCCGAGAGATATTCACTGACGAAGAGCTGGTTGATGACTGAGTAGATTCCCTTGTAGGAAGTATCGGCCTTCTCAAAGTGTACGATAGCCATTTCCTCATCGATTATTTCCCCGATGGTGAATGCGGTGAGGTTGTGGTCTACGCAGACAAGTATCCCTTTGAAATTGAGTTCATCCCAACCATCGAGGGCCCGTTTGAGGGCTCCCAGTTCATCCCTGATTTCCTTGGTCGTGCAATCCTTGCCGTCAAGCCAGGTGGTGGAAGCCATTCTGTAACACTCATCACGTAGTTCCTTGGTGTTCAAAGGGCGTACTGAATAGGTGTAGTGCTTCTCAAATTGGTTGATATGATTGCGCTTACTCTGCAACTTCTTGCCAGAGAGCTTGATGAGCTTATCACTCTCGTAAAGATAGTCATCAAGGTTCCTCACATGCTCGGCCTGGTAACCCATCGCTTTCAGCTGTTCAGCTTCCTTGGTGGGTACACATTCCAGGAGAAAGCGTTGTCCAGTTTCCCTGCAGTGCTCTTCAAGTTCCTTGATTGCAGAAGGAAGGTCGTCGGTGATAGGAAGCAGGAAACAATCGTCCTCTTCAAGATGCATATACAAGGCAGTATCAGTCTTGCAGATAGTGATGCCAATTGCATCAGCCCAGAGTGCAACATACGAATAGTAATATTCATAGGCAAGGTGCTTGCTGTGATCAGGAAACAGGTGTTTGTCCGTGGGGGACGGTGTATAGAATTCTAACATAATACCTCTAATGTATTCGCATATATTCATACGTCCTTTTCTGAGGATAGTCAAGGCGGGAAGGGCTCTGAGAGGGTTGTTGGGGCTCTGGGCGATGTCAACAGAGAAAAGAAAATAAGAGTGTCGAAAGAAAAAAATGGTATCTGAAAAGGTCTTAAATATATATAATATATATACTAATGTAGAATGCTTGACATCCGATAACCCATCCCTGTATCTTTAGCACATGAATACATCTATCAATCGCATTACTGAACTTGTCGCCAAGATGAAGGCAGACAATCCAGAACTTATCTCCTTGTTCCTTGACCAGAAGCTTGATGATGCGGCTTTGGTAGCTACGCTCCGTGAAGAGATGGCTGCAACGATGCAACAGAGATTTCCAAAAGCATGGTCATATTACACTGGTGAAGGAAAGACCGAACAGGACTACTATACTTTGATGAGCACCTCGATGGCATACCTTAGGATGATGGACTATCTCGACCACGAGGGAGATGTCTATGAAGATTTGAACCTCCATGGAGAGACGGTGACCTCACGTCCCATCGCGCTCTTGAAGCGCGTCTTGCTGGGACAAGAGACGTCGGTTCATCTAGATTTTCTTGAGGATATGGCTCATCTCATTGGTCAGTTGAGTGGAGTTGAGGACCGTATAATTCCCTCTAGAAGTCAGGTAGAGCAGTGGATGGATTCTCATCCAAGCGGCTTGGATACTGAGGTGATCGCTTGGAGGGCGAAGAACAAGGAGCGAATTATTGAGCTCCTGATCAAGCGGATCGAGGATAGACGGAGAAAAAGTTCCTTTTATCAATTCAAGGATGAAATGAGTCATGAGCAAAAACGCAAGCAGGTTCTCGCTTGGTGGAGGGAGGATAGGTTCCATCTTCATTTTGCCCCCAGGAGTACTGAGGAGCTCAACCACTATCTTGATGGCAGCCTGGATGCTGAGACGCTCAGGATTATGAAAGAGTCAGAGAGGAAGGGTATTCCCATCTTTGCTACTCCCTACTTTCTCTCACTTATCGATACCCGCCCAAAGGAGATGCAGGAACATCCTGGAAGTGATTTGGCCCTACGCACATATCTCTTCTACAGTCAGGATCTTTTGGAAGAGTTTGGCTCAATCGTCGCCTGGGAGAAAGAGGATATCGCAAAACCAGGAGAGCTCAATGCAGCCGGGTGGTTGCTTCCCTCCCACAATATTCACCGCCGGTATCCGACAGTTGCTATCTTCATTCCCGATACCATGGGAAGAGCCTGTGGAGGGCTCTGTTCTTACTGCCAGAGAATGTACGACTTCCAGGCAGGACGGTTCAACTTTGAGTTGGAAAAGCTTCGCCCAAAACGGACCTGGGAAGAGCAACTTGGCATCAACATGGAGTATTTCAGGAATGACCCATACCTTTGGGATATCCTGATTACCGGAGGGGACGCTTTTATGAGCTCGGTGAAGTCCTTGCGTTCTATTCTGGATGCAGTGCTTGAGATGGCAAGGCAGAAGCTGGAAGACAACAAACAGCGCTCGCAAGAGGATAGGTATGCACCCATGCGGAGAGTGCGTCTTGGGACGAAGATTCCGGTATATCTGCCCCAGCGAGTTACCAAGGAGCTTGTCCAGGTACTCGCCGATTTCAAGGCCGAAGCACAGAAGCTGGGTATTGACCAGTGTGTGGTGCAGACCCATATCTCTTCTGCCATGGAAATTACGCCTGATACAAGGAAGGCAATCAGGAGATTGCTTGATGCAGGTTGGGCTGTGACCAACCAGGAGGTATTCACGGTTGCTGCAAGCAGACGTGGCCACACGGCAAAACTGCGCAAGGTACTCAACGATATAGGCGTACTTCCTTACTATACCTTCACCGTAAAAGGCTTCAAGGAGAACCGTACGTTGTTTGCAACCAATGCAAGGAGTATGCAGGAGCAGCTCGAGGAGAGTTCCATCGGGCAAGTTCCTCAGCGGTATCTCGCCACGCTTCGTCCGTTCATGAGTGAGGCGGAGAAGATGGTTGAACAGATCAACATGGTACGTGAGGGAGCGGAGATTCCGTTCCTTGCAACGGACAGGAACACGATAAACCTACCGGGTGTGGGAAAGAGCAATACCTTCCGGACCATCGGCATTACCGATGACGGGAGGCGTATCCTGGAGTTTGAGTTCGACCACACCAGAGAGCATAGCAAGGTGATCGAGGAGATGGGTTCGGTGGTCATCATTGAATCCAAATCGATAGCCCATTACCTGAGGCAAGTAGAGAAAATGGGTGAGGACCCTGCTGGATACGTATCCATTTGGGGTTACTCCGCAGGAAGCCTTTCTCCTCGCAATCCAATATTTGAGGGAGTGGTTCGCTAGATTTTATCACCAGGAAGCAAATACGTATTAACCAGTCCCCTTTGTCTTTGACGAGGGGGCTGTTTTTATTGTGCGCCGAGCATGGTGCTTATCTAGGAGGTGAAAGTTCTCTGTGGGGGTTGCAGTGCCTACCACTAGCTGAAGGCAAGGGTGTTCATCGCGAGGTGGAATCTGAAGGAAGCCGGAGGCAAAATCCCGAGCCAAGGAACACGAACTGAATATGAGGCTGTTTCAGGTGGCTGAGTTTGCAATACAGAACGAAGTCCAACACTGTACGGAGCCTGAGGCGGTAAATTCAGTGGCTACATGGGAGGAAAGATAAGCATCTTACCTCGGGAGGTCTCTACAGCGTACGAGGCTGCAATATCGCTTATGACGACGTAGTAACAACGAATGTAGAGAAGTCAGCAGAGGTCACAGTACCATCGCTTGTACTAGTGGAGAGATGGGAAGGACTGAACCGGAATGGAGGACCGGAAAATGGAAGTACCCAAACAGAACGTAAAAGACAGCCAACTTCAACTCGAAGGACTGTTTTCTGAGGATAGCCCGGAAGGCGAAGGTAGGAAAACAGCGTCTGTGTCTGTGAGGAAGAACCCAGAGGAAGGAAATCAACCAACGATCACTAGTGAAGAAGAGAGTCTCCTGACAAAGACACTGGACCACATTGTCAGTCTCCAGAATATGCGGACAGCATTCATGAAGGTTGCGGGCAAGAAAGGAGCAGGCGGGGTAGATGGGATGAAGACTGAGGAACTCACTCAGTACCTCCAGAACAACTACAGCATGGTACGCCAGAGTCTATTGGAAGGGACGTACAAGCCACAGCCGGTACGGAGGGTGGAAATACCTAAAGATAACGGCAAGACAAGGGACCTTGGAATTCCGACTGTCATAGACAGGGGAATCCAGATGGCAATCGTGCAGGTACTCACAAGGATCTATGAACCGAAATTCAGTGAATCGAGTTTTGGTTTCAGACCCGGAAGGAGTGCACACGATGCATTGGAAAAGTGTATCGAGCATGCCCGTGAAGGATACGTATGGGTGGTGGATATGGACTTGGAGAAATTCTTTGACACCGTTCCCCAGAGCAGATTACTGCAACTGGTGAGCGAGACGATTAAGGATGGACGAGTCATATCTCTGCTGTACAAATACCTGAAAGCCGGAGTCATGGTCGATGGCATCAGACAGGAAACGACCATCGGAGTACCTCAGGGTGGACCGTTGTCACCACTGTTGAGCAACATCATGCTGAACGAAAGTGACAGGGAACTTGAAAAGCGAGGTCATCGTTTCGTTCGGTATGCGGATGATATGATGATACTGTGTAAGAGTGAAAGGGCCGCCTTAAGGGTGATGGAGAGTACCACGAAATTTCTTGAGAAGAAACTGAAGCTGAAAGTGAACAGGGAAAAGACCGTCGTTCGTAGAATTACCAACGACATAAAATTCCTTGGCTACGGATTCTACAGTAGTGGAGAGGTGAAACTGAAAGTCCATCCTCAAAGCTGGAAGAAACTGAGAACGAAACTGAAAGAGATTCTGAACAAGAACAACGGGTGGTCGTACGAATTCAGGAAGATGCGACTTGCATACCTTGTGAGAGGATGGGTGAACTATTTCCGACTGGCAAACGCTAAGCAGAGACTGTTACAGCTTGATGAATGGATTAGACACAAGATTCGGGCAGTGATTCTCAAAGCGAACTGGAGAGTACGGTCAAGATACCGGCTTTTCAGACAACAGGGCGTAAAACATGAGGAAGCACTCAGTGTAGCCAATGCGAGGCAAGGAACCTGGGCCCTGTCTGGATATTGGAAAGTGTCACGGTGGTTAAGTGTGGATGTGCTACGAGCACACGGATATCTCTTTTTCAGTGATATGTATGGGAAATTACACCGAGTGATGTAAGTAATTTCGGAACCGCCCGGTACGGAACCGTATGCCGGGTGGTGTGGAAGGACGGAAGCTAGGGGGTGTTCCCTAGCTCCTCCTATCCGATCGCATGTATGTATGTTCAAGGGCTTGAAAACAGACTGTCAGTGCCAATCCAACCAGACAACCCAGAAGTACAGCAAAAATACGCTGCAGGGCGTACGACCACATGGGCTTTCCCCCTTCTTGCAAGAGCACAATTACCAGTGCCGCAAGAGCGCTACGGGTAGCTGCAGGAAATTTCAGCAAGGAACAGATGGAGATGGTGGCTACCACTCCTGCCAGGAGACCCAGCAGTTGGTGAAAAGGGAGCATGAAGCAGAAGAGACCTACAAGTGCACCGGTGATGTTCGCCTTGATTCTCGCAATGGGAAGTGCAATTGAGTTGTCCTTGTCAGGGGCGAGTACCAAGAGAAGACTGATAATGGACCAATGCAGATAGTACTGGGGAAATGCTTTGTAGAAGCCATAACAAATGACGGTTCCGAGCAAGCATTTCGTGATATAGAACACCATGACTGGGGAAATGGGGCGGCCTTTCATGCAGGCAGTATGGTAGGGAATCTCCAGCCAGTCAATGAATATGGTATCGAAGGTTTAGTAGGATTCAGGATAAGTCTCTGCAAAAGGGGAATAGCGCATCCTAGGACTGAAGGCGATCTAGTCCAGAGTGATTGAGGAAAGGGAGAAATGTAGGCTAAGCTATGCCTATGAGGAGGCACTATGCAACATACGATAGTTATTTTGGATGGATATACGGAGAACCCAGGGGACCTGAGCTGGGATGGATTTGCAGAACTGGGAGATGTGACGGTGTATGACCGTACACCATCTGATGTAATCGCGCAGCGTATCGCTGATGCCGATATTGTCATTACCAACAAGACCCCGCTTACTGCCGAGACCATCAAGAATGCTGAGAAGATGCAGTATATCGGGGTGCTGGCTACCGGATACAATGTAGTTGACGTCCAGGCAGCAAAGGAGAGTGGTGTGGTAGTCACCAACATTCCAACCTATGGAACTGACGCAGTGGCGCAGTTTGTGTTTGCCCTGCTGCTTGAAATCTGCCACCACGTACAACACCACAGTGATGCCGTCAAGGAAGGCAGGTGGAGCAAGGCTCCGGACTTCTGCTTCTGGGACTACCCACTCATTGAGCTAGTCGGCAAGACGATGGGAATCATAGGGTATGGAAGGATTGGGCAGGCGACAGGTAGGATTGCCAAAGCGTTTGGTATGAAGGTCATTGCCTATGATTCTTATCAAAATCCTGAGCTGAAAGATGATTATGGCTCCCTGGATACCTTGTTGTCTGAAAGTGATGTAATTGCATTGCACTGTCCTCTCTTCCCTGAAACCGAAGGTATTATCAACAAGGAAAGCATCACCAAGATGAAGGATGGGGTGATCCTGATCAATAACAGTCGAGGTCCCTTGATTGTTGAGCAGGATCTTGCCGATGCTCTCAATAGTGGAAAGATTGCTGCTGCTGGATTGGATGTCGTCTCCTCTGAGCCGATCAGGGAGGACAACCCTCTCTTGCAGGCAAAGAACTGCCTGATCACACCCCATATCAGTTGGGCCCCAAGGGAAAGCCGTCAGAGGTTGATGGATATCGCTGTTGCAAACCTGAAGGGCTTTCTCTCCGGTGCAAGACAAAATGTGGTGAATGGCTAGCGTCGGTGGCTCTGTTTGCCGTCTTATGAAGGCGAGCAGAGCGTGAAAAGTTTCTAAACTCGTCTGTATAATGCAGTTTGAATTTTATATAACAAGGTTAAAAAAATATAATAGTACTGTAAGAAACTATAATTTTAGTTGACAGAATTTAAGACTCCCCTTACTCTATCCCTAGGAGCCACTGGTGCTTCTAGGGATAATGGTATGCCCGTCATATTGGTATTCGGCATACCATCTTCGTTATACCTGATCAATATATATGTAATGAGGAGATATACAATGAAGATTGGATTTATCGGACTGGGGATCATGGGCAAGCCCATGGCCAAGAACCTGCTGAAGGCAGGGCATGAGGTGGTGTGTTTCGACCTGAACAAGGCAAGTGTTAAGGATGTTGTTGCATCCGGTGCGAAGGAAGCAGCCTCGGCTGCCGAAGTGGCAGCTCAGGTGCCGCTGGTGATCACGATGCTGCCCAACAGCCCGCACGTGAAGAGCGTGGTGCTGGGAGAGCAGGGAGTGCTTGAGGGGGCGAAGGCCGGCCTGAAGCTGGTGGACATGAGCTCGATCGCGCCTCTGGCAAGCCAGGAAGTGGAGAAGGCCTGCGCATTGAAGGGCGTGAGGATGCTGGACGCCCCGGTCTCCGGGGGGGAGCCCAAGGCTGTAGATGGGACCCTGGCGATCATGGTCGGCGGGGAGAAGGAGCTGTTCGAGGAACTGAAGGAGATCCTGCTGGTCATGGGGGCGAGTGCGGTGCACTGCGGGCCGATCGGTGCGGGGAACACGACCAAGCTTGCGAACCAGATCATCGTGGCGCTGAACATAGCGGCGGTCAGTGAGGCCTTTACCATGGTGAAGAAGGCCGGTGTGGACCCGCACCTGGTATTCGATGCCATCAAGGGGGGACTGGCCGGCTCGACGGTGATGAACGCGAAGGCGCCGATGATGATGGACTCGAATTTCAAGCCTGGGTTCAAGATCGACCTGCACATCAAGGACCTTGCCAATGCGATGGACACGGGCCACGGGGTGGGATCGCCCCTGCCGTTGACCGCCTATGTGAGGGAGATGATGGAGACGCTGCACGCCGATGGGTTCGGGGGCGACGACCACAGTGCGCTGGCCCGCTACTACGCGAAGGTGAGCGGTACGAAGATCGGCGAGTGAGAAAGGAGAGAGTCATGGATACGAGTTTCATCAAGGGGATCATACCCCCGATCGTGACCCCGATCACGGAGGACGAGCGCATAGACGAGCAGTCGCTGAGAAACCTGGTGGACTACGTCATCGAGGGGGGGTGCTCCGGTATCCTTGCCTTCGGGTCTAACGGGGAGTTCTACATGATGGAAGAGGGCGAGATGGAAGAGGCCCTGGGGATCATGGTGGACCAGTGCGCAGGGCGGGTGCCTATCTACATGGGAGTGGGGGCGATACGCACGAGCAAGTGCGTGCGCCTGGCGAAGATGGGAGTGCGCCTGGGGGCAAGGAGCGTGTCGGTGCTGCAGCCGATGTTCCTGAAGCCGACGGAGGAGGAGCTGAAGCAGCACTTCCGGACGATAGCGGCCTCAGTGAGCGAGGTGCCGGTGCTGCTGTACAACAACCCCGGGCGGTGCGGGTACGCGATGAGCCAGGACCTGGTCCAGGAGCTTGCGCACAGCATCCCCAACCTGGTGGGGATGAAGGACTCGAGCGGGGACCTGACGCAGACGATGGAGTTCGTGAGGCGGAACGCCGACATCGGCTTCAAGGTACTGAGCGGGAAGGACACGCTGATCTACTCGGGCCTCGGGGTCGGGGCGGTCGGTGCGGTGTGCTCGACGGCGAACTACCTGCCTTCCCTGGTGTGCTCGATCTACGAGAGATATGTGGCCGGGGACATCAAGGGATCGCTGGAGGCGCAGCTGAGGCTGAACCCGATCCGCCTGGCGACCGACAAGTCGAGCTTCCCCGTGGCCACCAAGGACCTTGCGAACCTGGTGGGGAGCAAGGTGGGCAGGCCCTACCTTCCCACGATGCCAAGCCCGGCCGCTCAGATGGAGAACCTCCGTCAGAGCCTCATCGATGGTGGCTTCGACGTCGTGGAATAACTCGTTTCCAGAACTAGCGTATACAATGAGAGGGTCATCATAACGATGACCCTCTTCTCTGTCTTTATGCTTTTATTGGTTCAGACTACAGTACTGGCGTCGTGGTAAAGCCCATCATATAAGAGATTCTGCTGGCGGTATCCTTGAGACGCGGAATGGCTCTCTCAATCTCCTCCACACTCATATTGGAGGTCAAAGCACTGACACTGATCCCTGCTATGATCTTCCCGTCCCTCCCTCTTACCGGAACAGCGGAGCAGTTGTCCCCGTCGATGAACTCATTGCGGTCACGGGCGCAACCTTCACTGCGAACCTTTGCAAGTTCTTTCTTGAATGCAATTGGGTCGGTAATGGTCTGTTCGGTATATTTGGCAAGGCCTTTTTCCCTAAGCAGGGCATCCACCTGATTTTCTTCCAGTTCGCTGGTAAGTACTTTCCCCAGTGCCGTACAGTGAATGGGTAACTGCCTGCCTGGAGTAAAATAGGTACGAGGAGTGCTCTGGGTGTCAATTCGGTCGAGCATAAGTACTTCCCCGTTGTAGAAGACAGCCATATTGACGTTTGCCTTGGGGAATTGATTCCATAGAAGCTCCAAGTAGGGCATGGTAACTTTCCGAATTTCCTGGGAGTGAAGTGCACTTCTGCTGAGTTTGAGCGTCTTTAGGCTGATCGCATACAACCCGGTGTAGGGGTCTTTGGTCATGTACCCGGAACTCTGTAAGCTTGCCAGCAAGCGAAAAGCCATATTGCTGTTGGTGTCCAAGGCGGTACAGACGTCCTGGATGGAGATGGGGCCATTCTGCTCAGCGGCAAAATCGAGTATCTGGAAGCAGCGTGAAACAGCTTTGATGTTGTATTTGTCTGTGTCATTCGGCATGATAACGTCCTCTTTCCTATTTGAAATATATGCAAATTATTATAACACAATTATAGTATCGCATGCATCCATAAAATTATCAAAGGAAATACGATAATCATCTATGCTATGCCTATGAAAATGATGTAGATAGCTTTTATAACTACATAAATCCATGAAAATGTAGGTAATAAGCTCAAACAAAGTTATAAAAAACCAAATACAAATTATAAAATCTATAATAAAAATTGACATATCAGAAAAAGCACTATAGCATGAAATAGATACGGTACACCGAATACCTTAATGTACCTGCTCATAAGCTAGGAGGAGATATATATGATTCCCTATATTCAGAAAATGGAAGTCTTTCCCGTAGCAGGAAAGGACAGCATGCTGCTCAACCTCAGTGGAGCCCATGGGCCCTATTTTACTCGTAATATTGTTATTTTGACCGATAGCCAGGGAAACACCGGCGTAGGCGAGGTCCCAGGAGGACAGAAGATAACCAAAGCTCTTGAAGATGTGAAGCTTGTGGTTGAGGGTTCCAAGATCAGCGAATACAAGCAGACACTCCTGAAGGTCAAGGAAGCACTCGGGAATGACGAGAATGATGTACGTGGTCTACAAACATTCGATTTGCGCACAGGAATCCACGTAGTTACCGCAATTGAAGCTCCGCTTCTGGACCTCTTGGGTAAATATCTTGAAGTTCCTGTTGCATCCCTTCTGGGGGATGGAAAGATTAGGGATCGTGTAAAGGTACTCGGGTATCTCTTCTTCATCGGAGATCGCAAGAAGACCAACCTTCCGTATTACGCTGATGAAAAGAACAGTGAGGACTGGTATCGTCTTCGCCATGAAGAAGCTCTTGATGCAGATGCAGTGGTTGAGCTTGCCCGCTCAAGCCAGGACCTCTATGGCTTCAAGGACTTCAAGCTCAAGGGAGGCGTGCTGCAAGGCAAGCAGGAGATTGAGGTGATCAAGGCTATGAAGAAAGCCTATCCTGATGCACGAATGACACTCGACCCAAATGGCGGCTGGTCACTCAAGGAGGCAATCAGCCTCTGCAAGGATATGCACGGGATTCTTACCTACTGTGAGGACCCTTGTGGTGCAGAGAATGGGTACAGTGGACGGGAGGTACTCAGTGAGTTCCGTCGTGCTACCGGCCTTCCTACCGCAACGAATATGATTGCCACTGACTGGAGACAGTTCGGTCACTCCCTGGAGTTGCAGAGTGTAGATATCCCTCTTGCCGATTGTCACTTCTGGACGATGAGCGGGGCTGTCAGGGTTGGCCAGCTCTGTGATGAGTTTGGTCTTACCTGGGGCTCCCACTCTAATAACCACTTTGATATCTCCCTTGCCATGATCGCCCATGTAGGGGCGGCCGTACCGGGCAATCCAACGGCAATCGATACCCATTGGATCTGGCAGGAGGGAATCGAGCGTCTGAGTGTCGATCCGATGAAGATTGAGGATGGGCATATTGCACTCACCGGTAAACCAGGACTGGGTATCGAGGTCGATCGGGCTCAGGTTGAGAAAGCTCACCAGTTGTATGTCGACCAGAAGCTTGGTGCTCGGGATGATGCAGAGGGTATGCAGTTCCTGATCCCTGGTTGGAAGTTCGATCCCAAGAGCCCTGCCTTGGTTCGTTAAGGTGGTCGTTGGGAACTGAAGGAAGAAATTGCATATGGATCTCGCAAGTCTATGGAACCTGCAAGGGCAACTCTTCGCTTTATTGGCGGTAGGGGCATTGCTTCGAAAAGTGGGGTTGTTCAGTGAACACACGAAAGGGTTTCTGACCGACCTCGTGCTTTATGTGACCTTGCCGAGCAGCATCATTCTCTCCTTCAGAATGGATGTCAGTAGGGAAATACTGCTCTCCTTCTCCATAATCTTTTTTGTGTCAGTAGGTATCCAACTATTCTGTTTTCTGCTCTCAAAGGTAACCTATGGTAAGCAGGAGCAGGGAAAGAAGAGTGTCTTGCGGTATGGCCTTTTGGTATCCAACGCAGGGTTTCTCGGATTACCCATTGCAGGAGAGCTCTTTGGGGCAGCTGGGTTCATGTATGCTTCCATATACCTGATTCCCCAGCGAATCGTCATGTGGACCGCCGGCCTTTCCATTTTCAGAGCGGCAGCAGTCAACAGGAAGCAAGCCACGCTGAAAGTCATCCTTCACCCCTGTATGGTCGCGGTGTACGTTGGACTGCTCTGGATGTTGTTCCCGGTTAAGATTCCTTCGTTTATGGAAATGACGCTATCCTCTCTTGCCGGTTGCACCACGGCCCTGTCCATGATGCTTATCGGTTCCCTGTTTGCTGAGATGAAGAGGGAACACCTCCGCCTTGACCGAAATCTCGTTGGTTTTTCCTTGTTACGTCTTGGATTCATTCCTTTTGTTTCATTCCTGGTCACGAAGCTCCTCGGACTCGATCCCCTGATCATTGGAGTCTCAGTTATCTTGGCAGCGATGCCTGGGGGGTCTTCCACGGTAATCCTTGCCTCCAAATATGGGAGGGATACCATCTATGCTTCAAAGTTGGTGATTGTCAGTACCTTCCTGTCCCTGATCTCCATTCCGATTTGGGGAATGGTTTTATAGCATGCGCGCGTTATAAGGAGCTTTATAAAATTCTAATGCCATTATACATAATCTAGTGCATATCCGCATGGTTTATGAATTTTAGACGACGATTGCAAATGGGATTCATGAATGAAAACTTGGGAATAGATTTGAATAATTTGTTGTATAACAAATACTAAAATGCGATTAGGTCATATTTTACTGATATACTCGTACTTTTGCAAATGGTGTATATTCTTTCACAAGTTAGTTGATTATTTTATTAATTATTATAGAAAAATCAAAATGTTTTTGAAAAATATAATTTTTTCGTTGACATATGGAAAATCCAAGCTTAGGCTATTGATATGGATAAGGCGCTGTAACCGGGAAGTGGTATGCCTCCTGGAAGCGGTCACTATTCGTCTGTTATGGATCTGGACCTGTTAGCAGGGATCCACATATTGAAATCCTCATCCGGGGATGCTTAGTTTAGAAAGGAGAGTATCGTATGAAGAAACTATTGCTTCTCTCGCTCTGTTTGATGTTAGCCGGTGGTGCGCTGTTCGCAGCAGGTGCCGGTGAGGAAGCTGTTCCCACTTTTGAAGGGAAGAATGTACGTGTTGTTATTGGTTCCACCTCTACCGGTGGTGATTCCTATTTGATTGCAGAAACGGTCAGTCGCTATCTCGGCAAGGAACTTGGTGCTAATCTGAAAGTTGATGCTGTAGGCGCTGCTGTTGCACTGGATGCCATGCAGACCGTCAAACCCGATGGGAACACCATCATGATGTTCCATGACATGACCTATCTTGGCATCTCCTTTGGGGCATATGACGAGATGTACAGTCTTGAGAATATGACCGTGGGTCCTCGTATTGCACAGAATCCTGGCAGTGCTTGGGGTGCAAAGGTTGAGGCTCCCTATGAGAGTCTTGCTGAGGTACCTGAATACCTGAAGAAGAATCCTAGTAAAGTCGTCCGCATGGCTTGTGAAGCTGGTGGTGTTTCCCACGTTGGATTCATCGTATACTGGCAGTGGGTCATGGACACCTATGGTGCTGAGATTGCTGACAGAATCCGCGTAGTAATCGGTGGATCCACCGGTGACAAGCTCCAAATGCTCTGGGACGGAAATGCTGACATAATCTTCGCTGACTACACCAGTCTTCTGCAGTACACCCAGACAGATGATCCGAAGCTTGCCATGAAGTATATGGGTCTTCTGGATAATATCGAAGGCGTTGATGAGGCCAGCTATGCTGATCTTGGCATCACCCTTGATGGAAAAGAGTTCCGCTTCGCCAAGGACTTTCTGATCTACCTGCCAAAGGATTTCCCAGCAGAATTGGTAGCTGAGCTTGAAGCTGCTATGAAGAATGTGAATGCTGATCCTGGCTTGAAGGCTGACCTGGGTAAGATGAACTTCCGTCCTGGTAAGTACCTCAATGTCGAAGAGAGCAAAGCATTCATCTATGATAAGCGTGACAGCCTTCAGGGCTTGATCGACAGAGCTCCGTCCTTGGACGATCTGGTTCTGTAATACTTTTAATTCCTAATGGTATACTGACTGCAGGACCTATGCCCTGCAGTCAGTCTATGAGGAGAAACCTATGCCGCATATTGATTACAAACTTTCAACGTCCCACTGGATCTTCCCTCCGATCATCATGGGTATCCTGGCCTTCTTGGCCATCATCATGCTGATCCAGCGTGCATTGAAGTGCAAAAGACAAGGAACGCCGTTCTTCAATTTCAAGAACTATCATTTCTTTGAGAAAGACTGGGATAAGGTACGTCTTCCAGGAACCTTGATCCTTCTTGTCTTATACATTCCCTCTATGGAATTGCTCGGGTTTCTCCCTGCATCGATTATATTTATCTTCATGTTCAATGTATTGTTTGTAGGGATTCACCAGCTCTCCTCTATTCCTGTTGCCTTCAAGACCAAGAAATTTTGGTCGAACCATGACTTCAGGTCCTTGCTGATCTCCCTGATTATTGCAGTCGTATCCTCGCTGCTAATCTGGTTCTTTTTCGGCCAGGTCTTCAAGATTACCCTGCCGTAAATAAGGAGGCGAGCTATGGAAGTATTTTCATTCGGATTGTTACAGATTTTCATGTCATTGCTCGGTGTAAGCATCGGTATTGTATTTGGCTCCCTTCCCGGCATGACAGCAACGATGGCGATTGCCATCTTCCTTCCCCTTACCTATGCATATAGTCTTACCACCAGTTTGTTCCTCTTGTTGGGACTCTATGTTGGTGGTATCTCTGGTGGTTTGATCCCAGCTATCCTGCTCAATATCCCGGGGACTCCCTCTTCCATTTGTACTGGCTTTGATGGATTCCCCATGGCCAAGCGTGGCGAGGGACTCAGGGCGCTCAGGATTGGTATTACCGCGAGTTTGATTGGTGGACTAATCAGTCTTGCCAGCCTCTGGTTTTTCACCCCACCGCTTGCACGCCTGGCGATCAACTTCTCTGCCATTGAGAAGTTCCTCATCATTGTATTTGCCCTGACTATCATTGCTGCCTTGAGCAAGGGAAGTATGATCAAGGGAATCTTTGCCGGGTTTGCCGGTGTCTTGATCTCCCTCATTGGCCAGTTTGCTGACAACAATACGATGCGCATGGTGCCCAAACTGTTCCGTGTTGATCTACGCATGGGATTCCAGCTTCTGCCTGTCCTCATCGGTCTCTTTGCACTGGTGCAGATCTTCCAGGAGGCTGAGACCGGCATCAAGGAAGAGCATCGGGATATTGATCTGAACCATGAGACCCGTAAGTTCTCCTTCAAGGATTTTAAGGGACAGGGACTCAATCTGATTCGTAGTGGTCTTATCGGTACCTTTGTCGGCGTCCTTCCTGGTGTTGGAGGCTCAGCAGCTTCCTTGCTCTCCTATTCACAGGCAAAGAGCATGAGTAAGCATCCAGAGAAGTTCGGTACCGGCTATATTGGTGGATTAGTCGCAAGTGAAGGGGCCAACAACGGTTTGACCGGTGGTGCCTTGATCCCCTTGCTCTCCCTCGGTATACCCGGTGACAGTACCACTGCGGTACTCATCGGAGCGTTCATGCTTCAGGGAATCCAGGTTGGACCACTGTTTATCACCAACAACCCTGATATCTGGAAAACGATTCTGGTTGCCATGGGTGTTGCAAATATCTTCATGTACATTGTGATGTTCTATCCAATTAAATACATTGTTAAGGTTATCAACTTCCCGAAGGCGAGAATCTATCCTGTCATCATCCTGCTCTGTACAGTTGGTAGTTACGCCACGCAGAACGGAAATATGTTTGATGTGTGGGCAATGCTCTTCTTTGGTGTGGTTGGATACTTCTTTGCAAAGTTCAAGTACAGCATTCCCTCATTCCTCATCGGCTTTATTCTTGGTAGTGACCTAGAGAAGTACTTTGTTGATTCAATCAAGGGATCTGGAGGAGACTTGATGACATTCTTCTCCCGACCGATCGGGAATGGCATCTGGGTCCTGATCGTGATCTCCTTGGCATACGCTTTCTATGATGAGTGGAAGACAAAGAGACTGGCGAGGAAGGCAAAGAAATGAATGCATTGCTCCTGAAGATCGATTCCAGGGATACGGTTGCCATTATCACTGAAGCATCCCGAAAAGGGGATGTAGTCGATGATATCACGCTCCTCTCTGATATTCCCCAGGGCCACAAGGTGGCCTTGCAGGATATGCAGAAAGGGGACGAGGTCATCCGTTATGGGGTGGTCCTCGGCTATCTGCTGGAAGACGTAAAGAGGGGTGCTTGGATAAACGAAAACTCTCTTGAGCTTCCCCTCCAGCCTCCTTTGGAGTCTCTCTCTTTCAGTGAACCTGATGAGGTGGTTCTTCCCCAGCCTAAACGGCTCACCTTCGAGGGTTACGAGAACCCCGATGGTGGGTTTGCCGGAACCCGTAATATCCTTGCTATTACCACCACGGTGCAGTGTGTCAGTGGGGTTGTGGACCAATTGGTGAAACGAATTCAGGCTGAATTGCTTCCTCACTATCCAAATGTTGATGGAGTGGTTGCCTTAAATCATGCCTATGGTTGCGGGGTAGCTATAAACGCTCCTGATGCAGTGGTTCCTATTCGTTCAATCAAGAATACGATCAAGAACCCCAACTTTGGTGGTGAGATTATGGTGGTTGGCCTCGGCTGTGAGAAACTCACCGTTGATAAGTTGCTCAGTGATGAAGAGAATACCCCAGAGAATGTAATCATTCTCCAGGACCATCCAGGGTTTCAGCCGATGATGGATGCCTTGCTGGCTATGGCGGAGCATAAGCTCAAGAAGCTTGATCAGCGTAAGCGCAAGCCCTTGCCACTTGAGAAACTCTGTGTTGGCATGCAGTGTGGTGGCAGTGATGCTTTCAGTGGTGTGACGGCCAATCCAAGTGCGGGCTATGCCAGTGACCTTCTTGTCTCAGGTGGTGCCACGGTGATGTTCAGTGAAGTCACCGAGGTCCGTGATGGGGTGCATTTGCTTGCCGAGCGTTGCAAGGACGAGGAAGCTCTCAAGAAATTGGTTGCTGAAATCGGCTGGTATGATGAATACCTTGCAAAGGGAAGTGTGGATCGCAGTGCAAACCCTACTCCGGGAAACAAGAAGGGAGGCCTTTCCAACATTGTTGAGAAAGCGATGGGTTCCATCGTGAAGAGTGGACATGCTCCTATAGTCGAGGTGCTTGGACCGGGAGAGCTTCCCTCCAAGAAAGGGCTTATCTTCGCTGCCACCCCTGCAAGTGATATTGTCTGTGGTCCCAGCCAGCTTGCCAGCGGGATGACCGTCCAGGTCTTCATGACCGGGCGTGGAACACCGTATGGTTTGGCAGAAGCTCCGGTCATCAAGGTTTCCAGCCGTAATGCGATGAAGCATATGTGGCAGGATCTGATCGATCTTGATGCAGGCTCCATTGCTACCGGGGAGGAGACTGTCGAAGTGGTTGGGGAGCGCTTGTTCAACCTGATATTGGATGTTGCAAGTGGAAAGAAACCCTTCAGTGAACAATATGGGCTGAACAACTTCCTCTGCTTCTTCAATCCAGCCCCGATTACCTAATACGCATCCTGTCGATGTAAGGATCCCTTTCTGTATTGAGAGGGGTCTTTTTCGTATTCATCCTTTTCTCATATCTTCTGCATAGTTCCTTCACACCTTTGTGTTGTAGTATGGCCAGAAGCCAAGAGGCAAGGGAGCTACCCGGAAGAACTCTTGGTGGGAAGTAAAGATTCTGAGAACGCCTGCCTGGCTACAAGGCAGGGTGGCAAGGAGAGCAATCCCTTGTCCTGTATCTGAGGTTGTCAGTGGGCACCAGAATCACTTCCAGGATTTGAAAATTACCTTATAAACGATACCTTCACACTACAATGTTCCTGCCTAAGAAGAAGGGACAGGGTAGTCACCTGCTCTTATTTAATTTTAATCATCATTGCAGACTGGTTGAAGCGAAAATTTTGGATTCTGATCCGGTTAATAAGCATTTTATAGTTAACGGATGAGCCATAGATGCTATTCTCCAATGCCTTGCTGGGTATGGTAGTAGCCATCATTTTTCTATGACTATTGCTTTCACGATACCTTCCAGGGAAGGAGTTGCATAGGTTCCCAAGACCTTAAAGAATGGTGCATCGGTACATGACAGCAGGCTCGCCATCACACTCATGATGAAAACAAGGGAGACCGCCGATTTATAAGAAAGAGCACGAGAAGACTCCCTCCTTTAGGTGGGAGAGTTGTCACGTCGAGCTGATCGAACGAAAGGTCTTCATAGACCGCAAGGCGTACAGGGGAATTGCCCCATCCCACTGGAAAAAGAGTCGGCTGACCCTGCCACCTGTTTTTACAAATATGTACGTACCTGTGTTATTATGGTATGACTTATAATCAGTATAAGCACAGGAGCGGAGTACCATGGAGTTGTTTCACGGACTGGCAGCCCTCTTTTCAGGCAGCGGTAGGGAGTTTCCACCTACCCTCTCAACACGGTCGCGCGTAAAAGGCAGGGCCCTTATTAGGAGATTTTATGCTCTCAACGGTATCTCCATCGTATTTCTCATGGAGAATATCCTCATCCTCTACGCCATTGCCAACGCTGTTTCCGATCCCCTGATTGCTGTACTATCTTCCTTTGTCCATCTGACAATGCCATTCATGATCGTCGGCAAGCACCTGGTATCGAAGATCGGGGGGGCACGAACATGGGCACTGGGGTGGTTCTTCCGCTACGTGTTCGCATCCTTTTTGATTGTTGCCCCGATGGCTGCTCCTCATGTGCCCCAAGCTGTAGTTTCTGCGATCATACTCGTTGCGGCTTTCGGTTTCGCGCTCTTCAGGAGCATGGGAGTTGTGGCGACTTCGCCGCTTGAGGGTGAGGTAACCACGCCGGAGAACCGGGGAGCTTTTCTCGCGGGCAACCACCTTCGGGTTACTACGACTCAGATTATTGCTATGCTGGTGATTATCCTCATAACCCGATACACCGCCGAGATCTGGGTTTATCAAATGCTAATCGCCATCGCTTGCCTTATAGGCCTCTATGCCTCCACGGTGCTCGCTCGGATCCCTGAATCGCAGATGCCGCAGGTATCCGCTCGCATACCGCTGGGCCAATCCTTTAGGCGACTGTGGGGTCAGAAACAGGCTCGCGGGTTGCTGTTTGCTTGGAGCGGCGGTCTGGTGAGTTTCATGATGGTCATTCCCTTCATGATGATAGCGGTGAAGAACGGCTACGGGATTACGGACTCTACGGTTCTGCTCTTTTCGCTCATTCTGCTCGTTGGGGGAGTCTTCTCGTCGGTGATCAATGGAATGATCGCAGACCAGGTAGGACCTCGACCGATCCTCCTGCTGAGCACAGCAGGCCTCCTGCTACCAGCAGGAATGTGGGCCGTAGCTCCTGAAATTTTCAGTCCTCTGTTGGTTGGAGTGGCCTTCTTTATTGCCGGATACTGTAAATTCGGCATCATTGTCGGACTGAATCACTACTTTCTCTCTTCAATCGGAGATGCCGACCGGGTCGGAAGCACGCTTTTCATCCGCGTCTTTTCCGGTGTGGCAGCAGGTCTTTCGGGGACGGTCATCGGCGGGGGGTTGCTCTCTTGGCTGGAATTCTCGGGGTTTAGCGGGATGGACGGTTATCGTCTCTATTTCAGGATTATCATCGGGGTCCTGGTGGTGATGATCTTTCTTGTCCGATCGCTTGAGAAGCTCAATGAGTGGCCCCTAACGAATGTGATCAGCCTCTTCATGGCACCTCGGGACCTCTATGCCATCCATGTGCTCAATCGGCTACGCAATCAGGATGATAGCGGTGAGGATGCCCGGACCGTGAAACGGCTCGGGACCATCGGATCGACCATCCCAGAGACCGAACTCCGAGAGCAGCTTGATTCTCCGCTGCTCTCTGTCCGCGTTAATGCTTTGCAGGCGCTTGGGAACATTTCTTTCGGAAGAAAAACCGAAGATGCTGTGCTCAACCAGCTTTCCTGCGGCGAGCACACCACCGCCTGGATAGCGGCAGAAATCGTCGGCAAGCACCAGGTCAAACGGGGTGTAGAACTGCTGCGTTGGGGACTGGGCTCTTCAGACCATTTTTTCCAGGGAAAGTGCATGGTTGCCCTTGTCCGGCTTGGGGACACTGCCTCCTATGCTCAAATTGTCTCGCTCTTTAAATCATCAGATAATCCGAGGATTATCATTCACGGAGCCAAAGCCCTCTCGCTTATGGAAGGTATGTCGGTCCTGACGGTAATCCTCCGAAAATCGATTGATCCAGAACTCCCTGCCTCTGTCGTTGATGAGGTGCTTACCGCCGCGGCAGCGACCGTATCGCAGGAGCAGCGGTGGTACCATTTCCTCCAGAAGTACAACAGAAACCGGTATATAGGGGCAACCGAGTTCATCTCCGATCTGGACGGTGTTGCTTTCAGAAAAGAGGATATCAGCTTGTTTGCCAAGATGGCGGGGCAGGAGCAGATGCTTCCCCATTTTACCAGGACACTGGAGAATCTCGCCGCGGTGAGCGACAGTCCTGTCACTCTTGAGATACGCAAGCTACTATCGGACATCGATATTGACCATATTCCTGTCAAGACGGCCTTCTGCATCGCCTTGATCCTCTCGGCGGTTTCTGATCGGTCCCACCCTCTGACAGGGCTTCCATCTTGATCGAAAGTGTATATGGTACTGCCGTAAGCAGTCGTGGTAGGGATTAGGTAGGTTTTTTCTTAGTTAAAAGTATTAAAAAATTACCTATTATATAACAAAATACAAAGAATACATAAAATTTGGGAAATGTAGTACATTATCTACAGATAATATGATATGAATTTAGTGATTATTTACATATAAAAATCGAAAAGATAAGTTTTGATTGACATTTTTAAATGTGTATGTAAATTTAATAATCAGTGATAATCAGATTTGGTAGGTTAGTATGGATGCGTTGATCGATGGACTCTGTAGAGATGAAGAAGATAAGCTGGTTTTCTCTCTTGCTCGCTATATTCGCGAGAAGAACTTGAAAGCTGGTGATAAGCTGCCATCCATACGTGCGTTTGCAACAGAGCTGGGTGTCTCACAAAGCCAAGTTAGGTCAGGGGTGCTCCGTGCTGCTTCTATGGGGTTGATCAACATACTTCCGCGCTCAGGGTGTTATGTGGCTGATATGGGGCTCTCAAAAATAGTGGGTCCGTTTGCCTTGTTGTTTGAGGCAATGTACATGCATGATCAACCTCCTTTGTTTCATATTTATGCACTGAAAACCACCTTGGAGCGGGGTATCGCCAAACGAGTGGCAGATATCAGGACCGTTGAAGACCTTGCAGAGATGAAGTTCATCTTGGATAAGATGAAGAAGGTAACTGAACAAGCTGATATGATTCGCCTTGATGAGGAATATCATGCCAAGCTTGCCAATGCAAGTAGGAATCCTCTCTATTTCAGCCTCATAACTGCCATCCACTCCATTCTTCGTCCGTCACGATTCCGGTACAAGGATTTTGTCTCCGAGTTCTCTCAGTCCCTGAAAGATCATACCGATCTGTTTGAAGCAATCAAGGTTCAGGATGGACAGAGAGCAGGTGATATTGCCGAACGACATAGTAACAGACGGATGATACGCCTAACCCAAGATTACTAAAACGGTTTATATTTTCCTCGTGAATAGTAGCTATACTCATAGCGTTGATTAAATTATATATACACTTTTCTTACAAATTATAATTTAAGTATAATTTTTATTGACAATATGTTGTTCAATGGTATACTTACCTTAACAAGACTGGTAATCACTGATTATCAGATTGGTCCTCAAGTGTTTGGGGAAAAGTAACAAAATGCTCTTGTACAAAGGTACAGGGGCATGTGGAGGTTTCTATGACGACAAAAAGAGTGCTTGTACTACTCGCTTGCCTGCTGCTCACAACAGTTGCTCTGTTTGCAGAAGGTACCAAAGAAGAATATCCGAGCAAGGATGTTGAGTTCATCGTAAGTTCTGGTGCTGGTGGCGGTACTGATGCAATCAGTCGTAAAGTTTCTCAGCTTGCAGAGAAAGAACTTGGTGTTGCAATCTACTTTGTCAACAAACCAGGTGCTGATGATGCAGTAGGCCCTAACTTGTTGATGGGTGCAAAAGCTAATGGCTACACCATTGGTAACCTCAACTATGGTTCGATCATCAATGCTCCTTTCACTGGTTTGATTAAGGGATATGATTTGGCAAAACTCCAGATCTTTGCTCTGATCACCCAGGAGCCCGATGCAATCATGGTTGGCAAGAATTCACCTTACAAGACTTTTGATGCCTTGATTGCTGCTGCAAAAGCAAATCCAGGACAGATTCGTGTTGCTGACCAGGGAATCGGCAGCCGTGTTAACCTGTTGGCTCTCAAGATTCAGGACATGTATGATGTACAGTTCAATTTGATCTCCTACCAGAGCTCTGCTCCGCAGCGTGAAGCAATCCTCAACGGGGAAGTTGATGCAGCGATTACCAGTCTTGGTGACTTTGCTCCTCTGCTCATGAGTGGAGATGCTGTAGGTATCATCGAGTTCAGCACCAAGCGCAATGGTGGATTCCCCACTGTTCCGACTTCAAAGGAACTCGGACTTGACGAGAGCCTGCTCTCTGGTTCATTCCTGACTGTTGCTGCTCCTGCTGGAACCCCTGAAGATGCAATTGCTAAACTCGTATCTGCTTTCGAAGCAGCTGCAACCAGCAAAGAGTTCAGCGATTGGGCTGCCACCGTTGGTGTCTCTCCTGACTTCAAGAGTGGTGCAGAGTTGAAGACCTTCCTCGACAACAAGATTGCCGGCGAAACTGCTGCTCTCCAGGCATTGAAGGATCAGGGAATTATCTAAGCTCATAATTCAGTTTTTTGAAAAACAATGTACCTACCGCATGGCCCTAAACCATGCGGTAGGCCATGAAAAGTCTAAGTCAACGAGCCATAGGCCGTGCCCTAGTTAGGAGTATCTTCCTTATGAAAACCATTAAGCCCTATCTGCAAGGCAAGGTACTAGTTCCCTTACTTATGCAGATCGCCCTTATCGTCTATGTGATAAGTGCCCTTCAGTTAGCTCCCCCTGTCGTAAAAGGATTGCTCTCTGAATCATCCTTCCCTTTCTTCATCTTCTTGATCGCCACCCCTGCAGCTATCAAACAGCTCTACGATGGCATTAAGGCAGTGAAAAAGGAGATTGGGGAGAAAGCTGAGGTAGTGCACCAGAAGAAGAGCATTAAACCGTTGCTTACCGTTCTCGTCATGGCTGTGTTCGTAGCCCTGTTCGATATACTTGGTTTCACGGTGCTTGCCCCTCTGTATGTGTTTGCATTCATGCTCATCTTTGATGATAAGCCACAGCACATTGTCCGCAAGATCATTTACTCCCTCATCATTGGAGTCCTCGTATACATCATGTATGTTATCGCCTTTGATATTCGATTCCCGCAGATCTGGAGGTAGATGATGGATCAAATACTGCAAATTCTTGCAGGGACCACCGTGGTATTCCAGCCACTCTCCCTGTTGTATCTTTCCATAGGATTCTTTATCGGAATCATCTTCGGAGCTCTTCCAGGACTGACGTCCATGTTGGCAATTGTCCTGTTGCTCCCGATGACCTATACCATGCCGATGACCTATGCACTTATCATGTGTATGGGCGTGTATATGTCCGGTATCTATAGTGGGAGTATTACCGCTATTACCATCAATATTCCTGGAGCTCCTTCGGCATTGATGACCTGTATCGAGGGGCATCCCATGATGCAGAGAGGTAAGGGTGCGAAGGCAATAGGACACGCAACCATAGGTTCTGCAATTGGAGGAGCGATCGGAGCTTTGCTCCTGATCTTCGTCTCTCCTCTTGCGGTCAAGCTTGCGCTGAAGATTCGTACCCCAGGAAAGTTCTCCCTAATTCTCTTCGCGCTCATCGTAATCGTGATCGTTGAGAAGAGGCGGACGAAAGCCATTTTGACCATGGCCTTGGGAATCATGCTTTCCACTGTAGGTATGGACCCTCTCAAATCGGTTTCCCGGTTCACTTTTGGGAACCCGAACCTGATCGAGGGAATTGACCTTACCACCCTGATCATCGGTGCCTTTGCTATCAGTGAACTGTTTGTGCAGTCCACGGTAAACAACGAGAAGTATCGTGAAATGACCTCGATTGCAAATGCCGTCAAGTTCAAGCGAAAGGAGTTTTTCCCATCCTTGCATGAGATGAGGGAAATTGGGTGGCTTACCTACGTGAAGAGCGCTTTCACTGGGTACATCATTGGTGTGCTTCCAGGAGCTGGGGCTTCCATGGCTGGGTTTGTCTCCTATGTTGAGGCAAAGCGGGTCAGCAAGCATCCCGAGCGTTTTGGAGGAGATGCCATTGATGGTCTTGTTGCTGCTGAGACTGCAAACAATGCCATGTGTGGTGGTGCCTTGGTTCCCATGCTCTCCTTGGGTATCCCAGGTGACGGAACAACGGCAATCATCCTTGGTGTCTTGATGGTCTATGGAGTGGTTCCTGGTCCAGATTTGCTCGTGAAACAGATGCATGTCATGGCACCCATGTATATGGCGCTCTTTATCAGTGCAGCGCTATTGATGCCCATTTCCCTGTTTCTGTTTGGCCCCTATTACCTGAAGATTGTACGGATCAACCGCTTGGTGCTCTATAGTACCATTGCCTTGATAGCAATACTCGGAGTCTTTGCAGCAACCTACTCTGCGTTCCAGATGGGTGTGGCTTTGGCTATCGGTATTGTCATGTATTTCCTGAAAAAGCAGGGTTATCCCAATGTGCCGTTTATTTTGGCGGTTATCCTTGGGCCACTCTGTGAGCAGTACCTGAGGACGTCCCTGACACTTTCCAGTGGCAATCCGATGGTGTTTATTACCAATTTTGACAGCCTATTCTTCCTTCTTCTTACCGTTGCGTTTGCAATACTGCTCCCACGGGCAAACAGACGAGCAGCTGAGTTGGAGAAGAAAAATCGGGCAATGGATGAGAACAAATGATCAAGAAGAACTGTAACGACGCAAAAGAAAAGCTTCAGGTAGGCAAGCAAGTGCTTGCCGCCTGGGCACAGGCTGCCAGTAACATCACAACTGAAGTATTGGCAGATGCAGGTATGGATGTAATTGTAATTGACATGGAGCACTCTCCGGTTGATCTTTCGACTTTGGTCACCCAGTTTCAGGCGATGAATGGCTATCCTGCTGTTCCGTTTGTACGGGCGCCCTGGAATGATTTTGTCACAATAAAGAGAATTCTCGATGCAGGTGCCTATGGAATTATTGTGCCCAACGTGGAGACGGTGGAAGAAGCAAAGGCAGCCATCGCAGCGGTTCGCTATCCCTTAACGGGTATCCGTGGTGTTGCTGGCAGTACACGTGCAGCACACTACGGAAATGATACGCTTTCCTACTTTACCAAAGCCAATGACCTGGTGATGTTGTTCCTGATGATTGAATCCCCCAAGGGAATGGAGAATCTTGATGAGATTCTCAAGCTTGATGGATTCGATGGGATCATGGTGGGGCCTGTGGACCTTGCAACCAATCTGGGCTTTCTCGGTAATGCCCAAGCCCCAGAGGCGAAGGCTGCCTTGGCTGAGGTTGAGGCAAAGACACTTGCCTCCGACAAGTACCTGATGGCCCTCGCGCCAGACTGGGATGCTGCAGAGAGAAAATTTCAGCAGGGTGTGCATATCGTGACCTGCATGTCAGACACGCTCTCCTTGGGAGCGTTGGCCAGAAGTAATGTGAAGAAGTTCAAGGAAGCAGGATTTTAAGGAAAGAGGTAAGATATGGATTATTTTAAGCGTGTAGCAGCACTGACTCCTACAAAGTTCTGGGTAAATAATGTAAGCCGTGAGGAGGCTCAGCTGGGAATTTCTGCTGGTGCCTCAGGGTGCACGCAGAATCCTTCGTATGTCTGGAAGATGCTTAATCATCCAGTGGAGAAGGAGTATGCGACCAGTCTGCTTAGGGAGACAATGCAGGAGAGTGATGATGATAATCAGGTCATCTGCACACTCCAGCGAAAGTTGATCAAGGGAGTCTCTGATATTTTCATGGATGTGTACAACCGTACACATGGGGAGGCTGGGTATGTCAGTATCCAGGGTGATCCCATTCATGAAGAAGATTACCAGGTCATACTGGATGAAGCCCGCCTGAATCGGGAGATGAATCCCAATATCATGATCAAGATTCCTGCAACCGAGAGTGGTCTGAAAGCGTTGGAGATTCTTCTCTCTGAAGGAACTCCGATAAACGCCACAGAGGTGATGGGAGTCGATCAGGTGATTGCCTTGGGCGAGATCTACCAGCGTGTATTTGAGCAGACAGGAAAGAGACCAGTCATGTATTTCTCCCTGATCACCGGAATTTTCAACGAGTGGTTGAGAAGGGATGTACAGGAAAAGAATATCGACATCAACGCCGATGTGTTGCATCAGGCAGGAATGGTTATCGCAAAGAAGGTCTACCAGTTGAATCATGACCATAATTACAAGATGGGCTTCATCTCTGGGGGTGCACGTACCCTTGATGACTTCTACGAGATGGTTGGTGGGGATGTCTGTGTGACCATGAACTGGAAGGGCAGCTGTGATGAGCTTATCAAGGAAGATAAGCCGGTCATTTCCCGTCTTTTCAATCCTGTACAGCCAATGGTGCTTGACCAGTTGCAGAACAAGCTTCCCCAGTTTAACCAGGCTTTCCAGGAAGGCGGTTTGACTGTAGAGGAATTTGAACACTATGGACCTGTGATGTACTTCAGGGATAGTTTCATACGTTCTTGGGAGAGTGCCGTCGAATTGGTTGCCTCTCTACGATAACAATAAAAAGGAGCGCAGATGAAACCCGTGGTACTGATCCCCCAGGATGTTGCTGAAGAGGGCAAGGACTTCCTCATCGAACGTGGTTATTCCATTCGCATGGGAAGAGGAACCGATAAGGCTTCCTTGCTCGCCGATATTCAAGATGTTGATGCGGTACTCTTTCGCAATGAAGCCTATGATGCTGATATCCTGGAGGCAGCAAAGCGGGTTACAGTGCTCGCCCGTCATGGGGTTGGAGTAGACAAGGTTGACCTGAAGAGGGCCGAAGAATTGGGTATCTGGGTCACCAATGGTGCTATCTCCAACTCCAATACGGTAGCAGAGATGACTCTGGGCTTTATCATTGCCTTGGGACGAAATCTGGTGGCAAGCAATGAGGCTGCTCATGTAGCTGATTATGATTTTCGTGACCGTGTTATCTCCATGGAGCTTGAGGGTAAAACGCTTGCCCTCCTCGGGCTGGGGAAAATCGGCAAGCTCGTCGCACAAAAAGCCCACTATGGGCTTGGAATGAAGATTGTCGCCTATGATACCAACCAGGCACATCTTCCTTTTCCTTCCTATGTTACTCAACTCGGTTCATTCAATGAAGCGTTCAAAGTTGGTGATTTTGTCTCAGCACACTATCCTGCAGGGAGAGAGAACAATCATTCGATTACCAAGGAGCAATTCTCCTTGATGAAACGGAGTGCGTACTTTATGAACCTTGCCCGTGGAGAGTTGGTTGTGGAGTCTGACCTGGTTGATGTACTGCAAAGTGGTAGAATAGCTGGGGCTGGTCTTGATGTCTTTGAGGAAGAACCCCCAAAAAGGGATAACCCACTGTTGGCTATGAAGAATGTCTTGCTGACACCGCATAATGCTGCAATGACAGCAGAATGCAGGATTCGTATGTCGCTTCACGCGGCACAGGGCATTGATGAAGTATTGTCGGGGAAGGTTCCTACGTGGCCTATGAACAGACCGGAACATCCTCGTAGAGTCAGGGAGGATGTATGAGCTATTTATCAAAGGAACAGATTGAGGAACTCCGGCAATTTGACACTCCGACAGTCAGTAATGCAATAGAGAAGTTCAAGCTAAGAAGTAAAATTGAAGGGTTCACATCCCCCAAGATCAAAGCTATCTATCCTGACAGGAAGCCCGTGGTAGGCTACGCCTGTACTGCCAAGATCAGTGCACGGTATCCCGGGACCAAGGAAAATGAAGAAACCCTTTATCAGTATTATCAATCCCTTCTTGACTGTCCCTCAGTCCCTATCTCTGTCATTCAGGATATTGATGAGGAGCCGGTTGGCTCTTTCTGGGGAGAGGTGCAGACTACGGTCCATAAGGCTCTTGGATGCATGGCTGTTGTTACCAATGGTGGGGTACGGGATCTGGATGAAGCCTACGAACTCGGCTTTACCTATCATGCTTCCTGCGTACTGGTCTCCCATGGGTATATTCACATGGAAATGACAGGTACCCCTGTAGAAGTAGGTGGATTATTGGTAAACCCAGGCGATCTGATTCATGCAGACAAGCATGGAGCAATTGTTATCCCTGCGGAAATCGCCGACCAGCTTGCGGACGCATGCAGACAGATGCAGCGTGCTGAGGGCCCTGTACTTGATGGTTGTAAGACCGTGAAGGATGGGGAGTTGGAAATTGCGCAGTTGAAGCTCTGGAGAAAAGAGATGGCTACGCTGAGAAATGCGTAAATGCATGTGATTATTTGGAGAATACTACAATGAAGATTGGATTTATCGGACTGGGGATCATGGGCAAGCCCATGGCCAAGAACCTGCTGAAGGCAGGGCATGAGGTGGTGTGTTTCGACCTGAACAAGGCAAGTGTTAAGGATGTTGTTGCATCCGGTGCGAAGGAAGCAGCCTCGGCTGCCGAAGTGGCAGCTCAGGTGCCGCTGGTGATCACGATGCTGCCCAACAGCCCGCACGTGAAGAGCGTGGTGCTGGGAGAGCAGGGAGTGCTTGAGGGGGCGAAGGCCGGCCTGAAGCTGGTGGACATGAGCTCGATCGCGCCTCTGGCAAGCCAGGAAGTGGAGAAGGCCTGCGCATTGAAGGGCGTGAGGATGCTGGACGCCCCGGTCTCCGGGGGGGAGCCCAAGGCTGTAGATGGGACCCTGGCGATCATGGTCGGCGGGGAGAAGGAGCTGTTCGAGGAACTGAAGGAGATCCTGCTGGTCATGGGGGCGAGTGCGGTGCACTGCGGGCCGATCGGTGCGGGGAACACGACCAAGCTTGCGAACCAGATCATCGTGGCGCTGAACATAGCGGCGGTCAGTGAGGCCTTTACCATGGTGAAGAAGGCCGGTGTGGACCCGCACCTGGTATTCGATGCCATCAAGGGGGGACTGGCCGGCTCGACGGTGATGAACGCGAAGGCGCCGATGATGATGGACTCGAATTTCAAGCCTGGGTTCAAGATCGACCTGCACATCAAGGACCTTGCCAATGCGATGGACACGGGCCACGGGGTGGGATCGCCCCTGCCGTTGACCGCCTATGTGAGGGAGATGATGGAGACGCTGCACGCCGATGGGTTCGGGGGCGACGACCACAGTGCGCTGGCCCGCTACTACGCGAAGGTGAGCGGTACGAAGATCGGCGAGTGAGAAAGGAGAGAGTCATGGATACGAGTTTCATCAAGGGGATCATACCCCCGATCGTGACCCCGATCACGGAGGACGAGCGCATAGACGAGCAGTCGCTGAGAAACCTGGTGGACTACGTCATCGAGGGGGGGTGCTCCGGTATCCTTGCCTTCGGGTCTAACGGGGAGTTCTACATGATGGAAGAGGGCGAGATGGAAGAGGCCCTGGGGATCATGGTGGACCAGTGCGCAGGGCGGGTGCCTATCTACATGGGAGTGGGGGCGATACGCACGAGCAAGTGCGTGCGCCTGGCGAAGATGGGAGTGCGCCTGGGGGCAAGGAGCGTGTCGGTGCTGCAGCCGATGTTCCTGAAGCCGACGGAGGAGGAGCTGAAGCAGCACTTCCGGACGATAGCGGCCTCAGTGAGCGAGGTGCCGGTGCTGCTGTACAACAACCCCGGGCGGTGCGGGTACGCGATGAGCCAGGACCTGGTCCAGGAGCTTGCGCACAGCATCCCCAACCTGGTGGGGATGAAGGACTCGAGCGGGGACCGCAGACGATGGAGTTCGTGAGGCGGAACGCCGACATCGGCTTCAAGGTACTGAGCGGGAAGGACACGCTGATCTACTCGGGCCTCGGGGTCGGGGCGGTCGGTGCGGTGTGCTCGACGGCGAACTACCTGCCTTCCCTGGTGTGCTCGATCTACGAGAGATATGTGGCCGGGGACATCAAGGGATCGCTGGAGGCGCAGCTGAGGCTGAACCCGATCCGCCTGGCGACCGACAAGTCGAGCTTCCCCGTGGCCACCAAGGACCTTGCGAACCTGGTGGGGAGCAAGGTGGGCAGGCCCTACCTTCCCACGATGCCAAGCCCGGCCGCTCAGATGGAGAACCTCCGTCAGAGCCTCATCGATGGTGGCTTCGACGTCGTGGAATAAAACGAACGTAATTGTGTATTGCAGGGGGTCGTCCAGTTGGGCGACCTTCTGTCTTTTTGCACTATCAGTATGAAAAAACCATATCATGATTAGTAGTTTTTGATAACGTAAATGTTTCCATTTTGTTTCGAGAGATACCAACAAGAAAGCTGCCTTGCATAATAGCAAAGCAGCTTTCTCTGTGAGTAGAGTCTTGAACTAATCCCTCAGTGAATTGATCTCCTTCATGGCATTTGCCAATAGGTTGATATCCATATTGCTCATCCTGAGTTTTAAGCCAGAGGGGATCCACTTTCTGGTGAGTGCTTCTCCAGCGTGGAAGCCAAATACCTTTCCATGCTTCTTTGCTGCATCAGCAACCTTCTGGATTGCTTCATCCATGACTGGGTGGTTGAATTGTCCGCTAATGCCGTAGGAGTTTGAGAGGTCGGCCGGTCCGATCAGGAGTGCATCGATTCCCTTTACAGTAGCAATCTCATCAATATGCTCAATTGCTTCTTTCAATTCAATCTGTGCAATGGTCAGAATCTTCTTGTTCTCCTCTTCCATGAAGGCGATAGAATCCTTGGAAGTATCCAGATATCCAGTATGAGCTCCATTGCCTCCCAGTCCCCGCTCACCGATAGGAGCAAACTTTGCCCAGTTTGCAAATTTCTGGGCTTCCTCCCCATTCCTGATCATGGGAACCATGATGCCGGTAACACCACAATCCAAACACCTTGAAACATTTCCCTTCGAAAGTTCAGGAACTCGTACAAAGCAATCAATGCCCCTGGTTCGTGCCATTGAGGCCGCGTCTGTAATGGTCTCAAAATTAAAAGATCCATGCTCCATGTCGAACATGATGAAATCGAGACCGGCATTTGCCGCCAACAAGACAATCCCAGGGTTACGTACCATGCGAATCATGGTCCCTACTACTGCTTCTCCGTTCCGTAATTCTTTTACAGCCATAGTAAATCCTTATTATTCGCCCAACGCCTGGTTGAGCTGATTTGTGAGTTGTGCCATTCTTTCAGACCTTTCTGAGACGAAGCGCTCAATATTCTTGAGGACCCATTCGGGACTCATGTGTGCTTCATCAAGCACTTCATCCAGATTACCACCGCTTCTCCAACGATCATCATGGTCACTGGAGAGCGAGTACTGCTCACTGAGTGAGTTGAATACCCAGTCTGCCATGGTCCGTTTTGCCTGGGTGGTGATGAATGTGGAATCTACGCGATCTGCAGGAGATATGATTGTCTCACGATAGGCTGAGTCTTGCAATGCAAACAACTCAGTACTGGTTACACAGACAATCTTCACATTCAGCTGCTTCTCCTTCAGAACAGGAAGCAGAGAGAGAATGCTGTGCACAGCACTGGTTCCCTGTACATACAAGGTGCCGCCTCTCTCTTTTCCTTTCTTATAATCCCTGAGGATGTATGCTCCCTTTGCTGCTGCAAAATGGGAGGGAATACCGAGTTTCTCACGATCTGGAATGGGGTAAGCCGGGCGAGTGACAAACAGAGAGATGATAGGGATATGACTCTTGAATGCTTCAGCCAGCAGGACCGGGACTTCATTGTAATCCCAAGGGTGAAGTGTGATCATATGATTCTTTGGAAACAGTTGATGTACTCCTACCGAGAAGATCCCGAAGTGAGTCCTGCTGTCATCAGCAGTCTCAGGTCCCGAGTGGGCACCAACCCAAAGCACCTTTCCAACCTTTACATCACTGTCCTGTGCGTATTGGCTGAACAGACGCATCGGGCCATATTTCAGATAGGAGAAGGAGGCATAGGTGGAAACAGCCCCGTAGAACCCATCAAAGGAGGTCTTGGGTGAGTTACTCAAGTTCAAGCCTGCAACAGCGGCCATGATACCCGCGTTGGTGAATTCGGTAATCTCGGTTGGAGCCATAACTCCCTCATCACTGCCTACCCGTTCATACCAACCATATCCTTTCGTGTCTTCCCAGTCAGAGCCAAACCCAGAAAGGTTTGTCGAACCACTGAGGTCAGCAGAGGCTGCAAGGAAGAGCGGGCGATTGTACTGCTTTCTTCCCAGTGCATTGATGTAAGAGCCCCAAGCTCCCATTGCAGCTCTGTTGGCTTTATTCTCTCCAGGCTTCGCCCATAGGGTTTCTGGATAGCTTTCAGCATCCCAGAAGCGTGGATCGTCGAAAGGAGAGCTGTCCTGCAAGCGATAGGAGGTGAGTGTCTCAGGTACAGAGTTACCGATTTCCACCAGTCGATCGGCTAGGTAGCTGGTAAGCTCTGCATCTTCTCTCATGACAGCGACTACAGCTTCCAGATTAGAGCGAAATTCCTCTTGCAGTGCTTTCTCGTCTGATGGAGCGGAGCCATCAATGTTACTAAACTTGGCCCCATATTTCTGGGCAAAAGACTTTCTCAGTTCCCAATAGGCAGCGCTGTTCATTGCATGAGGAGCACCATGGCTTGCGGCATCATACTTTCCGTAGCCTCGCCCCTTGCGGGTCTTGAACCAAGCCATCGAGGGGCGTTTTTGCTCATCATCAGAAGCAATGAGGGTTTTAAGAACCTCGGTTACCGAGGCAAAGTCAGAACCTTGTTCGGTTCCACATACTCTCCAGCCATGGGGAGCGAACCAATCTTCAGGGGTTCCTGGTACTACACTGCTGGTGGTATGTCCATCGATGCCAAAGTCATTCCAGTCAACAAGGAAGTGGAGGTTGTCCAAGGCCATGCCCCAAGCAGTATTGAGTGTTTCGTGGGTAGACCCGGGGGTAAGACCTCCCTCTCCCTCAAAGATGAATACCTGCACTTCTCCGGCTCCAGCTCGCTTCAGGGCGAACGCGGTTCCCGCTGCTCCAGGGGTTCCATGTCCCGATGGTCCGGTGTTGGTCTGCAGGAAGGATGTCTTTCCTGTTGCCTCAGCATGACCAGAGAGTCCTCCTTGGTGTCTGAATCCCAGCAGGTCCTCCCAGAGCAGGGTTCTCTCGCTTCCTCCCTTGACCAGGTACTTGGGATCCTTTGTCTCTTCATACTTGATTCTGAGTGCTTCATTCAGCACTGCAAGGGTAGCATAGACCAAGGGGATGGTGTGACCACAGCCAAGGATGAATTTATCAGAGAAGCGTTTGTCGCTATCTCTGATGTCCCAGCGCATTGCTCCGCTGAGCATCAGGGAAAGCAGCATATGGACTTTGGAGCGGGAGCCCCCTGGGTGCCCGCTTTGACGATAGTTGAGGGGAATGTCGATGAACTGATCAACGAGATCAGCTGTTTTTTCCCAGTAAGCAAGACTTTTTTGATGTGTTGAAAACAATCGAGACATTGGTAATTCCTCCCTGCGAAGTAAAGAAAATATATGCGATATAATTGATATATCAATTATACTATGGTTTTCTCCAGCGTTGCTGGAACCAATGAGTCAGTGAATCTGCTGCAGGTCCTCCAAAATGGGGTTGTATGCATCGTAGATATGTTCCCGCATCTTTTTCTCTGCGAGGTCTGGGTCATGTTTGAAAATATGCTCCAGGAGGGTTGTATGCCAATATGGTTGGATATTGGCCCGTAGCCTCCTGGATCTTGTGGCATTGAAGATCAGCCACTGGAAGTTGTTCTTCTGTAATCCTGCCAGCAATGAAGGGAAGCCAGTGAATTCTGCCATCTGCAAGTGAAACTTGATGTGAAGGTGGGTCACTGTCTCTGCATCATTAGCTTCATAACGGATTTTATCCAACTCTTTTGCCAAGGAGAGGAGCTGTTCTTGTTGCTCTTCTGTGGCTTTGACTGCAAGAATTCTTGCTACTTGGCATTCAAGGGCTTCTCTCATCGTGAACATATCCATGACACGATCGATGGTAGGAATGGTGACAATGGAGCCCCAATGGGCCCGGTACTCGATCAAACCATCCTGTTCAAGACGTTTCATCGCCTCCAGGATGGGAATTGCACTCATACCGAGCTCTTGAGCGAGCTGACGGCGGACCAATCGTTTTCCAGGCTCATATTCCCCGCTGATAATCTTTTCGCTTATCGCTTCATAAGCCTTTTCTGCTGCTGTTTGGTACAATTGGTCGTTTTTATGTATCATTTCCTCATCCTTTCCTTCCTTCAAGTATCGTTACCATGATACGGATAAACCAGAGATATTTCTAGTTAATCTTTGGTTGTGACATGAGCCCAAGCACGAAGCAGCGTTCGTTTGGCGTTTGCAATGACCAGTTCTGGGTCTTCTCCCTCTTGAGGTTTTACCTCAAAACTGACCACCGGCCTGTTTTCTTTATTCAGGAAACCGATTGAAAGCAGATATTCCAAGTAAGCGGCTAGCTCTTCTACGTCGTTTTCACTGTTTGGGAATCCAAAACGGGGGTGTTGATCCCCATACCCTGGTAGTGAGGGATCTTTCATCACACAGTTGCCCATATGGGCATGCACGATATACTCCTTCACAGGATCAAGTGATTCTTCAATGGTTTCATGCAGGAGTGGGATATGGCTCAGGTCAACCATGAGTCCGAACTCAGGGTAATCTATGCGAATTTCTTTTGCAAAGCGGGAAGCCAAGTCAGCTGGTCCAATGAGACTTTTCTTGTCTATGTCATAGTCAAAAACTTCAAGGGCGATCTTCAGGGAACCTTTTGAAGCTGCATAGGCGCAGAGTTCTTTTGTTGAAGCAACGAGTGCCTGATATGACTGTTCACGAGTCTTTTCTTCATAGGGGCCACTCAGGTAGGCAAGTGCGGTTGCCCCAATCTCATAGGCTTCATCAACATTGTCTTTCAACTGTTGAACGGCTTTTATCCGTTTCTGTTCATCCAAGTCATTGATATTCATCTTCTGGGAGAGGAGGCATGGCTGGGCTCCGAAGGTAACAGAGAGATGAGAGACCTCTTTCATCTGCTTCACTTGTGCCCGTACTTCCGGGTCCTGAATCCAGGTAATCTCTGCAACTTCAAAGAAGGGGTCCAGACAGATCTTCCGGAAGGTTTCTGCAACTGGTCCTTTTCCGTTGCTTACTGGATATGCCATGAAGTGAATAAGGCCAACTTTCATATAGTGCGATAATGGTTCATGCATGATGTACTCCTTATTATATAGATGATATATCATCTATACTATTAAGGAAACCCTTGCTTGTCAAAGCTTTTACAAGGCAAGGCAGAGAATTCTCTCTGCCTTGGTCAGCTAGAATACCAAATCTTCAAGCCGCTGGGCAAAAATTGTGTCTTGCTCAAGGGATGAAAGCAAGGTAGGCCAGATTCGTGCAAAGTCGAAGAACTCTGTTACCTGAGTGGCCAATCGTGACCCTTCTTCCAGCACTTCTTCTGGAGTAAGATACCATGGTTCTTGTTGTATAGCTGTATCTCGACCATGGAGTGCTAGGAGTGCCTCCTCCTCAAGATTGTCTTGAAGGAAGAGACCAGGGTAGGGGCCAAGATCTGCAGCGGTGATGGTATTGAATCCTTTTTGTCTCTTGCTTTCCTTGATTTTTGCCCGCTCATACAGGAATCTGATAACATCTTCCTGGAGCTTGCTCCTCTCTTCACAAGCAGGAGGGTAATGGTCGATCCACAGATTCTTGTCACACTTCCAGGAGAAGCCAGCCATGGCCGCGTTGATCATGTAGTCGATATCCTCTCCCCTGCGTATGAAGGGGTCAAAGGGGACATGTGTAAAGAGAGGTCGGCTGAATACCATATTCCCACCCAGTACAATGGATGTATCGACCAGGTCTTCAGGTGTGTCCTCGATACCTTGATACACCATGTTCTGGTAACGTTGTTTCTTCAAGAAGAGCCCTGCATCCTTTCTTCCTTCTGAGCGGTCATGTACAAACGTCTTGCCATTCTCATAACGGTATCTTCCAGCAATAAGATCGATGCCATTCTTTCCAGCGTATCGCTGGATTTGCTCTGGGTAATCGAGGGGCACTACCTCATCGTCATCGATTGCTGCAATCAGGGAAGCACCAAGGATGGAAGGCACAGCAAGTTGGCAGTTCCTGATTGCTGCATAGCCCTGTAGGGAGAGGTGGTTTGGATTAAAACCTTTCTGTTGGAGATGAATTTGTAGCAGTCGTAGTGCCTCCCCATGGAAATGCCCGATGTCAAGGCGATCACGATATTGTTCTATTATGGAATCAACCCTTGCTGTTACCTCTTGCTCAAGTTCTGGGTGGATAGGGGCACTGAGAACCAGTACCCTGAAGGGAATTGATTGGTTAGCCTTTGCTAGACTTTCCAATGATGCAGACAGGGTATCTGGTCCATCCAGGTAGGTGGGGTGGTCGAAGATCAGGTCTTCCTTGACTCCTTTTCGATCCTTTGTCCCTTGCCAGTATGTTGGGATTACAATATATACATCAGGTTTCATTGTGATGGTTCTCCTTGAAATGGATACTCAGCAGCGAGGGCACACAACGTGGCTGACCTGCTGGATTTGTGATTGATGGGGATGGTTTGGTGAGGAGGCAATAGGATTCCTGGTCCTTACTGCACCCCAGAACCGACGATGCTCCTCCATCAAGGTTAACAAGAAAATCCAGTGAAGCGTCTGGATCTTTTTTTGTTACAAGATATTGTGCGAGTGAAGCTTCCTGCGTGAAGGTTGCTCCTTTTGAGCAATGATCTCTACCTGTAATAGAAACAACCACTATCTTGTTCTTGAATGATCCAATACAGGTTCTCGGTTGCACGCCGTGTTGTGTGAGTTGTGTCTCTTGGGTAAGGATGGATGCTTTCGTATACCATCCTTCTGATACGAGATGGTGATATGCTTTTTCAGTTGTTTCCACAACATTTATTCTATTTTTGACCAAAGCATTCAAACCACCGCTAATCCAAGCGATGGATTCCTTGGAGACGGGAAAATTTTGCCAGGTCACCTTCCATACTGCTTTTATTCCTGGTTCACATAGTTTGTGCGTACTGGTAACCACAACTCCAAAAGGAGGCACCATTACCGGACCTCTTCTGACATCCCATACGTAGTCATGGATGAATGTAGTACACCACATTCCCTCTCCTACGATATGATCTGGATTTTCTGGGCGATGCAACTGGGCTGATGTCTGGTTATCTTTCCCATCCTCGGCAAAATGGAATATGGAGTTCTCTATGGATAATGTAATTTCTGTCCAACTTCCATCACTGGAGAAAAGCCTGCCATCGGTGGAGTATCCCAGTAATGTTTTATGATAGAGAGGAACACTCTCTTTGAGTGTCTCTCCCACTCGCATGGCATAGTAGTCGAGGATGAAATCCTTCCAAGGTATTGGCCTCGGGTCATAGGAGGCATACCATGCCTTGAGGTTCTCCGTGAAATAGTAGTTGAAGCTGCTAAACAAGCCCCCATTTGGATATGAAACAGCCAAAGGTGAGGCTTTGCCTTCGAAAAGCATAGGTTCGAGATGAATCAGGTTTGCATCCATTACTACCATCGCTGCATGGATAGCCCCATCGTGTAAGTCAGGGGTCTTCGCCCATTCGCCAGATTCTGACTGGATATAATATCCTGTCTCAATGGAGAGTTTCTGGGATTTCTGTAGTGAGGTCAGCCAAGGTGGTGTTGGTTCGTCCATGGTAATCGTTCTTTCAACTCCACAGTGAACATATCCTTCCTTCTGGCTCTCCATGTACCTGAACATCCTAATTGTTCCAGGACTCTGTACGGGGTGAAGAATGCTGGAAAAGAATGTTTCAGAGGGGAGGTGGTGTTCTGGAGCCTCAAACACACTCTCTTGGTATAGTACAGCAGTGAACCATTCCCGACGGTCCAGACATGCTACGATATCTATACCTTCTTGAAGGAATGCCATTGCATACCAGATGTCAGCACAAACTATCTTTCCTTGACCGGCAAGATTTTGAAGTGTCTTGGCAGGAATCTCGATTGCATCAGGAATGGTGTATGTCTCCTCGGTGATCTGCTGCTTGCTTGTACATGACGCAGGAAGGCAGACTAGGTAGTTGCTTTGGGCTCCCCAGGGGCTTCTCAGTCTTTGAACCTGCACATCAAGCGGGGCAGAATCATAGAGGTCAGGGATGATTACCAGTGATTGTGTTGATTCCTCTGGGTCCCATGGATTGATCGCCTCATGAAATCCTGATGTCCTCCATGGTATGATGGCCTTCCCTTGTAGATAATGCCTTCTTTCTCTGCGCAACTGGGCGAGTAGAGAACCAGGAGAGTAGGACTCCCATGTTGTTCGATTCACCATGCACAGTTCCCTGATTCTGTTCTTCCATGTTTCCAGGTCATTTGTACTGAGCATACACTCAGCGATTGCATCGATGATCACCTCACGTTCCGGGGCTTGGTCAAACTGCAGAATAAACTCTCCAGCCACCAGACGACGATACCATCGGGTTTTTCTGTATGCTGTATAGGGGCAGGGTAATAATCGCTTCATTCCTTCATTCCCCCGGTCATGAGACCACCTATGATTCGTTTCTGGAGCATGAGTACCAACGTAATCAATGGCACAACAATCACGACAGATGCTGCCATGATCGTTCCCCATGGGATATAGTTGTCTGCCTCATACATCTTGAGCCCAACGGTTACTGTTTTGATACGGATTGGGTTGAGGACCAGAGCGAAGAGGTACTCATTCCATACTTGTATGAATGCAAGGATTCCTACGGTAAATACTCCTGGTCCCAAGAGCGGGATGATAATCCTGGAGAATGTTTGTGCAGGTGAAGCCCCATCAATTTCTGCAGCCTCTTCAATTTCGACCGGTATCGAGGAGAGATAGGGAGTGAGGAACCAGATGACAATGGTCAGGGTAAAGAGGGTATTTACCAGAATCAATCCTCCGTACGAGTTCAATAGCCCCAAAGTCCTGATAATGGTATAGATCGGGTTGATGATGACGATGGGTGGAAGGAGACTGATCGAGAGCACTACCAAAAGTAACGGGGTTTTTCCCTTGATCGGTGTTCTGGCTATCGCATATGAGGCCAGACTTCCTACCATGAGGGCAAAGATGGTAGCAATGGTTGCTATAATAAAACTGTTTCCCAAATACTCCAACAAAGGCCTGGTGGTGAATGCCTTGTAGTAGTTTTCCAATGTATAGGCAGAAGGGAACCAGAGCATAGAGAAGATGTCCCGCTCGAACTTGAATGAGTTGAGTACCTGCCAGAAGAAGGGAAATCCAATGATCACCACGAAAAAGACAGCGAATATGTAGAATGACATTCTTGTAGATTGTTTGATTACTTTCATCGTTTTCCCTTTTTACCAATATCAATCTTGCTTCGTATTGCGTCCGTGAATAATAGTGCGATAGCACAGGTCACCACCAAGGTGAAGCTTGCCAATGCTGAACCATATCCATAATTTCCTGCATCGAAGTAGGTCCGCATCGTGTACATAGTCATTGACTCCGTGGCATATCCCGGTCCTCCATTGGTGAGTGCCACGATGACGGTGTATACCTTGAATGATGATATGATTCTGAAGAGTACCGCAGTTGCCAAGACAGGCTTGAGCAAGGGAAGTGTGATGCTAAAGTATCTCCTTAAGGCCCCCGCTCCATCAATCTCTGCGGCTTCCATCAGGGATGTTGGAATAGTCTGAAGACCTGCAAGGATAAGAAGTGACACATAGGGGCTAGTTTTCCAGATATCGGAGAGAACCAGAATAAACTGTGCTGTTCTGTCCTGACTCAGCCAGGGGATAAACGAATCGAGTACCCCGATAGAGGAGAGAATCTGATTAAAGACACCATACTGGTCGTGGACCATGAACTTCCACATGAACCCGCTTACCATTGTTGGGATGGCCCAGGGGATCAATACAATGACCCGTAGCACTCCCTGTCCCTTGATGGCGAGGTTCATCATTTGTGCAAACAAGAGTCCTAAAAGAACTTCACATCCTACGGTCAGCAGGGTAAAGAGAAGTGTGAAGGTCAGGGAACTGTAGAACCGTGAGTCAGAGAACATCTTCAGGTAGTTTGCGATCCCGAGGAATGTCATAGTTGGTCCTGTCTGCAACCGGAAGTGGAACAAGCTCAAGGTGATAGTTCGAACTACTGGATATACTGCAAATGCCAAGAATATTATTATGGTTGGGACGATGCAGAGATATCCAAATTGTGTTCTGTTCAACGTTTTCATCTAAACTCCAATAAAAACCCTCCCCCCCTTAGTAGGAGAGGAGGGTGGGTTTGCATTGTTTATTTTCCTACTGATTCCATTACTTTCTGAGCATCTGCGAGAGCCTGGGCAGGGCTCTTGCTTCCTTTCATAGCGTTCTGCACTTCTGCAGAAAGAATGGAGGAGATTTCAGAATAGTAGGGAGACTGAGGTCTTGCAACAGCAGTCTCAAGGATTGCCGGGAATTGGCTGTAGTGAGGATATTTCTCCAGTATGTCAGTATCCTCATATAGTGCACGACGAGATGGCAGGTACGAGTCATTCAATGCATGGAGTTTCTGTGCATATTCACTTGCATAGAACTTCATGAACTTAACTGCCTCATCCTTGTTCTCTGAATATTTGTTCAGGAACAGCTGCCAACCACCAACAACACTCTTGCCCATGGTGCCCTGTGGTCCACGAGGGAGTGGGGAAACACCAAGTTTTCCAGCTACCTGTGACTTGCTTGCATCCTGTCCCATTGCAAAGGCTTTAGGCCATGCTCTCATGAAGACCTGTTTGCCCTGGAACATGGAGGCTCTTGCATCGCCGCTTCCATAGGAGAGTACTCCTTCAGGTAAGAGGTTTGCCTCATAGGCATCAGTCATCATCTGCAGGATTTCAACATTCTGGGGAGAGTCAATGAGGATAGTGCCATCACTGCCGATTACCTCTCCACCGTTGGAGTAGAACCATTCTACTGCATTGCAGGTCATGCCTTCCCCATTGGCAAGAGACCCGACAAGTGCATACATGTCTCCACCTTCCCTTGCATTAATCTCTTGGGCGGTTGCAAACAGTTCTGTGTAGGTTGTAGGGACTTCCTTGCCATATTTCTCCAGAAGGTCAGCGCGATAGTACAATACCCCTGCGTCTGTTCTGAATGGCATTCCCCAAATCTTGTCTCTGAAACTTGCAGCCTGAATGGTTCCCGGAAGGAACTCAGATTGTTCTGCTTTGCTGAAATATGCATCAAGTGGTTCGATCAAACCCGCAGAGGCGAAGGTTGCAGTCCACGTTACATCAGCATTGAAGAAATCTATGGAACTGTCACCACTCTGCAGTGCAATAAGCAAGGCTTGCAGCTTATCATTGGTTGCTTCAGGCAGTTCGATGATCTCAACACGGATGTTGGGGTTCTCGGCATTGAATGCCTCCACGATTGTTTCTTCTGTTGCTCCGAGTGATGAAGCATGTGAATACCATTTCAGGACTGTTGGTCCATCTTCTGAAGCTTCTTTTGTACCAGCGGAGAAGATAAGTGCTGGGACAAGAAGGAGCATTACAAAGACTACATTCTTTTTCATGACATTTCTCCTTTTTTCGGTAGTGATTTATGACAATTATGAGTTTAACACACAAAATAATGTATATCAATATATTATATACGCAAGTTATTGCGTATATATACATGATATGATATTATTCAAGTATGGAAACAATCGAAGTACGGATAACGAACCTCATCAAAGCACTGCGAAAGAGAAGACACTACTCACAAGCGGAAGTTGCTGAGGCATTGGCCGTTCCCCTGAGAACCTATCAGAGCTGGGAGCGGGAGTATGCAAGCAATATTGCAAATTTGGAACGTATCGGACAGTTGTATGGAATCTCATTGGAATCATTAGTCTGTCTGGCTGCAGGAGATGATCACAACGATTTGGAGAAGATCTCTTTTCCCAGCAACGATTGCGTTGATGCAATTTTCTCAGGTGCAACAGAGAAGCATCTGGCAAGTCAGTATCAGCATCTGTTCAATTCAAATTTACCGCTATCCGAACAGATAGCGAATTGTATCCGTGATGCATATTTTGGTAGGAGCATGGAAGGTAGGATCAAACAGACAGAACGTTCCAAGGGATTGGAACAACGAGTTGCCGCAATTCTGGAACTTCCTCTTGATCATGTACGGGTGGTGCAAACAGGGGCAATACAATTTCAAGTTCTGAAAGAGATGATTCTTGGCTACCATGGAGCAGCTTGGTTGCAGGAGATTGCTGCCCATCATGATCGGTTTTCTGTAGGAATCAGCAATGGCTATACCATTGCCAGGATCATGGACCATCTGGAGAGAGGAGAGGCTTCGAATTTTCAGTTCTTTCCCTTGAATTTTACCATGACCCCTGCTGATTTCTCTATTACTGCAACCTCTTTAATCTCTTCATTCAGATATAGGAATGAAGGACGATGTTCACGGGCAAATCCAATCACAGAGCCAGAAGTATATAGTGCAATGCAATTAGCTGATGCTGTGATTATGGGAATAGGGACATTCCGTACTGAAGGGCTTTATTCTCGGATGATCAGGGCAACGTTAGGCTCTGAGCGGCTGGGGGAAATCATACATGGGGGTGCTATTGGTGACTTGAACTACTATCTATTAAATAGTGATGGTGAGATCATACATGTCCCAGATCTTGTGGGAGAGATGGGGAGCGAAGGTCACTCTGCATTGATAAAGGCTGTCAGTTTGGATGTAATCAGCAATAAGGCAAACCATGGATGCAAGACCATCATTGCTGCAGCGGGTGCTCATAAGGCTTCCCAGGTATCCATAGCATTCAAGCATAAATACGCAAACCATCTGTTGATAGATAGTTCTCTTGCTGAAGCATTGTTGCAGTGATGTAACTTTCACTCTGTTTATTCTTGTTGTTTCGTTGTTCTACCCCACGATGTGCTTCCCTATAGGGGTAAGTAGCGCAAGGTAGTGCTTTAAGATAAAAGAAGGCTGCCACAATCATCGTTGCAGCAGCCTTTCCTTACTTTATTGTTCTGTTTTCTACATAAGAAGCGCTGGAAGGGTCATGGTGAATGCAGGGAATTGTGTGATGAGAAGTAAGGTAACAATCATAACGATATAGATTGGGATCATGCTCTTTGCCAGACGTTCAATCTTGAGCCCTGAAATGGCTGAACCAATGAATAGAGTCGTGCCTACTGGAGGCGTGAGAACTCCAATACCAAGGTTCAGGACCATCATTGCACCATAGTGAACGGGATCCATTCCAACTTGTACTGCGATAGGAAGCAGGATTGGTGTGGTGATCGTGATAATGGCCGCCATGTCCATCAGCATCCCAAAGATAAGGAGAATGAAGTTAATGATCAACAACACCAGTATTGGATTTTGAGTAACTCCCAGAATTCCTCCAGCCACCATTTCGGGTACTTTCAGATATGCAAGAAGCCAACCGAAGGCAGCCGACGTACCGATGATAATCATAACCATTGCAACGGTCTTGAGAGAGCGGCCCAGAATAGTCCAGAACTCCTTCAAGGGAATTTCCTTGTAGATGAAAAACGTGACAAAGAATGCCCAGAGTACAGAGAGTCCTGCTGCTTCCGTAGCAGTGAAGAATCCACTGATAACACCTACTACCACGATAAGAACGGTGATAAGTCCCCATACAGCTTCCTTGAATGCTTTCCAGGCAGCCTTGATATGGAATCTATCCCCTTTTGGGTAGTTGCGTTTCTTGGAAACTATCAAGCTATAGATGATCAAGGCAATGCCAAGGATCATCCCTGGGACAAACCCTGCCAAGAAGAGCGCTCCAACTGAAACACTTCCTGCAACCATTGCATAGATGACCATGTTATGACTGGGAGGAATCAGCATGCCTTGTACGGAACTTGCACAGGTAATGCCAGTTGAGAATTCATTGTCATATCCTTGCTTGTTCATCATAGGGATGAGTATTGGGCCAAGGGATGCAGTATCTGCAGCTGATGAGCCCGAAATGCCTCCGAAGAACATGGATGCTACAATATTAACAATTGCCAAACCCCCACGCATCCAGCCGACCAGAGCATCAGCAAGCTTAACCAACCGTGTTGCGATACCGCCACTGCTCATCAGGTCGCCTGCGATGATAAAGAAAGGAACTGCCATCAATGAGAAAGCATTGATACCCCTAACGATGTTCTGGGCAACAATTTCCACTGGCATTTTAAGATACATTGCCGTAAGAATTGAGGAGATACCCAAAGAGTAAGCAATGGGAAACCGCAAGAAAATAAAGAGCAAAAAACTGCCGATAAGCAGGATAGATGCTGTAGTAAGATTGACCATAGTATTCTAACTCCCTTACTTAGCTGAGTATTGGGTCTTTGTGACGAAGGAGAAGATAGATCTTCTCAATCAAGATAAGGATCATGCCAATTGAGGAGATGGGGACAGAGGCATAAAGCCAGCTGGACTTTATTTGTAATGCAGGCAACACATTACGGCTGGTCAGCTCTATCAATTTGAAACCGTAGAAAACCATCATAACGGCAAAGAACATCAGGAATAGGTATGAAATGAGATCCAAAACCCGTATAACCTTTTTGGGGAGCCATTGGTCAAAAGCGGTAACAGAGATATGTCCATCATTCTTCAGCAGGATGACTGAACCCAACATTGCAACCCAAACGAGGGCAAAGAGCGTAATCTCTTCTCCCCAAGCGGGGGTCTTGCTGAATACCTGTCTTCCAATAACTACGATAGAGACAGCGATGACCTGGATGATCATCAATACCTTGCAGACCACCTCCACATAGTGAAAGACTGTTTCCAGAATCTTTTTCATGAATGTTTCCTTCCCATAGGCCGAAAGTCCGGGAACAATAGGTCCCCGGACTCTTTCGTGAAGTGATATCAAACTAGTTGATAGCCTTGACCTTGTTGATGGTCTCGATGTAGTCAGCACCATGCTTTGCATACACCTTGTCCATTGCGTTGGACCACTTTTCAGGATCGGTGAGGTTTGTGATTTCAACACCAGCCTCTCTCAGGTTATCATATGCTTTCTGGTCGGCAGCTTCGATAGCCTTGCGATTGTACTCCTCAGTGAGTTGTCCAGCCTTCATCAGTACATCCTTATCAGCATCACTCAAGCGATTCCAGACGATTTCGCTCATCAAGACGATGGAAGGGCTAAAGGTGTGACCATCGAGTACATAGTAGGGAGCCACTTCATAGAACTTGTTGGAGAAGTAGCTGGCAGGAGGGTTCTCAGCACCGTCTACAACACCAGTCTGCAATGCGGTGTATAACTCAGCATAATCGATCGGGGTTGGGTTTGCACCCAGGGCAGAGACAGTGTCGAGCATCAGCTGACTACTCTGTACACGAATCTTGAGATTCTTCAGGTCTTCAATCTTGGTGACAGGAGCATCAGTGGTGAAGAAGTTACGTGCACCCTCATCCATGTAGAATAGACCAACCATTCGGGAACCGGATGCCTGGATGTCAGAGAGAATCTCATCCCCGAGGGATCCTGCACATACAGACCAGAAGTGGTCGCGGTCGCGGAAAATGTAGGGGAGTGCAAGAGCGGTTACCTGCATCTTGCCGAAGTCACTCATGGAAGAAGCATTCCCTCGGTACAGGTCAACAGCACCCATCTGCATAGCCTGATATACTTCGTTGTCATCACCAAGCTGTCCAGAAGGATAAATCTCAATCTTGATTCTTCCTTCACTCAATTCAGCAACCTGGTCTGCAAAATACTCAGCAGAGTCAAGCAGGACGTGGCCAAGTGGGTTTACATCACCATAACGAAGTACAATCTGGGAAGGAGCTTTTTCTGCCTTCTCATTAGAACCTTGTGCGAATAATGCTCCACCGAGCAAAACCAAAATCATAAGAACAGGCAACATTTTTTTCATGTATGACCTCCAAGTCTTTTTCTGTAGTCTATAAGCGCTTATCAGAGAGAGAAATGGAATTTCCTGTCACAATTTGTAAAAATTTGTCATGAGTTCTCGCGTGACAAGGCATGCATTGCCACAAATTCTCGTGGACTGACACCAGAATATTTCTTGAAACTCTTGCTAAAATAGTAGGGGTCATCAATTCCAACCTGTTTCCCGACTTCTGCGATGGATAATGGAGTGCTGCTGAATAAGTGAATTGCCTCTTCCATCCGGGTTTCCAGGAGAAAGGTATTGAAGGAGGTTCCTGCAACCCGCTTGAAACACTTGCTCAGATGGCTGTAGCTGACTTCCAGGGTGTCGGCAATCTCTTGCAATGTGATTTTGTCTTTATAGTGTTGTTGGATAAACCGAATTGTTTTTCTTACGAGATGGACATTGTGATATGATCCTCCTTCACCTAATGCCTGCGCAACATCAAAGGCAACTGAATGAAGGAATTCTTGAGAAGTTGAACCCTCAATTTCTTCTAGAGAGGAGAGGTTGCAGAGAAAAGCTCTCTCTGCTTCTGCTTCCTTTCCAAGAATTTCTGCTCTTGTCATATATATGAGAAACAGGAGGTAGCGGTCTGAATCTTTATTATTTTCTGTCTCCAAGTACTCATTGATAAGAGCTGGAAGTTCTTGATCTTTACGTGCTGAGATTGCATGTACTATTTGTTTTTCCCGGAGGTACTTCTGCTCATACCCTTTTTGGTTTTCGTCAAAGCGAGAGGCAAGGGAGGGAGGAGCAATCTGAAGGAGAAAGGAGGCAGCTTCTTCATATGCTTCAAGGAGTGAATGGGTATCTGTATAGAAAGACGAGAGTCCAGAGAATATCTCCATTCCTGTCTCGTCGCGAAGAAAAGAGCGAGTACGTTGGATGCTGGTCTCCAATTCTTGGAAATCGCGTATTCGATCCCCAAAGAGAAAGAGAAGAACCTCTTCTCCCCTGACACTAAGCAGTGCATGGAGGTTTCGCTTACAGAAGATACCCTTGATAATCTGCAACAGCTTGTCAGATGCTATTGCTTTTGAACAGGGAAAAAGGACCACTGATTTATAAGCATCCAGTCTTCCTCGTTGGTATAAAAGGAGTGCATGAGGATTATGCCAGTTCTCATTGTCCAGAAGAATTTTATCAAGGAATTGGTGGTGCTTTAAGAAGGTAAGTTCCGTTGCCTTCCCTTCCTCTTTGGACAGGACGATGTTGCTTTGTTGTGTATTAAGAGTGCCCAGAATTTTCTCTATGGCTTCTTGGAGTTCTGCATCATCATAAGGTTTGAGGAGATAATCGACTACACCCAGCTGAAGGGCTTTCTTGACATAGGAGAACTCAGCATAGCTGGTAATAAAGAGGATGGAAGCGTGAGGCTGTCGTTCTCTCAGTTGTTCTGCTGTTTCCAATCCATCGAGTTTCGGCATATGGATATCCAATAGGTACAGGTCAGCTTGTATTTTCTCTGATAGTTCCAACACTTCAGAACCATCGCGAGCTTCTCCGATAATTTGGAAGTCTTGGGGATAATTTTTCTGAATGAACGAACTTAGGTAGGTCCTCTCCACACTATTGTCGTCGGCTAAAATGAGGGTGTAGATAATGACACCTCCTTGTAAAGACGCAGTAAGACTCGGGTGCCTTTGCGGGGTGTGCTTTGGACCTCCATGACATCTTCACGTTGGTAAAGCAGGTAAAGACGCTGATAGACAGAGTGCAAGCCAACATGCCCTTCTTTCTCCTGCAAAGCAGAGGCGAGAAGGTCAGGATTCATGCCAATGCCATTGTCTGCGACGGTAACCTCGAATCGATCCTGCTTTTCTACCACTTGGATATCTATCAAACCGCCTGAACGGGTGTCTTTTAATCCATGGATGACTGCATTCTCTACGATAGGTTGAATTACCAGAGGAGGTACATAGGCAGTGGTGGTACCATATCCTCGACGAATATCAAGAACCAGATCTATTCGCTGTTGTAAAAGGAGTTGTTGGATAAATAGATAGGATCGCAGGAGTTCCAGCTCTTCGTCGAGCGCGATGGTCATCTTGTTGTTTAGACTGCTACGAAGCAATGAGCTGGTTTCCTTGACCAGCTGGATGCTGGTCTGCTTATCATCAGATTGGATATGTCGGATGATCATACTCAGGGTATTGAACAGAAAATGAGGATTTATTTGGACCTGTAGCTCCTTGAAACGGCTTTCAGCAAGAAGGCGCTTTTGTTGTTCGTGTTCAATTTTCTGTTGGCTGAACGTTTCAATCTGGGCAATGAGCTCATGGATTTCCCGTTTCATGGTATTGGTGGTTATGATGAACTCATTGATATCATCGTAGGAGGTAGGCCTTATATCTTCCACCTCAAAATTCTGTTTCCCGATCTCCTGCATTACATGGCTTGCTTCCCGCATTTTTTGCCGGCTTTTATGCACGATTCGTTCGAGTATAAAGGCTAGAATGAGCAAAAAGGCAATCTTCAGTACATTTACGATGCCTTGGAAGGTGTTGAACTGATTTAGTGCTTCAGAGTGCTGTTGGTTGATTCTTTCCAGATATGCAGAGAGTAAATCTCCTAAAAAGCCGGTGATGTAGTTTCCCATGAGCGTAATCCACTCATAGTCCTCTGAGAGAGTTGCCTTATTACTTTTATAATTAACGTAGTCCTCTATCAACTGGTGTCGCTCTTGCAACATATGCAGAGAGATACGTGAGTAGAGTACTGTTTGCTCACTCTCCTTGAATGCTTCAGAGAGACTGGTGAGCAGTTGAACCACCTCATCATAGGTTTTTAGGTATTCCTCATAGTGAAGCAGATTCTTATTCCTGTTATAAAGCCGGAATGATGTGCTGGAGTGGTTGTATGCAACAATTGCTTGGTTTATTTGTTCGTAATTCTGAAGCAACTCTCCATTCCTTCGGACAATATGATGATCAAAATAGGAGTCAATGAGGGAGGTGCCCATAAATAGGATTGCAATAATAATATATACTGTAACAACTTCTGTTCTCAGGTTGCGTATGCTCATCTCTCTCCCCTTGAACGGAGTATACTCGATTCCTTTAGCCCACTCAATGAAGACGGATGCTCTGACTTTTCATCCTGAGCAGGGAGAGGGAGCGCATAAGGGAGTAGTATTGCTTTTCCTGTGGGAATCTTGCCTCTTCATACATTTCTTGCAATACCTTTGGGTCTTCAAACCAATCATTACGGACTCTGCCCTGATTCAGAAGTGCATCAATGCCTCTTGTGGATACGTTTCTCTCTTCCATGGTACTGAGTAATGTATCTGCCAGTTCATCATATGATGGATGGATGAAGTGGCTGGTGTACTGGAGATACCACTCTTGTATTGAATCAATCCCAGCATCCAATAACTCGCCATCTTCAATGGTATGAGCTAGGGAGAGGTAGAACAGGCTTGCCTTTCCCTTGCCCTCCTGAAGTCGGAGAATCCTGCCAAGCCGTTGTATGCGTTGGCGTTGTTCAGAGGTGGTTGCAAGGAGAATGCCTACATCTGCAGAGGGTATATCGAGTCCCTCATCCAAAGCCTTACAAGAGACAAGGATTCGGGCTTCCCCTGTACGATATCTACGTAGTGCAAGGGTTTTCTCCGTCTCCCCCATCTCACTATGATACTGTGCCACCTTATTGGGGAAGTGTCGCTTCAGCCTGGCATAGAGAGCTTCACTTTGACTGATCCGTTCCCCGAATATAATGATCTTGCTTTGTGAGTCAAGCAAAGCAATAAGGTCAAAGGCACAAGACAGTCTCTGTGGTGCTTCATAGACAAGTGCTCTTCTTTGATAGAAGAGCGTGAGCAACAGTGTTGCAGTCTCAGCAATGAATGGAGTCTCGCTCAGACAAAGTCGTTGTAGTTCAATGAAAAATGCTGAGCCTTTAAGTTTGGAGAGGCCAGGTATCAACCTATTGAGCTTTTTAAGTGTTGTAGTGATCCGTGCTGAAAGCTCATCATACTTTGCTACCTGGGAATCGGTCATATTCAAGGCAACATTGTAGATGACAACTTGGTTGATCACCCCCTCTATCATTGCCTCCGAGAATCCATAGGTATAGAAGAGTGGTCCAAGGGAAGGAACCAATATCTGCTCAAAACCATTACCTTGTGGTGTTGCTGAAAGACCTAGTGAGTAGTAGTTTTTCTTCTGTCTCTCATCCAGCGTTTCTAGAAAGGAAAATATCTTTCTGTTCTCTGCACTTGCATAGTGATGGCACTCATCTGCAATGAGCATTACAGGTATCTTGCTGCTGAGTTGTTGATGCAGAATGTAAGAAAGCTTGTATCGTGCAGAGTTGATAACATAGATCATGACAGGCTTGTCATGTTCCTGATGATGTGTTCCACAGACCCACCCGATATCTTCCCTTTGTATTCCTAAATCATCATGGTGATCTAGTATTGCTGTTTTCCACTGTCCGACCAAGAATGTTTTTGGGACGATGATGACGATATGTATCTTCTTTCTCAACTTCTCCTGCAAGGCTTTTGCAGCATACAGGGCAAGGATTGTTTTGCCGGCTCCTGTTACTACCTGCGCAACACCACGTCCCTGTCTTTCCAGCCAGGATTCAATACACTTTTTTTGCCATGCATGAAGGGATAAGCCCATAGAGTTGAAGCTCCTTTGCACAAGATACCATGAGAGGTCTTTCTCAGGCAATGTGATACGATAATAGTAAAAGGGATTGCATAGAACAGCACCATCATTTATGCTTTTTTTGTATGCCCAGAAAGGAGAAGACATGGACTACGAACTTTTATATAACGAATATCTTTCGTACGAGAAGGCAATTAAAGAAAAGATCAAATTGGTTACCAAACTACAAAAAGCTATTGCAAAGAATATGAGTAGTGGAGACCTTTCAAAAAGTATTTCAGACACTGAGTTGTTGCATCAAGCAAGTGACGAGCTGTCTGATTTGACCTGTAGACTAAACGCCTTGCTTTCAAACTTTGATGCCAGAGAGTATATGGAGAGCGGACTTTTTGCTCAGCAGCTCTTGAGTCAGTGTGAACAGAGTAATGTAGATGTCATCGGTGATTTCCCAGTCTACGAGATGTTTCCCTACAAGGTTCGCTTTGATGTGGAGAACCAGGATGCCTATCTAGACCGAAAGAAGGTCTCTTGTCTTCGTCCATCCACCTTGGTGTCCATTGTTAAGGCAGGACAAGAAAAACTCTACAAGGCATCCTTCAGGGCAAACCAGTTTGCAACTGAGTTGGCTGCTGCCTATGATCTTGCTTGCCTGAAGCTAGGGAAGGAAGCAGGAGCAGATATCTACCTGACCACACTCTATAAATACTTGGTGCCGATGAGCCGATCACGCAAGGAGTATGACCAGCAAAGTTATGCATTTGATATTGCCCGGCTTTTTGATGCCCAAGATGTGGAAGTAAAGGGAGGGAGGTCATTCCAGTTTGGTCCAAGCAGAAATAACTCCAAGGCTCTGAGGATTCTTGACCAGACTGGAAGAGAGTACTATCTCGCAACCATACGATTCTATTAAAAGAGGTAGTTTGATGGAAATGCAGACCAATATGCGTGCAACCATTGCCCAGCTTTCTCAGGGAGAAGTCCCCGAAAGTGACCAATTGCTCAACCAACTTTCAGTTGGAATCCAATTTCTCACTGACTTTTATCAGGAGAAATATCTTGATGAGTTCATCAAGGCAGGTGGGAGCAAGATCAAGTTCATCACAGGAAGGAAGGGAAGTGGAAAGACCCACACCCTTCACCTCTTGCAGTCCCTTGCAAAGCAAAGGAAGTATGTAACGGTCAGCATTTCTGCAAAAACACTCTGGTTGCATGATTTCAGGGAGTTCTACCTTGAGGTGCTCCGACAAGCCAATATCATGGATTTGCTCAATCATTGCAGTGAGAAGATTATCCATGCAATGGGATTTGAGAGCAAAGACATTGACCCCGGTCTTACCTTCCTTGATTTTCTCGCCCAGCAAGGTCTAGCTGATGGAATAACCAGGCGGGAGATGCGTAACCAGTTAAAAGAGATGTTCCTCGATAATCCTAGGATGGATAATAACTTTTCTCTTGCTTGCAGTTTGCTCTGCGGTTCCTTGCTTGGTCATCCAGTATTGGAAGAAACAAACAAGGAGCTTTTGCTTGCCTGGATGCATGGAGACAAGAAGATTCGGATGACCCTACTCAGGCCATTGGGTTTGGCTCCTACCAGAATCACCAAGTATAATGCCCGCAATTTGCTGCGGAGTCTTGCTGAATTGGTGCATCTGAGTGGATACGCCGGGCTGTTGGTGACCGTTGACAATCTAGAGGTCCTGGTTGATAGATCAGGTATGAATCCGCTGCATTACACCAAGATGAAACGGGAAGATACATATGAAAGCATCCGCCAATTGATTGATGACATTGATACCTTCAACCATTTCATGGTGGTGTATGCGTTCTCGGGAGAGTTGCTCGATAATGAGAATGCTGGGTTGAAGTCATACCAAGCACTCTGGATGCGAATCCAGAATGAAGTACGTTCAAAGCGAGTGAACAAGTTTACTGATATTGCAGATCTCGATGCGATTGCACTCCAGGAGTATTCACCATCATTGTTGGTAGAGATGAGCCAGAAGCTTGCCCAGCTGGTACAACATATCAATGTACAAGCTTCCCCTTTGGATGAAGAGCATGCAAAACAATTAATAACGCAGGCTAAACTGGGGGGAATTTCACTTCCTCGTTTGGTCAATCAGGCGACGTTGGGATTCCTTGCCCAACAAGATACTGCTGAGGAGGAAGAACATGGCTTGGGGTTATGAAGAGAGACATATGATCGAGGCCCTGCGCTCAGGGATTCCTTCCAAGGCAATAGGTCATCACTTTGCAGAAGCCAGACAGGATCTTTTGGATGATGTCATTGAGAAGCTTGACGGGGTGTGTGACTCAAAGATGAGTGATTCCATGATTATCAGCGGGAAATATGGTGAAGGGAAGACCCATCTTATCAACACCATCTATACGTTGGCTCATCAGAGAAACATGGTGGTTTCCCTGGTTTCCTTGAGTAAGGAGACCCCCTTGGACAAGCTTTACTTGGTGTACCCGAAGTTGGTAAGCAATACCTACTTACCCAACCATGTACAGCCAGGGTTTACCCAGGAGCTGAACAAGCTTTCGCCTAATTCCCCTTTGACCAACGACCTTTTGCTCTATGGAGCAACACAGCTTGAGACCGACCGTTTGTACTATTTGCTACGTTCCTACCTCAATACTGACGATATGGAAGAGCAGTTTTTACTGCAGACAGATTTGGAAGGGGATTTTGTACCCAACCTCCAGATCAAGAAAATGTATCGTAGGATTTTCGGTGAAAAGGTAGTATTCAACCAGAATTTTGTGAAATCACGTCACGCCCAGGACTATGTAGCCTTTCTCAGCCATCTGTTCGTACAGCTTGGGTATAATGGATGGGTAGTTCTCTTTGATGAATCTGAGCTCATCGGTCGTCTTAGCAAGAAGGCAAGGGCAAAGGCATACAATAATCTCGCTTCGTTTTTATTCCCTGCCAAACAGCTGGAAGCCACTTTCAGCCTTTTCGCCTTCAGTTCTTCCTACACGGAGGATATTATTGAAGCAAAGAATGAGTATCAGAATCTGGAAGAGTTGTATCCTGAAGGACAGGAGCCGATGAAATCAGTGCTGGATTCGATTGTGAAAGCTCCCCAGCTGAAGCCGCTCAGCCATGAAGAGATGCAACAGATTCTTGAGAAGATTGTGCGCTTCCATGCAAAGGCTTATGACTGGCAACCTGGGATTAAGTTGGAAGAACTCTTATCACGTGTAGACAAGAGTGGATATTTGTTGCGGTCGAAGATTCGTAGTGCGATTGAGTATCTTGATCAACTCTATTTGTACCAGACTGAAGCTGATAGCTCAATTGGACAACTTGAAGAGGGTCATTACGAAGAAGAGAGCGAGGATGTGAGTACCCCTACCTTTGAACAGTTGTTTGATGATTGACTCCTCATATGCACATGCAGCCTTGGCTGTTGGGCTGATACAAGAAGGAAGGATCTGGATGGATATGATCCGAGACCGTGGCCAAATCTATGACCTAGAGGTCACCGATGCAATTGTTACTCGCATCAATGGTTCTTACATTCATAATTTCCAGAAGCTATTGGAGACCTTTGAGGTTTCCCTCGTGAAATGAATCGGTCCCGCAAAGTATAGAGCCTCTTGTATTCTTTGTTCTCAAGGCAGAGGATACTTTGGGTAAAAGGTGCCTAGAAATTGAAAAATGGTTGCCTAAATAACCAAAAAAACAAAATAATGGTGGATGAAGTAACCAATTTTATCGAATAATGGTTGCTGTAGTGTACAAAATTGAGAACGTGCTGTATGCTTATGGTATGGATAAATTATACGAATTTTATCGACGAAGATTGCAGTACACTGATATGTCCTTGGTACGGGAGTTTGAGACTACTATTTCATGGGATGCTCGTCTTGTGGGGATCAAGGGAGCCAGAGGATGTGGTAAAACTACACTTATTTTGCAACATATAAAAAAGGCGTTTGGGAACAATCAGGACCTTGCTCTGTATGTAAGCTTGGATAATCTATATTTTGCGGACAACCCTCTGCTAGACGTTGTTGATACCTTTGTAAAGCATGGAGGCACCCATATCTTCTTGGATGAGGTGCATAAATATCCTGATTGGTCCATTGCAATAAAAAATCTGTACGATGAATTCCCTATGCTTCATATCGTCTTCACTGGTTCTTCCTTGCTCAAATTGGAAAGGGGGAAGGCTGATTTGAGCAGAAGAGCACTGATGTATGAGTTACCAGGGCTTTCATTCCGAGAATATCTGGAAATCGAAACAAAGATGTCTTTTCCTGCATTCTCAATTACTGATCTTCTGGATAAACATGGCCAGATTGCTCAAGAGATTGTTTCTCGGGTCAAACCCTTTAGGTATTTTTCAGATTACTTACAGATCGGATATTACCCTTACTACCTTGAGGGGGCAGGGGATTACCCTATGCGATTGGAAGAAACAGTACTCATGATTTTGGAGCAAGAGTTGCCTATGCTGCGTAGTATAGAACCTGCTTATATCCCAAAGATCAAGCAACTGCTGTCAATTATTGCGCAATCAGCTCCGTTTGTTCCAAATATTACCAAATTGAGTGAGCGGATAGGAATCAATAGGCAGACCTTCATTACCTATCTCTCCTATTTGGATCAGGCAAACCTAATCCGAATGCTCTACAGAAGTACCACTGGGATTGGTCTCTTGCAGAAACCTGATAAGATATTCTTGGATAATACTAATCTTATGTATGTCTTAGGGTACGATAAACCCTTAATAGGTACAGTACGTGAGACGTTTCTTGCAAGTCAGGTATCTCAGATGTGTAATGTAACATTCTCTCCTCAGAGCGATCTTCTTGTTGATGGAACATATACCATCGAAGTTGGTGGAAAAAAGAAGAACGCAAGGCAGCTACAGGGGATAGAGGACGCATATATTGCTTCTGATGATATTGAATACGGATTTGGTAGGAAGATTCCTCTCTGGTTGTTTGGCTTTTTATATTAGAGAGCACATGTCTATGTAGCTGTGTTTTTAGATATATATTTTCTGCCCACAGATTTCCTTCCCGATTCTTTGTGACTTATATCTGGAAAGGTCACATTGATTGTCTACAATCAATGATGGCATCAATAAACACGCTATTTTCAAAAACCGAGAAAACCGCCTTGTACCTTTTAGCGAAAACAACCCGTCTGTATTTTCCGTTGGGTAATCCAAGATCATCTTCCAGTTGGAATTGGAAGGGATTATCCTTCAACGCAACAAGAACAGAACAGAACTCATTTCTCAATACTTTGGCAGCAGGGATGCTCACTTGGGCAAGGAATCTTACGTGACTGACAAGCATTTCATCGGCTTTTCTGGAGACAATAACTTCATACCCCATATTTGGCTTCAGCCTCTGCCACAACCAAGTCAAAATCCTTAAGGATTTCATCTCCACTTCTGCCGACATACCCCTTTATACGTTCATCTTCTGCAACAAGCAAATCTGCATACAATGAATTCTCGGAAGCAAGAGACAAACTCAATGGCACTGACTTTTCCCTCACAATCTGATGAAGAAGCATGTTGAAGGTTCCATTCAGTGTCATTCCAAGTTGATTGAGGATTTCCTCGGCCTGAGCCTTGAGTTCCGTATCCGTTCTCAAACTGATTGTTGTACTAGCCATAGAGTTTCTCCCTATTGAAATTCTATCATTCCCAAGTGATGTAGGCAATGCAATGCACATACATTGCATAGAATAATCAGCCGATTATTACCGAAGATCAAGAAAATCCCATAATCATCTGCAACTAACTGCTGGTTAGGCTTGTTAGGTCGATCATTCCCCAACGGAGAGAGAGGAAAGGAAACATCATGATGGTTCTTCTCCCGAGCGAGTGCAGGGAAAGCAAGGTGAGATACCCCGTCCTTTGGGGCGGAAAAGGAGGAAACGCCTCCTGTGTTCGGGGCTTGCCCTGAGGTCTTGATACCTTTCATTTGCTGTGATTCTTGCACAAGACATAGCAGAAAAACTTTCTGTTTTGAATATTCTATCGGCTCTTACCCACAATTGGACAGCGAAAGGCCTTCTTTAACATATGTCTCTCCCTTAGAAGGTAACGAAAGGGAGAATCTTCACTCTATTCACTTGAAGAGTTCAATGAACGTAGCGACAGGAAAATTGATAAAGCGTATCTGGATGGGAGATATGGGGGTATTCCTCTGTTTGTTAATAAAGAAGAAGCATACTAACCCTACCAGTCCCCTCAGAGAACCAGTAGGGCCTCTTTCGTGTAATTATCCCTTCACTCCACCAAGCATCAAGCCTGAGACGAAGTGCCTCTGTACAAAAGGATAGATGATGAGGACGGGGAGCATTCCCAGGACCATGACCGCCATCTTCAGGTTGTTGTAGACATACTGGCCACCGCCAAGGGATTCATCGGACTCGAACATCAGGGAGCGCAAGACCACCTGCAAGGTGTACTTGCGGCTGTCGTTGATGAACATGATCACCTCGAAGTATCGGTTCCAGTAGCTGACAAAGTAGAACAAGGTTACCGCTGAGATGATGGAGACTGAGAGCGGCAGGACAATTTTCTGGAGGATCATGAGGTCGTTGCACCCATCCAGGGTAGCACTCTCCAGCAGTGAGACCGGAATACTACCCATATAGTTCTTGATGATGATCAAATTGAAGGTGGAGATTGCCACAGGAAAGATAATCGCTCCCATACTGTTGATAAGGCCAAGGGACCGTACCACAATATAGAAGGGCATGATACCTGCATCAAATACCATCGTGAATACAATTGCCTTCATGAGAACTGAACGCCCAATGAGATGTTTCTGGGCAAGAGCAAAGCCCATGGGTACGGTGATTACCATGGAGACCAACGTACCGAAGAAGGCAACAAAGAGAGAGTTCTTGAAAGCTCCCATATAGCCACTGTTGAGCACCCTCCAATAGTTTTGCAGTGTGAATGAGTGGGGTACCAAGAGATAGTCGGTCCCCATCACGTCCGCATCCTTTGCTACCGAGGTGATGAGTACGTTCCAGATCGGAATGATGAAAATCAGGCAGATAAATGCAAGCAAGAGTGCGTTGATAAGACGGAAGATTTTTCTTCCCCGTGTTTCTCTAATTGAATTCTGAACAGTCTTTGCCATGATGATTCTCCTACAGGATGGGTTCGTCGAGGAACTTTGCGCTTACCTTATTGGTAGACAGCACCAGTGTAAGGCTTACGATGGACGTGAACATGCCCACTGCAATGGAGTAGCCCAAGTCTCCGGCAAGTACTCCTTCACGAAATACATAGGTCTGCAGTACATCTGCAACGTCATAGACTGCTGCATTGTACATGACCAGGACCTGCTCGAAGATCAACAATACATGACTGAGGTTGAGTAGCAGCATGGTCACAATGGTGGAGCGGATAGCAGGGAGGGTTACATGGATCAATCTTCCCCAATGTCCTGCTCCATCGATGGTGGCTGCTTCATACAGCTCCGGTTGTACCGTGGTAAGACTTGCCACATAGATGACAGCCCCGTATCCCATCTGTCTCCAGATGTAGGAACTGATCAGGACAGGACGGAAGAACTTTGCACTTGCCATGAAGTAGATGGGTTCGCCCCCAAACTTGGTGATGATGTTGTTTATCAGCCCTGAGGATGGAGAGAGCAAGTTTACGAAAATACTTCCTACCACAACCCAACTGAAGAAATAGGGGATATAGATCAGGAACTGGATCGTTCTCTTCATCTTCAAGCTCTTCAGCTCATTGATCAGCAACGCTACAACCAACGGGGCAGGAAAATAGAAAATCACATTCGCCAAGCTGATGATCAGGGTATTGCGAAATGCATTCCAGAAAATAGTGGAAGACAGCAGTCGCTTGAAATTATCCAAGCCCACAAACGATACCGTCGACCTGAACCCATAATCAGTGAATCCCAAACTGAGACCCAAGAGAGGAATGTACTTGAACACCAGGTACCAGATTACCCCTGGTACCAACATGAGGAGCAAGAACTTCTGTGTCTTGATCCTTGTCCAAAGTGGTGGCTTGGTTCGTAGTACCATCGGTTTATTTGCCATACTATGACTCCTTAATATACGAATGTAGTGCTGGCTACCTTGTCTGCTCCAAGGTTCCGGCTGATTAACCCAGGCTGGCTTCCACCCACATGGAGTGTGAAGGTCCCGTGTATTTCGTTTCTATTGCCTTGATTGTCTACTGCAGTACATTGGCTATGTTCCAGAAGAAGTACAACCTCTTTCTGTTCAAAAGACTCTAAAAACACACTTTTCAAGCCACAGAGTACTGGGTGGGGGGGAGCATCAGGGTGGGAACTTTCCAGATAGAGTTCAAGTACCGTTCTGCTTGGTATATCGGAAGTATTGGTGACGCTAATTTCAACACTTACTGTCCCCTCCTCATGTACCGTTGTGCGTTGAATGCTGTACGTAAACGATGCATAGGAGAGGCCGAATCCAAATGGGTAGAGCACATCCTCCTGGCCGCAATACCGGTAGGTCCTCTTCTGCATGGAGTAGTCAGTGAATGGAGGAAGTTCGGCACTGCTATGGTAGAAGGTAACAGGAAGCTTCCCAGAGGGACTGAACATACCGAGCAGGAGCTCTGCAATTGCCCTTCCTCCCTCTTGTCCTGGGTACCAAGCCTGGATGAGAGCCTGTACATTTTCATACTGTTCGATCTCTGGGTCGAGTGCTCCTCCAGAGAGCAGTACTACGATGACGGGTTTTCCAGTTCCAGCAACAGCCCTCAGGAGTTTCTGTTGACATAGCGGGAGCCTGAGATCTTTCTTGTCACCTGCCCAGCCTCCATTTCCATCATCCCTCATCTCTCCTTCCACCGTCTCATCCAGACCAAGACAAAGGACAGTGACATCGCTTTGGCGGGCCATGAAGACTGCCTCGCTGAGTCTGTCGTCTTCCTTTGCCAATCGTTCAACACGCTCCTTGGTGAGGGAAGAGCCTTCACTATAGTTGATTCGCATTGTGTTCCCTGCAATGTTACGGATTCCTTCGAGGACCGTTGTGTGGCGGGAAGATGTCCCATGGTAGTTGCCCCACAGGACTTTTCTGTTGTCAGCATTCGGACCGATGACTGCGATACTCCGAATTGTTTCCTTGTTCAGAGGGAGCAGTGAGTCATTCTTGAGCAGGACCAAGGAGCGGCGGGAAGCTTCAAGGGCAAGCTGTGCATGTTCCTCGCTATCGATGTCAGAAAGGCCCAGGTTGTCATAAGGCGTTTGTGCATCGAACATTCCCAGACGGAAGCGAGTGTTGAATACCCTCTGCGCAGAGGTCCTGATCTCCTCCATGGTGACATACCCTTTCTGAAATGCTTTCTCAAGACTGCGATAAGAGCATCCGCAATTCAGGTCACAGCCACTATGCAAGGCAAGAGCCGCCGATTCCTCTTCGTTCTTGGTGACCTTGTGGTTGAGATGAAAATCCCTGATCGCCCAACAGTCAGAGATGTACATCCCCTTGAAACCCCATGTTTCGCGCAAAAGATGTTTGATGAGGGTCGGGCTCCCACAGCAGGGATCTCCATTGAGAGCGCTGTAGGCACCCATGACTGCATCGACCCCTGCTTCCTGGACAGAAGCCTTGAACGCTGGAAGATACGTTTCATTGAGGTCTTTTTTGCTTACCACCGCGTTGAAGGAGTGCCTTTCAGGTTCCGGCCCACTGTGGGCAGCAAGGTGTTTTACGCAGCTTGCCGTCTTAAGAAACTCCTTCGACCCTTGCAGGCCCTTGATGAAGGAGACTGCCAAGCGGGAGGTCAGGTATGGATCTTCCCCAAAGGTTTCCTGTCCACGGCCCCATCTGGGGTCGCGGAATATATTGATATTGGGAGACCAGACGGTCAGTCCCTTGTAGATGTCATGATCATGTTCTTTCTTGAATAGATTGTACTTGGCTCGCTGTTCAGTGGAGATGACATCCGCTATCTCGTAGAGCAACTCGGGGTCAAAGAGTGAAGCCAGAGCGATGGCTTGGGGGAATACTGTGGCTGTTCCGCTTCGAGCAGCCCCATGAAGACCCTCGTTCCACCAGTTGTAGGAGGGAATCCCCAGACGGGGAATTGCTGGAGCATCATGCCTGAGTTGGCTTATCATTTCTGGTACGGTCATCTGTTGTACAAGTGTTTGTGCAGTATCAGTCATGGTGTTCTCGCTGGGGGAGTTCGAAAGAATCGGTTTCCAGAATCACCTGGAAACCGATATGAAACATCAAGAAATCAGGTTAACGAGCTGCATTCAATTCCTCAAGAATGGTTGGTCCATTGATTGAGTTCCAGAAGTTCTCGTATTCGGCCAAGCCTTGTTCAAGAGAGACGGTGCCTACGATGATCTTGGTTGCAATTGACTCACGGGTACTCTTGATGGAGGGAGCAACACGGTCGTATGCAACAGAGACTCCTACCGGTACATCAGCAGCATGGTTCGGGCCAAGGTTGGCCTGCATTGCCTTGATGTGCTCGATCTGCTTGGGGAGACCCTGCTCAAGAGCAGGAGAGAGCTTGAAGGACAGGTTCTCAATGTCGATGTCAACAAATGAGTCACTGAGATAGTTCAAGGTGTACTTGTATCCACTATTGGCAGCCTTTGGTGTAGCTTCAATCTGTCCATCCGCATTGAGGGTGAAGTGCTTGCCTTCAAGTCCAATACCGAAGAAAGCAGGATACACTTCAGGATCGGTTACGATGGTCTCAAGGACGCGGACAACCGCTTCAGGATCCTTGGTCTTGGAGGAGACAACGAATGCAGTCTGTGTTGCTTCATTCAAGCTGCCACCATACCCCTCAGGGCCAACAATCTTGTAGACCAGGTGCATCTCGGTGTACTTGTTTGCATTGGTGGTGTTCTGTACATAGTTGATGTAGTTGGTAACATAGTCGATTGAGCTAGCTGCCTGGGCAGTATAGGTCTTCTCTCTCATGCCACTGTTCTCGGTTGTGATGAACTCCTGGTTGAGAACCCCATCCTTGTAGAGCTGGCGGAGATAGGTGAGGGCACTCTTCATCTCTTCAGTCTGGAAACCATCGATGAATACGCCATCCTTTTCATAGACACCACCCCATGCGCCGAATGAGTTGTAGAAGAACTGGAAGTTATCGACCCACTTGGGGAAGTTGAAGGGGATGATCCCGCTGCCAACAAACTTACCCATCTCACGGCGGAATTCTTCAGCACTCGGGGTCGAACTGAGTTCAACTCCGTACTGCTCCATCAGGTCCTTTCTGATGAAGATGGCCTTGCTCTTGGGGTAGTTGTACGGTACGAAGTAGGTCTTTCCATCAATCTGCAGGTCCTTGAACAGGGAAGGGTCAAGCTGGCTGAGTGCCGGGCTGTTCTTGATGTAGTCAGTGAGATCAAGAATCTGCTCACGGGCAACCATGGTCGGGATCTTGGTCATTGCCTGGGCAACAACAAACAGATCGGGCACATCCCCACTGTTTACCAGGGTTGCAAGCTTGTCGGTATACGAGGCAAGTGGTGGAATGATCGGTTCGATGATAGTGTCAGTCTTTGACTCGATCAAGGCGGTAATGGCTCCCTGCAGCTCAGGGTCGGTACTCAAACCATAGGTATTGTCTGCAGTAGCAAGGGTGATAGTAGCTTTTCCCTCACTCTGGCTGTCCTTCTGTCCTGCTGCGCTTACGAATGCAAGACAGAGGACCAATGCTACGAGGGTCAGCAAGAAACGCTTGGTGTGCAACATAGGAATCCTCCTTAAGGTGATAAGGCCAAAAACATTCGGCCTCTTTGTAGCAAAGTATATGAGTCCTTTTTTATCCAGTCGTTAGCATAAAGAGAAAAATAGTTATCCTTTTTCGTATGTACGGTCTTGTTTAATAAGAGCCTCTTCTCCTAGAATGAGCAGAGCTAATCCAAAGAGAGAGGTTCCTGATGTATGTAAGAATTACATCCTCCGGTCGGTTCTACTACAAACAGGGGGAGGGAAAGGCTGAACACTACCATGTGAGTGATTACCAAGTCCAGCTGGTGTACGCAGGTACTGCAACAAACTGGTTTGATGGGGAACCGTATGCGTTGGAAGCAGGAGATATTGTATTCTGCAAGCAAGGCCGGCGCCATGCCTTCCAAGCCACCAGTAAGGATGGGGTAAAGATGCTTGAGGTGAAGTTTGCCGCTTCGGACCCTCATGTGGATGAAGTGCTGCTGGGCATTGAGACCAAGTTTCGAGACCGGGAGAACCAGATCTACAGCTTGCTCAGCAGGATTGTGCTGGAAGGGCAACGTAAAGCATTGCATTATCGAGCGATGTCCTCTGCCTTGCTGATGGAGTGCTTGCTCTCGATGAACCGGCTCTGCCTCGAACACTCATTGCCTATTTATGAATCGAGTCCCATCCACCAGCTGCGGGAAAGTTCGCTCTCCGGTAAGTCTGAGCTTCTGAACATGGTAGATAAGTACATCGATGCACATCTTGACCACTCTTTCAGTGTCCATGAGATGGCCCAGAGTTGTGGGTATAACCAGGATTATCTCTACCGCGTGATCAAGAAGCAGACAGGATTATCTGCGATCAAGTACATAAATCTGATGAAGTTTGAGAAAGCCTTGTTCTTGATCCAGAATACGGAACAGACGCTCAGTGAGATTGGTTTCAGCCTAGGGTTTGAGAATCTGCAGTACTTTTCGCGGTTCTTCAAGCAACATGGAGGCATTGCTCCCTCTGAGTATATATCCAAGGTACGACTCACAACCCGTACTGACTACTAATCTACGAAAAAAGACAAATTCTCTTCTTATTCTGCCAACGACAAGGCCTTCTATAGGGCGTATACTTCTGTGCAAACAGGAGTCATGGAATGAAGAAAAAACGGTATGCGCAGGTGGGAACCGGAGGACGGGCCCGCATGTTCTATGAGGCAATCGCCTCCCGATACCAGGATTCAAGCGAGTTGGTCGCTTTTTGTGATATGAGTCAGAAGAGGATGGATTACTCAAATACCATCCTTGAAGACCAATGTGGGCACCCCCCAGTGCCGACTTACAAGTGTGATCAATTCACCCAGATGGTCAAGGAACAGAGGCCCGATGTCATCATCGTCACTTCAGTGGATAGGACCCATGACCAGTACATCATCAAGGCGATGGAGTTGGGGTGTGATGTCATCAGTGAAAAGCCCATAACTACGGATTGTGAAAAAGCGCAGGCAATCCTTGATGCGCAAAAGCAGTATGGCAAGACAATCAGGGTGACCTTCAACTATCGCTACGCACCCCATCACTCGAAGATCAGGGAGTTGATCGCTCAAGGAACCCTTGGAAAGGTCTTTTCCGTACATTTTGAATGGTTGCTCAATACCCAGCATGGGGCAGACTACTACCGACGTTGGCATCGAAACAAACAGAACAGCGGAGGTTTACTCGTCCACAAGAGCACCCACCACTTCGACCTGGTCAATTTTTGGTTGGGCACCCAGCCGAAGACCGTCTTTGCATACGGGGATTTGAATTTTTATGGGCAGGCAGCTGCAGAGAAGCGGGGTGTTAAGCAGTTCTACTATCGTTGTCATGGAAGTGAGGTGGCCAAGCATGACCCCTTTGCCATCGATTTGGAGAGCAATCCCACACTCAAGGGGCTTTATCTGGATGCCGAAGAGGAGAGCGGTTATATCCGTGACCGCTCCGTCTTCTCCGATGATATCAGCATCGAGGATACCATGGCTGCGCTTGTCCGCTACAAGAGCGGGGCTATGCTTTCCTACTCTTTGAATACCTACCTTCCTTGGGAAGGGTTTAATGTGGCTATTAACGGCTCTAAGGGGAGAATTGAATACACCGCACTGGAGAAGCCCTACATCAATGCAGGGGGGAAACAGTGTGATGAAGGTGCAACAGTCTTTCATAAGATCAGGGTGTGCCCTTTGCTCGATACCCCCTACGAGGTTGAGGTCGAGTCCCGGGAAGGAGGACACGGAGGGGGGGATCCAGCAATGCTGGATGATATTTTCCTGGAGAACCCTCCTCACGACCCCCTTTTCAGGAGTGCGGACCACAATGATGGTATTCGCTCGATACTTACCGGTATAGCAGCAAACAAGTCAATCGCCAGTGGGCTTCCTGTTGATGTAGATGCCCTGCTTCATTGGTAAATTAGGAGACTCAAGTGAACGATATACTACTGTTCGAAGAGGATTTCTCTTCTTTCCCTCTCGGCCCCTTCCCCTATGACAGAGAGCACTCTGCAATGGGAGAGTATCACTACTACCCAGATGAAGGGTATAAAGGGGTGTGGCATGACCCGGTTGCCAATTATACCTATAAGGGGCCTACCTGGATGGTTACCAATCCTATCATGAACAGCAACCATGTCATGGAGCTTTCACGGATCCAGGAGCCAGAGGCCAAGGGAACGCTCCCTACCCTGGTATCAGGCGATACCGATTGGCGCGATTACCAGCTAACGGTAACACTACGCCCACTCTCCACAGACTTATATACAGGAGTCTTGTTTCGATACCAGAGCAGTTTACGTCACTATGGACTGTTCTTTACACGTGAGGGTCTTGAGCTTCATCGTGTAGACCTGCTTGAGAGGACGGTTATAGGCAGTTGCCCGCTATCCTGGTCCCCTGATGATTTCCAACATCTCTCAATCCTAGTGGAAGGAGATGCAATATCAATTTATCATGAGGGTGTGCTTGTCCTGAACGCTGAAGATGGTCGCTATGGGTGTGGTGCGATTGCCCTTTGTGGGTGTATGCCTACCCAATACAAGAGTATCCGTGTACACACGAATGAAAAGGCACTGCGGATTCTCGAAGAGGAGAAACGTTCTCTGAAGACACGTTTGGAGCGGAAGAGAACACAATTTCCGGGGATGAAACTGCATCGGAAAATCAGTTTGGGGTCCTTCGGGTCTGGAAGGCAGATCCGCTTTGGCCATCTTGCAGGAACAGATGAGCAGTTCTTTGTCATTGCACAGCATCAACGGCGTGTATACAAGGATCGCTATCCATTCATCAGTTGCCTCACTGCAGTAAGCCTGGAGACGGGAGAAGTGCTCTGGCAGGTAGGGGAGAGCAGAGATGATGAGGATGTTATCCACCTCACAACCGACCTTCCCTTCCAGATCTATGATATTGATGGTGACGGCACCGATGAGGTTATTGCAAGCTGGGATTTCAAGATTTTCTTCCTTGATGGAAAAACGGGTGTTGTAAAATTCCAGATGGACACTCCCTTCAATAGCGAGCCTGCTGACACTCTTTGCGGGGTGGAATTTGGTCATCATGCATTCGATCGGCTCAATGTTGATTCCATCAGGATTGTGAATGTATCAGGGAAGGACCGTCCCAGTGACTTGCTTATCAAGGACCGGTATGCTCGCCTCTGGCTGTATGACAACCAAGGAAATCTTCTCTGGACATTCTCCCACAATAACACCGGTCATTTCCCCTATGCTTATGACTTCAACAAGGATGGGAAGGACGAGATTTTCAGCTGTTACAATATGATCGACAGTAAGGGAAACCTTCTCTGGGAGCTTCCTATATCCACCGATCATACCGATGAGATCGTCATCGGGCCAATCGATCCTGAAGAGGAAGACCTTCTGGCAATTGTCTCAGGCTGGGAAGGCTTTATGTTGCTTCGTCCTGACGGTACCATCCTCAAGCGGACCATCAATGGTCACGGGCAGCGTATCAGTGTTGGGAACTTCCTGCCTGACCAACGAGGACTGGAGATTTGCACGACTACCTATTGGGGTAGCCAAGGTATTGTATATATGCACAACTGTAAGGGTGAAGAGCTTTGGCACCGTGAAATGCGTAGCAATGGCGCGGTTATAGCCCCGGTCAACTGGGATGGTTCATCCCAGGACTTGGTACTGCTCAGTGCAAGTGTAAAGAGCGGAGGCTTGATGGATGGAGAGGGGGATATTGTCGTTTCCTTTCCTGATGATGGGCACCCTGAACTCTGCTCTGAAGTGCTTGATGTTACCGGTGATGAACGAGATGAGATCATCGTCTGGGACCAGAAGGAGCTATGGGTTTATACCCAGGACGGGGAGCAACCAGAGCGTGAGAAGACGTATATACCAGTAAAATATCCCATGTACAATGCATCGAACTACCGGGGGGAATACTGTTTTCCCAGGTTTGTCACAAAGACTTCAGAGAAGTGATAATCCTTAGTACTGGTCCCAGAATGGTGGTTCATCATGCTTGCCTGGAATGTAGATCCTCTCATAGTGGAAGGCACTGATGACCAGGGGTACGAAGAGAATATCGCCATAGCGGAAGGGGTAGAGCATCTCTCCGAGGAAGTATGCTGATAGGATGACCATGAGGCTGAAGAGCAGTGATGAGGTAGGCAGAAGGCGATAGAGGCTGAAGAGGATAGCCAGAATGGGGATTGCAGCGAAGATTCCGAATGATGCAATCATCCATAGGTAGGAGTTTGGAAGTCCTTTGCTTGCCAGGAAGGACGGGGTGAATCCGGTAAGCAGTTTCTTGGGTGTCAGTTCATTCAGGAACCTTGTTGCTGCACTGAGTCTTCCTGTATTGGTTAACCCCAATTTCCCAAACTGCGAGTAACGGTAGAGGTGGGGAACCAGGAGCGCAAGGGCTATGATGATCATGATCAACGCAAGCAGGAGTGGAAGGCGATAGTACTTCAGCCAGTGGGTTCCAGAATCGACATAGTAGTATGCAATGAAGCGTATGTTGATAATGATGATTGCGATCAGGAACAACAGCGATATGATGATTGCAGCTCGGCCTTTGGCGCAGTAGGAGAGTACCGCTGAAACAAGTGCCGGCCAAATAACTGGTCGATACCGTTTATTGTAGAAGTCTGAGATATAGAGTAACCCTTCTCCCAGGAACATGATGCTCGCAATATAGGTAATGGGAGCCTTCTTTATACCACTCCAAATTGGTAGGTCTGTAATGATTGTCCAGACTATGATGGCCAGAAGCATAGCGGCAATGATGAAGAAAATTCGGAAAGTATTCTTTGACCAGCTGGAGTATACGAGCAGGATCCCAATACTGAAGCCCGCCAGTGAGTAACCCAACCCTCTGAGAAGGGAGACCCCTGGTCCTTGGGTGACCTTTCCATAGATCAAGAGAAGGACCAACACACCACCAATAAGATAGTCAATCAATTCCATGGCATCCCGTTGGGTAACCACAGTCATGATGGTACAAAGAGAAGCAAGTACGAAAGAGATAATTGCTATATTGGGAATAGTGAAAATACTATCAAGCAGTAATAGTATAAGGTATGAAGGAATCAACACCTGTAGCAGCAAAGGAGTAGAGGGAAGTGTGTTCTTGGGTTCCTGCATCAACAGTCTGTATTTCATTCACACTCTCCTGTTCCCTCCTCCCTTGAGGAGGGACAGTGTATCTTTAACGAGATGCGGCTTTTGTTAACAGCTTAGCTTCTCTTCCTCCACCATTTCCAGACATGAGGGAAGTCAAAGCCTTGTCATGTACCTGGATTGCCTGTCGCTCCTGATAGGAGGGTTTTCCTGCAATATTGTTCAGGATAACGCCAGAGAGAGGCAGGTTGCAGAGTCCAAACGTGTGCAGCAATGCCTTGAGCATCCTACGAGACCCTACAAAGCTACGGATGTTCAGGATCAACCCATTGGTGGCTCTTGAAACGGCAAGCAGATTTGAAGCAGAGCGGAACGTTGGTCCGTCGATGAGCACCACATCAAAGAGAGCGGAAACACTGCCAAGGTACTCTACAAACTGTGGGCTATTGAGAATCTGTCCCAGCTCATTTGGACCTGCATCCATGGAAGTAATGATAAGTTCAGGGTCTTCTCCTGTAGGTTTGCAAGGCTTGTCGAGGGAGAATGTCTTTAGGTGGGCCGCTGAAGCGATTTCCACATGGCTGGTAATCTTTGCATAGAGGCGTTGGTAGTTCATTCCCTCATTCGCGGTACCAATAACGAGGACCTTCTTGCCGCTCTTCACCATGGAGAGAGCTGTATTGAGTGTGGTATAGGAAGTTCCTTGCCCATAACTCAAGCTTCCCAGGGTAAATACGTTGGTGTTCGGGGCATACATCATGATACCTGCAAGGTGAGTGTAGGCACTTCCTGCAGCCGAATCAGGATGTTCGAGTATTTCCATCTCTGTATTTATATCCTTGCTTCCCGGGGGGATGGTGGTAAGCAGCTTTCCTTCCTTACCTAGAATTCTGGTGAGGGATTGTTCGTCATCAATCGTATCAGAGAGGTATTCAGCAAGCAGGGTCGCAAGCAGGGCGAGTGCTGCTCCCAGCAGTACTCCCACTGCCAGAATAAGGAGATTGTTTGATTCTCCATCCTCATTAACCAGTTTCACTGGTTCCACTTCCTGCATGGCAGTACGCTCTGAGGTAAGAAATGATTCGAGAGATCGTAACTGAGAAGTCAGACTTACAGAAGTACTGGTCTCTCTGGATACATCATTACGGAGTTCTGAGTATTCGAGTTGTAGGTTGGTTACCGTTTTCAGTTTGTTTAGATATTCACTCTCCAGACTGCTGAGGATTGCAAATTCTATACTTGATGTGATGCTGCGTGTTCTTTCAAGAGCAGTAAGTTCCTCGAAACCTTGGGAGAGGAAAAGTTCGGAGAATTGTGCTTCCAAGTCTGTGAGTACAAGTTCTAATTCCGGATTACGTACTATGTTCTCTTCAGATGTATTTGATTGTACCAGTAATCGCGCGATTTCATCATAGAGATACTGTCTATAGGCATCTGAATACCTGGAGGAGAGGAGAAGTACCTGCTCATCCTGTAATCCAAGAGATTTGAGCGCTACTTCCAATGATGTTGCAGGAGCGATTCCCGCTACTTCTCCCAGCTGAAGTTGGATGAGGGAGAGAATTCGCTGATATGCCGATTTATTAGCTTCCAAGGAGAGAATGTCTGTTTCTTCCTGGAAGGTAGCTAATGCTGCCTTGCTTGATTCCAGAAGGGTCGTGCTCTCTTCCCACTGCCTGTTCAAGGCCTCGCGCTGCAAGGTAAGGTCGGTATTTGCAAAGGCAAGGAGAGATGCAGAGAATTCATTGGTAAGAGCACCCAGAAAATCTTGGGCAAAACCAGGGTTGGAGTGTTCAAGTGAGATAGAAACTGAATTGGTGTCCTTTATCTCACCGGTGGTGATTGATTCCTGTAGGCACTTGAACTTCTTCTTGTCAGTGAGCATATCTTCATAGGTAGAGCCATCCTTACGTATGTAGGAGGCAAGGTTTAGTTGCCCCAAGGCCCCACGTACTGTTTCATCACGTGTGAGGAACTGCAGTTCAGTAGTGATGTTCCTGATATCTCCTCTTGCTGTATTCCAGGCAGTAAGGTTCTTGATCGAATCCACGCTTACCGTGGTAGTGGCTGTATAGGTGGGATCATTCATCAAAATATATCCCACACAGACAAGGACGATGATACCAAATACAATCAGAAGCAGTTTGAAATGCTTCAATACAATACCAATAAGTTCACTTATGCTGATGCCTTCGTCCTCGTACAACGTTTCTTCCATACCTGGGTCCCCATTTTCCTATGCAAAAATTTTGAGTAAATCTCGCTTTCCCGACGAGATTCTCTCTTGTGCAAGAATGGCTCTACCAACAAGCATACTTGGGTGTGCGGTACGAAGATGTGCATAGTAACCTGTTGTTAGAGTGATTCCTTAAACCACTAAACGATACCATGTAGATTGGTGAAAGTAAATATAGATTAGAAAAACGATTAGTTGGCAAAAGGCGGAAAGTGTATAGCTTTGTATTGGAAAACTACCCTGAAAGATTAGTAACGTATATCTAGTTAAGAAGTGCAAAATACTATTGACCGGCATGATTTCTCCCCTCACAATGCTACCCATGAAGAAGTGGAAAGCCCCAGAGAAGAAATCATTCCGCCAGGCCTTGAGGGAAAAGGATAGTGCGCGCATCGTGCACTATGTCCTGCGTTTCATTGTTGTCTTGGTACTGGTAGCCCAGCTTTTCAATCGCAACTATGAGAATGTTTTTCTTTGTGTGCTTACCCTGTTCCTATTCGCTATTCCTTCCCTGATAGAAACCAACACCCGTATCGACATACCGGATACCTTGGAGAACATCATCCTTTTCTTCATTTTTGCAGCCGAGATACTCGGGGAGATGCGCTCCTACTATGTGACCTTCCCATTCTGGGATACCCTACTGCATACGTTCAACGGTTTCTTGGCAGCAGCAATCGGGTTTTCCCTGGTGGATATACTCAACCAGAACGAACGGTTCTCCATCCGCCTCTCTCCTTTTTTCGTGTCCATTGTTGCCTTCTGTTTCTCCATGACCATTGGTGTGGTTTGGGAGTTCTTTGAGTTTTTCATGGATGTGGTCTTTCGCTTGGATATGCAAAAGGATACGGTGCTCACTACCATACGATCAGTATCCCTGGACCCGACAAATAGCCAGAGGGTTATCACCATAAGCGGTATTGAAGAAGTAGTGGTCAATGGAAAGCCATTGGGAGTAGGTGGGTACCTGGATATTGGGCTCTTCGACACCATGGAGGACCTGTTTGTCAATTTTATTGGTGCACTTGCATTCAGTATCGCCGGCTATTTTTATGTGAAGTACCGATCCATGAAAGCTGGGTTCCTTAGGCATTTTGTACCGACATTGGGGGAGAAGGAAGAACCTAGATAGAGGGACCGTTCAGCTATTTCTCAGTTTCCTGATCGAACGGTTGAGTTTTGGCCGGAGGATCAGTTTGTACGTCAGGCAGTGTGTTCTTTGCTCTGCCTCCGGATGGGCGGTGAAAAAGGAATCTGGATCATTGAAGGTGTGAAGGCTCTCCCTGATTGCCTTGCTCTGGATTTCCGTCTCCTCTTCCTCCCAGCTGATCGGGGGATTCCTGAAGTGGGTCACGGCAATTCCGTAGCCATAGAAGCTCCCGATGAAATTAGCAAACTTCTGCTGGAGCTTTTCAAGGTATGGACGGTCAATAATGTGTCCCCCAATCTCAATCCATTTGTCTTGGTAATATACCTCCACCCATGCATGGTGCAGATGTCGTGGACTGAAAAGGAAAGAGCCCTCGCCGAGTAATCCACGGTGGATCACCTTGCTGATCATGGCCGCTTTCAACCGGCAAGGGGCTCCTACTGCACGAAGCAGCGCCATCAGGAGTGTGGTCTTTGTGAGGCAGTTTCCCATACCTTGTACAAGTACTTGTGAAGCAGGCACAGCAAAGTGCTCTGCATACCCAAAGGGTATGGCATCACGAACAAAGGTGTAGACTGTTGCAATACGACTACCGAGAGTAGGAAGGGTAAGCCAGCCCTGCTTTTGGATGACTGCTGCGATAGTGGGATGTGTATAATCGAGGAGTACTGTATGTTCTCTGTATCGTTGCTCGTCAAATGCCATTAATACCTCTTCTGATTGTCAGTATACGCCCATGAGCGAATAGTTGCCAGACATGAGTATAGTATGAGTAGTACGTATAAGCATTAGACATAATGATGAAGCTGTACTAGGATATAGAAGAGGAGATGGTAATGGATACATTATATGCACTGATGAAGGGACCGCTTCCTTCACTGTTTTTCTGCATTGGCAGCCCGGTGGTGGGAAACCCTACTCAATATATGATGGAGAAAGCCTTTTTGGATATGGATTTTCCGGGTCAGTACATCACCTGCGAAGTACAACCTGAAGACCTACAAACAGCATTGGAGGGGTTGAAAGCCCTGCATGTTGCCGGAGGCAATGTCACCGCTCCTTTTAAACAACAGGTCTTTCCCTATCTGGACCGTTTTACTGAGAGTGCGCGACTCAGCAATGCGGTGAACTGTATTACTCTGCAAGAGGACGGAACGTATCAAGGAGATAATACTGACGGAAAAGGATTCCTCCAGTCATTGAAGGAGCAGGTCAGCAATCTCAGTGAAAGGCGCGTGGTGCTCTTTGGTTCAGGTGGAGCCGCCTCAGCCATTGCCGTAGAATTGGTCCTCTCTGAGGTGAAAGAAGTCATTCTGGTAAACCGTACCAGAGAAAAAGCAGAGAGACTTGCAGAGCGGTTACAGGGTATTACAGGAACTAGGATATTCACCCAAGCTTGGGAGGGTATCTATCAGATAGAAGAAGATGGTTTGGTGGTTGTTCAGGCAACCAGTGTTGGTCTCTTTGATGAGAATAGCTGTATAGATGTTGCCTTTTCTCAGGGAATTCGGGATGTGATAGCTTGTGATGTGGTGTTTAACCCCACCGATACGGCATTCTTGAAGCGTGCAAGGGAAGCAGGAGCAACTACTCTTGATGGACTAGGAATGTTGGTGAACCAAGGAGTTCTTGGGGTGCAGAATTGGACTGGGAAGGTGCCTGATGCTCAGGTGATGAGGTCAGCACTGGAAAAGGCCTTCGTCATCTGATGACAAGCATATATCAAATACTGTACTATGGGCGACTATGAACTACTACTTCATTGCTTGCAGGACAGGACGAGAAGAGTATGTGAAGGCTCATCTGCTCAAATTCTTCAGTCGCGAACTTGAGGAAGAGGAAGTGATGGCCTTCATTCCCATGCGTCGTATGATTGACCGTCGCAAGGGCAAGAAGATCATGAATGACCATCCTATACTCCCTGGGTACCTGTTGCTCTCCAGTGAAGTATCCTTGCAGGATTACGGACGGGATGTGCTAAAGCTTCCAGGTTGCTATGGGTTTCTGAGAAATCTGAACAAGACCATCGAACTGCAAGGGCCTGATTACGAGTATGCTGCTTGGATTATGCACAACAAGGGTACAATTAAGCCATCGAAAGTAGTTTATAAGAAGGGTGAGCCGATTAAAATTATCGACGGACCGATGCAGGACTTCATGGGTACAATCGTGAAGGTTGACTATCGCCACAGCAGGGTAATGGTCGAGTTCCAGTTTGCAGAGGTAATTAGAAGGGTGAGTATGCCAGTGGAGTTTGTTGAATCCAGCAGTTAGCCGGCTAGAGAGTTTTCTGTACGATTCATTTACAGCGCATGAGCGACATGGTATAGTAGCGCTACCCGAGCTCCTGTGTCACAAGAAAATTTGTGCTACACGTTCTGCATAGGAGCAGAAGATGATACAGACCAGGGGTGATGTTGCATGAGTGAAATGGTGAAGAGTCGTTATATACGCTGGGTTGTCCTGATGGCAATGGATGCACTTTTTTTGTTTGTTGCCGGACTGCTGGCTTCCTGGGTGGTTTTTCAGACCTTGCCTTTCAATTTTGATTCATTACTCTATTTTAATATCCTTGCCACCATCCTACTCCTTTTCGCCGTTCGTTTTTACCATATCAGAATCAGTGAGAGCTCCCTCGACCTGCTCGGTCGGGGTTTGACCGCGTTTATTCCGGTAACCATCCTTGGTGTTCTGCTTATTGGCTTTTACCTTGGGTTCCAGAGCGATTGGATTCCGTTCATAGTCAGTACCGATATTTTTGGATTTCTCATGGTGATGGGTTTTCGTGTTTTTTACCGGTCGGTCTTGGTGCTTAAAAACAAGCAAAGCAACAACCAGCATCCACGTGCTGTCATCTATGGGGCAGGGGAGTTAGGAAACACTCTGGTAAGACAGTACCAAAAGGGCAAGCTTGCCTACCACATTGTAGGATTTGTTGATGATGAGGTGCATTTACACGGCACATACATGCTCGGGGTGAAGGTCTACGGGAGTGTGAATGATTTGCCTCAGGTTCTTCAGAACCTGAAAGCCAAGACACTCATCATTGCCATTACCCAGATTGACCAGGAAAGAATGCTTCTGGCAGTTGATGCAGCAAAGGAAGCAGGTTGTGACATCAAGGTCATCCCTTCCCTCTTTGAGATGCAAGAGGGCCAGAAAGAGCTGGACCTGAGAAACCTAGACTATGCAGATTTGCTTGGCCGTCCCTTGATCAGCATCGATAAGGAGCCGATCAGGCAGATGGTTCGTGGAAAACGTGTTCTGGTGACGGGAGCAGGAGGAAGCATCGGCAGCGAGATTTGCAGGCAGTTGCTTTCCTACGGTCCTGAGCAACTCCTGTTGCTCGATGTTGATGAGACAGAGCTTCATGACCTTTCCCTACGATTGCACAACTACCAGAAGGAGTGGAGTGATCTGGTCGTCCCTATTGTCTGTGATATCAAAAACCGAAAGAAGATTGACCGTATCATGACCCAGTTCAAACCACAGCTGGTCTTCCACGCTGCAGCCTACAAGCATGTGCCGCTTCAGGAACTGTATCCGGAGGAGGCTATTACCACCAACATCAATGGCTCCTATGCGGTGCTCAAGAGTGCCAAGGAACATCAGGTTGAGAAAGTCGTGGTCATCTCCACCGACAAAGCGGTAAACCCAACCAATGTAATGGGGGCTACCAAGCGGGTGGTTGAGTTGATGGCCGGCATGCTTAACAGCAAGGAGACAGAAATTGTCTGTGTACGCTTTGGCAATGTGCTGGGAAGCCGGGGAAGCATGCTTCCGCTCTTCATGGACCAGATCAAGGCAGGGGTTCCCATAACCGTCACCCATAAAGACATTATCCGTTACTTCATGGCAATTCCTGAGGCAGTTGGCTTGGTCTTCAAGGCCGCCAGTATGGCTAAGGGTGGAGAAGTGATGGTCCTTGATATGGGTCAGCCAGTCAAGATTTATGATTTTGCAGAGAAGTTGGTGAAGTATTATGGGGATAGTAGGAGCCAGGTCATCGTTACTGGTCTACGCCCTGGGGAGAAGCTCTATGAGGAACTCCTTGCCAACAAGGATACCACCATCCCCACCGAGGAGAAGTTGGTGTTCAAGGCAAAAGTGAATAACCACACCATCAGTGAGCTGTCTTTCCTGAATCACTATCTCACTTCCTTCGAGAAGTCCACTCCTGAGGTGATGCTGAAGATGCTCCATGAGTTGGTTCCTGAGTTCAAGGATCCAAAGATGTAGGGTGTTAGGCTACATATGAATGAAAAAGATTTTGGATTGTTGGTAGAGAGTATACAAGAAGGTGGGAAAATTCTGCGAAAGGAAAAAGAGCCTGCTCGAATTTTCGTATTCTCACCACCAGATATAAGAGATATACGTAATAAGGCAAAGGCAACACAGATTGAATTTGCTTCAATGATTGGTGTCAGCGTAGCTACACTAAGGAATTGGGAACAGGGTAGGAGAACTCCAGAGGGGCCTGCTTTGGCTCTTCTAAAAGGGGCATCCGTGGATCCTCAATACATCAAGAAAATCTTGAACCAGTAACATAGACGTCCACACCAGCTTAAATGCTATTGCTGGGACCAGCAAACTGCTCGAGCAGAGTTATCTTGCTTCCTTCCAGCAACACTATGTTTCTGCGATCAAGGAGAGCAGCATGTTCCTGACGAATCTGCTCAATGATATACTCGATTTCGGAATAGATGGGGTACTTACAGCAAAAAGAATAAACCAAATTTCCAAGGATGTATGGGTGGTCGCTACCTCAGCCTTCATCAGTGTTGAGGAGAAGGAGCGTTGTAAGCAGGTAGGGATCCAAGAATTCCTTCGTAAGCCTGTAGAGCAATCTGAACTAATTGACATGCTCTGCCGCTATTCTAAACGTTCGCGTTCCTGAAACTGGAAAGGTTGGGCAGGAAGATGTCCTTTGGAGTGTAAGAGCGAAATGTGCTGTGATAAACGACTCTTCTGGTTTGGGTGGCATTGAGTGTCGCTAAGCACAGTCACATTCCGCAAAATTCCTCTGGAGGAATCCAGCAAGGAATGAAGAGAATGATCACCTTGTTTAAAATGCTGCAGGAAATCCATGGCTAGTGGTTGTCCTGTCCAGAATAGAACACAGGAGTATTTTTCTCATTACCTCGCTTTGGAGCTTGATGCTCTTCCCTAAGACTACTGCAAACAGAGAGGGTTTACCCGTAGGAAATTGCTGACAGCACGCCATGGCTTACCAGCACAAACAAGAGAACGCTTCTCTTTGGTTAGCTCCTGCAAAAGTGAGTGCTATTCTCTATAAATCAGAGCATTTGCCATGGTCAGATACCAGACAGAAATACAGGATTGTAGTAATATTTCTGTATGAAAACACCTATTCGTTCCTTGGTCGTCCTGTTGGTCCTGCTTGGCTCTCTCTCTACTTCCTTGTTTGCAGTGGGAAGTGAGTATTCCCAGGCCTTGGGGGTCCAAGGTGGACGCCTGGCCGGGGTGGGATTGAGTTACCAGAAGTGGTTGGAAGACTTCGGCTACCAAGTAGCAGGTGGTTTAATCTACCACCCAGAGATGGAATATGGCTATGACGAGCTGGTTTACAATATCGGGCTTGAGCTGCAATATCCCTTGGTGTACCACGAGGCAAACTCCTGGCTTGCTGGAATGCTCTATGTGGTTGGTGGTGTACATCATCAGGGATACAAGGAAGCAGAGCTTGTAACTATGGATCCTGAAGTGTATCGCTCTGGACCACTCATCCTCAACATCGGTGTAGGAGGAGGAATTGGGGTAGAGACCATCTTCTTCAAACATTTTGCGATCAGCACAGAGTTTGTCTATGTAGGCATGTATGATGTAAATGCTGCAAAGCTTGATGTGGATATGCATCCTCAGGTAAGTCTCAGATATCGGTTCTAGTGCCAAGTATTCCTGGTCTTCATTAACAAAAAGCCGTACCATACTCGCGGCAAAGATGATACACTGGCCTACATGGAGAAGCTTGTAGGAAGGGCTGATGTAGCCCGCGCAGCAGGGGTAGCGGAGTCCACGGTCTCCCGTGCACTCAACGATTCCCCTCTTATCAGTGATGAGATTAAGAAGAAAGTACGACTTGCCGCAGAAGAGCTGGGATATGTCCCCTCAAGGACTGCAACACTCTTCGCAAGCAATAGAAGCTTTGCCATTGGCTTTGTGGTACCCTACTACAAGAAAATCTTGCCCTTTACCCGTTCCTATTTCCCTGCGCTCCTCGATGGATTGTTGCTTGGAACGCTGAACCACAACTACAATGTTGGGATTATCTTTGAGAACTATCTGGGCAAGTACCGCAGTTACCGGGACCTTATCACCAGCCATAGCTATGATGGCCTCATCTTTGCCATTACCAAGGACCAGTTTCCCGAGATCGATCCACTTATCGAGCACAACCTCCCCTTTGTGTTGGTGAACAACTACCGAGAGGGAGCTGCAAGCATCTATGCTCGTCCTGATAAGGGGATGAGAAAGGCGTTTGCCCATGCCCATGAGCTGGGTCACCACCACATCGGGTATGTGACGGGGGACCTGCAGTTCAAGAACGGCAAGGACAGACTCCAGGCCTTTGAGGAGCTTGCCTCTCTCTATCACTTGCAGACAACGATTGTCGAAGGAAACTTCTCCAGGAACTCAGGTTTCAATGCGTTTCGTCAGTTTGGCAAGAAGGAATCACTGATCATGACGGCCAGTGACCGACAAGCCTTTGGCTTTCTCCAGGCCTGCAGTGAACACTCCAAGAAGGTTCCCCAGGATATCTCCCTCATCGGATATGACAACTTCCAGCCTGCTGGTACCAGTACTCCTCCCTTGACTACAGTCGACCATCCGATCATGGAGATGGGAGCGGAAGCAGTGCAGATGTTGATTGGTATGATCGAGCATGGGACAGCAGCCGAACAGCGTTGGGCAGAGACCGGTTTCGAGGTGAGAAAGTCCACCCGATCCTTGGGAGAATGAACGATGAAATTTGTCATAGTGGGCTGTGGGGGAATGGGAACCTACCACGCAAAAAAATTTCAAGCCCTGGGAGCCCGGATTGTTGGAGCAATCGATCATAATGAGGAGCACCTGAGGGGTTTCTGCAAAACCTTTGGGGTGGAAGAGAGCTATAAGAGTCTCGATATGATCTCCTGTTTTTCTGGCAAGGCCGATGCTCTCAGTTGCTGTGTCCCTGATTGTTTCCACGCCCTCTGCTGTGAGGCATCAGTGAGGGCAGACTTGGCAATCTTCTGTGAGAAGCCACTCACTTCAACCCTAGAAGAAGCTGACTTTTTGGCTGGGCTTCAGAAGAGCCATCCATTCATGGTCAATTTCTCAAAACGCCACATACCCTCTATTTCTGCAGTGCAGGAGACTCTTTCTTGTGGTTTGCTCGGAAGGCTGGAGAATGTCACTATCTCCTACCTGCAGAGCTGGAACAAGAGCCATGTCTGGGGAGACCCTGAGGACGTCTTCCGTTGGAAGTGGAGATTGCTCAGTGAATACAATCGGGATGGTTGCCTCTCTGATCTTGGAAGCCACCTTCTTGATCTGCTTTTTCATCTTTTTGGAAAGGTTTGCTTTGAGAATAAGACCATTGAACGAACCTCACCTGCCTTGGTTGAGTATGGGGCCTTGCTGAAGGTGGGGGATAACACTCCCTGCACATTGCATTGTTCCTATCAGGATCCCAATTGGGATGATTCGCTACAGCTCACTATAGAGGGTAGTGAAGCCACACTCACGATGAATACTTCCCTCGATAGAAAGCAGATTGTCATTTCCAAAAAGGACGGTACGCTCACCAAGCTTGAAGGAGATCGGCCTGTTTCGACTTATCAGCGTTTTTATGATGCTGTTGGAAGTGAAACCTCTCTTTCTCCAGCGTTTGAGGATGGATACCGGGTCCAGAAACTCTTGGAGGAGATGCGATGATGAACATACAGCTTGGTGCACTGCTCTTTGCCAAGGAGGTTACCTCTGGCAATCTTGAGAGGCTAAAGGAAGCAGGGTTTGAAACCCTCAGTATCTGCTTCTGGGAAACTCTCGGTGAGATTGATCTTGCAAGTCTTGCTCGCTGTACAGCGAAAGCAGGACTTCCTGTCACTGCAATCTCCATCTGGGGTAACCCCTTGGCAAATGAGGAGACCCTCCGCGGTGTACAGAATCTCATAGAGCAGGGCTATCGTTTCGGTAGTCCGTTTGTTTCAACGTTTGCAGGCCGTGTTCCGTCTGGAAGTGTTGAGGCCTCAATTCCCAGGTTCAAGGAAGTATTCAGCGAACTGTTAAATCAGGTCCACCGCCATGATTGCAAAGGCTTGCTTCTGGAGAACTGCAGGATGGGGGACCTCTGGAAACGGGGTGCCTGGAATATCGCAATCAATGATGCGGCGTGGGATCTTATCTTTTCCACCCTCGATGATCCACTTCTTGGCCTTGAATGGGAGCCATGTCACCAGGTGGAGGCACTACTCGAGCCGCTTGCCCAACTGAGACGTTGGAAGGGGAGAGTCTTGCATGTACATGGCAAGGATGCCCATGTTGATCATGCCCTCCTCAGTGAGATCGGTCTCTATGCTCCTGGGAAGGCAATCAAAGCTACCTTGCCTGGCTGTGGTGATACCGATTGGCAAGCCCTGATGCATATTCTCCTGGACGGAGGATACCAAGGGAGTATCGAGATAGAGGCGGGAGGAACCTCGTTCTTCACTGATTTTGAGGAGAAAGTTGCATCCCTTGGCTATCTCAAAAAGTGTCGCAACAATCTCCGATAATCCATACTCTCCCTTGCAAAACTCACAAAACATGCTACGATTATCACGTGCGAAACACATACGTGCGATGCTTTTCGGAATGTTATGCACGCACGTGCATAGGAGGAAAATATGGATCGAATTGCCTATGGAATGATTGGAGGTGGAAAAGGAGCCTTTATCGGGGATGTACATCGTAAAGCTATCCGTCTTGATGATCTTGCTGTCTTGAAAGCTGGGTGTTTTTCGCGTGATGTGGAAAATTCGAAAGCTTTTGGAACAGAGCTCGGTGTTGCAAATGATCGTCTCTATGCCGATTATCATGAAATGGCGGAGAAGGAAGCAAGCAGGGAAGACGGCATTGCCTTTGCTGTTTGCGTTACACCAAACGCTTCCCACTTTGACATATGCAAGGCCTTTCTCTCCCAGGGGATTCATGTTGTCTGTGACAAGCCCCTGACCTGGAGTATTGAACAGAGTGAGGAGCTGGCTGAAATCTGCAAGAAGAAGAATTTGCTCTTTGGTGTTACTTATACCTATACAGGATACCCTGCTGTGAAGCAGATGAGAAAGATGGTCCAGGATGGAGTGCTGGGGAAGATCAGGTTTGTGAATGCAGAGTACCCACAGGACTGGCTGGGTAATCCCGTCGATGAACATAGTTCCATTGCTCCCTGGAGAATGGACCCGAAGGTATCGGGGGCAACAAACTGCCTTGGCGATATCGGAAGCCATATAGAGAACATGGTGGCCACGGTTACCGGGATGAAGATCAAGAAGGTCTGTGCACGCCTTGACAGCTTGGTTGAGGGCAGGACGTTGGATGATAATGCCTCGGTGATGGTTGAGTATGAGGGGGGAGGCAAGGGCCTGTACTGGTCAAGCCAGATTGCCTTTGGGTATGACAACGCCCTCCGTATCCGCATTTTCGGCGAGAAAGGGAGCTTGGAGTGGCTGCAGGAGGACCCTGATTACTTCTTCTTTACCCCGTGTGATGGCCCCAAGCAAAGGTGGAGCCGCGGGCGTGAGGCCTTCGACCCGGTAGCCGGGCAGTACTCCCGTGTGCCAGCAGGACACCCTGAGGGACTCTACGAGGCATTTGCCAATATTTACAAGCCTTTCATCTCAGCACTCTCAAAGCAACTTCGTGGAGAGAAACTGGATAAGACAGATCTGGATTTTCCCGGAGTTGAGGAGGGCCTCGATGGTGTGAAATTCATTAATCGGTGTCTGGAGAGCAGCAAGCAAGGCTCTGTTTGGGTCGACCTATAAGAAATCATAAAAAGGAGCAAATCCATGGCTAGAATGGTGACAATTTTTACCGGACAGTGGGCAGATCTTCCCTTTGAGAAGATGTGTGAGACCGTAAGTGAAATGGGATATGACGGGGTTGAGATTGCCTGTTGGGGTGATCACATGAACGTTGAGAAGGCTGCAAAGGATCCCTCCTATGTAGCTGACAAGAAAGCAATCCTGAAGAAATACAACCTTGGTTGCTATGCCCTGGGAAACCACCTTGCCGGACAGTGCGTCGGAGATGCCTTTGGCGATCCTCGTCTTGCCGGTTTTGCCCCCAAGAGCCTCAAGGGTGATGACAAGGCAATTCGACAGTGGGGAATCGACCAGATGAAGTACACCGCCCAGGCAGCAAAGAACATGGGATGCTCGGTGGTTACCGGTTTCATGGGTAGCCCGATCTGGAAGTATTTCTACTCGTTCCCTGCCAACAGTGAACAGTTGATCGAGGATGGCTACCAGGAGATCTACGACCTCTGGACTCCAATCCTCGATGAGTTCGACAAGCAGGGCGTGAAATTTGCTCTTGAGGTGCACCCCTCTGAGATTGCCTATGACTACTACAGCACCCAGCGTCTCCTGGAGAAGTTTAAGAAGCGAGAGGCGCTTGGGATCAACTTCGATCCAAGTCACCTCCAGTGGCAGGGACTCGATCCCGCACTCTTCTTCCGTGATTTTGCTTCTCATATCTACCATGTGCATATCAAGGACAGCTTGGTGAAGCTGGATGGCAGGAGCGGTATCCTTGGTTCCCACCTAGCCTTCGGTGATTTAAGAAGAGGGTGGAATTTCGTCTCTCCAGGTCATGGTGATGTCGACTTTGACATGATCATCCGTGAGGCAAATGCGGCTGGATACCATGGTCCCCTGTCCGTTGAATGGGAAGACAATGGCATGGATAGGTTGTTTGGTGCGAGTGAAGCACTTGAACTGGTGAGAAGAGTTGATTTCGAACCCTCGAATGTTGATTTCGATGGAGCAATGGAGAATTGATGGACCAACCAAAGATCCTTCTCAGTCTAGAAGGTATAGTCAAGGAATTCTCATCTGTCCGTGTGCTTGACCGGGTCTCCTTCTCCATACGGGAAGGGGAGGTCATGGGACTTATCGGGGAGAATGGTGCTGGTAAATCCACGTTGATGAAGATTCTCAGCGGGATCTACCAGAAAACTGAGGGGACCATCCGCTTGGATGGCCAACCCTCCAATATTCCCGACTATATCACGGCAAAGAAACTGGGGATCGGTATCGTTCCCCAGGAGTTCAACTTGATCAATTACCTGACGGTATTCGAGAACATCTTCCTCGGAAACGAGATTCATAAGGGGCTTCTCCTGGATAAGGCAAAGATGCGGGAGGAAGCGAGGGCTCAGCTTGAGCTCCTGAAGATGCCCCTTGATGTAAACAAGTACATCAGTGAACTCTCTGTAGCTGAAAAGCAGATGGTTGAGATTGCGAAGGCCATGATCCTCGATACGAGGGTTCTGATCTTTGATGAACCGACCACCACCCTTACCCCGGTTGAGGTAAGGACCCTGTTCTCTTTGATGCGAAAGCTCAAGGAGAAGAAGGTCACCATGCTTTTTGTCAGCCATAAGCTGCAAGAGGTCATGAGTATCTGTGATCGGGTTACCGTGCTCAGGGACGGGAAACTGGTGAGTGTGGATGAGGTAAAGAACCTCGATGCAAATACGCTTGCCAAGAAGATGGTTGGGCGTGATTTCAGCCAGGTCTTCCCTCCCAAGAAGGATAGACGGGCAGAGGACTTTGTGCTTGAGGTGAAGAACCTGAAGAGTGGGCCCATGGTCAAGGATGTTTCGTTCTCTCTCCATCGAGGAGAGGTCCTGGGCTTTGCCGGTCTTGTCGGCTCTGGTCGAACTGAGACGATGGAAGCGGTGATGGGGCTTAGGAGAATGGAGGCTGGAGAGATTCGGATCAAGGGAAAACCGGTGAGAATCCGCAGCGCGAAGGATGCCGTATCCCTTGGGCTTGGCTACATCAGTGAAGACAGGCAGGGCAAGGGTATTGTTATGAACTATGACATTACCAAGAACGTCAGCCTGATCTCCCTGAAGGATAAATATCTCAAAGGGCTCCTGATAGACAAGAAGGCTGAGACAGCTGCAAGCGATCATTACATCGATGAGTTCAATATTGTAGCCGCTTCGAAGAAGTCGGAGTTGCGGTTCTTCAGCGGGGGAAACCAGCAGAAGGTGTATCTTGCTCGGTGGATGGATACCGATCCTGAGATTCTCATCCTTGATGAGCCTACCAGGGGAATTGATATTAACGCAAAGCGTGAGATCTATGAGTTCATCCACCAGCTTTCCGAGGCGAGGATCAGTTGCATCATCATCTCCTCTGAGATGGAGGAGATTATTGGGATGTGCAACCGGGCCTACGTTATGCGGGAAGGAAAGGTAGCAAGCTGCTTGGATGAGGATCAGATTACTGAGGAAAACATTGTGTTCAATGCGACAGGAATCAAGAAAGGTGTAGAAAAAGATGGGTGAAAATAGACTGCTGTCTTCTATGAAAAAGTTCAAGTTGAAGGACCACTCCCTAGGGATGGCGTTCCTTATCCTTGTGGTGATCGCCACCATTCTCGGGTGGCCCAATTTTCTAAGGATCAGGAACCTGACGAACATTCTCAGGCAGATATCCTATACAGGGATCATTGGTTTGGGGATGACGCTGGTAATCATCAGTGGAGGTATTGATCTCTCAGTAGGTTCCATGACCGCTTTCGTGGGAGGGATTGCAATCTACTTTCTCAATCTCTTCGGCCCAGAGTCTGTATGGGGTATTGTCCTGACCTTCCTCTTTGCCCTGGTTTTGGGCTCTCTCTGTGGAGCACTGAACGGGGTGATGGTTGCCAAGTTCAAGATGGCTCCCTTCATTGTTACCCTGGGAACCATGTCAATCTTCCGCTCCCTGATTCAGTATATCTCCAATGCAGGTACCATCCTCTCGGAGAATATGGACTACGGGAAGCTCGGAAGCGGCATTTTTCTTGGCCTTCCTATTCCGGTCTGGTGTTTCCTTATCGTGGGAATCTTGCTGCATATTATACTGAACCATACAAGTTTTGGCCGCTATCTCTGTGCAACAGGAAGCAATGAGCAGGTGGCGAAATACTCGGCGATCAATATAACCATTGTGAAGTGGCTCCCCTATATCATTACAGGATTTACGGTAGGTATGACCGCTGTTATGTGGTCAAGCAGGCTCAACTGTATCAACCCAAGCGACGGGGCTGGCTATGAGATGGACGCCATCGCTGCTGTGGTTATCGGGGGAACCCTGATGAGTGGAGGAAAGGGAAGTATCATCGGTACCATGATGGGTGCGGTGATGCTGGGAATCATCAACAACATGCTTGTCATGGGAGGAATCAGTGCATTCCTTCAGCAGGCAGTGAAAGGGTTTGTCATTATTGTTGCGGTACTTTTGCAGTACAACAACGGTAACAAATAAAGGTTCAATCAAGGAGGATTGGAAATGAGAAGAGTTACGATTATCGCTCTCTGTATGATCTTTGTAGCCGGTATGGTCTTCGCTCAGGGTGTTTCAGAGGCTGGGGTTCCCAAGATTGGTATTGCGGTTCCCTCTCCTGACCACGGCTGGACAGGAGGTGTCGGTTGGTGGGCAGACAAGGCTGTCGAGGAACTGAAGGAGCAGTATCCTGGAAAGTATGAGTTCAAGGTATTGCATGCTGACGGGTATGCAAAGCAGATCTCAGATGTCGAAGACCTCATGGTCTGGGGCATGGACTATCTGGTAATCCTTCCTCATGAGTCAGCTCCTCTTACCCCCGTGGTAAAGGAAGCACACGCCTCTGGCGTAAAGTGTATCGTTGTCGATCGTGGCCTGACCGATACATCCTTCGGCTACATCAACCTCGCTGGTAACAACTCTGAGATGGGAAAGGTGTCCGGTATCTTCGTGAGAGACTTCATGAAGAAAAACGGCCTCACCAAGTATGTTGCCATGGGCGGAATGCCGGTAGTAATTGATGGCGAGAGAATGAATGCATTCTTCGATGAGATGCAGAAGGAGAAATCCTTGGTCAACCTCGCTGGTGGAAGAAACTATGACTTCGCTGACTGGTCGACCCAGAAGGGCCTGGAGCTGATGGAGAACTACATCCAGAAGTATCCTGAGATCCATGCTGTATTCTGTCAGGATGATGATGTCATGACTGGAGTTCTCCAGGCCATCAAGGAGAGTGGCCGAAAGGATATCAAGCTGGTCTTTGGTGGTGCAGGCTCCAAGGCAGCATACGAGATGATCATGAACAATGACCCGTTGGTAAAGGCAACCGCCACCTACCACCCGTCAATGGTCTATGATGCCATCATGTACTGTCTGGATGTTGCAGAAGGCAGAAAGTCTGATGCGTTCCACACTGCCAGTAAGCCGACTTCTGTAGTGCTCCCCTCTGTCTTGGTTGACAAGAGCAATGTAATGGACCACTACGACGCAGGTTCTGTATTCTAGAAACAAGTAGATTATTATCTATGGGAGGGGGTCACCAGCAAATGGTGACCCTCTGTTACTGTATCCACTCAGTCAACCAAGAATAGATCTTCCAGTGCAACAAGGGTAATTCCCACTCTCAGGGCATTGGCTTTCACCTCATCGGTAAAGCCTGATTTGCTAAATAAGTAATAGTAACGGTTCTCAATGCAGTGGAATAGTTCTGCCGGGCGTAGGAAATCTTTCCTGACGAACATACTCTTGTCCTCCTGCTGAGACATTATACTTATGAGTATTATACTCGTAAGTATAATTCTTTTCGGTATGATTCATACTATGAGCGCAAAAGTCTCCGGTGGAATAGCGCAAAAAATTCTAAAATTCTAAAATATAATGAGATATATCTTGGTGTGACTGAAGGAATGTTTGTACATTCGTTGGTATGTAAACGATGTTTTCAGAAGGTCAGAACTACATCATATAGAGGGGCAAACGGGTTAGTCTTGGCATCCACTTCGTAAGGTAATGTATTCTTTATCCCAGACTTTATAGATTCCCAACTCATACAGTGTCATCTCATCTTCGAATAAGCAGTACATCTCTTCAAGTGCAATACGCTCGATTTGGAATAATGCTTCAAACTTATGGTGTATTGTGTCTTTAATTGTTTCATCTGATTCCAGTGATAAGCCAGATAATAGAATGATGACCTTAAGCCTATACGTTTCAGTAGGTGCAATTTCTTCTTCAGGGTGTAATAAAAAGAAGAGTCTCTTGATACATGGAAACTCGTTATTGAGGTGTGTCAATTTCTGGTCGATATTTCGCTTAGTCTTAAGAATCTTGTTGAATGTATCGGGGAACGCGGGTCGTGTATACTTTTTGGAGTACCAATCCAGAATTATATCCATCTGTTCTCTAGGTATTGATGGGTTTTGTATTTCCAACCGGATATCTGCTAATCGGCTTCTCTTAATCGTAAGTCTTCTGTTTATATCAAACTCCAGAATGATTCCGGTGGGCATTCTTTGATGTAGTTTCCTTGGGTTTTTCCCAAATGCGAAATTTGACTCTATGGATTCAATCTTCTTTGCGCAGAAGAATTCAGCAAACGGTTCCTTGTCTAGGCTTGGATTGATGAGGTCGCAGTCTTGGGAATATAGAACCAATACGTCTGAATCTTTGATATATGAAAAGAACTCAGAGGAGGAAAGCAGTTGGTCTTTAAGATCATTCTCAATCATGACGCCCTGTTTCCAATTATTGTCTTGAATCCTGTTAAGGTTCTGCTCACTCATCCAACGAAATACCGTGGTCTAGAAGCGCAACTTACTAAGATTATAATCTAAGGTTGCTTCATTTGGCTTCCTGTCTTTTGCGAGTCTGGCTAATCTGTCATGGGTGTTTTTTGATCGCCGGATCAGAATTGCTAAGATATCAGATAAGTCTTCATGATTCTTACTAATATCTGTGCTTGTTAAGAATATGTCTAATAATGATTTATTATACTTCTGGATATTCTGATACAGGTATGTACGGGAAATCGGAATGCTCGTATCAGGTAGGGTGCATATTAATTTGTAGATACTACTTATCTTGTATGCTTTCTCTCCTGTTGGGGTTGTTTTTCCGCTTAACCAGTCATAGATACTCACTCTTGATACAGAAAAGATTCGCGCCCATTCAGATTTATTGAAGGAGAAGAAACTGCTGATCTGTGCGAATTGCTCTTGATAGTCTTTCGTTTCAATAGACTCAAGTCCAGCGCAATTTTCATTTTCAATGGTATTCTCGAAAATGAAACTATTTGAGATACAGAACCTTGGGAAATGAGAATTACCCGCATACCATCTAATAATCTCGTTACTATACGTACTGGTTGTAATAATCGAATTGGTTATTTGGATTTGGTCGTAACCTGTTGAGGAAACCTGTTTTTGCGTATATCTCCCATATTCAGCAACAGAGGATTGCCAGCGATCGAGCAGATTATTTGGATACATTTCTTTATAAGCTACCATTACTTCCATACAATTTTTGCCTTTTCTGAAATTACACTAGTAAAGAATACCTCTTCTATGGCTGCATGCAATTCCCCAAAGATGGAGTCCAATTGTTCAATGACCTCATGTTTTTTTGCTGCTTTCAGGAGAATGTAGTGATCAATATCAACAAAGGTGACGAGGTTTATATCCTTAAAAACTTCCGGAGCTCCCAATGGGAATTTGATGATATCCTGGGGATATTTATATCCATTGAGGTTTTGCATAATCCTCAATTGGAAATTGCTCAACATTTTTATAGACTTTATTTGAACCCCGCGTTGTGTTGAGTAAGCAAATAAGGCATTGTCACTCCATGATACCGATTCTGGAAATTGCATTCCATGAAAATGCTCATGTAATACTTCTTTCCAAGAAAGGTTCTCTTTTTCTGGGATTACATTAATATACCTTAGACCAAGACGAGTGACGGCTGAGATATCAACAATGGAATCGAAACTGTTCACAGCTTCGATAAATTTTCCAATGAATGCTTGGTAACCATACCCACTGCAGTCAGTGATTTGGTAGGTGAGGGTATCCTTGTCGATGAGAATATTCTCAGAATAATCATTGGATGAAAAAACCCATTGCTCTAACTTCTCTGTTTTAATTTCGCCATGTGGGCCTGTTTGAAAGTTCTCCCCTTGTAGCACATCAAATAGAGGAAAATCTTTTCTCCTCAACAGATCTTGTACTTTTGGGATATATTCTGCAATTTGCATAATTGGTGAGAACTTTAGTTGGATGAGCACGGCGGTAAGTGGGCTATTCGATAACGTCATTTTCGTGCTGTTCATACCTAGCCTCCAATCACACTTTACATCATACTTTACACATATGCAAGGCAAATTAGCGAAGAAATGTTGGACTTGAACTGCTTGCTAGGTATTGTTATCTTTATATAAGTAAATGATTAGACTTTTCTTTTCTCTCCAACTCCCTTGCCAGCAGGCATGCTCCATCGAGAGCCGTTCCTCTGCTTTCAATGATGACAAGGTGTTCCAATCGCTCAGAAAGAAAGGTTTCGAACAGTGGACGCACGATTGGGTCGTGTTCCAAAACACCGCCCGCTACCACCAGTTCATTGTTCTGGATCTCTGGATTCTGCACCGCCAGGATTAAGGTAACCAACTCCCTTGCTGCTTGTTCGAGAATTGCAAGCGCCAAGGGGTCTTCCTGTATCGCAAACGTGGTCACAATCGGGGCGAGGGAGGCAATGTCAGCCTTGCTTGCCTGGTGGTGTACATAGGAGACCAACTCCTCGCTTTTTTGTAGGGCACAGGCTTCGAGGAGACTTTCCAGCATAGTAGTGGGTAGGTCTCTCCTCTCGAGGGAGCGGAGGGACCGCTTCAATGCTTGGTGAGCGATCCAGTAGGCAGAGCCCTCATCACCCAGCAGGTATCCATAGCCACCTGCGCGCATGGTTTTTCCTTCCTTGGTCCTGCTCAGGGCGATGCTGCCTGTCCCGCTGATCAAGGCATATCCCTCAGGGCCACCAAGTCCACCGGCCAGGAGAATTTCGCCGTCACTGCAGAGCATAACAGGGACAGAGGGAAGCAGCGTCTCCAGAATACCGGAAAAGGTGTTTTTCTCTTGCTCTCTTCCCAGTCCTGCCGAGCCGATGCATCCTGCCTTGAACGGACCAAACTCCTTAACCTGGTCAAAGAGCTCACGTAGGTGCAGGGCAGCCTCTTCGGGTTTTCCTGTGTAGAGGTTGGTCGGTCCACCGGTTACCAAGCGTACACGATTCCCCTCTACATCCTGGACGGCAAGACGTGATCGTGTTGCCCCTCCATCAATACCAAAGGTAAAGCCTTCTCTCAATGTACCACTCCTCTGCTATCCAGTGCCCGGTTCAAGCTACCATCACTCTTCTCAAGCAAGTTTTTGGCTTCCTCTGCATTGACGGAGAGTAAATGCATGAGGATGGCAACACGAATACTACCGTTGCTTGCCTCATAGAGTGTTTCCGCTTCCTCCCTGCTGCAGGCAGTCACCTCACTGATCAGACGCTTGGCACGGTCAACCAGCTTTGAGTTTAGGGGAAGCAGGTCTACCATCAAGTTATTATACACCTTTCCGATTCTAATCATGGCGGTAGTGGTGATCATATTCAGCACCAGTTTTTGGGCGGTCCCCGATTTCATCCTCGTTGAGCCGGTGATGATCTCAGCATCGACTGCTATGTATATCTTATGGTCAGCATGGTTGAACACCGCTGAGTACTCGTTGCAGCTGATTGCTCCAACCTTTGCACCCAATTCCTGCGCCCATGCCATCGCCCCGATGACATACGGGGCCTGACCGCTTGCCGTTATTCCTACCAGGACATCATCCTTGGTAAATGCTCTTTTCTTTAACTCCTCAATACCTGCCTCTGGATTATCCTCGGCCGACTCAATGGCAGTGGTGAGGGCTGGAAGCCCCCCTGCGATAACCCCCTGGACCATGGTGGGCTTCACCCCAAAGGTCGGGGGACACTCGGAGGCATCAAGTACCCCGAGCCTCCCTGAAGTCCCAGCACCGATGTAGAAGAGCCTTCCCCCCTTCTTGAAGGAGATAACTACATCATCCACCAGGGAAGCGATCTCAGGTAGCCTCTGGGCAACCGCCAAAGGGACCTTCTGGTCCTCCTTGTTGATGATGGTGAGTATCTCAAGCGTGCTCTTGGTATCGATTCGGTAGGATGCTGGGTTTCTCATCTCTGTGGTGGGTAGATTGGTATGGGACATGGATTCTCCTATTTAACCGCGCCTGCGGTCATTCCCTTGATGAAGTACTTGGACATGAACAAGTACAGGACCAACATGGGCAGTATTGCTATGGATAGGCCGGTAAAGAGTAGGCTCCAGTTGGTGCTGTGCTGGCCAAAGAATGTTGAAAGTCCAACAGGCAAGGTCTTTACCTTGTCCGACTGCAGGAACACCAAGGGGAAGAAGAAGTCGTTCCAGATCGGTACTGCGTTGTAGATGGTTACCAAGGCAATAGCCGGGGCAACCATCGGCATCACCACACGCCGATAGATGGCAAAGTCATTACATCCGTCGATCTTGGCTGCATACTCAAGCTCCAAGGGTATCCCCTTCATGAACCCAGCAAGGATGAAGACGGTGGAGGGAAGACCCATTGCCATGAAGATCAGGATGACCGAAAGTGGTTTGTTGATTAGCCCCAAGGTCTTGATCAGTAGGAAGAGGGGGATGATTGCTGCCTTCAATGGCAGCATGATGCCACTCAGGAAGAGCATATAGACCAGGGTATTAAGTCGGTAAGTGTAGCGGCTTATCCCGTAGGAAGCCATGGAGCCGAAGAGGAGTACCAAGGTCATCGATATGGTGGTCACCAACAAGCTGTTGGTGAAGTACCTGGAGAATCCCTTGTCGATCCACACCGTCTTATAGGTGGAGAGACTGAACTCCTCAGGCAGGGAGAATGGGGTGGTGAGAATGGCTCGGTTTCCCTTGAATGAGGAGAGCACCATGTTGATCAGGGGGTAGAGGATGAGCAGTACATACAGCGACATCACAAAGATGGCTATGGAGATGAAGAGCTTTTTTCCTGTGGAGGCTCCACGGTAGCGGAAGTCGGTGATCATAGCTGTACCTCCCGTTTCCTGGTTACAAAGATGGAGAGTAGGGAGACCGTGAAGGTCAGCATGTAGATGACCAGCCCGATTGCCGAGCCAATCCCAATCTCAGGGCTTCCTGCGTCGATCGAGCCAAAGGCCGTTCGGTAGAACAGCGTCCCGATCGTGTCTGTGGAGTAGTTCGGGGCTCCGTCCAAGCCGGTCATGGTATAGATCTGCTCAAATACATTAAGGCTCCCGATAATGGTCAGTACCGTGATAATCGTGATAGAGGGGATGATCAGGGGGAAGATAATCTTCCAGAAGAGTTTCCACTCCCCGGTCCCTTCCAGGTATGCAGCCTCCAGGCACTCCTGGGGAACGTTGTCGATGGCAGCAAGGAATACGAGGGAGGGGAAACCAACCCATCTCCAGATATTCACCATAATGATCGAAGGTGTTGCCAGATGCTCAAGACCCAGCCAGGGGCGTTGAAGTGAGGCAAGACCGACTAGTTTCAGAAAGCTGTTCACCAAGCCGGAGGGCTTGAGGTACATGCCCCAGAGGAACCCCACCGCTACGATGGAGAAGAGAACGGGAATGAAGAATACCCGTTTGAAGAACTGGGCACCAGGGAGATTGCGGCTCAAGAGATAGCCGAACATGAGCCCGAGCGTGTTTTGGATGAGCGTGGTGGAGAGGAACCAGGTAAGGTTGTTTCCCAGTGCATTGAAAAAGCGTTCTTGGTAGGGGAAGGTGGTAAGCAGTCGCTTGAAGTTGTCCAGTCCTACGAAGTCGAGTCGAACCAGCTGCTTCCAGGAGAAGAGGCTGTTGAAGAGTGACATGAACAAGGGGAGCAGGATAAAAACGCCCACAACCATCAGTCCTGGGGTAATGAAGAAGAGTATCCAAAGTGTCTTGCTACGCTGTATTTGGTGCATGGGAGTTCCTTGGTTGGGTAATACAAGAGAAAGAAGGAACCCCTACAGAGGCTTACGCCCCTGTAGGAGAAGGAATGTGTTATTTCTGGAATGGCTCGTAGTAGGAGGCAATTCCATCCTGAATCTGCTTTGCAGCTTCACGTGGAGCAAGAGTACCAGCCATCACGCCTTGGGCTGCTGCCTGCCAGAGGGAGCTGCCGGTTGGCTGCTGATAGCGGAATCCAACGAGGAACAAGTACGGGGTTGCGTGTTCCTGCAGTTCCAGGACACGGGCGATGAAGGGATCGGAAGAAGCATCCACTCCAGGAACGGAGCTGACCATCTTCAGTTCGCTTACCATGGCCCCACCAAACTCCTTGGAGGAGAGGAACTTCAGGAACTTGACTGCTGCATCCTTGTACTTGGAATTGGCATTCATCGCAAAGTTCATGTCAGCATAGACCGAGACATAGGCTGGATCGCTCTCTCTCTGGCCGGGAACGGCAAAGACGCCCCAATCCAGGTCAGGATTCTGTGCATTGAAGTAAGCTGCTTCATAGGATCCAGCGATCAAGTGGGGGGACATCTCGTTGAAGAAGTTCGATCTCATGTCCTCATAACCGATTCCCATATACATGTCGGGAAGGTATTTCGAGAGTGCTTTCATCTCTTCAACCATGCGGATGAAGGACGGGTCGAGGAAATTCTTCTCACCCTTGATCACTGCATTGTAGAAGTCGGTTCCACCATACCAACCGGGGCCCATTCCACCAAGCATGGTTTCCAGGCACCATCCGTCCTTCGCTCCATTGCCCAAGGGGATGTAGCCGGCTTTCTTTGCTGCCTCGAAGTTGTTGATCAGCTGTGCCCAGGTCTTGGGGATGGAGAGACCGAGTTCTTTGTAGATGTCCTTGTTGTAGTACATGAAGACGGTCTGGCTGACAGCAGGGCTTCCATAGATCTTGCCATCGGTTGGGCTGGTAGCACCCAGGAGGGCTGTAGCTGAGTAGTTCTTCAGCTCTGGCATCCACTGCTCGAGGGGTTCGAGGAACCCACTGTCTGCGAAGGTCGCCAAGCCACCATAGGCTCTTCCCTGAAATACATCAGGTCCAGCTCCGCCGGAGAGGGAGGCTGCCAGGATGGTGTTGTATTCGGTGTTCTTGTGGGCTGTCTGGACGACATCGATGTCGGGGTTTGCAGCTTCAAAGCGGGCGATCTGGCCTTCATAGAAGTCTACATCCTCTGGTCTCCAGGTCCAGAACTCCAGAACGGTTTTCTCTGTTTCTGCAGCTGCAGCTTCTTTGGTTCCTGCGCCGAAGAGCATACCAGTGGTAACCAAGACAATGCAGAGTACCAACAGTGCGTGTTTTTTCATAAAAATCTCCTTTTGTGTTGTAAGCAAAGTAATTGCTTCCTCTTTCATGTTCAGCCCGGTTTGGGCTATTGTCAAGAAAAATCAAAAAGAATTTTCATGTAATTTATTTCATTTCTGAAAATTATTTTCACATCTCCTGGAAGTATGGTATGCTTATCCCATGAGTGGATGTTTATATGTGATCAAACAGGTGCTGCCTAATCTGGCACCGAGCGAACGGAAAGTTGCCCAGTTTCTCTTGGCAAATCCGATGCAGGTGGTTTCCATGGGAATCCAGGAGGTTGCAAGCAGCAGTACAAGCAGTGCAGCTGCCTGTGTACGCCTGGCAAACCGTCTTGGCTACAAGGGCTTTACTGATCTTCGCATGGCCTTGGCTAAGGAAGTCTTCTCCTCAGAGCGGCCAAGTGAACAGACAACCACCGAGAAGATTACCGAGCAGACCACCACTGGGGAGCTGGTCCATATGGTGGTCTCATCCACCTGCGAAAGTCTCTCTGGTATTGAGGAGGTGGTGGATCCCAGGGCTTTGGAAGCCTCTGTTGAGGCAATCCTAGGAGCAAGCCATGTGCTTATTGCAGGTATCGGGGCATCAGGGATTGTAGCCTATGACTTCCAGCAGAAGCTTGCCCGCCTCGGGCTCCATGCAGTCTATACTGCTGACAGTGATATGCAAATCGTGGAAGCTTGTGCCCTGAGAAGTGAAGGGGTCTTGATCGCCATTTCATACTCAGGTGAGTCGAGCAGTGTGCTCAAGGTAGCCAGGGAGGCAAAGAAGAATGGGGCACTCGTTATTGCCATTACCCGTATCGGGGGGAACTCACTCTCCCGTCAGGCAGACTACACCCTCAATGTCGTGAACAGTGAGTCGCTCTTTCGGGAGGGTGCTACACTTTCACGATTCGCCCAACTCTTGGTGGTGGACCTGATCTACACCATGATCCTTGCCCGACGCCACAAAACTGTCAGTGCCTTGCTCAAACGGAGCTGGGAGGCCGTTGCCCATGTATCGGGGTGAAGTGGTTCATTACTCTGTGTATTGTCAGTGTAGAATAGGAAAATTACTCTGCGTATTGTCATCAGCCTCACGTTCAAGAGCTATTCCATTCGCTTGCTAGACTAAGCCAAAAACAAAGTGACACTATGAAACAGTAACTATGTATGAACCATTCAATTATGGCTTCAAATGAGAAGCTAAATACTCTGAGAAGGTTGTATTGGGAAGTTTTCGACGCTTTCCCAACATGGATTTCCAAAGATCATTGCCTTGTTGTTCTGTGATTACATTTTGACCATGTGCATCCTTCAGAATGCTCGCCGTGGTAATATGTGCAAGGTTGTATTGCCTTACATATTGGGCAACGTCTCTCATATTGTTGCTAGCCAAGGTTCCATTGTGGGTAATGACCAAGGCAATGCATGCTGCCTCCCCGTCACCTATGGCTACATGTCCTTTTTGAGGAGTGGTTAACTGGGAAAAAATAGTGAATTCCCGAGAAGCCACCAAGATATTCTCAAGCTGTAAACACCCCCTGCTGATCATTCCATCTGCTTGCGCCTTTAGATGAGATACCTTTGATAACTCTGTATACGTCTCGCCTGGAATCACCAGCCTTCCTGGGTAGAGTATTTGGAGAAGGTGCTCCTGCCTGACCCAAAAGAATGCTGACAAGCAATCCGTGTCAAAGAAAATGGGATCAGTCAACATATTCTTCCTCAGAGCTTTCAAGTCCAAATACTATGTCTTCTCTGAAAGCATCGAGGAGATAGGATTCATACTTTCCTGTTGATATTTTATTTTCTTCATACAGCTTCTGTACTTTCTCGATGTAATATCCCAATGTTATCTTTTGCTTTTCTTTAGGCCTTGGTTCATAGAGCGTTAGTTCATAACCTAGGTTCAATGCAGATTGTTTGACGTTTTGTTCCATTGTTCTGGATTGGGCAAGCGAAAGGAGTTTTTCTTCACGCAGGCGAAATAACATGGCTTTCCTGCTTACCTGGAAATGTTGTTCAAGTCTGACCACATCGTTGACGGTAATGGTGCCTCTGGCATTTTCCTGTAGTGCTGCAGTCTGTTCGGCAAGTGCTACAGGGGGAACAAGGAGATAGGATGCGAATCTGTCAGCATTTCTCTCCTCAATATCTCCAGAGTCAATTGCTGTGGGGCAAATGGTGGTATGTTTGGTTTGGTTGAAGAAATAGTGATAGATTTCATGAGCAAGCGAGAATCGTTGTCTTCCGAGTGTTTGTGTTGAATTAATGGCAATAACTGCTGATTTAGGACTTTTTATACAGGCCCCGCTGATATGTTCACCAAAAGGATATACTACCAAGGTCACTGTAGGAATTCCCCTGACCAGGGAAAAGATGTCAATGGGAGATGTTGAATCCTCTCCTACATACTTTCGTATTTGTTCTGCCTGTGTTCTTAGTTTCATTTTGTCCATCTGTGTACTCACCTGTCTATGTCATCCATCGCCATTTGGTTCAATACAACAGCATTGATTGCTGCCAATGCCTCCAAATCTTCTGTATTCATATCATTTGCTCTGAAAGAGAATTGTATTGAAGAATCACACGGATCCCCAGATAGGATTGTGCTTACAGGACAACAATACAATGTAGCGAGTTTTTCAAGTGTACTTGTGGTCATTCCTCGGTCGCCACTTTCGAATCTTGCAATTAAGCTCTGATCAACGCCAAGATAATCAGCAATATGTTTTTGCTTCAATCCTGATTGTAATCGTAGTTCTTGTAGTCTTTTTCCGATTGAATCCATATCGATTGTCATTTCCTACTTCCTCCCCAATCCAAGTGTTGGTACCATCAGTATACCACCGAATGTCATAAAAGTGTACATAGATAATTTCGAAAATATGACAATTAAAGGTTGTGGACATTGCATATAGACAGCTATTAGCTATCAACTCCCATGTATTCAAGAGCCTAGGAAGTCTCCCTCTGGATCAAGTGGTATTGCTTCTTAAGGTGCCACACAACTGTCAGTGTCCTGCTAAACGAAAAGGGGAGGCAGCCACCCATGTGTCGGGGTGAAGTGAGTCGATACTCTGCGTATTGTAAGGGTATAGTGTAAAAATTACTTTGCGTATTGTCATTATTCTGGTATATTAATCTATATAGGGGAATGCAATGGAACTAGAAAGAAAGATATATGATAAATTACTTGCATGGAAGCATACTTCGAATGGAAAGACTGCGCTATTGATTGAAGGTGCTCGTAGAACCGGGAAATCTACAATTGCAAGAAAATTTGGGAAAGAGCATTATGACTCATTTGTTTTATTGGATTTTGCGATTGCATCTAAAAAGATTAAAGATAACTTCCATGAGAACCTGAATGACCTCGATACGTTCTTTCAGATTATCTCCCTCGAATATAATGTTCAGCTTTTTAAGAGAAAAACCTTGATCATCTTCGATGAAATACAAAAGTTCCCAAAGGCGCGAGAAGCAATTAAATATCTGGTTGCGGATGGAAGATATGATTATTTGGAAACAGGATCCTTGATCTCAATCAAGGAAAATGTGGAAAATATTCTTATCCCTTCTGAAGAAGAGAAATTGAAAATGTATCCATTGGACTTCGAAGAGTTTTTGATGGCAGCACAGGAAACTGTCTTGTTAGGATATATCAAAGAGTGTTACGAAAAGAAAACCCCTCTTGATGAAAAATTCCATCGTAAGGCAGCAAGGCTATTTCGTGAATACTTGCTTGTGGGAGGTATGCCACAGAGTGTTGTGGCTTATTATGAAAACAATAAGGATTTTCATAAGGCTGATAAAGCCAAACGCCAAATCTTATCCCTTTACCGGGATGATATAAAGAAAGCGGCAAGAAAATATAAATCAAAGGTTTCTGGCTTATTTGAAAACTTGCCTGGATTTCTTTCAACACATGATAAGAAAGTGGTATTGCGCAAAATCGATGGCAATAAGACATTTGACCAGTATGATGACCCGCTGTTCTGGCTTGGTGACTCAATGATTTGTAATATTTGCTACAAATGCACAGATCCAAATGTAGGTATGTCATTGCATAAGGATACGTCATCTGTTAAATGCTATATGGGTGATACTGGACTATTGGTTAGCTTGGCGTTTTCAGAAAACCAGATTGCATCGATGAATCTCTATAAGCAAATTATGGATGGTAAGTTGTCCATAAATGAGGGGATGATACATGAAAATGCCATTGCACAAGCGCTTGTCGCAAAGGGTAAGGACCTCTATTTCTATACGCACTATTCCCAAGAGAAACGAAGAAATGACATTGAGATTGATTTCCTTGTTTCAGATGAGGGTGATACAAGAATAAAGCTGTACCCTATAGAAGTGAAGTCTTCAAAAAACTATACAACTGTATCATATGATGCTTTTAAAGCAAAATTTGGAAAGAAGATAGGTGTATCATATGTTGTGCATCCCAAGACATTTCAAATTGTAAACGATGGCTATAGGGTCCCCTCCTATATGTTCTTTTGTCTTTTTTAAGGCTAATTAGGGCCCTGCTAAACGAAAAGGGGAGGCAGCCATACATGTGTCGGGGTGAAGTGACCTGTTCTTGCATGCCTTAGAAGAGGTGCTTGTGATTTTCTATGCATGCATCAGGTACAAGTATTCCTTGCATAGTGATTGTGCAATTGCTTCCATACTGTCCAATACGGGAAGTATGTGTTGTTTGACTTTAATGCAATCTTTGTTGAAGCCAGTGTAATCATCTGCTTAGGGTCGTAATCTTTTTTACATTGACCACAGTGACAAGCTATACCACTCTCTTCCTCTGCAGGACATGAACATGAAAGAAGCATGTTCTCATAGGCCAAGGTGTTAGAGTCAGGCTAAAACTTTCCACCGATAGTCAGGAGAAATGTTTACACTACATCGCCAATTGAATTTTTTCCACTTTCCCCAACCATCGGCTTCAAACACCTAGAGATGATTCTTCAGGCGATGACTTTTACCTTTGATATTGATAATCTCGGCATGATGAATGAGTCTGTCTGCAATGACCTGGGTAAGAGCGTCACTACCAAACACCTCCGACCACCGAGAGATTGGAAAGTTGCTTGTCACCACGATGCTTTTCTGCTCATAACGGGATTCCACAAGTTTGAAGATCAGTTCCGAGGCTTCCAAATCCAGATGGTCATAACCCAACTCATCAATCACCAACAATGATGGACGCATCAAGCTTGCCATCACCCGTTTCAGCTTCCCTACCTTCTTGGCCTCGACAAGCTTCATCGCCAGGTCCGACATGGTGATGTAGTACGCCCTCAGTCTCTGGTCTATACATATCTCTGCAAGGGAGATAGCTATGTGGCTTTTACCATTATGAAATATCTTTCATAATGGGAAGACCTATGTCAGGCTCTGGGAGTCTCCTCTGAGAAGAAATATGAGCATGAAGGAGGGCCTGGTATTATTGAGATCATGCATTTCTTGCTTTCATCGAGTAATCCACAGCAAGATAGAAAACTATTTCTGAAAGCGCAGCTTCTCTTTTGGTTGCTTGCAGCCCCGGACGGGCATGCAAAGAATTTTAGCATCTCTATCGGGAAACAAGGCCGATACTCGTTAACACCATTGTATGACGTTATGTCTGTATATCCGGAAATGGGTCATGGAACTCAAATGATTACCCCAGAGAATCTCAAGATGGCAATGACTGTAGATGGGCATTATGAGTGGAACAAAATACTAAAACGACACTGGGAAGAGACAGTCAGGATATGTGGTGCTGCCAGTAGTATGACAGAGATAATCAATGAAGTGCTTGAGCAGTTGCCTGGAGTAATCGATAGGACCTCTGGACAGCTTCCTGCAAGCTTTCCAAAGGAACTTTCAAGTTCCATCTTTGAGGGAATGAAAAAGGCTGCATTGAGGCTGGAGTAGGGTGTCTAAGCATTTTTTGTAAGGTTGCGCTTCTCTCGTCTTCGCTATCTCTCTTGAGGCCATCTCCTCTCCTTCTCATGGGCAGTATCAGCAAAGTAATTCTGCATCGTTAGATAAGGAATAGCTCCATACTTGCCTTGCATTAAAACAGATGTTCATCAGTGAGAAACTGATATAACCCTATATGTCGTACTCCTTCAATGGTGTCTTGGAAGTGAGGATCCATTGTTACCACGAATTTCGGATAAGAATCACGGATGGAGAGTAGCGGTGCAAATTCTCTTTGTATAGTTTCTTCACTTTCTAATTTGAAGGCAACTTGCACATACAGTTTCTTTGGAGGTTGTTCTGCAATGAAGTCGACTTCCCGGGTATCCAGCTTTCCTATGTATACCGTGTATCCCCGTCTGACCAACTCGTTATACACAATATTCTCCAGTATACCAGATATATGCCTATCCCTATATCCAAAGACGGCATGTTGAAGACCGGTATCGGCAAGGTAGTACTTTTCTTGTGTTTTCAGTAGTTCTCTACCTTGGATATCATATCGTTGGACTCTCGTGATCAGGAAAGAGCTAACCAATGCATCGAGGTACGTGTAGACGGTATTGATGTCAACCTTTCTTGCTTGGCTCTTGAAATAATCGGCAATGCGTTTTGCAGAAATGGTATTCCCGACTGAGTCAGCGATGAAGTTCAGAATTCTCCGTAAAAGCTCGACATCCCGTATTTTATATCGCTGGACCACATCACGAAGGACGATGGAATCGAAGATATCGTTGATGATCATATATGTAGCTTTTTCATCGTAATCGGAGGTCAGATGAACAGCAGGAAAACCTCCTTGTCTGATATAGAGCCAAAGCAGATTTTCTTGTGTATCCGTCTTGCTTGATCTGAATTCCAGCATCTCGCTAAAGGACAATACCTGCATCTCTATATGAATGAAGCGGCCAGTAAGCAGGGTGGAGAGCTCTGATGAAAGAAGCTGTGAGTTTGACCCTGTGATATACATGTCAATTTGGAAATCGAGGAATAGTGAGTTTACTGCTTCTTCCCAATCCTCCACTATCTGTATTTCGTCGAAGAACACATATGCAGGGCTCTTCATTGTTTTGAGAAGTTCTGACACATAGTTGTATAAAGCAAGTGAAGTGCGTAAGTGGTAGTACTTCATACTCTCAAAGTTGATTGAGATAATTTGCTTGCTCTCTACTCCCTCTTCGGTTAGGAGTTGTTGTATGAGCATCATCATGGTCGATTTTCCACATCGACGAATCCCTGTGATTACTTTAATAAAGGGTTTGTTTATAAATGGTCTGATCTTCTCATAATACAACGGTCGATTGAGCATGAATGAACACCTCTTATAAAGATTATACCCAGTAAAACTAGATAAGTAAAGAAAGTTTTTATGGGTATAACCCTAAAAACTCTGGAATAACTACCAGTTATTATGGGTATAATCCTATACTTTTATATTTTTAGAGAGCAATTCCAGCTTTCTGGGTATTTCATAGGATTATTCAGCTATGCTCCCGAAAGGAGCTTGCAAGTTCTATTTATGGGGGAATGCAGAAGGCCGCATTGACCTAGTCTGTTTCAAACAAAGCATCATCATGACGCTTATGATCAAGTACATGTGCACACTTCTGGTTTATGGATTGTTCAGAAGTCATATAATAGGTATGTAAATATACAATATTATAAACTTGACTTGAGTTTAATCCTACGGTAAATTACAGAGTATGAATATGTAAATATTGTATTTTATAAACCGGAGGCACTATGGCTACCCTTGATTTTGCGTTACCCGAAGGATTGCTCGTTAATAGAGCGTGGCTACAAGGTCGTGGAATCGAAAACACTACCGTGGACTACTACCTTCGCTCCGGCAAGCTTGAAGCCGTGGTGCACGGTATCTATAGAAAGCCAGGACCTCCATTGAAATGGCAGAATGTGGTATATTCACTCACTCCACTCGGTTACGATGTCCATGTCGGACATATGACTGCCTTGACTTATTACGGGTACGCCCACTTTCTAACGCTTGGAAAGTCACCGAGTATCAGACTATTTAGTCCCCAGAAACTTCCTGCGTGGGTGGAAAAAGTAGGGACCAATCCCGGATTTTTCATAATGAAGGCAGGGCCGTTCCCAGACGTTAAAGTCGGAATGACTGAAGTACCTTTCGGCACTTGGGATTGGCCTATACGCTACTCCTCTCCTGAACGGGCATTCATTGAGCTCACCAGTACAATCGATACACAAGAGGAAATCCTGCAAGCGAGTTTGATGATGGAAGGAGCAGCAAATCTCCGACCGACGCTGTTGCAGGAATTGCTGGAATCTTCCACCAGTATCAAGGCAAAGAGGATGTTTCTCTGGCTTGCAAGGAGTGCAGGGCATGCTTGGTATCAACATATCGATGTATCCAAGATAGAACTGGGTGTAGGCAAGCGTCAGATTGTGCCGGGAGGTAAGCTTGATGCAGAGTTTTTAATCACAGTCCCCAAGGAGGCCCAGGATGGACAACAAGAACCCATATTTTAGGCAAGTTGCACTCTTGGTACGTCTCTTGCCCCCATAGGTAGATACTCATGCTTATATCACTAGGCCTTGGAAATACTCATTCCCAAGGCCTAGTGTAGGTCATGCTTCATTTTTGTCCGTAGTAGGCGTTTGCTCCGTGTTTCCTGAAATAGTGCTTATCAAGCAGCGAATCGGGAACCGGCTGTACCTTCGGATTGATGGACTCACATCTTGATGCCATCTTTGCCACCTCTTCCAGAACGACCGCAGACTCAACAGCCTTCATTGCATTCTTACCCCAGGAGAAAGGACCATGCTGACTGACAAGGATTCCAGGAGCAGCCATCACGTCATGCCCTTGCAGGGTCTCAATGATTACCTTCCCGGTGTTTATCTCATACGAGTCCCTGATCTCCTCCTTGTTGAGTGGGCGGGTACAGGGAACATCCCCATAGAAGTAATCTGCGTGGGTGGTTCCGTAGCAGGGTATCGCCCTTCCTGCCTGAGCCCAACTAGTTGCCCAAGCCGAATGGGTATGCACAATTCCCCCTATCTCTGGGAATGCACGATAGAGTTCCAGATGGGTGGGAGTGTCTGAGGAGGGAGAGAGATTTCCTTCTACGACAGTACCATCCAAACTCAGCACAACGAGGGAATCGATCGTAAGATCATCATAGGCAACCCCAGAGGGCTTTATGACCACGTAGGTCCTGCTCTCGTCGATTGCGCTTACATTTCCCCAGGTCAGGGTAACCAAACCGTGTCTAGGGAGACTCTTGTTTGCTTCCAATACATCATGTTTCAGTGACTCAAGCATGGATCTTCTGCTCCTTGTTCAATAATCTTGATATGAAGATTCGGGCAAAGAGAATCTCATCTCTCCACTCCTCGGTATCCTGGTACCAAAATTCCGTTACAAATCTCCTGATACCCAGCTCCCAGGCGGTCTTGATCGCTTCGGAGAAATTCACATGACCTTCTCCGTACATCATGTCACGGAATTGTCCGGTCTTTGACTCCTTCAGGTGCATCGCAACCAAGGATCCAAGTCCGCTGTTCAGGTCAAGCAGTACATCCTTCCCCCCAGCGATAGCTGCGTTGGTGATATTCCCGATATCTGGGTATATCTGCAGGTAGGGTGAGTTAATGAAGGAAACTATCTCCTTTGCCTTCTCCACAGTATTCATGAATTCAGTCTCCATGGTCTCAAAGGCAAGCAGGATACCGCTTCTTGCGGCCAGTTCGACTGACTTCTTGAGGTTTGCGAGGAAGAGTTTTCTCGTTTCCTTGTCGCTCTCCTCATAATAGACATCGTATCCAGCGAGCATGACGATCCTGACTCCCAGATCGTCAGCGAACTGGATGGTCTTCTGCATGATCTCCATCCCCTTGGAAGATGTTTCCTGGTCCTTGCTGCCGATGGGGTACTTCCGGTGTCCACTAAGACAGAGCGATCGTATGGGGATACCTGTCTCAAACATCAGCTGAACCAATGCAAGCCTCTCTGAGGCATCCATATCCAGGCGGCTGAGCTTCTCATCGCTCTCATCAATGCTGATCTCAATGAAGTCGTATCCGGAGGACTTTGCAATTTCCAGTTTCTCTCGCCAAGAGAGGGTGGGTGGCATTGCCTTCTCGTAGAGCCCAAGACTATACGCTTTCATGTTGTACCTCGATCTGGTAGAACGCGATGGTGTTTACCTCGCGATTTGCTGAGAGCAGGTAATGTTTTCCCTCACGGTCATACTGGAGTATGTTTGTTGAACCAACATCAGTAAGGAGTGTTTCCACCTGGTAGCCTCCATTATAGCTGAAGGCCAGCATATCTCGGTCCCCCTGGCGGTGGCCGATGATGGCATAGGGATTCCCGTCCAGAAGACCAGCCCAGAGGGAATGCACGAAGGGCACAGCATGGGGATAGGTATAGCATAGACGGTACTCTCCCTCCTTGGATGAATAGATCTTGATCGTATCGCCGTGGAATGGGGAGAGGGTAATCATCTCATCCTCTCCATCACCGTCAAAGTCTACGAAGGTAATATCACTGGTAGGTTCATCAAGCAACTGTGTGACAGTCCATGATCCACGGGGAGAGTGGGGAGGTACTACCTTGAATACTCCGTTGTCGCTTCCCACGACACAGTACTCCTCTCCTTCCGTTCCTCCCTTCCAGTAGCCATGGTTGCGGGACAACCCATCCGCGATAACCGTAAAATCAATGGGATGTTTCTCATCCACCCAAGTCCAATCCTCAGGAAGCTTGTAAGAAAGCACCTTTCCCGGGTGGGACCAGTCATCCTTATGGTCATGACCGGACTTGATTGTGCATACAACGAGATAATCACCATGGCTGGTCCTGAGAATATCGAATCGGTGGGCAAAGGGAATCTCGGCAATCGTGGTGATTATCCAATTGCCTGTTTCTCCGGGACGGACCAAGACAATCTTCGCCTGCTTGGAATCATTGGGTGAGTACATCTCTTGGGTTGCCAGGAACCAACCATCCTTCCCTGGTACGGGAACGAGCGACATTGTACCTCCTGGCCCTTCCCAGATGGTGGAGATAAGGTTTCCCTTCGTGTCGAAGAGCAGGCATTGGTTCTGTTTCTCCGCGGCAACCACCAGATGTTCTCTCCCTTGGTATTGCAAGGAGGTCAGAGCATAGCATTTCTCCAGTGGATGGGAGTGTTCAAGCGTGAGTTTCATACAAAATCCTTCAGCAGTCCTCTCCAGAAGGAGAGGACTTGCATAGCGTGTTATAGAATCGAGGTGAACGGCGTATTCGGTTCATGGCTGAAGCAATCAGAGAACCCACGGTCGTGATGATACGCCTTCTTGTCCTTGTCCCTTGGGTAGACAAACTTGCCTCCAACTTCCCAGAGGAACGGATGGAACTGGTACTCCAGACGATCTTTCCGGTAGTCATAGAGGTGCTTGATCTCAGCAGGGTCTGCCATGAAGTTCGTCCACACATCATAGTGCACGGGGATCACCACCTTGCACCTCAGTGCCTCGGCCATCCTCAGGATATCGATAGAGGTCATTTTGTCGGCAACGCCGATCGGATTCTCACCGAATGATCCTAGTGCAACATCAACATGGTGGTCCTTCCCGTGCTTTGCGAAGTAAATGGAGTAGTGACTGTCCCCACTGTGGTAAATATTGCCACCGGGGGTCTTGATGAGGTAGTTCACTGCTTTGTCATCCATATCAGTGGGGCATACCCCCCTGATATCCTGGTTGCCGTCAGTGGTTACCAAGCAGGTTCTGTCGAAGGACTCAAGCGCGACAATCTCAAGATCCTTGATCTTGATTGTGTCCCCGGGTTTAACCGTGATACAGCGATCTGCAGGTACACCCCATTTGATCCAGGTTTCCACGGACTTCTTCGGGCCGATGAACGGGATCTTCTCCTCGATGTTACGTAGTACATGTGCAGCATAGTTCGGGTCCATATGATCCTGGTGGTAGTGTGTCGCTAGGACCGCATCAACATGCTTCACCGCGAACGGGTCAATGACGAAGACTGAAGCGCGAAGGTTGGGTTGGAGCTTTCTGCATCCACACATGTTTGCCATCTGGTGACCTGCAACCATGTCCTTTACCTTCTTTGTCTGCTTTCCCTTCCCTGCCCATAGGTCAATACTGATATTGCAATTCTGAGGGGTCTTTACCCAGAGACCGGTACAGCCCAGCCACCACATGGCAACATTCCCCGGTTCGACCACTTCCTCATCAATTTCTTCATTCAACCACGTTCCCCATTCCGGGAATGTGTTCAAGATCCATGATTCTCTCGTAATTTCATCAACAGTACTCATTATATCTATCTCCTCTTATGTGTATTTTCATGCAGCAAAAGTTCTTTCTCTATTTGCTGATAGCATTCTTTGTTACGTGAAGAAGGATTGTATGTCTCCTTCTTCAGATTTGAATCCAGTATGCGGAAACACGCTTCCTGGCTCTCTGCCAAGCCCAAGGTTGTCATCGCGCTTATCCAGGCTCCCAAGGTGGTTGCCTGTCCGAGCAGATAACGTTCCACCGGCTTTTGGAAAAAATCTGCCTGTATCTGGTTGAAGAAGGAGTCATTGGTAAGACCACCTGATATCTTCACCCGATCGGAGGGAACTCCGTTTACCTGGGCTACTCGGTCCAGGCACTCCTTTGCGGCAACGGCAAGCCCTTCAAAGAGTGCCCTGGCAATATCGTCCTTCGTGTGAACGAGGGAGAGGTTGAGCAAGGCTCCCCTGGTGAAGGGATCCCAAATGGGTGTTCCCTTTCCAGCAAGCTGGACGGAGAACCTGAGGCCATGTGAGCCCGGTTCACCTTTTCTGCTTGCCTCTGTGAACCGCTGGTAGGGGTGTTTCTCCTCAGGGGAAGCGAACAGCAGGTCATTGAGCCAGTCCATTGTCTTTCCTGCGCTCAATACCGCTCCCTCAATGATGTACTTGCCGGGGATGGCAGAGAGATTGCAGTTGGTACTCATCGACTCATCAAAGATGGGTGCATCAGCAATCCCGATCGCATACATCCCTGTGCCTTCGTTGAGCATGTAGTCTCCGGGAGAGAGACAGCCCAATCCCAGGGCAGCACACTGCTGATCTCCTCCTGCGCTGATCACCGGTACCGCTGAGGCAAGGCTCAGTCTCTCGGTGACTGAAGCGCAAGTGGGGCCGACGATGGAGCCTACCTCAACCAAGGGGCAGAGCTTTTCCTCATCGATGCCGAAAAGATCGAGGAGGTATGGTGACCAACTACGCTTGTTGATATCGAAGAGGCATGTCCTGCTTGCAATGGAGTAGTCGGTGGCAAATACCTTGGTGAGCATGTGCAAGGTGTATTCACAGAACCCGATGAGTTTGTAGCTCTCAAGGTACACCTCTCGATTACTCTCCTTCAGAAACTGCATCTTTGGTGCAGAGAACACCGGAGAGGGCCGCATTCCCGTAATGGAGTATATCTTCTCCAGCTGGTCATTCTGCCTGTCGCACAAGTACTGGGATCGGGTATCTTGCCACATCAGTGCAGCGGAGAGGGAATTACCCCCCTTGTCCACAGCAATGATGGAGGATCTCTGGCTGGTGATGCTGATGGCTTCAATCTCGATGGTGTGCTCGCGGGCATAGGCAACGACATTGCCCAATACCTCCCAAACCGCCTCCTCGAAGATTGCAATATCCATCTCCACCGCATAGGTGGAGGGATAGGAGAGCGCATAGCTCTTGGTTCTCACCAAGGGGAGAGCGCCTCGCTCATCAACCAAGACAGCACGTACATTTGAGGTTCCGATATCCAGTACGATAATCACGTGCTTACCTTCCTCTACCAGGCTTCTGCAAGCCCAATCGTGTATATTGTTCGTCAGGGGCGCCTGCCCACTGCATGAGATCCAACAGTTTGCCGATCATTTTCTGTTCCAGTTCCGGGTCATCGATGGGATTGACCTGGTCGGGATCGTTCACATAATCAAACAGCAGCGACTCCCTCACATACTTGCTTGACTTGAAGTGCCCGATCGGGAACGGGGCAGGGATCTTGTAGACGGGAAAGTCTGTGTAAGAGAGATAACGCCCCATCTCTATTGAATCGCGATTCTCCTGCGCCATGAATTTCAGTAGCGTCGTAGGGGTCGAGCAGTAGTTGTAGAGCGGGGTATTGTCCTCGTTCACTGCAGCACGGAAGTAGGTGTACTTGCCGTCACAGATGTTCACAGGACCACCGAACCACCCAAACAGTGCGGTCTTCTTCGTGACCGATTTCTTCTCAGTGAACAGCGGAAGGATGGACGTTCCGAGCATGGTATCGGGGACCTCACAGTCCAGGTAATCAAGCAAGGTTACCGGAAGGTCTATCATCTGGGTTATGTCTTTTACACGCTCTCCCTTCCTCAATCCACCTGGGTAGCGGATCATCATGGGGATATTGGAGAGTTGGTTGTAGCCGTGGGTGAAGTTCTTTCCAGTGAATCCATGTTCACCCAGAAGGTGCCCATGATCAGTGGTGAGGATGATCAGGGTATCCTCGTAGAGATTCAACTCCTTCAGTTTGCTGATGAGTTTGCCGAACCACGCATCTGTCATCGTCATACAGGCTGCATAACGGTTTCTCAGGTGCTCGATGGCTTCAGGTGGTTCTGTCACTGCCTCATAGGATGAGCAGTTGAACCGTGGGCCAGCATAGTCGTCCGGATACATGTCCTTGTACTTCTTTGGGGTATCGAACGGTTCGTGCGGGTCAAACACCTCCACTTGAAGGAAGTAGTTGTCCTCATCCTTGTTCTCCTCAAGCCACTCGCATGCAGCTTTGAATGTTCTTGGGGTTGGATAGTCTTCCTCGTCTTCAACATAGGCGGTATGGTTCAGCTCATACTGAGGGAATACATGTCCATAGTGCTCGAAAGCCGGCATTGGAGTCACCCTTGAGACCCAGGGGTCATACTCCTGTCCGCGGACGTAGTCCCAGGTGGAGTACTCCTGGAGGTAGTTCTCCCCACCGCGGTCCATATAGTGGCAGTGGTCGGTTACAATGTGTGAGAACACACCCCGCTTTCGGAACGCCTGGGTCATGGTCTTGTCGTAGGCTTCTATCGGTCCCCAGCAACGCTCAAGGAAGCTGTAGCGACCGGTTAGAAAGTCGCGGCGGGCAGGCATACAGGGAGCTGAGGAGAGAAAGTGGTTCTCGAATGTGCAGGAATCTTCAGCAAATGCCTTGATATTCGGTGTTTTTACCGGAGTCTCTGGGTTGTATGCCTCCAGGTACTGTTTGTTCAGGCTGTCCATCAGGACAAGGATAGTATTCATTGCAGAACTCCTCTGTTATTCGTTGTCGATTGATGGCATGTCCATCTTCTTGTTTATATGGCGTTTTTTCGCACGGTGGTTCATGTACATATTGAATGCAGGAACCGCAACCGCGAGAATGAGGAAGACGGTACCGGAGCGGAAGCTGTCGGTCAGGGTATTTGAGAACGACCCGAATGCCATGATTGAACGTCGATAGTTCAGCTCTATGATGGAACCTAGGATGAATCCAAGGATCAGTGGTCCCAAGGGGTATTTGTTCTTCTCCAAAATCAGGGCAAGAATGCCGAAGAAGAGCATTGACCAGGTATCGAAGGAACGGTTATTTACACTGCTTACCCCAACGACACAGAAGACCAGGATGATTGGGTAGAGCAGGTGCTTTGGTATAGCCAGGATCTTCACAAATCCCTTGATAGCGACCGATTCAATGAACAGCATCAAGACATTCGCGATAAACAGGCCGATGATGATGTTCTGTACCAATACAGGTTCACTGGAGAAGAGCAGGGGGCCTGCCTCCACACCGTGGAGGGTGAACCCACCCATGATGATGGCTGCCACTGCATTTCCGGGTACACCCAGCGAGAGCATCGGTATCAAGGCACCACCAGAGACAGCGTTGTTCGAGGACTCGGAGGCAACCAAACCCTCGAGGCTTCCCTTGCCGAACTGCTCAGGGTGCTTGGATACACGTTTTGCCTGAGAGTAGGATATGAGGGCTGCCTCCGGACCGCTCAGCCCGGGGAGGATTCCGATCATCGTACCGATGGCACTGGATCGAAGCATGTTTCCGGAGAATTGCTTGATCTCTCTGAGTGTTGGGAAGAATTGATTACCCTTGGTGAACTGTATCTTTGTCTCTCCCTGCTTTTTGCCGATCTGGTTGATCATCTCAGAGATTGCAAATACACCGATGATAACGGTAATAACATTGAACCCATTGTCGAGGTTATGGTTTCCGAAGGTGAACCGGGCCTTCCCGTCAATCGGACTGGTTCCGAAAAAGGAGAATGTAATGCCGAGCAGCGTGGTGATGATGCCCTTGATGGGGTTTCCTTCAATGAGCATGCTTACCAGGCTGAGGGAGAAGACCGTGACGCCGAAGTAGTCGAAGGGGCTGAATCCAATCGTCACCTTGGCCAGGAGCGGGGAGAGGAAGAGCAATACCAATGCACTGAAACTTCCACCCACGAATGAGGCAAAGATGGCTACTCCCAGTGCCTTCCCTGCATGGCCTTGCTGGGCAAGGGGGTAACCGTCGATGACGGTAATAATCGATGAGGGGGTTCCTGGAATTCTCAGCAGGATTGCTGATATCAATCCACCTGAAACACCACCGACATAGACGGCAATGAGGAGGTTGATCGCGGTTGCAGACTCAAGCCCGAAGGTCAGGGGGATGATGAGGGCCACCGCTACGCTCGAGGAAAGCCCAGGTATTGAACCGAATACCAGTCCATAGAATACACCCACGGACATCAAGAGAATGTTGGAAATACTGAATACGGTAAGCATAGTGTAGATCTCTCCTTAGAAGATGATGCCCTTTGGTAGCATGACATGCATGAGGTTCGCGAAGATGTATTGGATCAGGATGGCGAAGAAGATGGAGAATCCTGTACGAAGGGCGATATGTTTTGCGTTCCCCAATGATTTTTCATGGTTGGTCCGGTAGAGGTAATTGACCAGGAATGTCAGAAACAAGACAGTTGAGAGGGTAAAGCCCAATATCTTTAATAAAGAGAGATACGCGACAAGGGCCAGTAGACCGATACCACGGTCACCCTTGAACAACTCAAGGAAGACAAATCCCTTGAGATCCTTTTTCACAATCTTCTGGATCATAAGGACTGCGATGGAGATAAGCAGTAGGATCAATATGTACTGGGGAAAGATTGCCGGGCCTCCAGAGGTATCGAAGGATGCAACCTTGTAGGTGGTGGTCTCTTGGAAGAAGACGATACTGAAAATAGCTAAAATGGCAAGGAATATCAGTTCCATGGGGTATGCTCCTTTGTAACCCATCCAACCGATTTACGGCCGGATGGATTGCAATTCATTACAAATTACAGGAATGCGGCTGCATCACGTACAGTCTGCTCATACTCCTCAAGGAACTGCTTGTAGGCATCTCCATCCTTGAAGGTAACTTTTGTCGTGATCTTATCGAACTCTGCCTGGAAGGCTGGGTCCTCACAAATCTGCTTGATGGTTGCCTCGATGGAGTCCAATGCTTCCTGCGGGGTTCCCTTTGGAGCCCAGATTCCAATCAACTCCTCAAGCATTGCGTTAAATCCGAACTCCTTAAGGGTAGGCACCTCAGGGAGGAACTTGCTGCGTTCGTCACTCCATACACCAATTGCCCTGAAGTCGTTGGAATTGATGTAGGGAATGGTTTTTGCGGATGAATCAAGGTAGGCGTCAACACGACCGCTGAGCAATTCAGGGGCCTTAACTGACACACCACCAATGTCAACTAGCTTGAACTGGACGTTCAGTTCGTTCTGCATAGCCAGAACACCCATGAAGAGGCTGGTTCCCATGGGAGCCCCGAACTTAACGGTGTTTGGATTTGCCTTTGCATCGTCAATAAGGTCCTGGAAGCTCTGGTATTTAGAGTCCTTGCGAACCACGAGTACCTGCTCGCTGCTTGCGAAGGATGCGACATTCTCAAAGTCACGGAAGCTGAAGTCCAGACCGGTTAGTACATTCTGTACGGAGAATCCAGGCACTGCGACGAGGAATGAGTACCCATCAGGCTTTGCCTGAAGGATTTCTCTTGCTCCTACTGCTCCACCGCTTCCGGTGATGCTACTGAGTACGACGTTCTGCTCTGTGTAAGCAGCATCAAGGTATTTCACCAGTGATTGGGCGATGGTTCCTGTTGAGCCTCCAACTGGAAAGGGGACAACAAACTGGATGTCTGAGCTGGGGTATGCTTTTGGAGCTCCTGATTCGGGAGATCCTTGAGCAAAGATGAGCGTGGATGCCAGAAGCAGCATCATGGTAGCAAGTGCAAATTTTTTCATTGTAGTAACTCCTAATGATTTTTCCATAGTGTATATCCGATTTTTCATATTTGCAACATTAATATTTGATAATTATCAGAAAAAAAATAATAAAATTGATAAATTATGAATAGATGGCATATTTTATGATAAATTAATCATAGAATTATCAAATAGTACTAGCTAGAGTGTTGATACTATGCTATAGTACTGACAGCATATAAAAAGTGGAGAACGGAATGAAACGTGAAAAGAGTGTGGTGGAAAAGAGACGCGATGAACTCTACCAAATATTGGCAGAGAATGCGCAGGTTGAGCTTGATGCATTGGCAGAAAAATTCCAGGTATCAGAGATTACGATCCGTCGTGATTTTGTCCACTTGGAAAAACAGTCTCTGATCAAGCGGCACTATGGTGGTTATCGTGTACTGAAGAACACACAAGACCCACAAATCCTTGACCAGTGCAAAGATTGCATTGCCAAGTATGCTGCCTCATTGGTGGAACACAATGATATTCTCTTTATCAACACCAGCTCCACTGCAATTAGGATGCTCTCCTATATCCATAAGAAAAATGTCATTGTCATCACCAACAATGCCAATGCAATCAATACAGAGTTCTCCAGTGGTCTGAGTGTATATCTTACAGGTGGGGAGCTTCGCCATCCAAAAGCTGCACTCGTGGGTGATTTTGCCATGAGGAATATACAGAGTATGCGTGCAACAAAGTGCTTCATTGGTTGTAGTGGTATCTCATGTGAGACCGGTATGACCACCCAGAATGCCAACGAGGTGAATATAAACAGGGTAATGCTAGAGAACACCGAGGGTGCTCGGTATGTCCTTGCTGACCACACAAAGATTGGAAAGGTTAGCAGCTTTGTCAGTTGCACGGTAGACCACATCTCGGAAATCATCACCGATGAGCTTACAACAGAGAAGGCTATACAAGAGTTCGAGACCTGTGGTATTCACGTCCATCAGGCCAGTCATTCCTGATACTGCAATCAAGGAAGTGTGGCGTTGGTTCGCTGAGAATGTTCTGATAGTAGTAAAAAAGGGAATGCGTGTCTTTGCTCATGGAATAAAGCTTTTTTTTGGAGTAAGTACTTTCAGCCTTTGGTTTGCATCAATACATACGAATCCTATCGATACACGTCGAATAGTCATCTTCCTGGAAGAAAAGTTCCTGTTTTCCCAGGACAAAGCCTTCTACCCCGCAATTGTGGTAGAGGTCAGAGATAACCTCCTTGGTTGCACCCCCGTCCAAGATGAGATGGTAGGATAGATTGTGTTCCATGCGGTAGGTGTGGAGGTCGATAAACTTCTGGCGGGTATAGGGCATGAACGAGCGGCCGGCAAACCCTGGGTTTACCGCCATGATCATCACATAGTCAGTGATGGGAAGCATGTCCTTCACCATCTCCAAGCTTGTTGAGGGGTTGAGAATCAAACCGGTTTTCTTGCCCTGTCTTTGAATAAGTTCCAAGGTGGCTGATGGAATCAATTCACTCTCAGGGTGGATGTAAATGATATCAGCACCAGCCTCAGCAATCATCTGGATGTATCGGTGCGGGTTCATCACCATCATATGGCAGTCGATGAGTTTCTTGTGTCCTGCATCGGTAATTTCCCGTACCATCTGCAGCTCTCTTACCGACATGCCGAAGTTGGGGACAAACGTCCCATCCATGATGTCGACATGGAAGATATCCATATCAGTTGCATCAAGTTTTTTCACTTCCTCTGCAATATGCATGATCGGGAGATTGAGTAGGGAAGGGCAGAGAATCTTTTTGGTTTGCATCGTAGTACTCCTTCAGGGTTGCGGTGTGAATCAGATACTGGGTTTCTCCGGGAAGAATGTTGCAGCGGGATCATCCAGCCATGCATGCTCCTCCACCAGACGGTAATCAATATTTTTCCCATTATTCTGGAGCTTCTGTGCCCAGAAAATAAATCCAGCATATCCAGGAGCGGTGACCTGAGAATGTGTCTTCCCATCTTCGATGCCTACCAGATCATTGTGCTTAACCTTGAATACCTCATCACCTTGTTCGGAAAACCCATACCCTGACTCAGGAAGGAAGCGGTAGTAATATATTTCTGGTTCAGTATGGAGATGTGGAGGGAAGCAAGCCCAGCATCCTGGGTAGTTCACCAGTTCACCGCAGAAAAGGTTTGTCTCTTGGCAAGTGGTTCGGTCAAAGAACACCCGCTTGATCCGTTTTGTCTTGCCATCAAGAACTTCTTCCCCCACCAATTCCACTGAAGCGAGGTCTTCTGAGTGATAGAATTTTGAATCGAAGTATGCTGCATTCTCTGTTGAGACCACGATCAATTCAGCGTCTTCCTCTCCTCCCTCTACTGTACAGACACTCTTACTGTTTAGGTGTAGTGCCGTTGGTGATTCATGAAAAGGATTTGATCGCTTAACTGATATTTTATATCCATCCCAAGCATAGGTAACAGAACCAGAGAGGAGGACCACCAGCATCTCTTGGTGGGAATCCAATACGAGGGCATGGTCTGCATTGACCTTTGCAATAGAGAAGTTCAGGCCCATCAGTTCAGGATTCAATGAGTCTATTACCAGATGGTTAAGACCATAGGAAAAGGGAGAGCTATGTGAATATTTCATGTACGTACATCCTTATGAATGCATGGACCATACAGGTATCCTTGCATTGAAAGCGTTACCTACATATCAATATTTCAATAGAGTTGTTGCCCGTTGGCTAAGAAATACTCGGGAAATTTTTCCTTGAGCAGTTCCAAATCCCTGCTGACATCATACGCAAGATGCTTGCTGAGAACCTTTGTTGCTTCAACGAGGTTCTGGTCTCTCAAGAATGCAAGAAGATCAGTATGTTCTTGTATGATCCTCGGAATATCAAGGTTCTTGTAGATCAGCATACGTACTCTATTGAAAATTGGCATGTAGGGGTCAATGAGCAATCCGACTTCTGTGAGACCTGCTCCTTCAAATAAGAGCGAATGAAAGGCATTATCGTCTTCAAGGAATTGTAGGTAGTCTTTCTCTCTTGCAGAAGACTCCTGCATCTCAATACATCTATGCAGCGCGCTGAGTTCTTGTTCTGTAATACTTCCGCAGGCTCTCTCCAACATCTTGATCTCAGCTGAAAAGCGGAGGAAGCTCACAGCCTTAACCTTCTCAACATTGATCAAGGATATCTTGGTACCTACCTGTGGAATGATGGACATAAGAGATTTTTTCGACAATTCAATGAATGCATCATGCACAGGAGTCCTACTGGTATTCAGTTCCTTTGCCAATTCATTCGCACTAACCAATTGCCCTGGGAGAAGGTTCAGCGTGACAATGTTGTATTCCAGAATTCGTTGCACATAGAACCGATTGAGTTCATAGGGTTTTCGCTCAAGGTTTCTTGGAATTATCAACGTATTGTTCATGCAAACATCCTTTTCTCAGGGTATTGGTATCTAACAGTAGCAATATTGTATCACATAAGCAGGTTTGGCAGTCCTGTTACAATTCCAGGAATTATTGACATCAAGAGCAACATCACCAAAAGAGGTATCAGGAAGGGAATCGTAGCCTTTACCATCTTGTGGAAACTGATTTTCGCCTGGTCTGCGGTAATGAACAGTACAATCCCAAACGGAGGAGTAACCAGCCCGATCATGAGGTTGAATACCATGATAACACCGAAGAAGAGAGGGTCAATACCAAGCTGCATTGCCGGGGCGAGCATGACAGGACCAAAAATGGTAATGGCTGCAATCGACTCAAGGAAACAACCGATGACCAGGAAGAACAGGTTTACCAACAGCATAAACAGGATGCGGTTGGAAGTCAGCCCAAGAATCCAATCAGCGAAAGCAACCGTTAGACCCGAACGGGCAAGTACCCAACCATAGAATGCGGCTGCAGCTACGACCACGCCGATGGAGGCGGTATCGCGTGCAGTCTCCTTCAGAATCTGCAGGAGCAGCTTCCATGTCATCTCCTTGAAGATGAAGACACTGACCAGCAAAGCATAGAGCGCAGCAATTGCAGCTGCTTCGGTCGCGGTGAACATACCACTCCAAATACCTGAGAGCAGGATGATCGGGGTAAGGATGGGGAAAATAGCTGACTTGAAGCTATCCCAGAAACGTGCCCAGGTGGGGAAGGTCTCTCGTGGGTAGTTTCTCTTCCTTGCATAGAAGTACACCATTACCATGAGGATAATTGTCAGGAGAATACCTGGAATGATGCCTCCAAGGAACAACTTTCCAACAGAGACCCCGCTGATCGTGGAGTACATGACCATGGGGACGCTGGGCGGGAAAATCGGTCCTATCGTAGTTGAAGCAGCAGTGACAGCTGCACTGAAGTCAGCATCATATCCGTTCTGTTTCATTGCCTCAATTTCAATCTGGCCAAGTCCAGCCGCATCAGAAGTAGCAGTGCCAGACATTCCAGCGAACAACAAACTTGCAAAGATATTTGCATGTCCAAGTCCACCGGGCAACCAGCCTACACAGACATTTGCAAAACCAAAGAGCTTTTTTGTAATGCTCGAGCCATTCATGACCTTTGCTGCAAGTATGAAGAGGGGAATCGAGAGCAGTAGGAAGTTCTGCAGACTATACGACATTTTCATGGGAAGGATGGTCATTTCCATCCAGGCACCGATATCGCCGATATTGACCATATAGCCAATAGCACCGGTGAGCAACAAAGAGAACCCTACAGGGATTCCCATTGCCAAGAGTATGATTAAGCCGAGAGTGAGAATAGCATACAACATGGTTACAGTCCTTTCCTGATTCGTGATGCAGTGTTATAGAGCGAGAATCCCAGCATCAATATTGTTCCGATAAGCATTACCAGATAGAGGTATCCTGATTTCATCCATTCAACGGTAGGGATCTCTATGGCCCAGGTCTCAACAGTTCGTTCATAGCTTCCGAGTGCAAGGGTTACAAGGATGAAATCGACAAAGAGATCATTGATGAGGTCCAGGACAAATCGTCCTTTGCCTTTGGTCATGTCGTGCAGGGAGTTGATCATCATCAGGCTTCCGTTGAGTAAGACAACTGGGGTCAAGAGGAATACTATTGAGAGAAAGAGAGCACGACCGACTTCTACTGTCCATGTGGACGGTGTAGAGAATATTACTCGTGCAGCCACCTGGATGATGATGGTAACAAAGAGTGTTGCTATCAGGATGGCTCCAAGCATATCGAGAAATTTTTCAAGTTTTTTTACCATGGTGTCCTCATAAGTGAGGCATATGCACAACCGTGCATATGCCAATTAGTCTTCATAAACGTAGGCAGCTTACAGTGCCATGATCTCCTGACGGAGTCCGGCCAGCCACATTGAGTCATCGAATTCAGCCATGACAGGGTCTGAAAGTTTGCGGAACTCTTCCATGTTGGGCTCAACAACCTTCATGCCAGCTTCCTTGAGTTTCTCAATGTACACAGCATCTGGATCGGGAACTTCGGCGCGCACTTTCTCGGAAGCATCAGTCCATGCCTTGAGGATCAAAGCCTGGTCTTCTGTAGAAAGTTTGTCGAACCACTTCTTGGAAATCTGGTAGCGAGCAGTTGACCATACGTGGCGGGAGAGGATCAAGTAATCCTGTGCCTCGTAGTACTTGTAGCTATAGATGGTCTCAGGTGGGTTCTCCTGTGCATCGACCGTACCGGTCTTCAGTGCCATATATACCTCAGGGAAGTCGACAACGGTTGGAATGGCTCCCATAGCTTCGAACACCTTGATGCGGACAGGCATGGAAGGAAGTCTGAACTTCAATCCCTTCAGATCCTCTGGGGATTCAATAGCTTTGTTTGCCGTAATCATACGTGCTCCGCGAATCATGTACCCTGCGGTGATGATTCCGGTTTTCTCACTTGCCTGGTTATTCAAATCAACACCAATGGTGTTCCAGAACTTGTTCAGGTGGTCGAGGTCACGGATAACGAACGGTTCTTCAAAGACGGTGAACTGTGGAGCATACAGGGTGAGGTCCATGATTCCCTGTGCACCCATCTCAATGGTACCTGCAGAGAGGCCTTCAACGATCTCTCTTTCCCCACCAAGTGAGCCGCTGGAATGGATGACGACCTTGATCCTGCCATCACTTTCGGACTCAACCTGTTTCTTGAAATTGGTGATTACTTCATGAATAGGTCCTTCTGGTGCAAATGCCGAGGCAACGTTCACCGTATAGGACTTAGCTCCAGCTGCTTTCTCTTCGCCACCTTGTGCAAAAGCAGAGGGGAGCAGTACGACTGCAATAAGTAAGAACATAGCGAGTTTCTTCATACAATCCTCCGATAGAAATTGGTACAAATGTATTTTATTTGTTAATTGAGATGCTAGCATGCTTGTATCCAATTTGCAAGAATTAATTGCATAAACTAATTGATAGTTCAGATTAGACTACATTAATATATACAAAATAAGAAATTATATGATATAAAATGAAATATAAATTGTATACTATTATCGATTAGTTTTCTACTTCACAACATGCAGAGCATACCATTGCTACCCACATAGAATCAAAAGAGCTATCTTGATAAGTAATTTCTCATTGGTTTTAAAGAAGGACATCCTGACTGGTCCTGTTTCAGTGTTCCTCATATTCAGCCTCTTCCAGCTGTTAGGTGGAAGAGGCATAACCTTGAAAGGATTGATTCGTCAGAAAGACAAAGAATGGTGAGAAACCTTAAAGAACATGTTTCATTAACAATCAGTCAATGATGGGTAGCCATCTGTTCTTAATGTAGATACTTTTTTGGGCTATTGATTCGGAACCTTCAGTAAGCTCATCCGAATAGGTGTTTTCTTTAAATTATGTTCTATCTTGTCTGTGTTTTGGAAATTGAGATGCTATTGCAAGAAGGAAAAAAGGTTTGCGTTGCAAATTCCTAATAATTTGCTTCGTAACCATAAACGGAGAAAAGCTCCCTGAAGAAGATCATTGTATGTAACTGCAATAGGCACTATCCAGTGAACGTACATGATACCGATAGTGCGATTGCAGGCTTTCTTCAGGGGCATTAGTCAATGATTATGTTTAGCGATTGGTGAATTGCTACAACGATGAGATATAGCGGGCAACTTGCTGCATACACAGAGGAGGGCTCGATAGCACCGGTATTCCAAGCTTGTGCTCAATACTATCTTGCAAATGAGCCATGGAAGCTTGTGCAAGTACGCAGACTTCACTCCCTCTTGCCTTGTCAGCAAGCTCAACCACAAGTTGATTATGCCTTTCTGTATCTCCACTTCGCAGTGCATCCATTGCTTCTGTACAAACAAAGGCCTCAACGGTGAGTGGTTTGCTGTGTTCCTTGGCTGTCTTCTGAAGCTTGTTCACTGTAGGGCCTACTGTAGAGTTTGCCGTTGCAAGCACGGTAACAACAGAGCCTAGTTCAATGGCTCTCTCTGCCATAGCTTCATCAATGGTGATGATCTTCGTGGCAAACTGATCTCTCATACGCTCTACATGGGGCGAAAGGGTTGAGCAAGTGGTAACCACGACATCACAACCAGAGAGAACTGCGTTTTCAATATCATTACGAAGACGTTTCTCATTTGTCTCTGAGAAGATTCCTGTTGCATTCGGGTCGGTTGCAAGGAAGTCATCCAAGATATTATGGATGAGAACTTCTTCATCGATTACTCTCCTGAGTTGTTCGGCAAAGGTTGCATGCACACTTGCAACCGTGTGAATAAGTGCTATCTGTTTCATTTTATACCTCGATTGCTCGGTTCCAAGCATACTGGACTTTCTCATAGGCCACGGCAGCGGAGAGCTCAGGGGAAATGCCTGCATAGGGGGCCATCTCCAAGGAAATACATTTTTTCTCTTGAGTTGGTTGAGAATTCAAATATCCTAGATCAATGAGTTCTCTAAAGAACCGTGAGACATCCATCCAATCATATTCTCCTTCCATAATTCCAATTGGAGCATGACAATGTCCATAAAGTGGGTTTTTATCATTGCTGAGAATGGCATTGCCGATGTGAACATGTCCAATGCCAACGGTATGTGCCAGTCGAACAGATTCGATTGGATCTTCCTGCATCAAAGGCATATGGGCGGTGTCAAATAATACGGCAACATTGTCATGTCCCATCTGATGCATCTTCTGAATAAATGCACAGATGTCGGCAGTGGGGCCGAGTAACAAGTTCTTGAAAATACCTCGTTCAACAGGTTCCAGCGTCAAGACAATGCCTGCTTGCTTAGCATATGTGGAAAGGCTATCCATGTACTCAGTAAAATACTCCATCGATTCTGTACGGTTCTCTTCGCCGTGGTCAATGCCACTAGTCATGCCGATGACCTTTGATCCCGCTTCCTGTGCATAGTCGACATGTTTTTTTGCCAAGTCTAAAGCTTTCTTTCGATATGCAGGGTTCTTGCTGCTCGGGTCAAACTCTCCTCCCAATTGGAAATCAGCTGGGAAATTATAGTTGATAATCTTGCCTTCTTCTTTTGCAATGGAGATCTCTGCCTTACGGATGGCTGAATCGTTGGAAAGAAATGTTTCCAGGGTCTCATATCCTGCGAGTTGTGCTGTCTTGGTAAAGGCACTGAGATGTCTTTGTTCACTTGTTTGTGCTTCAGGGTAAAGCAATCCCACACTGATACCGAGTGAGAAATATGTCTTCAGGTCAATCATTATTGGCTCCTTCTTGTTGATAATTCTTGAGAATTGACCGTATTCTTTGGAAGCTTGCCAGAGGAGAATATTGTGTTCATTCCCTCCAATAACTCTGCAAGCATTGAAAAGCGGATTTCTGCAAGGTTTGTTGAAATATGCGGGGTGATGACCACGTTGGAAAGTGATCGTACTTCTTCAGATACAAATGGCTCATTCTCGTGCACATCAAGGCCAGCTCCCTTGATCAGGTTGTTGCGAAGAGCATGTACCAGAGCCTCTTCCTTTACTATTGGCCCCCGAGAGACATTCACCAAATAGGCAGTGGGTTTCATCAATGAAAGTGTACGTTCATTGATGAGATGATGGTTCTCCGTCCTATAGGGCAGGTGTAGACTCACTACATCTGATTGTTTAAGAAGGTCTTCAAGCGTAAGTGAATCTGGACTATGCGAGTCTGTGTGGATTACGTGCATACCAAAGGCTCTTGCCAACATGCCTACTCGTCTGCCAATCCTTCCATATCCTACAATCCCAAGTGTTTTCCCTTCCAGGGTCATGTCTGCAAAACTGAGAAGCTCCTTTGGGCAGATTCCTGTCTCTCGGAGGGCCCGGTCGTATCTGACTGTCCCCCTTGTGAGCCCTAGAATGAGGGAAAGGGTATTCTCTGCAGTTGGATTGACCACCGCTTGTGGTGTATTCAACACCGGGATTGAACGCTCTGTAGCTTCAACAACATCGATGTTGTTGAAGCCTGACCCTAGGTTGCCCAAGCATGCGAGCCTTGGTGCATTGGCGAACTCATGTTTTCCAAACGGAGTATCAGCGATGCAAATGAAGCCATCAACGTTTGGCAAGATAGTCTCAAGTTCTTTGTCACTGAATATTCCGAGTGAGGAGGACGGCATCAGAATCTCAAAATTCTGTAGCTTTTCTGATACTGCCTCCAGGGGGAAATTATGGGAGAATCCTAGCACTTTTCTCATGCATCAGTCCCCTTCTTCCTATGGTTGACCCATAGGGATTTGAAGATGGGGAGGAACAAGGAGAGCAGTGCAATTGCAATGAATGTTGCTGCGATCGGACGAGTGAAGAAGATAGAGTAATTGCCATGGCTCATCACAAGACTTCTTCTGAAGTTGCTCTCAGCCATCGGGCCGAGAATAAGAGCAAGCACGATGGGGGAGAGAGGGAATCCTCCCTTGCTGAGTACGTACCCTACAAGCCCTGCAATGAACATCACGATCACATCATTGAAGTTGGAATTGATTGCAAACGATCCGATTACACAAAGTACCATGACGATGGGAACAAGTATTTGTTTCGGTATGTTTACGATCTTTACGAAATGCTTCACATTGCTCAGACCAAGAATCATCATTACCAAGTTTGCAATAAAGAATCCTGCAAACAGAGTATTTACTGTCAATGCATGCTCAATGAACAACTGGGGACCAGGGGTGAGATTGTGCATCATCAGTGCTCCCAGCATTACTGCAGTGTTGGAATCCCCAGGGATTCCGAGGGTAAGCAGTGGGATAAGAGCTCCACCGGTTGTACCATTGTTCGATGCCTCTGGAGCAGCTATTCCTTCAGGAATTCCTGTCCCGAAAAGATCAGGATGCTTGGAGAACCTTTTTTCAATGTCATAAGAGACAAATGCACTGATATCTCCGCCGGCGCCAGGTATTATGCCGATCAAGGTGCCGGTTATCCCAGCTCGAACAGCAGTTGGGAAAATAGTTAAGAAATCTTTCATCGAGATTTTGGCACGCTTGAGGTCTTTGGTGTCTATTGCATTCACTACAAGCAACTCTTCTATACTCTGTAAGCATTGGCTCATGGCAAAGAGACCAACAAGGACCGGTATGAATGAGAGTCCATTCATAAGAAAAATTGAGCCAAAGGTAAAGCGTGAGAATCCTGAGATGTTGTCCATGCCGATTAGGGAGATCATTAATCCCAGAAGTCCAGAGATGAGTCCCTTGACCAGTGAATTGCCACTAATGCTTGAAATGATGCTGATACCGAAAAAGGCAAGTGCAAAGGTTTCAGGTGCACTGAATTTCAGAGCCATGCTGGCGAGTGTTGGTGCAATGAATACAAGCATCAGGCCGCTGATCATGCCTCCCGTTGCCGAGGAAATGGTAGATATACCGAGAGCTCTGCCAGCTTCTCCCCGTCGGGTCATGGGGTAGCCGTCCAAGGTCGTTGCCGCTGCTGAACTGGTTCCTGGGGTGTTGATTAGGATTGCGGTAATGGAACCACCATAGATGCCTCCAACAAATTCACCGATGAGAAGCATCATGCCGACATGTGGTTCAAATTTGAAGGTTAGGGGCATGAGGAGGGCTATGCCCATGGTTGATGTGAGCCCGGGCATTGCGCCAATGGCAATACCTGCAATGACACCACCGACTAATGCAAGCATAATATCCCAGGAGAATACATTAAGTAGGATTTCTACGAACATAGTGACTCCTTAATAGAACATGCCAGTAGGAAGACTTACTGACAAGAATTGTAAGAATATGAAGTACAGCAATCCTGTGGTTACGAGACTCGTAGTAAACAAGATTGATTTTTTTCTGACTGAAAAGAACCACATGATGGTAAAGAGAAAGATTGGGGTAGCAACAAGGAACCCTACAATGTTAATAAGGATCATATAAGCGATAACTACCAAGCACGAAATGATGACGCGTCTTGTAGCCTGAGGGTCTGCAGAAGAAGATGTGTTCTCTTCTCTTGGCTCTTTTCGGCTCGTTACCAATTGGAGAATAGAAAGGGCAATCAATAATATTCCTAGCAAAATTGGAAAGAAACCAGGACCAAGGACCCCATTTGTTCCAGGGGGAAATTGACTGGCAACACTGATTACGTAGATTCCAAGAAGAATCATGATTGAGGAAAAAATCCGACTAACTTTAACCATAGTTGACTCCGTTAGACAAATAAGAGGGGGTATCCCCAAAGGCATACCCCCCTTGCGTTTTGCCTTATTATTTCTTTAGGCCAAGCTGAGTAGCCATTTTTGCATAAACGGCTTCTTCTCGAGCCATCTGTGCTCCAAAATCTGCACCAGTCTTGAAGTCTTTGGTGTAATGCTTCTCTTCCATGAACTTGGTGATTTCTGGGGTGTTGAGCGCTTGCTCGAAAGCATCGCTGAGCGTCTTTACGACAGCATCAGGAGTTCCGAGGGGTACACCAAAGCCACGGAAAATGGTGAAAACCAGGTCTTCATAGCCGAGTTCGCTGGCTGTAGGTACATTAGGAAGGGAAGGATGACGATTGGGAGCGAGTACTGCAAGTACCTTTGCCCTGCCTGCCTTGACCTGCACATCTACTTCCTGCGGAGTTACGGGAACTGCATCGACGTGACCACCAGCCAAAGCTGTTACAGCGGTGCCACCACCTTCGAACGGTACGTGGTTCACTTCAATACCCATACTGTCTGCGGTTGCAGCTGCAATAAAGTGCCAGATACCACCAACACCACTGTTTCCAATGGATACCTCACCTGGATGAGCTTTTGCATAGGCAACAAACTCTTCTACTGTGTCATATGGAGCATCTGCACGTACTGTCAGCGTTGCATACTCACTATTAACGTTGCAAACGGGAATGAAACTCTCGTATGAGAAATTCACATCGGCAACCTGGGTGACGGTAATGAGCTCGGCAAGCATCGATGTGACACTATATCCGTCGTTCTTGTCCGAAGCACCTGCTGCAAATCCAATTGCACCACCAGCGCCTGGTTTGTTGACTACGTTAACCGTTTCGCCAAGGATGTCCTTGAGTGGAGCACTCATAGCGCGTACGAGCAAGTCTGTTCCCCCACCAGCGGAGACAGGGATGGTAATGGTGATAGGCTTGGTTGGATATGTAGCCTGTTCTGATCCACCTTGTGCAAATGCAGAGAAGGTGATGGTTGTAAGGATAAGCAATGCGAGCAGCATTCTTTTCATGAGTAAACCTCCAAAAATTCTTTGATGCTATGACAAGCATCGTGTTTGTTGAATATAGAATATAGTATACAATATACGAAGTCAACAAAAACTTTCTGGGTTTTTTTGTACGCATTGTTACTAGTATTCGGGTAATACATTTGGAAGAAGGGAAAGAGAGAAGTATATATATTATTTATAAATAGGAATTAAGGGAAAATTCTCTCATAGATACAGAATAAAAAATCTTGTTAATCCTATTTTAGATATGGTATACTAAATATACAAAATATGCTGGGATATAATGTTTTGCGCTTTTATACGGATTGGGCGGAGTCATTCATTTATTGCAAATTGCTGAGTTCCATGTATATTGTAGAAAGGAAAAGGAGGTTAGAGAGTGCAGAAAACAACAATACCCTTATCCAAACGATATCTTAGCGATGAAGTCTCCAACGTAATAAAGGAACAGATATTCAACCTTCAGTACCATCGAGGTGAGCGGTTGATCGTAGAGTCACTGGCATCTCAGTTGGGTGTAAGCATGACTCCTGTACGTGAAGGACTCAAACTGTTGGTTGGTCAAGGTATTGTTGTATATGACGGTAAGTCCTACGCTGTATTCAATCCCTCGCGTAAAGAAATCCAAGATATATTCTCCATACGGAGATATCTGGAAAAGCTTTCCGCCTTTGCCGCAACTGAGCGGCTTACTGCTGAGAAACTCGATGCTCTCTATACGTTGCAATACCACTGGGGCGAACAGTCAGATGTTGATCTACGCCAGTTCATTGCATTTGACATTGAGTTCCACACTCTTTTGGCAAAGAGTAGCGAGAACGAGCGATTGCTCCTCATGTCCCTTCCCATAAATGAACAATGCCACCTCCTGAGGTTATGGAGTTATGAACATAATTTCCCCAAAGAAAATCTTGCCAAGACCGTAGAGGAACATATCTCCATTCTGGATGCGATGAAGATTGGAGATGCAAAGAAAGCTGAACAGCTGATGGACAAGCATCTGCTCAAGGGTGAACAGATTGCTTGGAAGATGTATGATAATTTCTACTCAGAGGTAAAGGTCTGAGAGAATATGAGGGATAATCTTGAGCCTTTTTCCCCTTAAAAGAGGCCTACATAGGCACTCCTATTCAGGCAACCCCTCAAAACGGTGGATATGCTCCAGGTCATGATCCCAGGAAGCCTTATCGGAATTGAAGATATGGGCATTGGGGCGTAAGGAGACCTCGCTGTCGAGCGATCCGGCTGGTACTACCAGCAACGTTCCTCCCATCTGGAGGTTGGGTAGCGCTGAACCACATTCGCTGCAGAAACTCTTGATATGCCCGCTTCCCTGGAAGTCAAAGGTTTTCACCAGGTTCTCTCCGGAGAGCCACCTAAGTGTGGCAGAAGATGAGAACAGATTGGCTGCATGGGCTGAACCGGTATCCTTACGGCATAGGTTGCAATGGCAGAGAAAGAAAGACTCAAAGTCGCCTTCTACCTCAAATGTTACGTTTCCACAGAGACATGAACCTTTGTGCTTGTGCATGGGCACCTCCTTGCCTTCCTATGGTGCTTGGTTCAGGGAAGCTTGTCCAGTAGTGTAATGGGAGGATTTTAAAAGAACAGTGAGTTGCCTTGGCAAGAAGTGACTCACCGCTTCTTATCTCTATAGAGTTCCTTGTCAGCTTTGCGAAGCAGTTCTTCTGCGCTCATGTCTTCCTGCCAGGCTGCAAGCCCTACACTTATTGCAAGGTGTGTGCCTCGTAGTTCTGGTACCGTGATAGTTTCAATCTCTGCCTGGATTTCCTCTTTCAGAAGTTCAGCCTTGGCAAGTGAACTGGTGGGGTAGAGGATGGTGAACTCATCTCCACCGTAGCGGAAGCACTTACCTGCAAGCTGGGTTGTCTCATCCAGTCGTTTTGCAATTTGGGAAAGCACACTATCGCCAACTCTATGGCCGTACGTGTCATTGATCGCCTTGAACTTGTCTACATCGAGCATGAAGAGGAAGAATGGGATTCTCTGCTTGATCAGATGAGCGAGATACCGTGAGAAAGACCTGCTGTTTTCCAGCTTGGTCAGGTAGTCACTATGGATACGGCCATGGATGAAGAGAATAATGAAATATAACACCGCTGAGGTGGTGACGATAAACAGAGCAAAGCAGATGCCCAGTATCCAGGACACTCGTGCATAACGAATTTGGATGGCTGAAGACTCATAATCTACACCGACCCATCCCACCAGTGTGTTGTCACGATGGTCGATGATTGCACTGTACCCAGTGAGATACTCACCCCAAATGGGGTCTTCCTCAATTTCACTAGCGACAGGTTTGCCTGTAAGGTACACCTCCCTTTCCAGGGGATTCAGTGGGTCGGTACTGCCGAAGGGAGAGAAAAACTCACTTGTGGGGTTTTCCCCGTCCAGGATATAACGATTGGTCTTTTCATCCACATACGCGCCAGTGAAGACAAAGGCGACATCGGTATGGTTCTTTATCTCTTGGAAGATGGTATTTCGACTCAGGTAATACGCTTCCAGTTCGCTTCCGGCCAATAAGCTTTCAGCCTCAGAAAGCTCGCGGTATTCACTTATCTCATCATTCAAGAATGCTGAGATAGTAACAGCAATATCAATCGCCTTTTCCTGTGTTTCCTGAACCAGGATCTCCTTGGTCTCCTCATACACATAGTAGGCAACCGGAGCGACTGCAACGGTCACCGAGCAGAGGAGAAGAAAGATGAGTTTGCGTTTGAAGGACATGGAAGAGAGCAGAAACCACATATGATGCCCCGTGCCAAATGATAGTATCTAACGCTATCATGGAACACGGGATTTAGGAACCCGATAAATAATTAATACAAGATAGATATGTATACCCTATCAGTATTTGTATTGAAACTATGATGTTTTAGCAACCATTTTCCAATTGATATACCCTCACCCCGCCTTTGCCGTTTTTTTTCACCTCGTACATGGCAGTATCGGCATTACGGACCAATGATTCACTGCCACTACTGCTATCAGGGTAGAGGGCAATACCAATACTTGCTCCTACCTGAAAGCAGTTAGAGCGGATGGTCATCACCTCCTGGAGCTTGTCATGGATTGTCTTTGCAATTACCTCTACTGACCGGCTCTCATCAACCTCTGAGAGCACCACAGCAAACTCATCACCACCGAGGCGAGCGACAAAATTGGAGCCACTAATGAAGTTCACCAAACGATTGCCTACGGTGATGAGGACCGCATCCCCGGCCTCATGACCGTAGGTATCGTTTATCTCCTTGAACCCATCCAGGTCGATGTAGAGTAGGGCAACTTTTTCGTCTTCTCTCTCCTTATCTGCTACTAAACGCTCCAATCGTTCATAAAACACCCTTCGGTTGGGCAGCCCTGTCAGTGTATCGTAGTTGGCGAATTGTTGTAGCTGAAGTTCCAGCGTCTTGCGTTTGGTCATGTCGGTTGCTGAGCCAACCACATACGCAACAGAGCCATCTCGTATGATGGGGGTCAGGGTAGTCAACCAGAAACGCGTTCCTTCTGGTAAGGGGAGTTCTTCCTCGTAGGTAACTGAATGCTTGGCAATAACACACTTCTGGTAGTTGTTTGCAACAAGGTCTCCCATCTCCTTGCCTAAGAGTTCTTGGGGAGTCTTCCCTCGTATATGTTTCAAGGTAATGCCGGTCTTGCTCTGATGGGCAAGGTTATTGCGTATGAATCGGAATTCACCCTCTTTGCTGACACTCATGAGAAACATGGCGTCCTGCGTACCATTGAACACTTTTCCATACTCTTCACTCAAGCGAGAGAGTTCCAGTTCGGTCTGCTTCAGAGTGGTTATGTCCGTATGGGCTCCGAGCATTCTCAGTGGCTTTCCCTCTTTGTCCCTGATCGCAAGCCCCCTGCAGCGGATCCAGATTGTGGAGCCATTTTTATGGGTATATCGCACAATTTGGTCATAGGGATGATTGGGATCAGCAAGATGCTTCTGCATGTTTTCTTTAGCCAGCGCCAAGTCATCAGGATTGATGATCTCTTGCCACTCACTGGAGAGGTGTTTCTTTTCTCCCGGTTTATACCCCAGAGTTTCCCAGAACTTGGGACTCATCCACTCTTGCTCAGGATGTTCCAGATCCCAGTACCAGATGCCATCCAGGGACCCAGATTGAATGAACTCAAAAATACTTGTATCTGTCTTGACCAATTCGTACAACTCGCTCTGAAGGTAATTCTCTTGCATGTAGCCTCGTTTTCCTTATGAAGTCTGATCTGATTATATCATTATACACAATCTTGCAGGACTTCCTATGTTTCTGCATGCGCAGATGAGGAATTTAAAGGAGAGGTTACACCAAGAGGAATGGTTCTTGAACAGGGGAGTCCCTCCCTCCATCCAAGGGGTGGCAGGGGCGGGTATCTTCAGAGCATGACCAGATGAACTTCGCCCCGGTCGCTCCCAAGGCTTCAATCTCTGGTATATCTTGTAAGTCAAAGAGCAGTCTCTTTTCTCTCAGGAGCTTCTGTACGCTGAGGATCAGGGATAGGAAACTACTTTGTTGTAAAAAAGGAACATACTGCTGGTATGTTCCTGATATGGTTTCAGCTGGTTCTTGCATCAAGCTCTGCCTCATGTTCTCATGAGGAAATCAGCATGATGAATTACATGAGATTGCCATTGATATGGCTTACAGTACCAGAGAAGCCTAAGGGGAAGAACTCCGGATCTATGGACATCTTCCCCTTTAACCATCATCTATCAGTTCGGATGTGGATTGCTCATATACTGCTTCTCGGAGGGAACAATGAAGCTTGTAACACCTTTTGAGAAAGCAAATTGGTGAAGCCTGGTCAGCTCCCTTGCCTCAAATGGGTAGGTTACCAACGCCTCGTCTTTTACCATACACTGCAGGTCGGCTTCTTTCTTACACTTCTCAAGAACTTGCTCACGCAACAGGGTTGCCATCTCTCTCTGCTCATTCACCAGGTTGTCCAGTTCCATAGGGTCATGATCCAGATTAAAGAGTTGTTCCCTTCCCCCATTCGCCATGAAGATATACTTCCATTGCTTATGGCGAACCATCACCTTGAAACGGCGAGTCTGCGGTCTTCCGTAGAAGGAGAAGAGGAACTCCCTTGTATCTTCCACAATATCAATACCATCTCTCAATTCTCTTTTCCCGGCAAGTTTGGTGGCCAGTCCAAAGAGATCGGTCAAACTGACCAGATTTTGTGAACGGGTGTTTGGTGCAAAGAGTGGAGGGTAGCTCACGATGAATGGGATCTTGACAGACGGCTCATAGAAACACTCTTTCTGCCAAGCATGATGATCCCCAAGCATATCCCCATGATCTGCAAAGAAGCAGATCATGGTATTCTCGGCATCGTCTCTTTGTTCAACTGCATCAAGGATTGAGCCGATACACGAATCGATATAGGTGATCTCCCCATAGTAACGTGTCTTCAGGTTTCTCGCCCACGCGTCATTGATATCATCTGCATACACAATATAGTTCATCCAGGGAATCTGTTCATCTTCGTGGTCGTTTTCTATGTTGCCTTGCACAGGGTTTCCCATCCCATCTGGGTCGTAGTACCGGTTGTAGGGAATGGGAGGGGCACAGGGAGGATGTGGTCCGATGAAGGAAACCATGCCAAAGAATGGACGTATATCATCCACTTCCAGCTGTTCTATGGTTTTCTTTGCTGCGAACGCCTCAACGGTATGTTCAGCTGGAAAGGAACTTAACTGGGGAGCATAGTACATATTGGTACGCTCTCCATGCAGTTGTTCCACATATCCATACTCAGGATGGTCCTCGCTGATATACTTGGCAAATCCATCTCTCGCTCGCAGCTCTGGGGAGTCCCACATCTCTTCGGTGTGGATGTGGACTTCATAACCCAATGGTTCATATTGTTCTGGGAATGTGTGGAACTTGCCGATACCAAAGGTTCTATATCCTAGTTGAGTCATTGTTTTCGGCAAGTAAGCACCTGCCCAATCATCAAGGTGTATTCCCTCTTTTCCCTTGGGTGGAATTGGCTGCTCATTGCAGTAACACCCCGTTGAGAAGGATTCGCAACCACTTCTCATGCTGTATCGAGCGGGGATACATACCGGACAGGATGAGTATGCATTCTCAAAGCTGACCCCTCGCTTGACCAATCGGTCAAGGTTGGGCGTCTGTATTTGGGAATTTCCCAATGCTCTGATACAATCAAAACGGTATTGGTCGCACATGATATAGAGAATGTTTGGTTTTGTATTTTTCATTTTACCACCATTTAATGAGGTCAGTGACCTCATTTCGTAAATCTACGAATCCTTGGCTTGATACCTTTCTCGGCCTTGCAAGATTGTTCTTGATGCTTGTCTTGATGGTTGTAGGCTTGTTGGTCATTACCAAGATGCGGTCACTTAGGTAAATAGCTTCCTCTATGTTGTGCGTGATGAAGATAATCGTTGTTTTCGTCTGTTCCCATAGCTTTAGCAGCTCATCTTCCAGCTTATACTTAAGGTTCAGGTCCAACTGACCGTAGGGTTCGTCCATCAATAAAAGGTCGGGCTTTGTGGCGAAAGCTCTTGCAATGACAACGCGTTGCAGCATACTTGCTGAGAGCTCGCTCGGATAGTAGTTTCGATACTTCTCAAGATTCACCATCGAGATCGCCTCATTCGTGCGTTCTGTGATCGTAGCCTTGTCAAATCCCTTGATTTTCAACCCATAGGAGATGTTCTGTTCTACATTCAACCAAGGGAATGTTGAGTACTCCTGCAAAATGTATGCAAGATTGTGTTTCTGTGGATCTACTGCTTCCCCATCGATGGTTATAGAACCTGAATCAATGGTGAGAATCTTGCTCAGGCTGTTGAGGAAGGTTGTCTTGCCACACCCCGTTGGTCCTACCAAGCACAGAAACTCACCTTCTTTCACCGTGAAGGAAATGGAATCAAGGACGAGCAGGTCTTTAAACCGCTTCGTAAGATTTGATACAACAACTTTATTCTTGCTCATGTTACACTCCCTCCCTCAATTCAACCAAGGTGCTTATCTCTTCCCGCAGTCTGAGAAACTCAGAAGACACCATGTTCCTTGGGCGCTGGAGATCAATCGTATACTCTTTTTTGATCGAGGCTGGGCACTCTGAAAGAATGATGATTCTATCAGCGAGATAGAGAGCCTCCTCAATATTGTTGGTAACAAATATGACGGTTCTCTTTTCCTTGGCCCAGATTTTCTCGACCTCTTCCTCCATCATATAACGGGTCTGGGCATCCAGATGGCCGAACGGCTCATCCATGAGAATGATCTGGGGGTCATTGCAGTAGGCCCTCGCTATTCCCACCCGCTGGCACATTCCTCCAGAGAGCATGGAGGGAAAGTGGTTTTCAAATCCGTTCAGTCCCACCAGATCTATGTAGTATTGTGCCTTCTTTCTTCGTTCAGCTTTGGAGACTCCTCGTACCTTGGGGCCAAACTCCACATTACCCATGACCGTCAGCCAAGGAAAGAGTGCGGTGGTCTGATACACCATTCCCACCTTTGGGTCGAATCCCTTCAGGGGTTTTCCCTCAATGGAGATACTGCCAATTTGGGAGGACTCCAAACTTGCAATCATCTTAAGGAGGGTGGTTTTCCCACACTGGCCTGCGCCAAAGAGTACAAGAAACTCATTCTTCTTGATATCGAGGTTGATTGAGTCGAGGACCTGTACATCTCCCTCCTCAACATGGAATGTCTTTGATAGATTTTCCAACCGTACCATTGGAGTTTCCTGATTTATCGACTTCTCACGGACCATGTGCATAATCTCCTTTCTAGGTTTCTCAACAACGAGGCTAACACCAGACCAACAGCACCAATGGAGATCATTCCAATGACATTGTTTTCAATCCTGCCGGTTTGCATCCCTGCAAGGATCAACCAACCAGCTCCCTCTCTAGCGGTAATCATCTCAGCGGCTAGCACTGCCATCCAACTGGTGGAAAGTGATGTCTGTAAGCCGGTGAAGATGTAGGGAATCGTGGAAGGCAGGACTATCTTACTGAATATCTGGTTCTCCTGTGCTCCGAGGACTTTTGCAACACCGACCAACTCGGTATCGAGGTTCTGTGCGCCATCCATTGTGTTCATCACCATCTGGGAGAATCCTCCCATGAAGATGATGAAGTAGATAGTCGATTCCCCAATCCCAATCCAGAGAATTGCCAAGGGAATCCACGCGATTCCTGGAATCGGGCGAATGATGCAAAAAATGGGGTAGATGATTGCATACGCCATCTTCGAGTAGCCCATCAATAGGCCAATGATTACACCCGCTACAGAGGAGAGTGCGTATCCGACCAAGACTCTCCTGAGGCTGATCGCAATGTGGGACAGCAGGGTATACCTGCCTATGGGTTGTACAAAGGCAAGGAAGAATGCACGTATGGATACCAGCGGTGTCGGGAATATCTTGCCGAAGTTGGTGTACATACATGCCAATTGCCAGACGAAGAGGAATGCAATGATTCCCAGAATGCCATACAGCAGGGACTCTCTGGATTCTTTTGTCGTACTAAGTTTCGGCATCGTCATCTTCTTCCTCCCTTTACAAACTTCTTCTCGAGATAGGAGAGGGTACTCATCATAATGGCACCGAATACCCCAATGACCAGGACACCAACAAATACTACATCAATCCTGCCAACCAGACGGGCCGTTTGGATCATATAGCCAAGGCCCTTGATCGAGGCTATAAGCTCAGCTGCAACCAGAGATACCCAAGAACCATTGAGCGCAACACGTGCTCCGGTGAAAATCATGGGAGCTGCCGAGGGAATGGCCACGGTAAAGAGGACCTGTCTATTCTTGGCCCCGAAGGTCTGGGCCACCCACATATGAACATCCTTTGTCTGTTTTATCCCACTGTATGCGTTGATGGTAGCGGGAATGAATGATGCGATGAATATAACTGATACCTTTGACATGATCCCAATCCCAAAGAATGTGATCATGATGGGAACCCAGCCAACCGGAGGTATCGGTTTGATCAAGTCAAACAGTGGGCGGAAAAACATATCAAACTTCTTGAACCATGCCATGCAGATTCCCAGTGGTACCCCGATGACAATACCGAAGAAGAATCCGAGTAAGGCTTCCTTCATACTGGTGGCAATATGTACTCCCAAGGTTCCCCCGTCAGGGTTCTTGTTCGAAAGCTTATAGATGAAGGTGTCGAACAACTTGCTGGGTGCTGGTAGTTTCCTTGCCGAGACCAGTCCGGTCTGTGATAAGAACTCCCATAGAAGGATGAAGAGTATCAACGAGATGATGGAGATAAGGGTATATTTTGTTCTTGCTTTCACTGTACGTACCTTGAAAAGGGCAACTAGCGAGGTGCTAGCTGCCCCTTGTGTTTTGATTATTTTACGTCAAGAGCCTTTTTCCAAAGAGTATCAACAATATTCTTCTTGAACATTTCAGCTTGGTCAGGTTCAATCCTTCCAATACTTGCATAGAAGTCTGCAATTGCATTCTCTGGCTTACCATATTCCATGCTCTTCTGTACTTCAGGTGTAATGAGAAGTCTCAGCTTGGCTTCCTGTCTGCAGGCATCCAAATCGCCGGCTCTTCCATTCTCTTCGTACCACTTCACCAGCATTTTCGCCTTCAGTTCATGGTCAGCCTCAAGGACCTCTGCGGCACGATAGACAAGCTTCATGTACTCAACAATGGCATCCTGCTTATTTTCGTATGCCTCATTGGATACAATCAGGTCACCGGTTGACATTACAAAGTCCGACAGTGCGGCAATCTCGACCCAACCATACTTTTCACCAACGGTCAGTGACCAGGGGGTCGGGAATGCTACGATGTCCCCATTACCGGTTGCAAATACCTGTTCACCGGTTTGGTAGTCCATCGGTACGGTGTCTACATCATCGATGGAAACACCCACACGCTCGAGATACTCAATGACCAACTGATGCAAGGATGTGCCTGGTGCATAGATGATGGTTTTTCCCTTCACCGAAGCGGGATCGCCATACATGTCGGGGTAGGTTGGGTTAAAGCCCTTTGCCTTCAGGATATCACTGTCAGCACGCACAAAGAGGGAGTCTCCACGGGTTTCCTCATAGTTTCCTACAAGTTTTGCGTTGGTGTTTATGACACCAAAGACATATGCGGCACCCTGGAAACCAAGATCCCATAGGCCTGCAGCCAACGCCTCGTTTGCTGTTGCCCCATTGGAATACACCTGGATTTCGACATCCAGACCGGCTTCTTCAGCCCATCCTTGGTCCCTTATGTACATGGCAACCATTCCATTGAAGTATGGCTGGGTCATGACGCGAAGCTTTGCCATCTCTCCTGCAGAAGCAGAAGCCTTAGGTTCCTGTTGCCCCTGTGCAAAGAGGGGGAAAATCATTGCGAGAACTAGTAGAAAGATTGTACATTTTTTCATTTGCTACTCCTTTTGATTCCTAGTATAGGGCTGCTTTTTTTATCCCGAAAGAAAGGAAAAAGGGGAAAAATTGCAGTTTTCCTGTGACTTTTGCCACACTTTTTGCAATCCTAGCACTAATTTGTGGGAGAACTGACACAAAACCGGTACTCCTAACGCTCATGTACATATAGATAAACTACTTGCTCCACAATGATAATTGCTGGATGCATTCTCCCTGACATACTATAGCGTGAGTGTATTTGTTTGGATTAATGAATAGGATGCATCTACATAGACGAACGTAGCCCTTTTTACGCATATATAAGGAGCTGGGAAACACCCCTCTCCTTATTGCAAGATTATTTCCCGCGTTATTCTACATTCTTAATGATTGAGAGATCTCCTGTTCTTGCCGCTTCAAGTATAGGTCCCATATATGCATCAATCTGGCCAGCCTCCAACGGCTCTGGCATATTCTGAAGTTTCATCTGCAATTGTGGATTTTTTGCTGCCTTCAACGCCCGTTCAATATGCTTATCAGTAAACCCTGACAACTCAGAAAGGGTAGAGGGAAGCCCTATGGTCTTCTGGAAAGCAATCATTCCTTCAGCAACAGCCATGCCAAGGTCCCTCCCAAGGAGCGTTTCGAGGTTCTTGCTGATAAATCCATACTTCTTGAAGATTGCTCCGACCATTTTCAGTTGCTTCTCCACCTTGGGTGCAAAAAATACAGCATAGTAGGGATTCATGATACCACAGGCCCTGCCATGGCTGGTAAGGTCGACCAAGCTGAAACTGGTCAAGTGCGCCCCATTCGTGCCACCCAGCATAATGGCATACCCGCCAAGATCAGTAGCGAGACCAAGGGCTTCCCGAGCTTCTGCGTCCTTCGGGTTATCTACAGCTTGCTTGGTATATTTTACAACAAGCTCGATAGCAACCTGGGCAATCTCGCTTATCTTATCAAAGTTTTCTTCCCGAGCACCGTAGAATACCTCAAGACAGTGAGCGATTCCGTCAATAGCTCCATCTATAGTAAGGATTGCTGGCATGGTTGTCGTTACCCGATAATCAAACAAAGGGGCAGCAGGTACCACAGCCTCATCTACAATGAGCTTTTTCTGCCCCTCAATAGGATCGGTGATATTAGCATATTTTGTCAGGTGTGCCCCTGAGCTTGCAGAGGTTTGCACGGCAATGACGGGAAGCAATCCCTTACCACTATGCTTCAAGGCCTCGGTTACCAGCCCAACCCCGAAATACGCTTCAATTTCAGGAGAATGTACAGCTCCAAGTGAAGCAAGAACCGTAGCAGCCTTTATAGCATCAATACCGCTTCCACCACCGATGACAATAACACTGTTTGGTTTGTAGTGGAGGATATAGGACTCCAGACGATACACATCCTCCCGGGGTGCATTGGGTTTAGCCCCCTGCACTATTGTCTTGGTTACAAGCTCAACATCAGCGTTTTTCAGGCTTACAAGCACTCGCTGGTTGATAGGTTCAAACATATCCTCCGAGACCACCAGCACCGTATTGCCCAATGCCTTCGCCTTTGCCCCGATCTGGTCGAGTACATCAACCCCAAAGGTGTAGGCTGGTCCCTTCCAATTATCTATCAGTTCTTTTGCCTTATCGCGTAAATCCATTGTATACTCCTTGTTTTTCGATGCAATGGCAGCTTACTACCCCTCAAACGTAATGTTTTTCGCAATACGGATATCTTTTTTCACCTCATCAATATAGTAGGTATAGCCAAACATATATTTGCTTCTTACCATTTTATACGGCATATAATGGGAAGCCCAAGTGCTGGCTAGTAGCTCAAAAGGACCAATCGCATCCTTAAGGTGCTGTACGGCAGAAGCACGGTAGGTTTCATTACCGCTATAACGGAGGCAGCAGAGGTCCAACGTTGCACTGAGTTTCTCAACATAGTATCGACCTAGATACCCCCAACACTTTAAATCAAGTAATGCACACTCAAGTTCACCAACTAGATGTGAAGAAGGTGTCTCCTGTTCGATCAATGAAACCTGCTTCTCAATCTCAGATGTTGCCTTGGCAATGAGCGCTATACATGCAAGGGAATCTTCTTGACTACTCTTCTGTTTCTTGACGATGTTCAGGGCGGTCTCATTCACACTCAGCGTGCCTATGCAGGGCATCGCCTCACGATCCATCAATGCCAGTACTGAACTGAATCCGGAGGCTGTGAGCAGACTCTCTGGGTGATTGCCGAAATCATTCCTGACCCAATTTGTTCGTTGTACGGAAGAGAGGATCTCCATTGCTTGGTTGCAGCCTTCAAAGAAGTACTTCCCCACAGTCTTTCCATGCTGGCGCTCAAACGCTTGTATGAATACTTCCTTGGGAGTATTCGGGTCATATCCAAGACGCCCAAGGAGCATGAATTGGTACCAATGTTTTTCCCAGTCATATTTCCAAGTGATATGCTTATGAGGAACATGTTGGAAGTCTCGTCCCCATACATATCCGTCAGCTCCCCAGTAGAATCCCTTGACCAAATGGTTCCTCTTCATTCCCTTGAGATATTTCTGGATGAATGGATAACTTCCTCCCCTGAAGGTATGGAAATCATCATTTCGTACGGTATAGAGGATGTGTAATCCCTCTAGGTCTACATCGTTCCAAGCATTCCAGGCTTTCTCCATCATTGGCTCTACAGATGCATACATATGAGCAATGGAGTATTTCCAGCTCAAATAACGTTCACCGTAGGTATAGCTGTCCATGAAGTTATCTATGATGGAAGAAGTTGCCGTAGCATTGGTCCTGAAAATGAAGGGAATAGTTCTCCCACTCTCCTTGATCCCCTCTTGATACGTTTCTTGAATCCATCGTACCCGCTCTTCGGCTGACCCACTCATCTCCTCACTCGAGGATGTTCCAATACCGGTTAGATATTTGTATGATAAACAGACAGTCTTGATACACTCCTTCATGTAATCCTTGATAACTTCAAGATGACAGCGGGAAGAATCCAAGGTATCGGCTTTATGTGGAATACCAACGCGACTGTCACGGATAGCATCATAACGGTCTGCCATGTCTCCAAGACCCTTTGGAAGCCCAAGCCCTTCAGCAATTTGGGGAGTCAGACGAACATTCCAGGTAATCAGGTAGGTGGAGATACCCAGTTTCCAGGCATACTCAAAGATAAAGTTGAAACACTTCTGATATGTCTCCAGTTCCCTATCGGTAAAAGGGGTAGTGTTTGGATATTTTTCCAAGCGGAACATCATGGGGAATGGATTTTCAGCCCAGAGTGATAGCGTGTTGTATCGATTAAGGGCGAGCATCTCGAGATACGCTTTCCAGTAGGAGATATCCATCATGGTCTCAAAGTTTTCAGAAAATGGTTCACCCATGTCATACGGCTCATAGGGTAGATTATGCTTTATCCCACGTACTGTATGAAATGGATTGCAGACCTTCTCTCCTATAGCCCCTCGTCCCTCATTGACAATCGTCTCTGCGATATCGAGTAAGCCATACATGGCTCCGTTGGTATCGTAGGCATTGACGAAAATAACTTGTTGTTTGCAAATAATCTCGAACCCTTCTGGTTCCAGGTCATGGATGGTCTTGCATTGCGGTTCGAACTGAACGCCTCCATGGGAAATGCGAACAACCAAGGCTTCGACGTCCAGGGAGTGGTCAAAACTATCCAGATGCATTGTTGTATATCCTGAAACCAGAGCTTTTTGTACTTGTTGCATACCGAAGGCGATACTTGGTACACGTGCATCATAATAAAGAATCATAGTATTACCCCTTAACTGCACCAGAAGAAATTCCGCTGATGATGTTTTTTTGTCCGAAAATGTACAGTGCCAGAATGGGTATCATTGCGATGATGTACGAAGCAAAAGCAAGCTCCCATTGAGTACCATATGCACTGGTGAAGAAGTATTGGCTGAGAGGAATAGTCCTTTTTGCGGGGGAACTAAGCATCAGCATAGGGAATAGGAAAGAATTCCAGAACCACAGGGCATCAAGGATGACAATCGTGGTGGTAATTGGCTTCAGGAGGGGGAATACGATATACCAATAGATCGTTCCCTTCTCTGCTCCGTCGATAACTGCAGATTCGATAATCGAATCAGGAGTTCCCTTGATGAAACCATAGAACATGAACAATGCCATCGGCATTGCTCTTCCTGCAAAGGCAATAGCAAGGCCCAGTCGAGAATCGGTGAGATTCAACAAGGACATAATCTTCACGATGGGTACCAGCGCTGTATAAAAAGGAATCATGATCCCTGCAACGAAAAAATAATACAGGCCAAGCGATAACCTCATTTTGGATTTTGCAAGAATAAAGGCTGCCATACTCCCCAGTAGAATTACTACGAGTATTGCCACAGAGGTTATGAGTACCGAGTTGAAGAGAGGCTGGTGGAACTTCATGAGTTTTATAACAGTGAAGTAATTCTCAATTCGGATATCCTTTGGAAAGGTATTCGGACTGATTAAGGCTTCCTTTGGACTCTTCATAGAGACAAAGAGCATAATGAGAAACGGATATAAATAAACTACGGTAACAGCGAGCATGATGATTAAAATAATCAGGTTGCCCCGTGATTTGTACGTGTTTTTCTTTTCCAGGTTTTCCCTGAGATTTCTAGCTTTTAACATTGTCTTCTCTCCCCCTCAGCCAATGCATTTGAACGAACGTCAAAAGAACAATGAGGGCAAAAAGCAGAATGCCTATTGCCGATCCATATCCACCACGATTATTCCCGAATGATTCATTGTAGATAGTGAGGGCTAGTATTTCGCTTGAATTGCCAGGTCCGCCCCCTGTCATGGAAAATACCAAATCATATTCCTTGAACGCACGTTCAAGACTTAGAACCATGTTGATGGTAAATGCAGGGGCTATGAGAGGAAACGTAATGTGAGCAAAACGACCCCAGGTGCTTACACCATCCATGTCTGCTGCTTCATATAATTCGTTGGGTATTGTCTGTAATCCTGCGATATATACAACCATGTACCACCCTGTCATTCTCCAGGTAGCAGCCACAACAACGCCAGCAAGTGCCCATGTATGTGATCCCAGCAGATTGTTTGCCATTGTCTCAGAACCCAATAAGGCTCCAAGGGCAGCTACTGGCTGACTGAAAATAAACGAGAATACATACCCTACTACCAATGGGGAAAGCATTGCAGGAAGGAACAGACAAGCTCGCAAAAAATTCTTTGCCTTGATCTCTCTGTTCAAACCAACGGCGAAGGCCAAGGCAATTATATTCAGGAAGATGGTCGACCAGAAAGCAAAGAAAAAGGTATTTTTCAAAGGTACCAGTACCGCAGAGTCCTGGAATAATGTTATATAGTTTGCAAGCCCTACAAACTTGTAGTTCCGTGCAATTCCATCCCAATCGGTCAGACTGTAGTAAAATCCTCCCAGCAGAGGCCATATCTGGAAAACCAGATAGAGGACCAACGCAGGGGCTACCATGCAAATGGGAATCATAGTATTTGCACGGAAGGTTCTTTTCGTATTAATCATGATACACCTATCCATTGATCGCTTCTCATTGATAAGAGCGTTGTGATTTGAGTTGTTTCTCTTGATTGTTAAGGTGAGCCATGCCTCTGTGAAAACGTAAGAGGCATGGCACAAGTACTGTTTTGGAACTATTTAATATCTACATAGCTATCGAGGAATTCAGAGACAAATCCAGGATTTGCGGCCATCAGGCGCTGATGTTCTTTCTCGATACTCTCAAGTACAAGTCTGGCATCTTTTCCAGCAAACCAGTTCTGGGTTTCTTTCTTCATGATTTCCTTGACTCCAGGAATCCATTGGCGAGAAAGCATTGCAACGCTTTCCATGCTATTGGAAGTAATGGCTTCGGTTATAAGATTCAGAGCAGGATCCGTCTCCACTTTGGTTCCCATGATGGTGGGCATCAACTTGGTTGCCTTTGCCGATACTGCAGCCATCTCCGGAGTAAACATGAATTTGAAGAAGTCCTTGACGAGTTCCACGTCCTTTGCCTGGGAAGTAATGCAGAAAGCACTGTCAAAACTGGTGACGGCTTTCATGTCAGCAGGATCATTGGCAAAGGGTGGAGCAATAAAGGTAAGATTCATATCTGGGTCGATATTCCGGAAGTTGGCAAGCTTCATACTGGTAGTGATGAAGAAAGCAGCCTCACCAAGTACAAACTTCCTTACTGCACCGTTCTCGTCACAGCCAAGGGCATCCTTGTTGACGAAGGGTTTCAGCTTGGCATAGGCATCGAAGGTATTGCTGAATTCAGGTCCGTCCCAGCCGGTTTTTCCGCGCAATACATTTGCATACCAGTTGGGGTCTTCCCCATATACATTCTGATAGATGTACTGGAACACGAAGGCCGTAACCGGTGACTCTTCCTTTGCTCCAATTGCAATTGGGCTCTCAACCCCGGCAGCTTGGAGTTTTTCACAAAGGGCGATGAACTCACCGAGACTTTGTGGCATGGTTTTCATGGTAACATTGTACTTTTCCAGGACATCCATGTTCACGAAGATTCCGGAAGCCAAGAATGCACTTGGCATCGCGTAGAACTCATTATCTCTCCAGAGCAAGGAATCATCACCTTCGATAAGCCTGTCTTGGATTCCAGTATCTGTAAGAGGAATGATATACCCATTCTTTGCATAGTCGCCAATGATTGACTTAACCTGAGTATAAATCATGTCAGGCAGATCATTGGATGCAATTTTTGACCTCATAACCGTGTCATTGTTTTTGGCACTGGTGGTAATGATGGTTTCAAGCTTTACATTTGGATTGATCTTTTGGTATTCGGCCATTACGGCTTCCAGTCCGGCTGCCTCGGTCGGCATTACCAAGGCTGTAATGGTTCCACTCCTGCCATTGTTGGCATCCGGTGAATCGCCCTGTTCTGTAGTTCCGGCAGCAAAGATCATGGCTGATGATAGCGTTGCTAATACGGTAACCGCTACGATTTTTCTAAAAATTGTCATAACTTCGAACCTCCTTAGGTTGTTTCATGATCAGTATGTGCCTAGCAAAAAGAGAAAATGTTTTTTATTTTTGTGTATAATTTTTGCTTCGTTCATGACCAATCAGTGAGGAAGCCTGTCTTATGTGAAATTGCAGTACGCTATGAAAATGCAAGTGCCCTGCACTATGCACGTTCGTTTGTAATCTTTTGCTCAAAATGTTCTTATATTTTAGGAGTCTTGTGCATCTGTAGCGTGTTTCATTTTGAATTCCTTTGGAGTGTACCCTGTAATACGCTTGAACGTTTTACTGAAATACTGCTGATCGGAGAAACCGCAGAGCGTGGCTATGGTCCCAATCTTGTCATCGGTTTCGCTGAGTAAGTATTTCGCTTTCTCTATTCGTGTGTTAATCAGATATTCTTGAAATGTGAAGCCGGAAATCTGATGAAACTGGCTACTAAAGAAACTGGTGTTTATGTTGTTTTGGTTGCAAAACAATTCAAGGGTGAATTGTTGTTCACAGTGTTCTTTGATAATCGACTGAAGCTTCTGTACCAGCTGAAAGGTCCTGCTTGTGTTGGTTGTCACCTTTGCCGATTTGATTGCACGCATGCAGAGACTCTTAAGGTAGTCCATCATCTCCCGTACTGAACTGAATTGGTAGGGTTCCCGCGAAGAATCAAACGATGAAGAATGATAATCCAAGGTAGTTGAAATTGTGTCACGAATTACATTGAATAGTAGTAGGAGACTTTGGTAGGTTATCGGTAATTTCCTTTCAATTTCCTTTTCAATTGTATCGATAAAAAGTTCCAGGGAAGGAATGGACTGTGTGCTTAGCAGCAGTATGAGCCTTGTACGTTCTTCCTTGCTGAGGACAAAGGCTTCATCTATGTCATGCAGCATCTCGTGTGTAACAAAGTGAACTCCAGGAAAAATAATCCTATGGCACATTGCATCGAAACTCTGTTCATAGCAGATCTTGGGACTCTGTGAAAAACTGCTGATGCCAACTATGTAGTCATACATGCCTTTCTCTTCCAGTTTCTGGGAAATGATTGTGAGGAGTGATTGAATGGAGGAAGGCAAAGCCTGCTGACTTGATATCACTTGAGGAAAAACAACAAGAAGCCCCACCTGGCGCAGTTCATCTTTGTAGGTAGCAATGTCATAGCCAAGGGTAAAGGAGGACTCTTGTATCAGATTCATCACCATATAGAGTATGTTATCGTTGGGAATGGCTATATGAAGCCGCAGACTCAGATAGTAGGAAACCTTATTGTGTGATAGATAAGGGGAGAGATCGATATCTTCGTTTGAGGTTGCACCCTGTAATAGTGTTGATAGATTTGCAGAAGATTCTTCCAGCAGCGCTTTATCCTGCGAGGTTTTTTCACTTGTTTCCCGTTCGATAAGCTTAATCGCCTTGGTTACAGCACGTAGTAGATCTTCGGTATTTATTGGTTTGACCAGGTACTCGACCACTCCAATCGAAAGCGCTTCGGTAGCATAGGAGAATTCGCTGTATCCACTGATAATGATGGTTTTGAGTGTGGGATTCAGCTGCTTCATCTTTCTGGCAAGCTTCAGTCCTGAGGGTGATCCCATTCTGATATCAGTGATGAGAATATCTATATTGGTATATTGCAGAGCATCATTAGCGTTTCTTGCCTCAAGGACGGTATTGAATGAATATTTCGACCTAAGCAATTTGGTCATGATGCTTTTTCTGATAAGAGTTTCGTCATCGACAATCAGGATGTTGTACACTGCTAGGCTCCTCTATTCTCAACCGGTATCAGATAGGTTATTTCGGTATAATCCTCTTCTCTTGACTCAATGATGAGTCCATATTGGGATCCAAACCTGGTTTTCAAGCGCTTGTTTACGTTAAGCAAGCCGATGTGCATGGATTCCTGCTGTTTGTTGTCGTCGTTTTCCAAGAGTGATCGTAATTCTTGTAGGTGGGGAGCGGATATCCCTTTCCCATTATCCTTGATCTTCAGATAGAGCATTCCCTCTTGTATGCTGCTCGAGATGGTTATGATGAGTGATTGTTGCTGTTCTTTGCCTTGGCCGTGTACCACACAATTCTCGATGACTGGCTGTAGAATGAACTTCGGGATTTCAAGGTTCTTTGTATCCTCAGCAATCTGAAAGACATAGACCAAGGTTTCTTCAAATCGGATCTGCTGGATTTTCAGGAAGTCCCGTACCGATTGAAGTTCTTCACTCAGGGGAACAATATCCTTGTTTTTTAGATTGTATCGCAGGATTTTCCCCAACAGGTGAGAAATCTCACTAACCTCAGGCACATTGTTGATCTCACCCATTGCTTCGATGGTTTGGAGGGTGTTGTACAGAAAATGCGGATTAATCTGGAGTTTCAGCATCTGCAACTGGACTTTATGGTACATCAACTCATTTGCATAGACAGTGTTGATCAGTCGGTCTATCTCCTTGGTCATCGCATTGAAATCTGAGAAAATGATGTCAATGTCGGAGAACCCTGTCGTTCTGTCGATGGTTTTACTGTAGTCTCCATTGCGGACGTTCTCAAGATTAACAATGAGCTCGTTTAACGGATAGAGTGTACGTCTGAGGACTCTCAGCAGTACGACTGTTGCAATCAAGACGATTACCAGAGGCAGCAACAAGGCAGCCAGCTTGCTTTTAAAGGCAAGTGCAATGTATTCATTAACCGGGAGTCCTACCGTAACACTCCATTCAGTATAGTTGCTTTTTGTCGTGGAACTCACGTAGTTTTTCAAATTATGTGAGAGCCCGTTGGAAGGCTCTCCAACCGGTTTTTGATAGCGGTCCAGAATCATGGTGCTATAGCTGGTTGGAATGGTGTTGGGGTCGACAACAGGGTAGGTTGTTTTTGCCATGAGCTGGTTTGCATCGATGAAAATCGCCACATACCCGGCAATGGTTCCTGTAGATGGATTGAGCATAGGGCGGATACTGACAATGGGATCTTCAATCTGCCCGAACGAGAAGGAGTTGCCGTTCGGGGAGCGGATGGTGCGGGCGGCTCTGGTTCCTTCTTGGAAATCCAGGGTATTGCTAAAAAGGTTTGGGTTCTCATTCATGATGGGACTGGAAGAGACCAAGAGGTCTCCTTGGGCTCCAAAGTAGGCGGTTATGAAAAACTCCCGGGTAGTGGTGACCATAAATGAGAAATGCACCAGTGTGTCATAGTCCTCACGTGCGGAAAAATAGTCCTGTTCAGGGTTTTGCAGGTTCTGTATGGCATCCCTCACTTCCTGCGAATTGAGTAGAATAATGGTAGCCCTATCCATATTTTCAAGGATGAGATTGGTATTCTCCATGACGTTTTCACTTAATGCCTTGGTAAGATTCTTCATCTGTTTCTTGCTAAGGTCATAGGTATTCTTCATTACAACAATAGTGTAGGACAGAATTGCAATCATGATGGTGAGGAGAAAGATAACGGTAATCCTGGAAACCAAGGTATCGTTTTTACGCATGGAAGGATAATACCACAGAAGAATAGGCTTGTGTTATCAGAAATTACTAAGAAAAATCATTACGCTCACCTCTGCATCATCGTACTAGTTGGTTCATGCGGATACCCAGAAACAGGAATTGTACAAAGAGTCTATATATATGTACCCAGATAGTGTTGGCCTTCTTGTAGCGTACATCTTTCTTTCTCGGGTTTTAACGAAAAGGCATTTTCCTTGCGCTTATGCTACTGCAATGGTACTGTTTCTTTTAAGCTATGAGTGCAAGAACCCTAAATCAAAAGACCATGCCCATAAAGACTTGTAGGTAGTGTTACTATGCGGATGCGAAGACATGCTAAACTCCATACCCTGCTCTTTCTCTTCATCATGCTGATGATTGTCCTGATCATTGCTACGCTTGGAAAACTCTCTTTCTATCTGTATGAGAAGGAGATTATCCAGAGCTTTGCCAAGAACCGGCAGGATACCCTCCTGCAAATCAGCGACAGCGTGAACACGTATAGGGAAAGGGTTGAGAACCTTGCTTCTCTGTATAAAGAGAACGCATACATCCAAGAGAAAGCAATCTTGGGGGAATCTTCCATCGACCAAGAGGCCTTCAGCAGGACAATCGATGATCTGAAAAAGGTCATCGATCAATCTCTCTTTTATCCCAGCCTCAGTTATGATCTCCAGATTCTCTTTGACAATGGACTTTTTTACTCCTCGGATGCGTCGTACCTTGATGGGTTGCTGAAACTTCCGAAGAAGACCTGGTTTTATCAAGCAAGACGGCAGGACCATGACTCCTTCTGGCAGTCAAATATCGCGTATAAGACGGAGCAAGGAAAGAAGAATGTAGTCTCATTCGTCACCCTTCTGCGTGATGAGGCCCAACAAAGTATCGGCTTCATTCTCGTCAATGTTGATGAGCGCGATTTCTTTCAGGTCTACTCACGTATTATCGGTGACCAGAGCATCATCTACCTCATTGACCACAAAGGGCAGATTGTATCCCACCCGATCGATACGATGATCGGGAGATTCTTCTACCAGATGGATAAGTTCAACAGCTTCTTCGGGGACCGGAACTGGTCCCAGATCCAGAAATCAGAGAAGGAGTATCTCTTCTCCCGATACCTAAGTGAAGATAGTCCTTGGGTAGTTGTCGAGGAGATTCCCATGGCCCTCATCACCGACCCGCTGCAGAGGACTGCAAATACGATCAATCTGCTTACCTCGCTTCTGCTTGTGGTAACGCTTCTGTTTACCATCATCTTCTCCCGTAAGATAAGCAGGCCGTTTGAGGTATTGGCAGAGTCAATGAACAGCGCCCAGAAAGGGGAATTGAATGTCCATTTCAAGGAAATGGGGTGCTATGAGTCACGCAATATGGCCATTAATACGCAAAAATTCGTACTGAGGATCAATGCACTTCTGGATGAACTGAAGCAGAAGGAAAAGGCAAAGCGAATCAGTGAGTTGGATTTCCTGCAGATGCAGATAAACCCCCATTTTATATACAACACCCTTTTTACTATCCGCTGCATGGTAGACATGGGGTTGGAGAAAGCGGCAAGCGATACGCTGGACCGATTCTCAAGCATGCTCAAGAAGATCTTGCGCATCGATGCCCCGATGATATCGATACAGGACAATCTGGACTATCTGGAAGATTATAACTTCATCATGAGCCAGCGCTATGGCTCTCTTTCCTTTGTCTATGAGATTGAACCGGGGTTGGAGCACGTGAAGATCCTGAAGTTCATCCTTCAACCTTTGGTGGAGAACAGTGTATATCATGGATTTTCAAACGGTGTGGACAAGGATTCGAAGATTTGCATTTCGTTCAAACAGGAAGAACCACAGATGGTGAGCATTACCGTTGAAGATAACGGTTGTGGGATCTCTGAGGAACAACTAATGCGACTCGAAAGTCGGGAATCGGGCTCTGATAAACAGCATATAGGGTTGCTGAATGTTCGAAAAAAGTTGGATCTCTACTATGAGGGAAAGGCCTCAATGAGTATTCATTCGGAAAAGAACGTGGGAACGCGAATAGAGATTCTCGTACCCCTGCAGCAAGAGGAAACAGATGAAAATACTCATAGCTGACGATGAGATGATGATCAAGGAGTGGCTCAGTTACACAATTATGAGCCTTCCCTTTGATATTTCCTTGCTCGATGTGGTTTCAAACGGAGAAGAAGCGTTGGAAAAGATTGAGGAGCATACGTACGACCTCATTCTGATCGATATCCTGATGCCGAGAATGAATGGTCTGGAGCTTTTAATCGAGCTGAATAAAAAGCATACCAATGCCACCCTCATTGTGCTCAGTAGCCATGATGAGTTCAATTTTGCAAGACAAGCCATCAAGTACAATGTGAAGGAATATCTCCTGAAGAACGAGTGCTCAAAAGAGAAGCTGTCTGAGATTCTCCAAGAGTGTCAGGACAGAATCTTGGAGAATCAGAACCCTGATACTATGAACTCTGAATTGATCAAGTCAGCACTCAGTGGGGAGGTCTCTGAAAGCCAGGTCGCCCACCTGAAGCGTCAGTTCCCTGACGCAGATACAAAGCCTACGGTGCTCGTGGTCTTGGATGTGAACGTTCCTGTCGATTCCCTGGGCCAGCGATACTCCCGCTCGTGTGAGATCAGATGGGAAGGGCTCATTGGGAAAACAGAAGCAAATCTGTTTGTGCTCTTCTCACTCGAGGAGATAACGCATACAACAAATCTGAGCCTGCTAACCCAAGAGTTCTCAAGAACACTGAGTGAGACTTTACACAAGAAAGTTTCCGTGAGTAAGGTGTGCAGTGATCATGCGTCAATCCTTCGTGAGATCAAGGGAGGTTGGATCGCCTATCAGTCCCTTTTCTACGCTGACAAGCTCTATTGCTACGGCGTACACAAATACCATCAGAGTGATGAGGCGAAGGTAGGAGCGTTGAGTGATAGGATAATCGGGGCGATTCGTTCCTACGCAAAGGAGCGGACCACCCTCGCACTCCATGAGCTTACCAGCTACTTCCAGGAGGTCCGACCGACCGATATTGATTTTGTGAAGCACACGTATGCTTCCTTACTCAGCACCTTCGTCATCTACAATAACAAACAGTCCCAGAGTATCTCAGAAAAGTTGGAGGTGATACTCTCAACGGTCTACAGTTTGGATTCTTTTAAAGCATTGGTCTCATGGACGGAGGCAATGATAGAGAATGATGCAAAACTCATACGCAGAAGTGGCTTCTCAGCACCTGTCAAGGAAGCACTCCTCTTCATAGAGCAAAACTATGCTTCAATAGGGTATGTGAAAGAGATAGCCGAACACGTAAACCTGAGCCTTGACTACTTCTCACGGGTGTTCAAGAACGAAGTGGGCATTCCCATCAGCTCCTACCTTATGCACTTTCGCTTGGATAAGGCCTCTGTGATGCTCAAGTCCAGTGACCTCTCGATCAAGGAGATTGCAATAAAGGTGGGCATTGAGAACGTGAGCTACTTCTCCAGGAGTTTCAAGAAGAAGTTCCAAGTACAACCCATCATGTTTCGTGTACAGGCAAAAGGGTCTGGTTCTGATGACCTCTGATGCAACACATATACTGATGATTGCCTAACACTACTACGCTCAAGAGCTTGGCCCAATACACTCCCTTCCCCCATCCAAGGGGTGGCAGGGGCGGGTATCTTCAGTGCATGACCAGATGAACTTTGCCCCGGTCGCTCCCAATGCATCAATCTCTGGTGTATCTTGTAATCCGAAGAGCAGTTTCTTCTCCCTGAGGAGCTTCTGTGTACGCTCATCGTCTGCTTTTACTACGGGGTAGAGGTTCTGTACGCCAAGAAGCTGGGAAGCAAACGCTTCATCTATGGCACCATCGGAAAAGGGAGCGAAGAATGCGCAGTCGGGGTGTGCCAGGCACAGCGCGATGAGCGCTTCTTTCTCTGGCTTCTTATATTCTGTTTTTTGAGTAAAGCAGTATACATAGGTGCCGGCGAGTTTTCCCTCCCTGATGGTTTTCTCGCACGCATTATGTACTATGATCATCCAGGGAATGGTACAATCCTGTTCTATTTCTTTCTTCTTTCGTGCCAGGTATGCGTTCAGGATACAGGTGTTGAAGAACCGCCTGAAAACTGAGGTGTCGATGTCCTGCCAGAAGGAGAGCAGGTATTCATACCAAGGAGATTCCTTGGTATCGAGAATACCCTGTACTTTCTCCCGGAGTTCCTTTGAGGACTCAGCCCTATCAACTGATTCAATGAACTTCAGGAGTTTTGGCAGGTTTTCTTCTGGTTCTCCTTCCAGATAACGCCAAGCCATCTGGGCGATCATCTCAGTTCCACGACGTTTCAGTAAGTTAGTCATACACTAGAAGATGCATAGCGTTTCTCTCGTAGGGTATGGTCAGTATCAGGGATGTGTCCCAAAGTTGGACATATACATTAATTTGTAGGTCTATCCAATAGGTGTTGAACTGTTTCGCAGAATATTGGTCGAACAGCATGTAAGACCGACAGAAAAGAAGTGGCTTGGTACCACCTTCGAATAAGGATTCTGACAGGATCATACCTTTTTTTACAGCGTGCCTTCCATTTGTAATCGCATTACCTGTAAAATAATTAAATTTACATGAATATGGCAAATTATAATACTTTATGTTTACAATTCCCTGAATTACACCTATATTTGCAATATACTACTTCTTTTATGAGGCATGTTCATGCATATACACGTTTTTGACCATCGATTGGCAGGGTATGCATATCTTATTGAGAAACTTGCAATCACAGGCATACCTAACTGGCATAGATCGACAGTCTCCGCTACAGGTACACAATCCATCAGTATACGGGACGGGTTTGTTGATGAGGTTTTCAGAACCCAATACTGGCCCGGAGAAACAATTGGAGAACATCTTGAGTTTGCACTGAAATACGACGGGGTGAATCTGGCCTTGCTGGCAAAAATCTTCGAAGAGGTGCCACCTGGTGTGCTCACTGAGTACATCAGGTCCAAGCCAACCGGAAAATATGCCCGAAGGATTTGGTTCTTCTATGAGTTTCTGACGGAAAAACGGTTACCTATCAAAGACATGACTACCGGTAACTATGTTGATGCCTTGGAAAGCAAAGATTATTACACCGTAGAGAAAGGGGAGAGATCTCCACGTCACCGCATTGTGAACAACCTCCTTGGTACAAGGGCCTTTTGCCCTGTTGTCAGGAAAACGAAGAAGCTCTCAGAATTGGATTCTGCAACACTGAAAAAGCGGTGTGAGGAAATTGTTACGGCGTATCCTCCCGGGCTTCTCCGCAGGGCACTGAGCTACCTCTATAACAAAGAGACAAAATCTTCCTTTGAGATTGAGCACGTAAAGGGCAGTCCCTCCCGTATAGAGAAATTCATTGCATCTCTGCTCCTTGCTGAAAAAGAAGATTTCTGTGATAAGGAACGACTGATTGAACTTCAGAACCGCATAGTCGACCCGCGATTTAGAGACAGTGATTATCGGGTGAAACAAAACTATGTTGGACAGTCTGTTGCTTATCAGAAGGAGATAATCCACTATATCTGCCCAAGACCTGATGATCTGCCAAGTTTGATGGAGGGTTTGCTTGCTTCCCATACCAGGATGAAAACAGGAGGAGTTCCTCCTGTTATCCATGCTGCAGTGATCGCCTATGGTTTTGTGTTTCTGCACCCGTTTGAAGATGGAAATGGCCGAATACATCGGTTTCTGATACACAACATTCTTTCTATACAGAACCTCGTGCCGCGTGGACTCATGTTCCCCATTTCAGCGGTCATGCTTAAGAATCCAGAAGCGTATGATCGATCGTTGGAAGCTTTTTCCAAGCCACTGCTTCAGGTCATCGACTATCGACTCGATGAAATGGGGAGGATGACGGTGGAAAGTGATAGTGGAGTCTGGTACTCCTTTATGGATTTGACCGTCCAGGGGGAAGCCTTGTCTGCGTTTATTCTCAAGACTATCGAGGAAGAGCTTGTACAAGAGCTCAACTTTCTTGCCAGTTATGATGCTACCAAAAAGGCGATTCAGGATATCATCGATATGCCTGATCGTTTGATTGATCTATTCATTCAGTTGTGTCTGCAGGGTAACGGCAAGCTGTCTGCAAGAAAGAGAGCAGCGTATTTTGACTTCCTTAGTGATGAAGAGCTTGTAGCCATGGAACAAGCGGTACGGGAGGCACAGGGGAGTCCCCCCTCTCTGTAGGATTCCGAGAGATCATGATCAGCATCAATAAAGCTGGACATATCTATTATTCTGTCGGTTTTTCCAACAGGTGTTGGATACGCATCGTTAGTGCCAGCGATGCTGAGCAGAAGCTTTGAAGAAATGTCTCTGCGCTGGTTGGAGGGGTGCGTTCCAGCCACCGGTGCAGCGCTGAGATGAAGAACTCACTGACCAGATAGGTTGTTTCATCCCGATCAATCGATGGGGCATGCTCCATGGATAGGGAGCGTAGTACCATTGGTTGCATCTGGTGGGCTAGGTACTCTCGGAAGGAACCTGGGCCAGCCACTCTCAACGCATTGGCGTAAAACGCCCGCTCGGAGGCAAGTGCATCACAGAGTTCAAGAGCCAGGGGGAGTGAAAGCCTCTGGCTCTCCACCTTCTGCTTGATCGGTTTGCCGATCTCTTCCTCGAAAATCCAGATGACCAGCTCATATTTGTTCTGGAAGTGGTAGTAGAAGCTCTTGCGATTCAGATCACAGCTCTCGCAGATATCTTTGATGGTGATTTTCTCAAACGGGGTGTGCTGCATGATCTGCTTCAAGGAGACAGCTAAGGCATGTTTGGTAATCTGGGAGTTGGACATAGAGATAATATGGTGCTGGAGAGATATAAACGTCAACTAATTATAGGCAGGTGTAGGTCTTGACTCAATTCCAGAGATATGTCATAAGAATTAGGTAAATTTACAATACTGTTAGAGGCTACTATGCGTAATTATATAAAAACATGGGGTTTTTGCCTAATTTTTATGATATCTTCCACTTTCTCTCTCATGGGAAATGCAATAACCTATGACATAGCAACCGGTACGTTGACGGATTTTGCAATTAACTACAACGATAATCCTGACGATCCTTCTGCCTATATGAATGGTACACCGGTTTGGGACCACCCGGGTTTCCTTGGCCGTCTCATCTACACAGGAGAGCCCACGCAACTTACGGTTTTCAATCATGGCCCAACTACCGGCGGTTCCCGTTTTTACTTCACCGGTACCGATTGGTCAGCTCAGAGCAGTACCAGTTACTACAGGGAGTTCTTTCTGGTGGCGAGGGCCAAAGGCCTTCGTCATGGTCCTTCCAGAACACAACATGATTTCTCACAGTCCAATACGGTTATTACCGGCCCAGGGCAGGTGATTGACATCCCCTATGGGGCAGGGGATGAGACCGTCCAGGTGGGGCAGTTGGGGTACAATGCCCAGGGACAGAGAGCAGTGTTCAATGGGAGTAATGGGTATCAATATCTGTATCCCTATAGTCATATCTGGATTGACCTGACCATTATTCGCACACGTACTGCCAACAGAAGTCGTTGGATTACGTATTATGAGTCTGCGCTCTGCATCCAGTCGGATGAAGAGGCTTCGGTTCTCCTTACCCTCTCAGGAGAGGACAGCAGGGGATGGGGTTGGGGGCAGATGCCTGATTCCTTCTCCTTCAGTATAGAGAAGACTGTGGAGGACGGGTTTCCCTTTTCCTGGTTGCAGCAGACCAGCACCATGTACAATGCCTTGGAGATTGCCAAGGTAATCTACCGTGCAGAGGATTCTGCTGCTTCCATTCGCTTTGCTTCTGATGCGAGCGGTAATCAGGCCCAGTTTTTCTTCAGGAACCAGTATGGGGATGTCTTTCCGTTTTCCTTGGCCTTTGATGCCACAAAGCCCAATCGAGCAGTGCTGCCTATCACTGCAACACAGACGTTTGAGACAGCAGTGCAGTCAGTGACTTCTCCCATTGATGGCAACTCCACCCACCAGTTGCATGTCCTGGAAGGTGGGGTCCTGGCTTATCTTCCCCTCTACCAGAACCCTCCCATGGGTTTGTACACTTCAACGGTCTATGTGTTTGTTGAGCCGGTGGAGTAGGGGAACTTGATACCCTCTAGGTTGATTAGCTCTTCAATTCCCTCTAGCTGAATATTTTCAAATTTCTGTTGACAGCAAAAAAAGGCGTGCTATAATTCAGTTAGTTAAACGTTTTAACTTTTGTGGGGGAATTATGCTACCAGAGGAGAAAAAGAACCAGCGGGCGAAAATCACAGATGTGGCAGAATATGCGAAGGTTTCTGTTGCAACTGTTTCGATTATCCTGAAAGACCCGAAGAACAATAGGTTCTCAGACAAGACCGTTAAGAAAGTTCTGGCTGCAGCAGAAGCCTTGCAGTACCAGCCTGCACTATTCGCCCAGCAGATGAAAGGTAAACATCTTTCCGTAATAGGATTAATTATCCCTGACCTCATGAACCATTTCTACCCTGAGGTAACCACTGGGTTCTCCAAACAGGCCAATGCGCTTGGGTATAATGTCATCCTTTTGAACTCAGACAACAGCATTGACCAGGAGCAAGTGTTTGCAGATGCCTTGATCAGAATGCGGGTTGCAGGGGTTGCAATGTGTGGTGTGTACTCCACGGATGAACGTGAATTGGAAGTGATAAAACGATTAAACTCTATGGACATTCCAGTCGTTCGTTTTGACCGATACAATGCCAATGAGACATGCCCATTTGTCGGTATTGATAATTACCATGCCGGCTACTACATTACCGAAAAGTTCATCAAGGCAGGCCATAAGAAAATCTGTTGTCTTGCACCAAAGAACCCTGTCTACATTGTATCTGAGCGGCGCAAGGGCTATCTAAGTGCCATGGAGAAACATGGGCTTGAAAGCTCCTGCTACTCATTCGATGCAAAAGAGTTTGGCTCCCTCTACCAGACCATGCAAAGCATCTGGGAGTCAGGGGAGGGGCATACCGCCCTCTTTACCCCTGGAGGCGATATGGATGCCATTGAATGCATCAAAACTGCCTCCACCCTGAAGATTGATGTCCCTGGTGATCTGAGTATTGCCGGATTCGATGACATCTACATCTCCAATATCATCAAACCCTCCCTGACCACCATCAGACAGCCTAAGTTTGAGATGGGAGAAGCAGCCATGAAGTTGCTCTACAAGATGATGAAGAATGAAGAACTTGAGGAAAGGAAGATATTGCTTCCGTTTGAGTATGTAGCTCGTGAGTCAACACGGGTCGTCTAGGGCTTCTCGGTTCAGAGAAGCATGATCAGAAAAAATTTGTAAGGAGAACGTATTTATATGATACATCTGCGCGGTAAGGATATGTTGTTCATTGAGGCCCATGGCCATGTTTGGGAGAAGCTGCACGGAAGACGGTTCGACACAGACCGTGTGATCCCACTCGAGAATGGGAAGGTACAGATTGGCGAGAAGGTAATCCAATTCCTTCCTCCTGAAGTCAGAGATGACGTATTCCCTATTGAAGTATTGAAGACCTATGAACAGCTCTTGGGCTTTGACAAGGTCGTGGTACTGCAGACTCCTTGTTACGGGGAGCAATATGAGTACATCAATTCGTTCATGAGCAAGGAACCCGATCGGTATGTCACTGTGGGTATCCCCAACCCCCAAGACAAGCAGTCCTATATTGAAACTGCTGCTCTCTGCCTGGACCGATATAAGTACAAAGGTTTGAAGTTTGAGTCACCCGATATTCCTTTCGACATGCTTGCTAGTGAGAATCAGTTTGTCTTTGAGGAGATCCTGAAGCGAGATGCATACTTTGTCATCGATCTTGGATGGGGTGATGGTCCTCATGATTACCCCATCGATGATCTGATCGAGATTGCAAAACGCTATCCAGAGCTTACCATCGTGCTTCCTCACCTTGGCATCAGCAAGATGTGGGACCCTGAGGAAACAAAGACACTGAACAGTTTGAAGAAGACCCTCTCAATTCTTGAACATAACACCAATGTCTACTTTGACTGTTCCGGTATTCCCATGCTTGCAACCAAAGCAGGCCAGGAGTATCCCTGGCCGGTCATGACTGATGCCCTGAAGGTAGCGAAGCAGATGGGCGCCATCGACCGTGTCATGTGGGGATCTGATGCTCCTACGGTCTTGGTTGCCTGTACCTACAAGCAACATGTGGATGCAGTGGTGAACTATATCGATTTCCTCTCTGATGAAGAGGTGGAGAACCTGGTAGGAAAGACTGCTGACAAAGTCTGGTTTGGAAACTGATTCCTAGGCCAAAGGAGGAGAGATCATGGGACATGACGAACAAGAGATTCCGATTGTTGAATTCAGAAATATCACGAAAGCATTCTCTGGGGTCAAAGCACTTGATGATGTCTCCTTCTCCATCAAGCGCGGAGAGGTGCACTGTCTTCTTGGTGAAAATGGAGCTGGTAAGTCGACCTTGATCAAGATACTGACAGGCGTGGAGAAGGAAGACTCCGGTGAGATTTATTTCAATGGAGAGAAGATCCACAACAAGGATATCTGGCAGGCTCGAGAGAAAGGGATCGGGACGGTGTTCCAGGAGAACAGCTTGGTTCCTCACCTGAGTGTTGCTGAGAACGTGTTCTTGACCAGGGAACTACGAGGAAAGAGCAAGTTTCTCGATTTCAAGCAGATGGAAGCTGAGACGGTCCGACGAGGAAAGGAACTTGGTATCGATCTCGATCCCAAGGCACTGGTGAAGCATCTCTCAGTTGCAGAGCAGCAGATTGTCGAGATCGTGAAGATGTTCAGCCAGAACCCGAAATTCGTAATCCTGGATGAGCCAACCTCATCCCTTTCAGGAAATGAGATCAGGAAACTCTTTGCCATCATCAAGACGATGCAGAAGAAGGGTGTGACCTTCATCTACATCTCCCACCGCATGGAAGAGATCAAGGAAATTGGAAACGGAGGCTCCGTCCTCCGTGATGGCAAGTTCATTACCAGCATAGAAGATGTGAAGCAAGTCGATATCAATGAGATCATCTCCTTCGTCGTAGGAAGACCTTTGCTCCAGATATTCCCAGAGCGGAATGCTGAGATCGGGGAGGTGCTTCTGGAGGCAAAAGGAATTTGTGTTCCAAACCTTGTGTATGACGTCGACCTATTCGTACGTCGGGGAGAAGTCCTTGGGTTCTCTGGTCTTGTCGGTTCTGGAAGGACTGAGACCGCCAAGGCCATCTTCGGGGAGCTCAAGCGGTCTGCTGGTACCCTCTATAAGAGTGGAAAGGAACTGGTTATCCGCAATCCCAATGATGCGATCAATGCAGGGATTGGGTTACTTACCGAAAACAGAAAGGAGGAAGGTCTCTTTCTCTCAAAGGCTGTTTCCTGGAATGTGGTTTCTGCTTCTGTCGAGAAACTGAAGAAGCATGGATTCCTGAATAAGAAGATTGAGAGAGATTTGGTCAATGAGTATGTCCAGAAGCTGAGGATCAAGCTCCCTGGAATAGACAGAGCGGTCAAATACCTCTCTGGTGGAAACCAGCAGAAGGTCGTCTTTGCCAAGTGGCTCTGTGCCGGCTCAGATGTGTACATCTTTGATGAACCGACACGAGGCATTGATGTGGGTGCAAAGACAGAGGTCTACAAGCTGATCAACACGCTCGCAGAGCAGGGGAATGCGATTATCGTCATCTCCTCCGAGCTGCCGGAGGTCTTGGGTGTGTGCGACCGCATCGCAGTCTTCCATGAGGGGACAATCGCCGTCACCTTGGGCAGGGAAGAGGCGACACAAGAGAAAATCATGTATTACGCAATGGGGGGAGATAGTAATGAAATTGCTTGATAATAAGTCCAAGGTGATCAAGGTCTACAAGGAGCTCTCAAGAGCTCAGGGAGTGAGTGCACTCCTGCCCTTGGCGATCGTGGTAATCTTTTTCACCATCATGTCTGATAATTTTCTGAACTCCTACAATGTGATGAACATTCTCAGGCAAGCTTCCGTCTATGCCATCATGGCAACCGGTATGACCTTTGTAATCCTCACCGGTGGCATTGACCTTGGCCAGGGGTCGGTTCTTGCACTTGCCGCCGTTGTCTGTGCAAAGGTCATCAATGCCACCGGGAACATGTGGCTTGGCATTCTCTCTGCTGTTGCAGTAGGAGTTGTCATTGGCGGCATCAACGGCGTTATGATCGCCTACGTCAGGCTCCCTGCCTTCATCATGACCCTGGGTTCTCTCTACATGGTCAGGGGTATAACGCTCTACATTACCAACTCCACCCAGGTCAACGTCAAAGGTGCAGAGCTTTTTTCCTTCATCGGACAGGGCTTCCTGCTTGGTATTCCCTTTCCTGTCTACCTGTTCATCGGGATCGGAATCCTCGCTGTTATCTTCCTCTGCTATACCTCAACCGGCCGTCATATCTTTGCCGTTGGATCCAACGTGGTCTCAGCACGGCTCTCAGGCGTGAAGGTGGAGAAGACACTGGTAGTGGCTTATATTCTCTCCTCTGTCTGTGTAGCCCTTGCAGGGGTTGTCTATCTTGCCCGCCTGACTGCTGCTCAGCCTACTGCAGGGGAAGGCTATGAGCTGGAGTCCATTGCCGCAGCCGTTGTCGGTGGGACAAGTCTTGCCGGTGGAGAAGGCGGGGTGCTTGGTACCTTGATCGGTGCGGTCATCATCGCCGTCATCAGGAATGGCTTGGTAATCATCGGTGTGGGTAGTTATTTCACGAAGATTGTTGTCGGACTGATCATTGTGTTAGCCGTAACCCTGGATGTTATGAGAAGACGATTCGCAAGTAACAGATAGGGATAGTAAGAAACTGGGACGTTGTCCCAAGAAAAAGGAGAAAGTGTATGAAGAAAACGAACGTGGTGGTAGTGTTGTTGATCATCTTGATGATCGCGGGTTCCTCTGTGTTTGCACAGGGAAGTAAGGAACAGGCCGTAGCAGGGGATGGCGTTGGCGCAGGGAAAACCATTGCTTTTGTTCCCAAGCAGCTTGGCAACCCGTACTTCGTTGCGGTAAAGGATGCAGTGGAAGAGGCTTCTCTGGCTAATGGATTTGAGTTCAAGGCAAATGCCCCTGACTCCTCCATTGAGGTAGACAAGCAGATTGGTATTGTTGAGGCTTTCATTGCCCAGGGTGTCGACTTCCTCGTCTTGATTCCCAATGATGCAACGGCAATCGTGAATGTCATCAATGCTGCTGCAAAGCAGGACATTGGTGTATTCCTTGTCGACTCCGGTGCAGATGAGTCAGACTATGTCTCCTACATTGGTACTGACAACTACGCTGGTGGTGTCTTGGCTGCTGAGTGGTTTGGTGAGAATGTAACCGGACAGGTTGCCATCATCGATGGTGCAGCTGGTAATGCTGCAACCACTGCACGCTTCAATGGTTTCATGGACACCATTGGTGACTACCCTCAAATCGAGGTCGTAACTGCTGACTACGGTAATGGTGACATGGGTACTTCCATGACTGTTGCTGAGAACTTCCTCACTGCCTACCCAGGTCTCTCTGCAATTTTCTGCTGTGACGACCAGATGGCTCAGGGCGCTGGACAGGCTGTCAAGGCACGGAACCTCAGTGATACGGTGACCGTCTGTGGTTTCGATGGTTCACCCGACGGAGCCCAGGCTATTCTTGATGGTATTATGGATGCTTCTGTTGCGCAGCAGCCCAGACTTATGGGTAAGACTGCTGTTGACTACATTATCAAGTACATGAATGGGGAAGCAATTGACCCAGTCATCTACACTGATTGTGAGATGGTCACTGCAGACAATGCTGCAAGCTTCCTTGCTTGGCACTAAAAAAGTTTCTACATCGTAGAAGCAAGCACAAGAGCATCGGCCCAGTCGTTTTTTCGACTGGGCCATTATAATCAACAAAAGCAGAGAGAAACATTGGGGTTCATAACCGGTAACGTCTCCAATTCTACTTCCAGGAACAACCGAGCGACAAATTCTGTAAGTCTAATCCCATACGCCTGGCAATAAATACCCAGCGTTGTAGTCGTGGGGTAGTTCTTGTTTCTTCGTCCTTCCCTCAAGCTGATTGTGCTTTTGCTGAATGATGTAATCTCTTCCAGTCTATCTTGGCTCATCCCACACTCCTGACGCAGTATCTTAAGCGTCATAGCCACATGAGAGGGCATTACATCCAGGATTAACTTCATTTGCTGCTCTGTCTCTCTGTTGGGTGTTGGGTGTTGGGTGTTGGGTGTTGGGTGTTGGGTGTTGGGTGTTGGGTGTTGGGTGTTGGGTGTTGGGTGTTGGGTGTTGGGTGTTGGGTGTTGGGTGTTGGGTGTTGGGTGTTGGGTGTTGGGTGTTGGGTGTTGGGTGTTGGGTGTTGGGTGTTGGGTGTTGGGTGTTGGGTGTTGGGTGTTGGGTGTTGGCCGCGCGAACCGACCTCTGCGTAGTCCAGAAAGGTCAGCACGTTGAATTTAAGTGCATGACAGAGTCGTAGGATCGTATCCAGCTTTGGTCGCCATTCGGGATTTGTGGTGATTTCGGTAATCCACCTGGGATTCGATCCGGTTCGCGCGGCAAGCAATGTTTCGTCTACTTTGCTTTCTTGCATTGCCCATACAAGTGCTTCTTGGAATTGCATATACGTAACCTCCAATTTTATTAGGTACCTCCTAAGAGGGATAAGGTTTGGTATTGCTTCAGGGAATTGGGGAAATGATTTTCTTTATAACGGTAGAAGTGGGATGAACTTTTCCTGTTTTAAGTAAATTTACATTTTGTAAGGTATTTGTAAGAAAAAGATGACATGTCTTTGCTTATGGTAGGATTCTCTGTCTTTTCAGCAGAAGATAGTGACAAATTTACGTCAAAATTGTAAAGAAAATCCCAATTCTGAGTTGATGGTAACAAGAAGTAGTGCTAGTATGGTTTCAAGCGTGTGAAGTGGGAACGGGTAATAACGAGAGACTTCTTGTGTCATAGCTGTAACGTTCTGCTTCCCTTGCAGGTTTTTCTTCTTGAAGGAAGTTTTTCTTCCTGACTCGAAGATATATACCGAGTATGTTCCGGCAGCCGGTATATAACGGGATGGCATTAATGGTTTCCTGCATTACCCTCTAGTGGCATGTTGTGGCGAAGCTGTGCATCCTGTTCCCTGCTGTTTCACTTCAATACAAAGGCAATTAAATTGAAAGCCTTTTTTCGAAGGGTTCCCCCTTCGAAACAGAGCTACCCATATTCTACGTTCAAAAAATGAACAAACCTTTCTCTTATAATCTTATGCAAAGCGAACATACACCCAAGGAATTCTCCATTCTTTCCTACATCGAACAGAACTCAGATGCTACCCAACGACAGCTGTCTGAGCATGTTGGTGTGTCCTTGGGGATGATTAACATTTTGTTGAAGCGTTTGGTTAAGAAAGGTTTGGTAAAGATAGAGAGACTCCAGCCTAATTCTGTGAAGTACTTCCTCACTCCCCAGGGTATAGCTAGTAAGCTGGAGAGGACCTATGGGTATATTGTGAGGACGTATCGGGAGCTCGAGAGCTATAAGGCGAGAGTCATTATGGTTGCTGAGCAGATTGCCAAGAAGCATACGGTCGATACCGTATACTTCTTTGGTCCCCAAGATGAGTTTGCTGCCATGCTCTCTGCTTTTATCCGGCTCGATAGTAGTGATGGTCCAGCAATAAATATTGTTCATGAAGAGAAAGCACTACCCGATCTTCAGATGTATACAAAGAAGGTTCCTATACTCATTTGGGACCAGGGATATGCTGAAGTCTTGGAAGCTTCTGGGTATGCCTGGATGAATATTATGGAAACCTTGGATGTCTGAAAGGAAGAACTGAGTACATGGTGTATTTGCATATAAAGCGAATGTTGGATTTTCTATGTTCCCTGCTTGCTTTGCTGATACTCTCTCCCTTATTCCTGATTCTTATTATTGCCATTAAGCTTGATTCCAAAGGTCCTGTCTTGTTCAAACAGAAACGTGTTGGTATTCATAAGACACATTTCAATATTCTCAAGTTCAGGACCATGCGTATCGATACACCGAATGATGTTCCGACTCATCAGCTCAAGAACCCTGATCAGTATATTACCAAGGTGGGGAAGTTCCTTAGGAAGACCAGTTTGGATGAACTTCCCCAGATCTGGAATATCTTTGTTGGTCAGATGTCTGTCATTGGTCCCAGGCCAGCTCTGTGGAATCAGTATGATCTCATCGAAGAGCGGGATAAGTATGGTGCTAACGATGTTCCAGTCGGTCTTACTGGTTGGGCTCAAATAAACGGAAGGGATGAGCTTCCCATTCGAGTAAAAGCAAAGCTTGATGGCGAATATGCCAAGCGTATTGGCCCAATTATGGATATTCGTTGTTTCTTCGGTACCATCTTCTCAGTCCTTAAAAGTGACGGGGTGAAAGAAGGTGGGACGGGGAATGAGTAAGGAAGGGGAAAAGCTTTGAGTTATTTACCTGTTGATTCAAATATTAGGGAGATACTAAGCTCAGATGTTATTTATTCAGTTCCGCGATATCAGAGAAAATATGTATGGAATTCCTTCAATTGGGCAGATTTCTTAGGTGATCTAGAACGAACCAATTTCCAGAGGTATCATTTTCTTGGTTGTTTGATTTTTGAAAGGGTAGATCAAAGAAACGAAAGAAGAATTGTTGATGGACAGCAAAGGTTAACTACTTCATTGATACTGCTCTCTCTATTAGGAAAGTATTTTGCATCATTACAAGTGGAGGGGAAGAGAGACGCCCTCCGAAAATATTGTTTCTGGACTGATTCAGAAAACGTATCTAGTATTAAGCTTTCGAATAGTTATGAGAAAGATTTTGTTCATATGGTATCACGGTATTGTTTTGATAATACTACAAATCAAACAATAGCAGAGTTCCTTCAAGAAGAACCTATAAACAACGGAAAATCTAAGATTGTTGAATGTTTTAAATTTTTTGAGGAGTATATTCAGACCAAGTTTGAGAATTTAAAAACAATAGATCTGCAAATTGAGTATCTAGAAAAATTGAGGGATTCTCTACTTGAGTTGCGATGTATCTCAATCACTGCAGAACGAGAGCAAGAAGGATATCTGATTTTCGAGGTATTAAATTCACGGGGGATGCCTTTATCACAACATGAATTGATTAAAAATTATATATTTATGCATGATTCTATTGTTTATGATTCTGATACACCACTCGTGTATTGGAAGCAGATAGTGCAAAACATTGAGTTGCCTCAGGAAATTTCAAGTACAGTGTTTGATAGTTTTCTTTCTGATTACATTCTTCACAAGTTTGGAGAAAAGAATAGTAAACAAACGGAATATGGATATTTCAGAGATAAAGTTTTACCTGATTCTGTACATTCAATTTTATTGGATCTTGTTGAAAAATCTAAGTTATACAAAAAATTCTTATACGGAGTCTCAGAGAATCCTGTTGAAAAATATGTTTTTAATTTCTTTCTAAAATTTAAGATTAGGATAGTACGACCGATACTTTTATCTCTATCGGTTTTATTTTCGGCTTGCATAATTGATAAGAAATGTTATGACAATACATTATTATGGCTGAAAAACTATTTTGCATGGTATGTCGTGGTATTTGGCCAGAGAACTAATACAATCGATGCAATTATTAAGAAAGCTACTTTCAATTTGCAAGTCCCAAGACAAAAGAAAGATGCGAAGAATGTTATTGCTGGAATAAAACAGGACCTGATTGACAAACTTCCAAAGGATAAAGTTTTTGTTGATGAGTTTCAGAGAATAATGATTTTTACTAACCATAAAGATTTGTATCCAAATTATTTATACACTTCTAAAAATAAGAATGCGTGTCGGTTTGCGTTAGAGGAATATGAGATTGCAGCTGGGAAAATTGAGGATTATACAGTTTCTAGATTTTCAATAGAACATGTTAAGGATGACAGCAAAGGAGGATCTGCATGTCTCATAGGGAATTTAATACCTCTCCAGTCAAAACGCAACAATGCATTATCCTCAAAAACGATAAGTGATAAGTTATCAGTATATAGGCAGTCAAATTATAGAGCTGCAATAGATCTATCGGAATATATTGAGAAGCATAACGGTCAGTGGGATGATAATATAATTGAAGGGAATACAAAAAGATTAGCTACCCTTTTTGAAACTTCAATTTGGCCTTTATAAGTGTGTGTATACAATGAAACAAATACTTATCACAGGAGCAAATAGCTACGTGGGAACCAGCGTGGAACGTTGGCTCAGCAGAGAACCAGACAAGTATCATGTCGATACAATTGACATGATAGATGGTTCCTGGAGAGAGAAAGATTTCTCTGGCTACGATGTCGTGTTCCATGTTGCTGGGATTGCGCATGTGAATGCCAAGAAGAATATGGAAGCCTTGTACTACAAGGTGAATACTGACTTAACTATTGAAACTGCCCAGCATGCCAAGCAATGTGGTGTGAAGCAGTTCATATTCATGAGCAGCATAATTGTCTATGGTGAGAGTAAGTCACTTAAGCCTGTTGTAATCACCAGAGAGACAGAACCAAAGCCCAACGGATTCTATGGCAACAGTAAGCTTCAGGCAGAGATAGGAATTAAAAAACTAGAAGACCAAGACTTCAAGGTTGTGATACTCCGACCTCCTATGATTTATGGTCCTGGATCCAAAGGGAATTTGCCAAAGCTCATAGCTTTAGCAAAGAAGACTCCCATCTTCCCTGCATATCACAACCAGAGAAGCATGCTCTATATTGATAACCTCTGTGAGTTTGTTAGGTTGGTTATAGTTAATGAAGAGAGGGGAGTGTTCTGGCCTCAGAATAGGGAGTATGTGGATACGTGTGAAGTGGTGAGGCAGGTAGCGAAAGAAGCTAATCACAAGATATGGATTACAAGAGTGTTGAATTTGTTTGTGGTGCTTGGTTCTTTCTTTGTTTCAAGTATAAATAAGCTATTCGGTAGTCTAATGTATGAAAAAGTGATGAGTGAATATAAGCAACCATATCAAATACTTGGAGTACAAGAAAGCATCTTGAGAGTTAAAAATTGAGATCTGCGATGAAGACTATATGGATAATTGATCACTATTCTTCCGAACCCAAATATGGCGGAATTTCTAGACAATATGATTTTGCAATAGAATTATCTAAGCGCGGATATAAGGTCGTCATTATTTCCTCTGGTTTTTCTCATTATACTCATTCCTACATTGGGTTAAGTGATAATCAGAAATTTAGTATTTCTCAGATTGATGATAATGCTTTTTATGTATATATAAAAACTGCCAGATATAACACAAATGGTGGGCTGGGACGAATAATTAATATGTTTTCGTTCCTAATCGCTGTTCAAAAAAACTACAGTACAATTGCGGATATACTTGGTGAGCCAGAAGTAATAGAAGGAGCTTCGGTACATCCATTAGCATGGGTTGCTGCCAATAAAATTGCTAAGAATTTTAAGATTCCCTTTATTGCTGAAGTACGCGATTTATGGCCAGCTATGTGGTTACTGAATAATGAGAAGAAGAAATATGACCCAATGGTTATTTTTTTTGGAATTATTGAAAGATGGGCATTTAAAAAAGCAGATAGAATTATTTATTCCATGCTGTACGGAGATAAGTATATTTGTGGGAAACTCGGCTTTCCACATGATAAAGTTGCTCTCATCGGACAACCTTTAGATTGTAAACGGTTTGATGACTATGCAAGCACAAAATTTGATTTGATCCCCGAGGATGTAAGGCAATTTATTCATAATTCTTTTGTCTGTGTATTTACTGGATATTACATGGAGTATGAAGGTGTCTATGTTATGCTGGAAGCAGCAAAACTATTGAAAGAACGTAATGTTCCAGCAAAGATGCTCTTTCTGGGTAGTGGAAAGGAAGCTGAGGGAATGACACAGTTTGTTAAAAATAATGACCTTGAAAATGTTATGATTGGTGGGCGTGTAAGTAAAGAAGCTATTCCAGCATTACTTCGAAAATCAAGTGTTTGTTTGGCTCATTGCGCGGTGGAGGGAAGTAAAGAATCTTTTAAATATGGAATATCAAAGAATAAGGTAAATGAATACCTTTACTCTAATGCTTGCGTAATATATGGGCGTAAAGATGAGAACGATCCTGTAGCCACTTCAGGTGCTGGGTTTGTCATTGAGCCATTTTCTCCAGAGCTCTTTGCGGATAAGATTCAGCAAGTATTTGAAATGGATAGTCAAGAACGAATAATGTTTGGCAAAAATGGGAAGAGATACATAGAAGAAAACCATGAGACAGGCAAGCTAGTTGAAAAATTGCTTGATGTTATGTTTGGTTGATAAAGTAATGAATTTTTTCTACAAGACAATAAGAATCTTTAATACAATAAAGTATCTTCAGCCAATTCAATTAATTTACCAGATAAAAAATCGCATTCCAGCTCCAGATTCATTCAAGAAAAATCAGAAAACTGTTCCTTGTGTAAATATTTTTCCCATCTATATACCAGAATTAGATGCTGACAAGCAATATTTATCAAGATTTAATATAGAGGAAATTCTATCAGGGAAAATTACTCTACTCGGTCATACATTTACTCCTTTCAGAGGCTGGTATGATAATCAAGCTTCACATCTTCAGAACTTTAATCTTCACTATTTTGAATTTGCTATTCCTCTTGCAATTGTGTATAAAGAGACAAAAGAGAATCGGTACAAAGAGTGTATTAAACAACTTTATGAAAACTGGAAGAAAAATGGCATCAATCAAGATGCTCTACACCCATATACTATATCACTTAGACTCTGCAACCTTTTAGTAGTTGGATTCTTACTAAAAGATACTGAACTCATTAGGAGTCTCTATCCTCAGTACAGATACTTGGTCAAACATCAAGAAAAACATCTTCTTGGAAACCATTATTTTGAGAATCTAAAAACAATTGTATTATGCAGCCTGGTGTTCGATGATCTTGATATTTATCAAGTATATATTAGCAAATTTATAAAAGAGCTTTCTAGGCAGATTCTAGCTGATGGAGTTCACTATGAACTTAGCTTGATGTACCACAAGATTGTTCTCGAAGGACTCATAAGAGTTGCTTATGCACTCAAACAATTAGATAAACATGAATACCATGAATTGAGACCTTTTATACAAAAAATGGTCTCAGCAGTATCGTCATTGGAAGAGGGAATGGGTAAAACTCCTTCTTTTAATGATTCTGCAGACGATGTAGCAAAAAACAGTATTCAGCTTGTAGAAGCAATAACACGATTGTTTGATATTAATCCAAAGCAGCTTTCTTCTTTTCCTCATAGTGGCTACTACAAATTATATGATGGTAATTTAGCAGTTTTATTCGATACAGGTAGGATTGGCCCGAATTTTATGCCTGGTCATGGGCATTGTGATTGCCTAAGTTTTGAACTCTCAATCGCGGGAAATCCTCTGTTTGTTAATTCAGGTACCTTTCAGTATCAAGGTGAAAAGAGAAGGTATTTTAGATCTACTAGAGCCCATAATACAGTCATGATTAATAACCATGAACAATCAGAGTATTGGGGTGAACATAGAGTTGCTCGAAGAATATCGGGAAATATTAGTAATCGAACTGAATATACTGTTTCAGGTAGTTTCAAGAATTATCTGGGTGAGTTGCATCATCGTATTGTTTGTATGGAAGACTATACGTTTTCCGTCTTAGACAAGACAACAGGTTCTGGTTTAATTCACAGTTATTTGCATGTTGCAGATGGTTTCAAGGTATTGGACAATGGTACGGATGTCCTCGTTATAATGAGAGATGAGATGAGAGTATGCCAGATATGTCCAGTTAATTGTATGTATGCTATTCATTCTTCTGGTGATCTAACGCAATATGCTCCAAAATTTGGAATTATTCATAAAACATTATGTCTAGAATTCTTGTGGAATGCTGATAAGAAAGAACATGGATATACAATTTATTTTGAGGATAATATTTAATTATGATTAATGTTATAGGGCTAGGTTACATCGGGTTACCCACAGCTTTGATGTTCGCTACACATGGAACAGAAGTAGTTGGCACCGATTACAATACACATCTGGTGAATGAATTGAATGCAGGAAGAACTACATTTAAAGAAGATGGTCTTGATGCATTATTTGAGGAAGCACTAGGTAAGGGTATTACCTTTACTACGAAGTATCAGATTACTGATACCTATATCATTGCTGTACCCACTCCTTATGATAAGCATAACAAAAAAATTGATCCTTCTTATGTAATCTCTGCAGTTGAGAACGTTCTAGCAGTTTGCCCAAAAGGTGCTTGTATTGTCATAGAGTCGACTGTGTCACCAGGGACAATAGATAGATTCATTCGACCTTTGATTGAATCTAAGGACTTTGTTATTGGAGAAGATATTCACCTAGCTCATGCACCAGAAAGAATTATACCGGGGAATATGGTCTATGAATTACTACATAATTCAAGAACCATCGGAGCTGATAATCCTGAAGTAGCAATACAGATTAAAGCTTTATACTCAACCTTCTGTCAGAGTGAGATAGTAACAACTACCATCAGAACCGCAGAGATGACAAAGGTGGTTGAGAATACATTTAGAGATATCAATATAGCATATGCTAATGAGCTCACAAAGATTTGCAGAAGAGAAGACATGGATGTGTATGAGATCATTAGGATTGCAAACAAGCATCCTCGTGTAAGCATTCTCTCTCCTGGCCCTGGTGTTGGAGGTCATTGCATCTCCGTTGATCCTTGGTTCTTGGTTGGGGATTTTCCGGATTTGGCTAATCTCATATGGCAGGCAAGAAAAATAAATGATTCCATGCCAGAATTTGTCTTGGAAAGAATTCATGAAATAATGAGAGAGCAGTCAATTACTGATTCTAGTAAAGTAGGATTATATGGTCTTACCTATAAGGAAGATGTGGATGATGTTCGTGAGAGTCCTACTCTTCAGTTACTTGAATGTATGAGCAAACATCTCGCTCCTGGTCTGAGAGTATATGATCCTTGGGTTGAACGAGACATCGTTGCTAACCAATACCATGACTTTGATACATTCCTTCAAGATGTTGATATGGTAGTAATTATGGTATCTCATACAGAATTAAGAGAAAATATGATTAAGTTACAAAATAAGGTGGTTCTTGATACGAGAAAAGTCTGTGAGCTGCCCAATACGTATAGGTTGTAGAATGAAAACAGTAATGCTTGTATTCGGAACACGTCCTGAGGCTATCAAGATGTGTCCCTTGGTGAATGAGTTAAAGAAACGAGAGGGAATAAAAACCATTGTTTGCGTAACAGGGCAGCACAGGGAGATGTTGGATCAGGTGCTGGATGCTTTCTCTGTGGTTCCTGATTATGATCTTTCGATCATGCTTCCCAAGCAGACGCTTTTTGACATCACGACGAACATACTCAATAAAATCAAAGAAGTATTAGATAAAGTTTCTCCTGATGTTGTTCTTGTGCATGGTGATACTTCAACTACCTTTGTGACTGCTCTGGCAAGTTTCTATCTCCAGATTCCTGTTGGCCACGTAGAAGCAGGGTTGAGGACATATAATATCTTTTCGCCCTATCCCGAAGAGTTCAATAGGCAAGCAGTGAGTATTATTTCTAAGTATAATTTTGCTCCTACTGAGCTTTCAAAACAGAACCTTCTCAAAGAAGGTAAAAATCCAGATTCTATCTATGTAACAGGGAATACTGCAATTGATGCATTGAAAACTACTGTTAGGAAGGACTATTCACACCCTCAATTGGATTGGGCTGAGGGAAGTCGTTTGATTCTCATTACCGCTCATCGTAGAGAGAATCTTGGTCAACCGATGCACAATATGTTCAAGGCAATCCGTAGGATAATTGACGAGCATGACGATGTGAAAGCTATCTATCCAATCCACTTCAACCCTGCAGTACGGCAGGCTGCAAATGAAGAGTTAGGTGATTGTGATAGGATTAGGATCATCGAACCTCTGGATGTATTGGATTTCCATAACTTTTTGGCAAGATCCTATATGATTCTCACCGATAGTGGAGGGATTCAAGAAGAAGCTCCTTCACTTGGGAAGCCTGTATTGGTCATGAGGGATACAACTGAGCGACCAGAAGGGATAGAAGCAGGGACATTGAAACTCGTTGGAACTACAGAAGAAGTTATTTATAAAAACTTCAAGACTCTGTTGGAAGACGAACATGAATTCAAGGCGATGAGTCAGGCAAGTAATCCATATGGTGATGGGCATGCTTGTGAGAGAATTGCGGACATTTTGAATAACCAAGGTAGTGTATGAAACAGCTTTTTTTGATGGTAAATGACGGTACCGTTAAGATAATTGAGACGCCAGCTCCTACAGTGAAAGATAATTTTGTTTTAGTTGAGACAGAGTATTCAGTTGTAAGCGCAGGTACTGAGAGAAGCCTTGCATCTTTTGGGGGTAAAAATCTTGTTCAAAAGGCTTTGGAAAGACCAGATCAAGTAAAGAAAGTCCTTGATAAGGTCTCTACCGATGGTTTAGTGAATACTGTAGAATCCGCTTTTAATCGTTTGAAAGAACCTATGCCCATGGGATATTCAGGGGTGGGAAAAGTAATTGCTTGCGGAAGAGGTGTTACGGAGATTGCCATAGGGGATAGAGTTGCTATGGTTGGACAAGCATACCATAGTGAAATTAACAGAGTAAACAAGAATCTAATTGCTAGAATAAGTACAGAGAATGAAGATGTTCGTCAGTATGCCTTATGTGCTCTAGGCGGAATTGCTCTTGAAGGGATACATCAAGCTGAAGTAGTTCCTGGAGAAACTATTGGAGTTATAGGACTAGGCCTTCTTGGCCATATAACAGCAAGAATTCTCAATGCATACGGATGTGACGTTATTGCTTATGATGTTATTGATAAGACATTAGCCTCTACTCCATTAAAAGCATTCATCAAATCTAATGATGAAAATGCACGTGATATTACCATGTCGCTGACTCAGTCGAGAGGGGTTGATAAAGTTATAATCACTGCTGCAGCAAATAGCAATCAGCCAATGGATTTAGCAGCTGCAATTACTCGTGATAGAGGTATTATATGTATGATCGGTGTTACTCAAATGAGTATCGATCGCAGACCATACTACGAGAGAGAACTAACATTTAAGATTGCGCGTTCATATGGTCCAGGTAGATACCAAAGTGATTATGAGGAGAAAGGGATTGATCTTCCCATCGGATATGTTCGTTTTACAGAAGGAAGAAATATTGAGGAATTTGTCCGACTCATCAATACTGGGAGAGCTTCCTTTACAGATCTAATAACGCATGTTTTCCCTTTTGATGATTCATCCTCTGCTTATGAATTAATTACTACAAATAGTAACAATGAACGATATATTGGTGTACTGTTAGAATACTCAATAAATGAAGATAAATTTATTTCAAAGATTACTAGCAAACACACTTCCAAGAAGAAAACTCGCATACTGAGAAATAATGAAATAATAAATATTGGGCTCATTGGTGCTGGTAATTTTGCAAAGAATACAATGTTGCCTGAATTGAAGAAGACGAGGCTTTATAATTTCAAAGGTTTAGCTACTACTGGTGGTATTAATGCTGCACAAGCAAATACATCCTTCCCATTTGAATATTCTACCAATGACTATCATGAATTACTGAAAGATGATTCCATTGATCTAATAATTATTTCAACCAATCATAACACCCATGCTAAGTTCATTATTGAGTCTCTTAAAGCAGGTAAGCATGTGTATTGTGAAAAGCCCTTATGTCTTACTATTGAAGAGCTAGATTCAATTGAGAAGGCGTATAAGGAATCCCCAGGAGAGTTGTTTTGTGGCTTGAATCGGCGACATTCACCATTTATTCAAAAGATTAAGAGAGAATTAAAAACTGATTCTATTCCAGCTGTATATAATTATATAGTTAATGCTGGTTTTATCCCCCAAGATCATTGGACACAAGATGAAGCTATTGGTGGTGGTAGAATTATTGGGGAAGTTATCCATTTTATTGATACAATTCAGGCTCTTGATGGTAGCCCTCTGAAAGATTTAGCCATTACGTTTGCCCAAAATAAGGCTTACCCTAGTAAGGATAATGCGACTATAACCCTGAAATTTGAATCAGGTGCTATTGGCACAATTATCTATACATCAATGGGATCAAAGAAATATCCAAAAGAACAGCTCCTGGTTTTCTCAAATGGTAGGGTCTGTGAACTTAGTAATTACTTGAAGCTTTCCTCATATGGGAATATTAAAAAGCAACGGATAGGGATAAAGCAAGATAAGGGGATATTCACAGAATATTCTTTCATTCATGAGGTTCTATTTGCAAAAGAGGCATATCACATACAAGAACTTTTTTTAGCCCATAAACTACTATTAGAAGGTTTGTTATAATGAAACATATCCAGCAGAGAGAATACAAGCAATGTGCAAATTGTGTTATGGATACTACAGATCCTGAAATATCCTTCGATGAGAATGGTGTTTGTGATTTTTGTCATAGTTTTCATGAATCAATAATTCCCAATTGGCATCATGACACAATGGGTTTTGAGAATTTGAAAGTAATTGCAGCAAAAATAAAGAAAGAAGGGAAGAAGAAGGAATATGATTGTATAATCGGAATGAGTGGGGGAGTTGATAGTTCCTACTTAGTATATATTGCAAAAGAGATTCTAGGTCTTAGGCCTTTGGTTTTGACAGTAGATACCGGATGGAATTTAAATGTTGCTAATGAAAATGTTTATAAAATTATTGATAAACTAAATCTGGACCTTGAGACTGTCGTTGTTGATTGGGAGGAGATGAAAGATTTACAGTTGGCTTTTTTAAAAGCGCAAGTACCGTATCAAGATACCCCTCAAGATCATGCAATATTTGCTGGACTCTATAACTATGCTGCAAAACATAGAATTAAATACATCTTAACAGGAGCAAATTACTCAACCGAAGGAATAAAGCCACCTCAAGAATGGACATATTTAAATGATATACGTTTTATCAAGGACATTCATAGAAGATACGGACACAAGTCCTTAAAAACATTTCCCTTGTGTGGAATGTTTAAATACAAGCTATTCTATCGTGTTTTCTATGGAATGAAAGTCATCCATCTCTTAAACATGTTGGAATATGAAAAAGATAATGCAATTAAACTACTAAATGAGAAATTTGGATGGGAAGAATATGCTAATAAACATTATGAGAATATTTTTACCCGCTTTTATGAAGGATACTATTTAGTTAAAAAATTTGGATATGATAAAAGAAAATGTTACTTTTCTAACCTTATTTTAACAGGTCAGATGACTAGACAAGAAGCTTTGCAAAAGCTATCAGAAAATCCATATGATAATAAAATTGCAGAAGAGGATATGAACTATATCTGTCAGAAACTAGAAATCTCTCGAAAAGAATTTGAAAAATTCATCACTGGAGATAATAAGACTTATAGGGATTACAAGAATAATTCAAGAATAATTAAGTTAGCAATTAAACTAGCAATGAAGTTAGGAATTGAAAAACGAAATTTCAGAGTATAATTCTATGATAGCAATAATTGATTACAACATGGGAAACATCTTTTCGATAGCAAATATGCTGAAACGAATTGGATATGAATCCTATATAGCAAAATCCCCAAAGGAACTTAAAGATGCTACAAGTATTATCCTTCCAGGAGTTGGTTCCTTTGACTATGGAATAAAGAACTTACAGGATTTGGGTTTCTATGAATTCTTGCATGAAATGCATGACTCTCCACGAGTCCCTGTTTTAGGTATCTGTCTAGGTATGCAGTTGTTGACTCTTTCTTCTGAGGAAGGGATATTACCTGGGCTTGGCCTAATCAATGCCAATACGGAAAGGCTTCCAAGCAAGAATGGAGATTCCATATATAAAATTCCACATATGGGGTGGAATTATGTCCATGATGTAAATTCAGCATTGTTGAAGGGATTTAATGAAGTTCCGAGATTTTATTTTGTGCATTCATTTTACGTGCGATGTAATGAGGAAGCAAATATTAATGGAAAGACTGAGTATAGTATAAATTTCCCATCAATAATTCATAAAGACAAAATATGGGGAGTTCAGTTCCATCCAGAAAAGAGTCATCGATTTGGGATGCAATTGTTACGTAACTTTGCTCAGGAGATTTGATTATGTATAGAAATAGGCTCATTCCGTGCCTTCTCCTCAGTCATAAGAGTTTATTCAAAACTGTTCAATTTAAAAAACCTCGTTATATCGGTGATCCAATCAATACTGTAAAATTATTTAGTAATAAAGAGGTTGATGAACTTATTATTGTTGATTTTACTGCATCTGTAGAAAATCGTGGACCTGATATAGAGTATCTTAAGCTTATTACAAGTGAATGTTTTATGCCTTTATGCTATGGTGGTGGTGTTACAGATATTCACCAAGTAGAAGCGTTGTTTAAGGTTGGAATTGAAAAGATTGCATTTAATACTTCTCTTCACTTGAATCCTAATCTAATTCGTGAAGCAGTGAGGAATTTTGGATCGCAAAGTATTATTGCTTCAATAGATGTGAAAAAAACAATTCTAGGAAAGAAAGAAGTTTTTATTAAGTCAGGCAAACTTAAAACCAGGATATCACCAAAGGAAATGCTTAGATATGTCGAAGATTTGGGGGTAGGCGAAGTATTACTAACGAGTATTGACCATGAAGGTTTGATGCAGGGGTATGACCACCAATTGATTCATGACCTTGCTGACACGATAACTATTCCTCTTATTGCTAATGGGGGGGCTGGTAGCCTGGATGATTGCAATCAAGCCATAAAAAATGGAGCTTCTGCTGCTGCGGCAGGTAGTTTGTTTATATACTATGGGAAAAAGCAAGCTGTGTTGGTTAATTATCCAAGGGAAAGGATATCTGTGAATGAATAATGATAATAGATATGATAATGTAACATTTTTATGTGGGGCTAGAGACTTTCATGCTTTAGACTGGTACAGAAGTGCAAAAAAATTATATCCAGAGAAAAAGTTTACAATACTTACAGACTTAATTGAAGGAGAAGGCTATAGAAAATTAATTGATAAAAATGACATTGTGTATCGATTGTTTATAATTGACTCCCTTCTATTTAAATCTCAATCAAAAATTGGACATAGATGGAGAAATTTAATAAAATTGCTAGTCATGCCAATTCAAGTATATAAAATTAGGAAATATAACAGAAACCATCCTAATCAAGTCTATCATGCACACTCGATGTATTATTTATTTCTCGCAATGATGGCAAAAATTCCATTTATTGGTACTCCGCAAGGTAGTGACATATTAATAAAACCATATAAATCAAAACTATATAAATATTATTCAGTAAAGTCTTTGCGAAAGGGTTTAGCAATAACGGTAGATTCTCAAAAAATGCAAAAACAAATTAAAGAGCTCTCAGGAGTTGATGCAAAAGTTGTCCAAAATGGGATAGCAATTGATGAGATTGTTAAATATTCTTTAAAAAGAAATCAACCATCTAATCTACAAGTTGCTTCGATAAGAGGGCTTACAGGTTTATATAGGATCAAAGAAATAGTTGACGCTAGAAATAATTCAAGGATTTATAATGGCTTGAATATTAATTTTATTTATCCCTTTAAGGATGATGATTATTGTAATTCTTTAGAAAAATCTTTATCAGTTAATGATAATATTGTTGGAAGGCTTGATAAGGATGAAATGTATCAATTTCTCTCAGAAACAACCCTAGTCCTATCAATCCCTAAAAGTGATTCTTCCCCAAGGAGTGTTTACGAAGCAATTTTTTGTGGTTGTATAGTAGGGATTACCAAAGAAGAATATTATGACAGTCTACCTGAATGTATGAAGAAAAGAATAGTAATAATTGATCTTTCTGAGGATGATTGGTTTGATAATGTTGTTATTAAGGCAATACAGTTAGAAAAAGTTCCTTTTCAACCTTCTCTGGAAACAATAAAAGAATATAACCAAGCAAATTGCTTTAATCATATTGCAATAATTATTGGATGGGATCCAAGATGGAAATAACTTTTTGTTTATATTGCAGAGTATTTCCAATTATTAATTATATATATATATAATGAGTGATTCAATGAATGATGAACCGCTGGTCTCAGTAATAATGAGTACTTTTAATGAACCACAGCCGATTTTGGGAAAAGCCGTTTTCTCTATTTTAGATCAAACATATTCAAAATTGGAATTTATCATAATTGTTGATAATCCAGATAATATTGAGAATATTGAATTCTTAAAACAATGCGGAAAGCTGGATAAGAGGATTAAATTATATATCAATGAAAATAATATGGGACTTGTTAAATGCTTGAATTTTGGAATAACTAAAGCGACATCTGAATACATTGTTAGGATGGATGCTGATGATATATCGTGTTGCTATAGAATAGAAAAAGAAATCGCTTATATGACGGAAAATAATTTTGATGCTGTATGCTCTTCAGTTATTCTCATCAATGAATTAGGGAATAAGGTTGGGTGTTCTGCAACAGTTGATTCTTCGTTTAGTTATGATACTGTTAAAAAAATAATCTATCACAAGAATCTTATATTTCATCCTACTGTAATGATTAAGAAAAATGTGATTATTGGGCTTGATGGTTATCGTAATATAAAAGCAGCAGAAGATTATGATTTATGGCTTAGATTATTAAGTGAAAGATTCCAAATAGGGTTTATTCAGGAAGCCTTGCTTTCTTATAGAATTAACTCCTTGAGTATTTCTAGAACTGATCGGTATGGGCAATTTCTTGGAGGGCAATATGCGAGAATTCTCTATAAGCAGCGGAAAAAAACTAGTCACGATCTGTTTTCAATAGAGAATTACAATAAATATTTATTGAAGAATCATTATTATAATGATTTGAAAATAAAAAAATTTTCAGAATCATATCGTTTATATCTAATTGCAAAGGAATTTTTTAACAGAAAAATGATAGTTATGGCTTTGTATTATTCAATACAATCGTCAATAAAGTCGCGATTGCGACAAAAATATGTTTTAAAGATACTCTATCATAATTTTCAATTTTATTTTATAAAAAAAATGAATAAAGAGAGAAAATAAGCAAATATGAAATCAATTTTTTTTTATATTTCCGATCTAGATAAAGGTGGAGCGCAAAGAGTGATTTGTACCCTAAGTAATCTATTCTCAGAGAAGGGCTACAAAATTACTATTGTTACTACAGCTTTTTGCACTAGTGCTTATCAGTTGAACAAAGAAATCACTCATAGAACTTTAGATGTTTCAGAGTTCGATACAAAAAAACCATTTTTATGGAAAAATATTATTAGGAATAGAAGATTCGTAAAGTTGGTGAAGGTATATAAACCTGATGTTATCATTACTTTTCTTGAAAGGGAAATTTATCGAGTTTTATCAATTAAAAAAATTTTAAAAGTTCCGATAATTGTTTCTTTCAGGAATGCTCCAAATATGGATTATTCTACATTTATTAAAAGAAATTTAATTAAATTACTTATTAATCGAGCTGATGGGATTGTATACCAAACTCAGGAAGCGTACCAATTTTTTTATAAGAATTACCATAATAATCATATTATTATACTTAATCCTATTAATCCCAAGTTTCTTGACGTACGACTATCACCTATCAAGAAAAAAAGTATTGTAACTGTTGGAAAGTTATATCCTCAGAAGAATCATAAATTATTAATTGATTCTTTCAATATTATCTCACAAGAGTTTCCTGATTATATACTTGAGGTTTATGGTGAAGGTTCATTGCGTCAAACCTTGCAGGCGCAAATTGAGCTACTCAGACTAGAAAAAAGGGTTTTTTTAAGAGGTATAACAGATAGTATAGAAAATTCAATTAAGAATGCTTCATTATTTGTTTTATCTTCAAATTACGAAGGTATATCAAATGCTTTGATGGAGGCCATGGTACTTGGTTTACCAGTAATATCGACTGACTGTCCTTGTGGTGGTTCTTCTGTGCTAATAAGAAATAGGGAAAATGGTATTTTGGTTCCGACAGGAAATGAAGTTGAACTTGCTAATGCAATAAGGGAATTATTATCTGATCAGTACCTAAGTAAGAAATTAGGGCAAGAAGCATCTAAACTTCGAGACATTGTAAACCCAGAAAAAATTTCAGTTACTTGGGAAGAGTTTATTAATGATGTGATTGCTTAGAGGCCAAGGTAGCCTAGTTCCATTCGTGTTATTGAGACTATAATCTAAAGAAATATATCAGGGGGTAGGGATATTCAATTTGTAGCAAAGGCCTATTTTAGGCAGGAAACTAAAACAATATTATACTTCTACAGAGTGCTCTGGTTAATTTTTTGCGTCGGACTTATTGGTTTTTTTAATATTAGACCCTTCTTCTCTGTTATACAAATTTGTTTTATTGTTTTTTTTATAATTCGATATATATGGAAAAGATACTCACTATTCAACTATACACTTTGGAGTATACTGACTGTATTGATAGGATTTAATTCAATATTTTTTTCTAACAATCAAGCCTACACCTTTTCACAATCAATATCGTTTATGCAACCTTTAATTTACTGTAATCTTGTAATCCCATATATGCTAGAAACAGATGAGAATTATCAATTTGTATTACAGTCAATTATTATCGCAGCGATAGTTCTATTATTACGAGTATGGATGAATACACCTCAATATCTATGGGGAACGATTAGGGTGGGAGAAGCAATCGGGTATAACCCCAATACAATAGGATTGGTATTATCTCTAGCTTCGATTCTTTCTTATTCTCTATTCTTTATTTATAAGAAAAAGCAATATTTGCCAGTAATGATTTTATTGGGATTTGCTAGTCTCTTTTCCGGGTCAAGAAAAGCGTTTGCAATATTAATACTTGGAATTATTCTCTTTAGTCTTACTTCTAAAAGAAGAAAGAAACAGTTTTTTTTATCATTTTGCTTTACAATTGTTTTTCTTTTTCTTTTAGTATATATGACACTTAATTGGGATCCTCTGTATTTAGTTGTTGGTAAACGCATTGAATCTTTGGTGCAGGGATTGATAGGGAAGAGTACAGATTTAAGTACTTCAACAAGGTTTGATATGATCTTATATGGAATACAGCTATTCATGCAAAAACCTTTTTTGGGGCATGGTCTTGGTAGTTATAGATTCCTTTCGGGTTTCTATACATATTCTCACAATAACTACACTGAGTTGCTTGTTTCTTTTGGGCTATTTGGAACTGTTTTTTATTATTCTATACATTTAAGAATCTTTATACAGGGAATGAAACTACTGTTAAAAAATGCATTTAGAAATAATTTTGCTACTATGGCATGTGTGTTTGTTATCATAATAATGATTATGGATTTTGGTTTTGTTAGCTATTTTAGTGAGTATATGCAATTGGTATTAGCAGTTTCTTATGTTTCATTACAAAAAGCGAGAACCTTGTGAAAATTTTTATATTCCTTAAAAAAATAAAAGAATCTATTCAAAATCCTAGCATTATTGGTCGGATGTTGCTGCGGATGAGAATTAATAGACTGCTAACTGATACTATTTATATTATCTTTATGTATCGTTTAATGATGCATAAGAAACTTAACCTTTTAGATCCTTCTACTTTTAATGAAAAGATGCAATGGCTTAAGATTTATGACAAGAATCCGTTTTATACTGATTTGGTAGATAAATATGAAGTAAGAAATTTTATTGAGCGAGCGATTGGAAAAGAATATTTAGTCCCAATATTTGGAGTATATGACAATGCTGAAGATATTGATTTCTCTTTACTTCCAAAAAAATTTATTTTAAAGCCCACACATACATCTGGTGATTTAATTATTTGTGAAGATAAAACAGATCTTGATATTAAGGCGACTAGAAGAACTCTGGATAATTGGTTAAAGCAAGAATATTTTTGGAATCTTAGAGAATGGCCCTATAAATATATAAAGCCAAGAATAGTATGTGAAAAATTTCTAGTTGATGAGTCTGGATATGAACTTAAAGATTATAAGATTTGGTGCTTCGATGGGGTGCCTAAGTTAATTCAAGTAATGAGTGGACGTAAGGATGGACAGTATTATTTGAATCATTTTGATCTTCATTGGAATCCTCTTGATATTAAGAGGATTAGCCATGCTGAAGTTGATCCTTCCAAAATAATTCGTCCAAGTAGGTTGGATGAAATGATTTGGATTGCAAAAACTTTGTCTCATGATATACCTTTTGTTCGAGTGGATCTGTATCATACTCTTGATCGTGTTTATTTTGGTGAACTTACTTTTTATCCAGGTAGTGGTTTCTTAGATTTTGCAAATATCGAAGACAATATCCTCCTTGGTAGTTGGCTTGATTTATCTCTTGTCAAACATAGTAATGTAGATTGATTATGGAAATAGTGTTTTTATGAGAGCATAAAAATTGAGGGGGGGGGGATTTTGTCGGATAAAGAACTTTCAATATTAATCGCGGGTGATATTGTTCCTACCAAAACAAACGAGCAATTGTTCATTGATGGAAATATGTCTTCTTTATTAGGGGAATCGCTACTTGAAATATTTAAGAATGCTGATATCACCTCAGTTAACTTGGAATGTCCTCTGACTACTTCAGAAGTTCCAATAGATAAAAATGGACCAAACCTTCAGGCTCTCCCTGAGACTATCAATGGTATAAAGGCCCTTAATCCTACAGTGGTAGGGCTGGCTAATAATCATATCCTAGATTATGGAGAGAAGGGATTGGAAGACACACTCTCTCTACTAGAAAATTATGAAATTTCTTATGTTGGAGTAGGTAATAATCTAGAAGAGGTAGCTCGATCAGTTCATGTTGTCGAGGAGAAGGGCTGGAGAATCGGTTTCTATGCTTGTGCAGAACATGAGTTTTCAATAGCGTCAGATGAGAGTCCTGGAGCAAATCCTTTTGACGCACTGGTAACAGGTGATATTATCAAATCTCTGAAAGCTGACCGTAAGCTTGATATATTGATTGTGTTATATCATGGAGGAAAGGAGTATTATCAATATCCGTCTCCTGGATTACAGAAGGTTTGTCGACATCTAGTAGAGAAAGGTGCAAATCTTGTTGTGTGTCAACACAGCCATTGTATAGGTGCATTTGAGCACTATCTCAAAGGAGATATTATCTATGGACAAGGTAATTTGATATTTGACATGAAACATCCTCTTTCAAAACAAAGTCTATTGCTATCTTATGTATTGGAGAAAGATAAAAGTCCTCAGTTATCATTTATTCCAATAAAAAATATTGTTGATAGTAGTGGTACGTTGGCAAAAGCAGAAGGTAACGAAAAGGAAGCAATTCTGGATTCTTTTTATACTCGATCAAAAGAGTTGAATGACCCAAAGATAATCAATGAGAAGTATACAAAATTTGCTAGAGATATGCTTCGAGGATACTTGCTTATTGCGTCACCTTATGGGAAATGGTTTGATAGATTTGATAGGCATATCTTCAAAGGAAAGTTAATCAAGTGGTTATATCCGAAGAGAAAGCTTCTAGGCATTCAGAATATTATTGAATGTGAAGCACATAGAGAGTTGTATCAAGGAGCATTAAACCATTACATTCATGAAGAACTATTGTGAAGAATAAACTCGAATCAGATTATTTCAATAAAAAGGTATCTTCGGCAACAAGATGGTCTGCATTAACGCAGATTGTAGTGAAATTAATTCAACCAATTACAACAATAATTCTGGCTAGGTTGTTGTTGCCTGAAGATTTTGGAATAGTTGCTAATATTACAATGATTGTTAGCTTTGCTGAAATGTTTGCAGATGCAGGTTTTTCGAAATATATTGTACAACATGAGTTTAGTGATAAGAATGACTTGTTAATTACGTCTTTGGTAGCCTTCTGGGCGAATATTATCATTTCTGTTTTTCTATTCATTATAATTATTCTTTCCAGAAATAAGCTTGCACTATTAATTGGGTCAGTTGGTTATGAATGGCCTTTGGTAATATCTGGCTTTTCCATTCCTCTCTTCTCAGTTGTTAGTGTACAAAAAGCAATATTTATACGCGCTCTAGATTTTAAAACACTTTTTAAGATTCGGCTCTTTAGTAGTCTTGTCCCATTTGTAGTTTCTATACCAATAGCAATGATTGGAGGGGGGTATTGGGCACTTATTTTTGGTACGTTGTGTACTAACATAATATCCGCTGTTCTGCTAACCTGTAAATCAACTCTAAAGCCAAGACCATATTTTAATTTTTCAATACTTAAAACAATGTTTTCATTTAGTTATTGGACACTAATAGAATCAATAGTAATATGGCTTACCGCATGGGTTGATATTTTTTTAATAAACAATTTTCTTTCAAATTATTACATCGGATTATTTAAAAACTCAATTTCATTGATTAATGCATTAACTGGGGTAATTGTAGCTACTTTCACTCCCATTATGTTTTCTGCCTTGGCTAGAAATCAGAATGATGATAGGCTTTTTTTCCATTTCTATGAAAAAAATCAAAAAATTGTTGCATATCTATTATTCCCAATTAGTATAGGTATTTATCTATTTCGAGATTTTGCAACATTATTAATGTTTGGACCTAATTGGGAAGAAGCAGCAATGATTGTTGGATCTTGGGGTTTTGCATCTGGGTTTGTGATTGTATTTTCTGGTTTCTCTAGTGAAGTTTATAGAGCAAAAGGTAAACCAAAGATATCAGTTATGCAGCAATCAATTTGGATTGCATTTATAATACCGTTGGTTTTAATAGGAGTTCGACAAAGTTTTGAGATATTTATATACTATAGAGTAGTGGCAAGGTTTTCAGGGATCCTAATTGCATTTGTGTTAATGAAGGTAAATTTTGGGGTATCTCCTGTGGCTACGATAAGAAATGTAATTGCTCCAATATTTGCTTCTGCTAGCATGGGTGTATTTGCTGTTCTATTGAAAGAAATATTGCCTGTCGGGATATTATTCCAATTTATTAATATATTTTTATGTATAATATTCTATTATCTATTTGTAAGACTTGCATTTAAGAAAGATTACGTAGGAATTATTGCGTATTTATTCAATAAATAGCATTATTATCGGTATTGTACTAAACCGCTACGCGGTGGCCTAGGCTTTTTCACTGCCCGACCAGCTGCATCTGTTTGAGAGTCTCTCCTTCTCCTCTATCATGGTATCCGCATCCCTAGGATGCAAATACCATTCATAGGAGACATTGAAGATGACTCAATCACAAACCAGGAGGACTATCGGTACCAGGAAGAATTGTTACATTTTCCACAAAATGAATAGTAAATTATCATGATCAGCCAACTAAAAAGTTGCCACAGGTGAAGAGCCCAGGCGAAGGGCTTTCAGTGAGTTCGCTGACGGTTCCCAGCCAGTTGACCGGTAAAAACCCAGCCACCCAACGGAGAAAATCCTACCAGTAGGAACAGAGCGATGATAAACCTTGGATATGCATGCATAGCATGCAGATATCAATCCAAGGAGGTCAATTATGACCAATTTCAAGGAAATCCTGCGTTTGTATTACGGAGGATTTAGCCAGCGATCGATTGCAACCAGCTTATGCTGCTCCAGAGATGCCGTTGCACTCTGCATCAAACGAGCGAAAGAGCGGGGATTGCAACTCCCCGTTTCAGAGGATGTCACCAACGAGGACCTGAGAAAACTCCTTCATTGCAGCCAGGAAGGTGTTCGTGACCCAAGCTATCTGCTTCCTGATTTTGCACATGTTGTGAAGGAACTGAAAAGACCTCATGTTACCAGCGGCCTTGTATGGACTGAATACTTGGTAGAATGCAAGAGCTTGGGATTGAAACCCTACAGCATAAGCCAATTCAATGCACTTGTACGTGAGTATTCCAAAAACATGAATATTTCCCTCAGGCAGGATCATCATCCAGGAGAGGTCCTCGAGCTTGACTGGTCAGGATCCGCCATCCTTCTCAGTGACAGGCTGACAGATGAGACAATACCTTGTCATCTATTCGTTGCTGCATTTCCTTTCAGTGGCTATTTCTATGCAGAAGCATTCGAAAATGAAAAGATGCTTGCATGGGTCACCGGTGTTGTACATGCTCTTTCATTCTTTGCAGGGGTCCCGCTAATCCTTCGGCCTGACAATCTGAAAACAGCGGTATTGAAACCAGACAAGTATGAGCCGGAGCTGAACACGGCAATGATCGAACTTGCACAGCATTACAAGACCGTGGTGGTTCCGGCAAGAGTCAAGGCTCCCCGTGACAAGAATGTTGTTGAAGGGGCTGTTGGGTATGTACTATCGGTACCAGGAAGAATTGTCACATTTTCCACAAAAATCGGCCTTTTAGGGCACTGGAAGCGTGATTTGGCGATTTGAGGTACCGGGTAGAACTGTCACATTTTCCACATATCATCGGTACCAGGAAGAATTGTCACATTTTCCACAAAAATCGACCTTTTAGGCCCCTGGAAGCGTGATTTGGCGATTTGAGGTACCGGGTAGAACTGTCACATTTTCCACACAGTTTGAGAGATGGATCTCAGTAGCTGTCACAATAGTTTTCGCTAGGAGGACTCTCGGTACCAGAAAAGAAATCCAGACAATTGGGAGGTGGCTTTTGAGCTACAGAAATAAGACTTACGTAATTTTTGACGGTGATGAGGACATGTGGGCATACCGGTTTATGCGAGGATGGAAAGCTAACGAGAATATTGATTTTAACTTTTTTGATGCTCATGATATAAAACCACTTACTGATAGTGCAGGAGAAGAAACTGTCAAAAGAAGGCTTAGAGAGCGGCTGGGTGATACCAAGCAGGCCATAGTTCTGGTCGGAGAAAAAACGAAAAATCTGTATCGTTTTGTACGGTGGGAGCTTGAAACATGTATAAATCTCGACATACCAATTATTGCTGTTAATCTAAATGATATGAGAAGCCAGGACAGGAATCTATGTCCTCCAATAATCCGCGATGAATACGTAGTCCACGTTCCTTTCAAATTGAAAATCATTCAGTATGCCTTAGATAATTTTCCAGATGAGTATCATAAGCACAACCAAAACGATACAGGACCGAGGTTATACAACGAGTCCGTGTATAAAAAATTGGGGCTATGATGGAAGACGAAGAATATCCAGCTTTGTATCGCGCTACGAATAAGGCATCGATGAATGCTCAAAATCAGTACTTAAATTTTGTACGAATGTACTCTTTTCTTCTTATCTTGGCGACAGGCTTAGGTGTTTACGGAATAGATGAAAAGATATTTGCAATCTTTGCAGCATTGCTTGTAATAGGTTCTATTTTTCTTTCTATAATGATGCAATTCAGACGAGATGTAGACACATGGTATCGAGCTCGATCAGTTGCAGAATCCGTCAAAACCAGTTCATGGCGATTCATGATGCGATGTGAGCCTTATGTAGATGTTCCTGATGTTCGAGAGGTGAAGTCTTGCTTTCGGGCGCGGTTAAGAAAAATCTTAAGCGAGCATAAAGATTTAGCAGAGCACTTAGGTGGTACTGTATCTGAGCAAGAGCAGATTACAGAAAGAATGTGTGAAGTGAGAAGCCTCGACTGGGAGCAGAGGGCGGATTTCTACCGTATCCACCGAATTGATGAGCAGCGTTCTTGGTATGCAAGTAAATCGTCTTGGAATCGAAAAAAAGGGACATTGTGGTTTACTATTTTAATTAGCTGTCAAGCTTTTGCGGTATTGTTTCTAATTTTAAGAGTAGCCTATCCAGAATGGAGGTATTGGCCAGCAGATATATTCATTGTCGCCGCAGGGTCAGCTCTAGCGTGGATACAAGTTAAACGCTTTAAAGAGTTATCAGCTGCCTATGGATTAACTGCTCACGAAATTGGGGTTTTAAGAGGAGAATTGGAGCAAGTCAACTCTAATGAAGAATTGGCTCAGTTTGTCTCTGACAGTGAAAATGCATTTTCGAGAGAGCATACTCAGTGGTTGGCTCGCAAGGATTCTGAATAATGTAGACAGTATCATCGGTATCATCGGTACCAGGAAGAATTGTCACATTTTCCACAAAAAGCGGCTTTTTAGGGCACTGGAAGCGTGATTTGGCGATTTGAGGTACCGGGTAGAACTGTCACATTTTCCACACAGTTTGAGAGATGGATCTTGCGAGACTTGATCAAAAAGTGTCTATTATCGGTACCAGGAAGAATTGTCACATTTTCCACAAAAATCGCCCTTTTAGGCACCTGAAAGCGTGATTTGGCGATTTGAGGTATTATCGGTACCAGGAAGAATTGTCACATTTTCCACAAAAAGCGGCATTTTAAGGCACTGAAAGCGTGATTTGGCGATTTGAGGTACCGGGTAGAACTGTCACATTTTCCACACAGTTTGAGGGAGAAATCTTGCGACCCTTTCGAAAAAATAGTGTCCGCAGAAACAAGCGCAGATTAGAGCACTACTCAACCTCCTATACGCATTATCGGTACCAGGAAGAACTGTCACATTTTCCACAAAAAGCGGCTTTTTAGGGCACTGGAAGCGTGATTTGGCGATTTGAGGTACCGGGTAGAACTGTCACATTTTCCACACAGTTTGAGAGATGGATCTTGCGAGACTTGATCAAAAAGTGTCTATTATCGGTACCAGGAAGAATTGTCACATTTTCCACAAAAATCGCCCTTTTAGGCACCTGAAAGCGTGATTTGGCGATTTGAGGTATTATCGGTACCAGGAAGAATTGTCACATTTTCCACATCCAAAGGAATTTTCATTTTTTTTGGACGAATATAATCAATATTAATAATAGAATCTCTAAAAGTTTCTACTATGCTATAGGCTATGAAGTCTCTCAATTGCCCTTCTTCTGTCTCCAGATGGATACCAATCAGAAAGTGTCTACCAAATCGTACGTAGTTCAGATAAAGTGTTTACTGAATCGTACTCAGATTAATATGAATTAAAATGGAACTATCAATGAATAATTTGATCAATCGACTTGCAGATAAACTCTTTTCATTATTTGTTGTCAATGATTATGCATTTGCTGTGCAAGGTGTCGACGGGTTGTATAGAACAAAATATCTTCCAATGACTAGTTCGATTATAGGACTGATGCTTGAGAATGATAAGTCCTTTGGATGCTATCAACAAAATGCTATCGGAAAAATCAGATGGATTTGTCTAGATTTTGATTGTCGGGATAAAGAAAATCCAAATATACTAGGATTATATAATGATTGTATCAAACCTACTCTTGGTATTCTAGCAGACATGCAGTTGCATTGTCTTACAGAATTCTCTGGAAGAAGAGGAATTCATATTTGGGTAATTTTTAATAAGGTAATCTCAAAAGATGCAGGATTTAGGTTGATAAAAAAAGTAATTTCAAATGTGGTGTTTAATGAAACAATTTATGGGCTAGACAAATTCCCTGCATGTTCCACCATATCGGGAAAAAGGATAGGAAAACAAGTTAAGATACCATTATCGTTTCACACGAATGGGAGGCAGTCCTTCTTTTTTTCTGATGAAAGTGAACTTGACGTTGATAAAGAGGTATCTCTTTCAGAACAATTGCAAATACTACAGTCGTATATTTTAAATGACGCAGATGATGTTCTTGCACGTTTTAAGCTAATGGAGGATCAAGCGTCTGTTAATAATCAAAAATATAAATTATATACCTCACAAGTTCCGAATAAGTTACGAATGGTGGATTCCTCACTACTGATTGAACAATTGGAAACTGTCCCAGTTTTCGAAGAAATTTTTTCTCGCTTTAGGCAAGGTATATCAAATTCAGAAGATTTTCTTGTAGTTCTTGGTGTTTTTTCTCCTTTCGTTGAAGCAAAAGAAATTATAAAGGGAGTATTCCAAAAGTTAGGTGTATTTGAACAGAGTAAATTCGAAGAAAATTATGATAAATTTTATAAAAGATATCATCCAGCCACCATTTCTTATTTAAATTCCAAGTATAATGTTGATGGAGATAGTACAGATGAAAGAACTGGATATTCAATTATATGCAAGAAACTCGGTTTTACTGATGAAGAAATAGCGACAGATATTCATAGTTTTTCAAAGCTACGAAACAGTGTTTTAGACACCTATTTAAAAGAACAAACATATTTCCGATATAACGATGAAGTTTTATCCATAAGTATTCTTAATTCAATTGATAACCCAAATAAGTACGAATTAGATGAATATGGAAAGGAGTTGAACGAAATAAAGTCAGGATCCTTTTGTTATGAGCGAATTAAGCCAAATTATTTTATTTATCATAGGCAAGAATCAGAAAAAGAAAGAGTGATGATTTCATTATCAGTTCATGATAGAATTGTGACTACAAATTTAGCCTTACAACTATGCTATAAACTGAATATGAGCAGACAGAAAAAATATTCATATAGTTATATTCCTGTTTACTTTAATTCTGGAGATATATTTTATAATTGGTTTTATCAATGGTCTTTGTACTTGGATAGAATTAGAACCTATATTGAGATTCCAGTTTTCAATACATATGGAATTTTTATTTTAGATTTGAGTCATTATTATGATTCAGTTAACTTAGGAAGCATTATTTCTGTAGTTAAGAAAAGATTGGCAAACCATGAAGAAGAGAAGAATATTTTTAGATACTTATGTGATTATAATGATAAGTTGATGAGATCTATTAACCAAGATGGATCCTCTTTTGGCGTACCTCAGGGCCCTGCTTATGCAAGAATACTAGCTGAAATATATCTTGATGAAGTAATCACAAGCTTCTTCAAAGACAACACCAATTATAAGAACTTTGATTTAATAAGATATGTTGATGATTTTTTTATTGCAGGGCCTTCTTTGTTGATTAAGGATTTTAGTATTTCTCTGAAGAACTACCTTTTAAGATATGGGCTTGAAGTTAATGAAAAGAAGTCATTGTTATTTCACTCGATAAATGCAATGAGCCAAGAAGATAAAGATAGAGTACTCAGGAAAAACACATTTAACTATTGTTTTAAGATAAACTCAACAATATTGTTGACTAATAAAAAGATAAAGGAAAATATAAATTTATTATTTGAGAAGTACTCAGATATTGATGCAGTTCCCTCAATTTTCAATAGTTACACACTTGAGGAATATAAGAAGGCTTTTTTTATTGCAAATCATAAAGCTGTAATGAGTTCATCTATTGGGAGGGGAAGTATATTCATAAAGTTCTATGAATACTTTTTTGAAAATTTTAGAAACTTGCTTAGTACTTGCCGAGATCTTGATTTTTCCGTCATTCCAATTAATTCATTGAATTTTAAGAATTTTCTATCAATCCTGTATCAGGATATAAAAAATAAGACAATTTCAGCTTCTGAGTATAATGTCCATATTTCGAAATATATTGATTCTCTTGAATTTGAATCATTAGAAGATGAAGAAAGAGAAACGATTAATGCTATTCAACTGTGGAGAATCAACAATGAAGATCGAGATTAGAAATGATTACATTGCTCATATTAAATCATTGTATCTACCAGGAGAACTTCCTGCCTCAACGATTCTAGATTATTATGCAAAAATTTTTTCATTAAGCTCCACCGATGTTTCTGAAAATTTGGAACTGGTCTCCGAGTTCTTTTACTTGATAACAAAGAAAGCTTGTTATAATTATGATCGATATGAAGACTCTGAGGGTATAACCAAATTCCATATTTATGAAAAGTCATTTGTAAAGGCTTTTGAGCAAATTGCAAAAACCAATCTTCCGGAGCATTCTGAAGATAAGTATATCTGTTTGTTATATTTTTTAAACGACTTGAAGAATTCTACGTTCGCTCACTTTGAAAATACCCAGTTGGCTGATATGTATGACAAATTCTCTGATATGCTTTTTGATATAAGATTTATATTTAGCTTTATGGAATCTAAACATAAAGCCTATTTTCAGCTCAACGATATCTTAGCAAATTTTATATTAAGTAGAGACTTATTGTCTAATATTGATGAATTGGAAACTACCATAATTAAAACACTTTATCTAGCTTTGGAAATTTTTAGAATTACTAATAACCAAGATGATTTATGTAAATTGAATGTATTGATTCGTGATTGTAACCTGAGGTTTCTTAAATATCGTACACAAATTGAGCAAAATAGAGGGTGGGAGAATAACTATCGTGCAAATCATGTAATCGTTCTTTGCAGCTTCGAAAATGGTATATCAAAAGTATTGATTCGTTCTAATATAAAAGAATATTTTGGTGATTGCAAGAATATTGAAGTGGAGATCAATGGCAAAGGAAAAGCTATTGGGTATTTTATTGAAAGTGTATTGGATGAAAAAGATTCTCTGGTTTCCTTCAAAGATGAGATGAAGAGTAGGGAAATTGGAAATCGATTCCAATTAACGAAACTCATTTTTAATAATGGATATAGAAATATATTTTACTCAGACTATACACTTATAAAATCACCAAATGGAAATATTCGCCCAGTTAATCCTTTTTCGAAAGCAGATACAAAACTAGTATTCGAAAGTAAAATTATTGATGTGAGCAATTCTCATGATTTTTGTAATTATTTAGGGTCTTTTAATATGAGTATCGTAAAGGGAGAAATTCTAGACTTTGCGACTTTTGGATTGTATATCTACTTATACAAGTTGAATGAGGATTTGTTGCCTGAATTTGTGTTTAATATATGGGAGAAAGCTGGTAATTGTTGGCAAAATACCATCATCCAAGAATATATAAAAGCAAAACCAGATAAACTACCTGAGCTACTTAAAAGTTTTAATGATACTTTTATTGGGGATATTGATAATAGAAGTATAGAAAGTGTGCTAATCTGTCCAATTCAACTAAATCTTGGAGAACAAATTAATTTATATATAAAAGAATTTGCTCCTGATAATTTGGGACTCGAAAGTTATCCAAACACTCTTGTTGAAGCATTAACTCTTGAAGGGCAAAACTATTTTATTCACGAAAAGGATAATGTGATAATACCCTATTCATCCATCAACAATATTGAATCTTCTAATTGTAATTTGAGTAATGGGATATTTGTTATTCAGAAATGCAAAGAGTACTACTATGTGGGTGATGAGTGCAACAGAATTATTCAACTGAATAGAATTGTTGCAGAGTTAAACGAGAGACTTATACCTGAGCAAGAACTTAAGCCAATTAATCAGATTCAGGTCGATAGTATTCTCAAGCGAATGGAGTCGCAGTCTAGTGGCTTACTCGAGGGATTGTCTTTAATTAATTGTAATCAAGATGATTTCTTCTGCATAAAAATCTTATATCATTTTTTCAAGTTTCAGATTTTAGATAGTATAAAAATTCAAGCTTTCTTTTCACTCTATATAGATAAGATCCCATGGTTGAGTTTTGATTTCTTAAAATCCGACAAGATTTTAGCTTCTGAATTAATCAACCCATCAACACTTGTGGTTTATAAAGATTCTGATAGATTGACTGGAAATACTTGCGAGACAGTATGCAAGAAGTATGTGGTGGATTCATATCGAGTAGAATCTGCAAGTTGTGGTGCGGAATTAAGATTATGGCGAAACTACTATTGTTATAATAATAATAAAATTAAAGAAATTTTATTTATCTTTGATAATACAATTACCGGAAATTCTGTTATAAGAGCTTTGAATTTCTACCTAAATGGGGTTGATGATTCTCTCATGCAGTATAGGTACTTTTATAGGACAGGCTCTCCCTACTCTAAAATAATCCAAGTGAAAGATGTGATAGATAGAAATTCTCCCAAAATTAAAGTGAGAGTCATGTACTACACAGCAGATGCAAAAAGGGAAATCGAAATGGTTATTGCAAAGTTTGAAAATGAAAATATGATGATTGATGTTGAGGTGCTATTTGATAAACAAATACAAGAGACTTCAGATAATGTTTATGAAAAAGTGGAATTAGTTTACTCTGATGCGCGCTATCTGGATAGGAAATACCGTAATAACTGTTTGATAATCCGTGAAATCAATCAACCTAAAAAGAACTGGTTGAGAAGTGATTTATATAATAAGGCCAGAGTGTATTCTCTATTTATCAAGCAAGATGAAAAAAAGTGAACGCCATTATCGGTACCAGGAAGAACTGTCACATTTTCCACACAGTTTGGGAGATGGATCTTGCGAGGCTCTCAGAAAAAAAGTGTCCACCAAACCGTGCGCAGATCACTGGTCGGAATTGTGTGCAGATCACGAGATGAAGAAGGAACCGGTATCATCGGTACCAGGAAGAATTGTCACATTTTCCACTCGGCTTGAGAGATGGCTCTTGCGAGACTTGATCAGAAAGTGTCTACCAAATCGTGCGCAGATCGAAGTATTCTAGCGAAAACTATTGTAGCAGCTATTGATACGGTCAATCCAGAAATTCAAATTTTTTTTAAGCCCACAATTACAATATTGATAACAATAACATGGTTCAATCAGCTATTACCCCATAAGTACTCATCTTGAAACCGACTTGCTGAATATCAAGCAACTACAAGAATTCTCACAGGCTTTCCCTTTTCAGGCCATTCTTCCCTGGCAACATCCCATACATGGACTCGAGATTTTCATCGAACCAATAAGAAATCAGCTGGAATCGTTACTTCTCTGCTATGGCTCTCTTTGTATATCGGTACCAGGAAGAATTGTCACATTTTCCACAAAAACCGGCATTTTAAGGCACTGGAAGCGTGATTTGGCGATTTGAGGTACCGGGTAGAACTGTCACATTTTCCACACAGTTTGAGATATGGATCTTGCGAGACTTGATCAGAAAATGTCTATCAAAGCTTGCGCAGATCAGTGTCTATCAAAACTTACGTAGATCATTAGCTTAATAGAAGTACGGTTCGTTACTATCGGTACCAGGAAGAATTGACACATTTTCCACAAAAATCGGCCTTTTAGGGCACTGGAAGCGTGATTTGGCGATTTGAGGTACCGGGTAGAACTGTCACATTTTCCACACAGTTTGAGAGATGGATATTGCAAGACTTGGTCAGAAAGTGTCTATCAAAGCGTACGCAGATCAAAGTGTTCTAGCAATATTATCGGTACCAGGAAGAATTGTCACATTTCCCACAAAAACTGGCGTTTTAGACCACAGGAAGCGCGATTTGGCGATTTCAGGTACCGGGTAGAACTGTCACATTTTCCACACAGTTTGAGGGAGGAATCGTAAGCGCACTATAAATCGCTCTTAATAAACCAAATCTCCGGCGATAGAATGAACGCAATCATCAATCACGGAGAAACAATCGATGCACTATCACACGTATACAAGGAAAGAGAAGCATGCTCATTTCGAGAGAGCAATATTATCGGTACCAGGAAGAATTGTCACATATTCCACAAAAATCGCCCTTTTAGGCCCCTGGAAGCGTGATTTGGCGATTTGAGGAGATCATCGGTACCAGGAAGAATTGTCACATTTTCCACACAGTTTGAGGGAGAAATCTTGCGAGACTCTCAGAATTAAAGTGTCTACCAAAGCGTGCGCAGATCAGAGGTCCACCAAACCGTACTCAGATCAATTGACAAACTTAGACTAACTTGACACCAAAGAATCGTTACCATATATTCTAATTAAGGACTATTATTTATAAGGAGGTGCAATTATGGCTACAAAATCTTTTTCACGTGATATTATTATAAGGAACAGTAGCGCTGTAAAGTTTTTAAAATCCTCTTTAGAAAAAAGTTCATCTCAAAGTGAATGGCGAGTTGCTCCTAAAGCTAAAGGTAGTAAGTATATATCAGCATCTCAAGTGAAAAGTATATTAAAGAAATATTAATTATGAATTGAGGTGCCTAATATCTCACGAACCATATACCCACTTCAAATAGCACTAGAAGATTTCTTATTCGATGAGTCAATAAAAATAGGTTTATTAACTGTTGATCAATTAACTGAATCAAAAACCATTGTTGAGAATGATTCAGAATTGAGCTTGTCTCAATACTTATCAAGATTTGATAGTTCAAAAGAAATTAAGAAAGCTGCCGAAGCCCGACTATTATCGTTCCTTAGTTTATCGGTACCAGGAAGAATTGTCACATTTTCCACAAAAACCGGCATTTTAGGGCACTGGAAGCGTGATTTGGCGATTTGAGGTACCAGGAAGAACTGTCACATTTTCCACACAGTTTGAGAGATGGCTCTTGCGAGACTTGATCAGAAAATGCTTACTAAACCATACGCAGATCGAAGTGTTCCTAGCGAAAACTATTGTGGCAGCAAGGTTATCGGTACCAGGAAGAATTGTCACATTTTCCACAAAAATCGGCATTTTAGGCCACTGGAAGCGTGATTTGGCGATTTTGAGTTCGCTGACGGTTCCCAGCCAGTTGACCGGTAAAAACCCAGCCACCCAACGGAGAAAATCCTACCAGTAGGAACAGAGCGATGATAAACCTTGGATATGCATGCATAGCATGCAGATATCAATCCAAGGAGGTCAATTATGACCAATTTCAAGGAAATCCTGCGTTTGTATTACGGAGGATTTAGCCAGCGATCGATTGCAACCAGCTTATGCTGCTCCAGAGATGCCGTTGCACTCTGCATCAAACGAGCGAAAGAGCGGGGATTGCAACTCCCCGTTTCAGAGGATGTCACCAACGAGGACCTGAGGAAACTCCTTCATTGCAGCCAGGAAGGTGTTCGTGACCCAAGCTATCTGCTTCCTGATTTTGCACATGTTGTGAAGGAACTGAAAAGACCTCATGTTACCAGCGGCCTTGTATGGACTGAATACTTGGTAGAATGCAAGAGCTTGGGATTGAAACCCTACAGCATAAGCCAATTCAATGCACTTGTACGTGAGTATTCCAAAAACATGAATATTTCCCTCAGGCAGGATCATCATCCAGGAGAGGTCCTCGAGCTTGACTGGTCAGGATCCGCCATCCTTCTCAGTGACAGGCTGACAGATGAGACAATACCTTGTCATCTATTCGTTGCTGCATTTCCTTTCAGTGGCTATTTCTATGCAGAAGCATTCGAAAATGAAAAGATGCTTGCATGGGTCACCGGTGTTGTACATGCTCTTTCATTCTTTGCAGGGGTCCCGCTACTATCGGTACCAGGAAGGATTGTCACATTTTCCACAAAAAGCGGCATTTTAGGCCCCTGGAAGCGTGATTTGGCGATTTGAGGTACCAGGAAGAATTGTCACATTTTCCACACAGTTTGAGGGAGAAATCTTACGAGACCTAATCAGAAAGTGTCTCCCAAACCGCGCGCTAATCAAGTGTTCTAGCGAAAACTATTGTGACAGCTACTGCTACCCCATGATTGCTTCGGCCATTGAGAGTGCCAGGCGGATATCCAGTTTGTAGACTGAAAGTGATTCTGATGTACCTCTTAAGCTTTGATCATGTATTGTTTAATCACTTCAGGATCGTCTCTGATCAGCTGAAGTAGTCGGCGGGAGGGGCCTTCTGGAGTATTTCTCCCTCGCTCCCAAGCCTCGACTGTTTTCTTGGATACGCCAAGGGAAGATGCAAAGAGGACCTGACTCAAGCCGACTTGATTGCGGATTTGCTTGATGTCCTCGCTACTATCGGTACCAGGAAGGATTGTCACATTTTCCACAAAAAGCGGCATTTTAGGCCCCTGGAAGCGTGATTTGGCGATTTGAGGTACCAGGAAGAACTGTCACATTTTCCACACAGTTTGAGAGATGGTTTTGCGAGATCTGATCAGAAAATGTCTACCAAAGCGAGCGCGGATCAAAATGTTCTAGCGAAAACTATTATGACAGCTATTATCGGTACCAGGAAGAATTGTCATATTTTCCACACAGTTTGAGAGATGGCTCTTGCGAGACTTGATCAGAAAATGCTTACTAAACCATACGCAGATCAAGTGTTCTAGAGAAAAATATGGTCACGTCAAGTAATGTTCGCATTTTCAGATTGATAGGTCGCTGGATGCTTGCCCATACTGTCATGCCACCTTTGCATCATTCAGCTGCCGCTGTTCCTGTATCGACTCAGAGCTGAGATACGCCCTGCCGGTCTCGTTGTCGTCCTGGTACTCCATGAGATAGCAGACAAGCAGCCTCATGTATGAGGCAGTGCTGGGGAATACCCCCACCACACGGCTTCTCCTGCGTATCTCGGCATTCAGGCGCTCCATGCCGTTGTTGGATGCAATCTTCCGTGAGTCCAGCTCAGGGAAGTTGTAGAACTGCAGGGAGTCCTCCAGGCCCTCCATGAGGCATGCTATGGCCTTGGGGAACCTCTGCCCGTATTCTGCTTCCAATACCCTTGCCCAGGACAGCGCATGAGATGCATCCTTCTGTTTCCATACCAGTTTCAGCTGCTTGGCAAACCCTTCCTTCTCCTTGGACGGTACGTGGGCCAGGATGTTGCGCATGAAATGCACCTTGCACCGCTGCCATGCGGCCCCAAGGAAGCATTTTCCGATGGCTGCCCGCAGTCCCTTATGGGCATCTGAGACCACCAGCCACACCTTCCCAAGCCCACGCTCCTTGAGCTGCTCGAACAATGCCGTGTAGGTGCCCTCAGACTCATTGTACATGGGTTCCACCGCGATTATCCGCACTTTCCCTTCCATGTCCACGGCCCTCACCACCATGACGGCGGCGCTGATCACCTTCCCGTTGTCCCTGATCTTCTCATACAGGGCATCCACCCAGAGCACCGGGTATTCCTCATCCAGCGGCCTCTGGCGGAACTCCTGCACCTGCCTGTCCAGTTCCCTGGTTATGTTGCTCACCTGCGATGCACTGATGTTCTCAATGCCGATCTTCCTTGCCAGGTTGTCGATCTTCCTGGTGGATACCCCGCTCACCCATGCTTCCTTGATGACATCGATCAGGGCTTGCTCGCTGCGCTTGCGTTCGGTGACGAAAAAGGGGATGTACCCACCGTTGCGCAACTTGGGCACCAGCATGTACAGGGTCCCCAAGCGGGTGTTGAACGTACGGGTGCGATACCCGCTGCGGTATGCAGTCCTTGCCTCTTCATGGGCACCCTTGGGTGCATTGCATCTGTCCTCGATCTCCAGCTCCATGAGCCGTGCCGTCATCCACTCGAGCATGGCCAGCATCGGGTCCTCTGCATTATGGAACTCCAGTAGTTTCATTTCAAAAAACGTGGTATCCTTGGTCTTGGTCATTGGGTCAGCACCTCCTGTTCGTCTGCTAACAAACAGTATGGGGCACCCAGTGACCTTTTTCAAATCCTTATGCAAATTGCGAACTTATTATCGGTACCAGGAAGAACTGTCACATTTTCCACAAAAAGCGCCCTTTTAGGCCCCTGGAAGCGCGATTTGGCGATTTGAGGTACCGGGTAGAACTGTCACATTTTCCACACAGTTTGAGATATGAATTTTGTGAGACTTGATCAGAAAGTGTCTACAAAAGCGTGCGCAGATCGAAGTGTTCTAGCGACAACTATTGTGACAGCTACTGCTGATACGGCCAATTCAAAAATTCAAATTTTTTTAAGCCCGCAATTACAATATTGATAACAATAATATGGTAAGATCGTCGATTATCCCTCGAGTACTCATCTTGAAACTGACTTGCTGAATATCCAACAACTCCAAGAATTCTCACAGGCTTTCTCTTTTCAGCCCATACTTGCCCAGACAACATCACTTACATAATCTCAAGATTTTCATCGAACCAATAAGAAATCAGATGGAATCGTCACTTCTCTGCTATGGCTCTCTTTATTTTTTCCACTGCTTTGTGTGCATTTCATCTTCCTGTTCAGAAATATATCCTGGATTCCATTTTTCTGTAGCTCGTGGAAGATTTCTATGATAACGTTATAGCAATTAGAAGGATCTCTGTGGAGAATAGCTTTGCATTGATTCTGAGGACAGCTGTTGCTTCAGTGATTCCTGTGGTTTTATCTCACTAGGAATCCATTCTGCTTATACCCCGGTTCCAGTTTGAATATGACTCTCGTAATAGCCCTGGATGTTTCGGCGCGTGGGTGTATGTGAGAGGACAGGCAGGATAATTGCATCTGATCAATACTGTTTGGCGGTATGATCGGATGGACTTGTCATGGGAATTTCTTGCACCGTATCTTAAAGGCCTACAGTATATCAGTGTTGGCGGTGCCGGAGAGGACCTCAGTAAAACCATACACCTGCAGAACAGATTCTGACTTGGGCATTTCAAAAAATGACTACTGAAACGTGTGCAGATCACAGGGATATTCCTCCCTTGGTGTATGAAGAGTACAGGGACAGGCTTTCTGTGGTATTTGCCAAGAGAACACAGCACTACTATACGGAGATGGACAGGGTTCAGAAGGGTATAGAGGCATGGAAGAGGGGAGACCTGAGGGAGTTCGGAAAGCTTGTGTTTGCTTCAGGGTATAGTTCCATCCATGCATGGGAGACGGGCTCTCCTGAGCTCATGACCATCTATGATATTACAGAGCATGTGTAGGGTATTTATCGATGCAGGTTTAGTGGTGCAGGTTTCGAGGGATGCTGCATGACTCTTATAGATCCTGCTTGTAAGAAAGAGATAGAAGAACAGGTGACCAGAGAATACCTACAGCAGTTCCCCCAGTACAAGGACCTGTTCTCAGTCCATTTCTGTAATACTGATGATGGGGTGAGGGTGGAGTGATGGAGAAACATCGTAGATTGAACTAGCTCACTTTTTATCTAGGTTTTTCTGAATGGATTTGTTTATAAATTCTTATTGGTAAAAATGAAAATATATTGAGATTTTAAGGAATTGAATACTTAAAGCCCAAGCAAGGAGAGTATTATGCAATTTGAACAAAGAACGGTTTTAGGACTATTCGATAGCTCACAAAAAAGGTTTACAATTCCCGTATATCAACGAGCATATTCTTGGGAAATTCAGCAATGGAAAGACCTGCTGGATGATATTAAAGAACAACTTGATAGCGCAAATAACTATTCATTAGGCAATGTTCTTCTAGAAATGGTTGCGAAAGACAGAGAGTATGAAGTAATCGATGGTCAGCAACGGCTTACGACAATTGTAATATTTTTGTCTGCCTTATTTGGTGCTCTAGGTGGAAGATATGATGAAAATGAAATAAAAGACAAAAAGAAAATCTATTTAAGGCATAATTCTAATACGAAGCTTAGAATCGTCGATTATGATATGCCATTCTTTGAAGCCTTTATCATTAAAGGAGAAAACAACATAAGACCCAACTCAGTCTCCCAGCGTAGGATAAAAAAGGCATATGAATATTATTCCAAGGAGTTTCTAAAAGAGGATATTTGTACTTTGGTAAAAATACTAGAAGAATTTGAGTCATCAGAAATAACATGCGTTGTATTAGATGAAAAGAAGCAGTCTGCATTAATGTTCGAATTACAAAACAACCGTGGAAAAGATCTAACGAATATGGAGAAACTAAAATCATATTTGATGTATCAAGTTTATAGGTTGAGTGAGAGTGAGGAAACCAATGATAATGTTGAGCATCTTTCTGAGTTGTTCAAACAAATCTATCTAGTCATTAGCGATTTACCAGAAAGGATAAGTGAAGACAGTGTTTTAACATATCATTGTCAAGCCTACATTAATGGATACAACTATAGAACAATTAACGACATAAAAGGCGCATATAATAAAAACAAATTAATTGGATGGATAAACAATTTTACTGAAGAGTTATATTCTAGCTTTCTTGCCATGAAGAAAATTGAGAAAAGCAGGTCGAAATACTGGAAACTGTTAGGAGATTTGAATAGGCAGGCATTTATTTATCCATTCATTATCAAGGGAAGTAAGTATTTTTCGGATGACGATAATAAGATGGAGGAGCTGCTTCAAATATTAGAAGTTTTATCATTCCGATATTTATTCATAAATAGTCGTGCTGACTTTTTAAGCAGATTGCAGGGCTTGCTTACTGGGTTCAAAGGTGATGTAAGTGAATTGCGAATAAAGACCCAAAATTTACTCAATGAAACAATGTATTGGAGTGATTTTAGATTTAAAGAATATTTAGACAATCCCATTTATGGAAATAAAACATTAAACTACATATTGTGGCAATATGAGGAAAGCATTCAAAATAGTGGATATCATGTAGCTAATGCTAATATTAGTAATGAACAAATTGAACACGTTTCTCCTCAGACTCCCACTGATGGCAATCCAGTAGAATCGGGTTATGAAGTAAATGAGCAAGGGGAATATCCAGAAGACTATGATAAATATATACATTCAATCGGGAATTTGGTATTAATTTCAGGTTCGCATAATTCATCGATTAAAAATGTAAAATTTCAGTTAAAGCTTGACTCCTACAAAAGTAATCCGCTGTTGAATCAACAAGCAGAAATCTATACGTTCGCTTCGGGAACGGAAGATAAACCCATATGGGATAGGAGAGCAATAGAAAAACGAAAGCAAAAACTTAAAGATTTCTGTATTAAAAGATGGAGTTTTGATTCCTAATTGGCCTTTTGCCATTTAAACATTAGGAACTATCGGTACCAAGTAGGCGGCTGAGCATATGCCGTTTTGAGTGCATCATCGGTACCAGGAAGACCGTAAGCGTCTCTTCGTCACCTATTTCTGAATAGCCATCATTGCCTTATCCTTTCCTTGGAGGATACAGATATGGCAAAGGCACAATTCTCGTTAAAGAAAAGGATCAAACTGGTCGAGCAATGCTTTGAATTCATCGGAACAGGACAGCCAGTATGCAGGTTCGCTGATTCAATTGGGATTCCCAGGACTACCCTGTACGGGTGGCTGAGACATGTGTTTGGTCAAGAAAAAATGGATAAAGGGGGTGAAGACATTTTCTTGGACTTTTGAAGGAGAAGGGAATGTATTCATACGAACAGAGAAAGAAAGCCGTCGAACTGTACATCAAGTTCGACAAGAGTGCTTGTTCAGTTGTCAGGGAGCTCGGATATCCAACTACCAGGATGCTTACGCTATGGTATCGGGAATATCTTGAAGAAGGAGACCTGCACAAGAAGTCCCGATTGCAAAAAGGATATACAGCAGAGCAAAAAGCAGTTGCTGTCAAATACTACCAGGAACACGGAAGAGGACTCGCCCGTACAGTCAAGGCCTTGGGATATCCTTGCCGCCAGCTACTCGGGGTATGGGTCCATGAGTATCTTCCTCCTAGTTGCCATCCTTTGAAAAGGGGCAAGGCTGTTGTAGAATACACGGACAAGCAAAAGATGCACGCTGTCGTGTCCGTTGCGTCCGGGGAAAAGACTGCAAAGCAAATCCAAGCAGAGATTGGGGTAACCCGCAGCACGGTCAGTCAGTGGAAACGGCAATTGCTTGGGGAGGAAAACTATTATCGGTATTATCGGTACCAGGAAGAATTGTCACATTTTCCACAAAAAGCGGCATTTTAGGCCCCTGGAAGCGTGATTTGGCGATTTGAGGTACCAGGAAGAATTGTCACATTTTCCACACAGTTTGAGGGAGAAATCTTACGAGACCTAATCAGAAAGTGTCTCCCAAACCGCGCGCTAATCAAGTGTTCTAGCGAAAACTATTGTGACAGCTACTGCTACCCCATGATTGCTTCGGCCATTGAGAGTGCCAGGCGGATATCCAGTTTGTAGACTGAAAGTGATTCTGATGTACCTCTTAAGCTTTGATCATGTATTGTTTAATCACTTCAGGATCGTCTCTGATCAGCTGAAGTAGTCGGCGGGAGGGGCCTTCTGGAGTATTTCTCCCTCGCTCCCAAGCCTCGACTGTTTTCTTGGATACGCCAAGGGAAGATGCAAAGAGGACCTGACTCAAGCCGACTTGATTGCGGATTTGCTTGATGTCCTCGCTAGAAAAAGACTCCACAGGTTTTACTGCAATTTTCGTCTTTCTTGCATCGATCTTTCCTTCCTGGTATTTGACGGCCTCATCCAGCCCTTGCATGATACTTTTATATACACTCATTTCCTTATCTCCTGTTTCTGCAGACCTGTTTCCAGAATGGCAATCATTGTCGCGATTTCATTCCTTTCCTTGGCCGATAGATTGTCTTTCTCGGATTTTGGGTATGCCGTGATCAAGTAGATCGTCTCATACATGGTGAAATCGACATATGCAACCCGACCACTGCCGCTTTTGCCACGACCCGGAAAGGCAATCCGATACTTTCGAAGCCCTCCAGTGCCTCTGAGCACAGCACCTGCCTTGGGATTCTCCAATAATGCTTCCTGTAGCTGCCGAAGTTCCTCATCACCAAGCCCAAGGTGTTTCCATTGGCGATCAAACTCCGGCATCATGACAAATTCACGATTAATCTGCATAAGCTGTCTACAAAATACCCTATTAGATAGGGTATAGTCAAGTGCATCATCGGTGCCAGGAAGAATTGTCACATTTTCCACAAAACCCGGCATTTTAAGCCACTGGAAGCGTGATTTGGCGATTTCAGGTACCGGGTAGAACTGTCCGGACCGTTTACTTGACCACAGTCCTTCGGTGATGAGGATCTTCCTTACCTTCGTGGTTGAGCTCTCGGTCTGCCTTGCTGTCTCATTGATGGATTCAGATTCAATCTGCAATTTCGAATTATCGATATCAGGGAGAGGCTCAGAAAAATCCACACACCTGCAAATTAGGATCCAGTTCAGCCCCTTCAGAAGTTGGCTACTGAATCGGACCCAGATCATCTTCTCTACAGAGCATTTATCTCGTTTTCAAGCTGTTCGATGTATTGCATAAGTGTCTCAAAATCAGGATAGTCGCCATAGATCATTTCCTTCATTGCTTTGTAATCACTCTCAAGTTTTTTCTTGCTATGCGCAGGAGGATTCAAACGGAATGTCCCAGGTTTTGCTTCATCATATTTTGCCCATCCACGCGGGTAGAATTTTTTCTTGAAATCAACAACCTTTTGAAGTAATGCAACCTTTAAGAAAGCTTTCTCCTTAACATCTGAATGAGCAAGACGATACAAATCATAATAATGTCGTGAATACCGAGAAGGCATGACAGAATTTTCGGGACGATTTGCTTCGTGATGAAGAATAGTAGCCTTTTCCCAGAAGGTGCGTTCTGGAAGTACCGAAAGAATTTCTGTTGATCTTTGTGTAAAGACGTGTGGATATTGCTCTGCACTGTATGGAACGATCCTTGCCTCTTCTGTAGGAGTCCATGCTGCAAGCGGTCCTATTTCAAGCCTAATCGCCTGCGTAATGGCAGAAGAATCAAAAATATGCGGGTAGTTGAAATTGATAGTCTGTGGTTCTTGTGCATCAATAGATATATCTACATTGATTCCAAGTATATGGGTGAAATCATGTATGAGCAGAGGTACAAGCTTCTCACCTATAAACTGCTCTGCTTGTGCATTTGCACCTTTATTGAATAGACCCTGCTTTTTATTGCTTCTCGCTTCCCATGGCTCGTTTATTGCATAGCCTAAGATACGCCAGTCAAGAATCAAGTCAATATCTTCCGAAAAACGTTCAATAACATGCCATGCCTTTGAAAGCAAAAGCATCCTTAAACTGACATGTATGGAAAAGATATTCAAGTGTGATACATACCCAGAAATCTTTTTCCACAATCGCTTCGTTCAAATGCATCTTTGCTGCAGTATTTCGGAATAATACTCGGCGGTCATCAACATTCAGCTTTGCTATTTTGTACATTGCATCTCTCCACAGATTTTCTTAATTGCCTCCATAATCCAAGCAGAAGCATTACGAGATTCAATCAGCAGTTTTTTTGCTTCGTTACCTGTTACATTTTTTTGTATTTTGGCGAGTTTGGCATCTGTTACATGCTCCTTTCCCAAGGCTTTGAGTGCCTGGATGATGAGCAAGGTTTTCTCGGACATACCGGTAATTTCCCGGTTTGCCCGATGCTTGAATTCTATAGTATTGGATCCAATGTTATATTTCTTATACGGGCCGTCACTAACGAAAGACCATCTAGAACTTACTTGTGTGGAAAGTCCCAACAAATTGAGTGCGATATTTCCACTAGGAGCGATAGTCCAGTTATTTGTACGAGCAATACTCTTTGCTGTCTGATATATGTCTACGGCTTCGTTTTCATTGAGAAAATGGTTGAATGACGGTTTATCATATATACCGGGTGCTATACGACGAATAGTACCATTGTCGGTAAGACGTTTGAGACATTGGCGAATGGAAGGACCGTCGCCAATATCTTGGAAATCCCGTATTGTAAAGACTGTCCCGGGTTTCTTGTTGGTGATAAGGTTCTGGATTTGTGCCATCGTTGTTTTTTGCTTCATTCCCCTCCCCTCCATTTTTACTAGTCACAAAAATTGTATAGTTTTTGTGACAAAAAAACAAGGATTATCTGTTTCAGGAAAGAAATCCACCTCATTGAGAAGTGGTGCTAGCTTGGACTTACTATCGGCACCGGGTAGACCTGTCACATTTTCCACATCTGAAGAAATTGTCATTTTTTTGGGCAGATTTAATCAATATTAATAGTAGAATCTCTAAAAGAGTTTATACTGTATTATTGATTATTATGGTTTTCATGGATCCTTCTTCTGTCTCCAGAAGCGGCCTATCCACAAATGTGTAAACCAATGCGTCTGCAGATCAGATAAATGGAGAATCGCTATACATGAAGAAAATACTACTGATACGTCATGGAGAAAGCCAACACAATGCAAGAGGAGAGTGTTTCTCTGGTCATGCTGACATCCCTCTTTCTACTGTGGGAAGAGATCAAGCCAAGCAATTAAGACCATTGCTGGCAAATACACCTGTTGATGAGGTGTTTGTTAGTCCATTACACAGAGCAAGAGAAACAGCATCTCTTGCTTTACCCAATTTTTCTCAGTCAGCACAAATTGCCAACTGTCTTATGGAATTTGACTATGGGGATTATGACGGGTTGTCCTATTCTCAATTCAAGGAAGATGATCCTGTGATAGCACAGTGGAAACATAATCCAGGAACTCTCTGTTTTCCCCATGGTGGGTGTATTTCTCACCATGCAGATCAAGCCCTTAAGGGACTTGAGGAATTGGTGACTATTTCATCAGGATCGGTCTTGGCCTGCTTTTCCCATAAAACAACGATACGATTAATTGTTTCTAAAGTACTGGGTCTGTCTCTGGATTATTTCCGCCGTGTGCCCTGTGGTAATGCATCCATCACCATACTACGTTTTGAAGAGAAGAGATTCTCTGTAGAGAGTGTCAGTGTGGCAGCCGAGTTTCTCATGCCTAAAGATGAATGGAGGACTGTATGATGGAGACATTGACTACAGTTCTTGGATGGCTCGGTTATGCATTTGCCATAATAGGATTCATTGGGACAGTATGGAAGACCATCAATATCTGGATGTCTCAAAAAACCTTCTCATGGAAGGATTTTGATAGGCAAGTAAAATCGATAATAAGACAAATGCGGAAAGATGGCTTCTATCCAGATATCATTGTCAGTATCGGCAGAGGCGGGGCAATTGTTGGAGCAACCATTTCTGGAAATCTGCACCATTGTGAGCGTAAAGCGCCCAAGGATAGTGAGAATATTACCATACTCGGTTGTGACAGGGTCTATGAATGGAAAAATGGACAACGTATTGAGGTTGGGAATGCAATGGTAGATTTCTCTCCTATCACTGGTAAAAAAGTGTTGGTTGTTGCAAGCGATGTTATGACAGGAGGGACTATGAAGCGATTCCTTGAACAATTGCGTGAGGTGAATCCCTCTGTGATAAGAACCTCTTGCCTTGTGAAAGGTGTCACAGCCTCTTTCTCCCCTGATTATGTAGGTAAAGTGATACCGGGGGATTTCAAGATGCCTTGGATGTATAAGGGCTATGGGTATGTCCGGGACTCTCGTAAACCACAACACAATTAATACTATCGGTACCTATTGTTGAAACTGTCCCATAATCCACAGCAATGCCAGAGAATATGGGAATTGAGAGAATCTCCTTTTCATGCCATACTTGCATGTAGGAGCGTCAAGAAGCATGGAAATGAATAACGATATCCGTTGGGTCCAGCGTCTCTCAAACTACTCTCGGGCTCTCTCCCAATTGGAAGCGGCTGTAGCATTGGCAAAGCAACGACCCCTCAGTACATTAGAGCAACAAGGAATGATACAGTCATTTGAGTATACCCATGAATTGAGTTGGAATGTACTTCGTGATTACCTCAAGGACCAAGGCACCCAGCAACTCTATGGATCAAAGGATACCGTCCGTGCAGCATTTGCTGTTGGCTTGATACAGGATGGGGAAACCTGGATGGAAATGATCCGAGACCGCAACCATAGCAGTCATGCCTACAACCTCGAAGTCGCAACTGCAATTGTCGGTCGCGTAACCGACTCTTATATCAATGCATTTGTGAAGCTCAGGAAAACCTTTGAAGGTCTTGCCAATGAAATCAAGACCTGATTCAGTTGCTTTCGGTCTGAAACCTGAAATATTCCAGCAACTCTCTACAATATTCCAAGCATATGAAAACATTGATTCAGTAGTGCTGTATGGTTCCAGGGCCAAGGGAACCTATCATGCTGGATCGGACATTGACCTCACCATCAAGGGAGACCACATTACCAATTCCCTGGTAGGGAAGGTTGAGGAGGAAATCGACGATCTCCTGCTTCCTTACTCATTTGACATCTCATTATGGCAGCAGATTGATAATCTTGCATTACGTGAACTCATCGAGCGTGTGGGCGTTGTCATCTACCAAAAGCAATGAATTTCTGCATCTCTTCGGAGATGTTTTTCTTAAGTTGTTCTATATCAATATTGATAACAATATAGTTGCTTACCTGTTTTACCTGTTTGACACCCCACCTAGGCAGGGGAGGTTGCTTCATGACCATCTTTCTTCAGCCTACTAAGGCGCTTCGTCTTCTGAATCAAAAATCCTTTTAGGACCCGTTTTCCTGGATGCCCAACGGGAGATTGTCGGCAATCATGAAGAACTTGCTACCAGGTTTCTTTACCCCTAGTAGCTGGCAAGAGAGTATTTAGATCATTACCCTTTTTAGCCTTGTTTAGTATCTTATAGCCCTTTAAAGGCTTCGAGACACGAGAATCCAGTGAAAAGGAGTATCTCATCTTTTTCATTCTTGGCTAAAAAATTGCTACAACCTCCGAGTTGTCATATAGGTTTTCTATGAACAGGACTTTATTCCCCTCGGGACCCCAGTAACATGCGGTTTTCAAACTGGAAGAACTATTGTACGGACTCACACGATACTCATAACCTACAGCGTGGATTGTCCCGTTATCAAGAATTTTAATATCCTGAACCTTTGAACTGTTCACATCATCTCCCCATATGGTAACATCGTCTTTTCCGTTCTTCCAATAACACGCTACATATGGACTTTGATTTATAATATACCGTAGACATCCTGAAACGTAGATGTTTCCATCAAGGTCAAGGTCAATCGATAAAGCTTCTTCTCCTGCCAGACGAATCTTCCCATATGAATCATTCACCCAATAGCAGCTTCCTCCAGCAGTACCTGCTACATATACGGTGTTCTCCTCCGTGACCACTATATCTACAGCCCGTGAAAAGTGCCCCCAGGTATTTGTTGGGGAGAGATTGATTCTATGTTCTCTATCATTGACCCAATACGTCGCTGACAGACAATTTCCCTCTGGATAATAATCGTATCCCGCAACATAAACATCCCCATCTTCTGTAACGTCTAGTCCAAATCCCCAGGAATTCTTGTATTCATTACTATCGTCGCCCAGCATAATCTTATTGTTCTTATCATTTATCCAATAACATGCCAAATCATCCCAACGTCCGGCTACATAAACATCCCCATCGGCTGTAACTTTGATTGCATTTGCTAGTGAAGATATACCAGTAATCCCAAGTTCCCTCTTCTGTGTTTGATCCCCTACCCAATAACAGGCTTTATCATCTTCCCTTCCTGTTACATAGACTGTACCGTCATCATCAACATATATGTCAGTAGCAAATGAATCCGATACTCCAAGTATCGTTATCTCATCATCTTTCCAGTAACAGGCTTTTCTATTTATCGTTCCTGCCATGTAACGATGTACTGTTGCCTCGAATGATGTTTCTTTTTCTTGATATTGTATGGTTACCGTATGTGGACCGTAGTCGTCGAGTGAGGGAATTTCTACAGATATGCCATTTGCCCCACCGTTATAGGCGAGTGTCTTTGTCGTACCATTATCATATAATAGAGAAAGCACGAGCTCGGAGAGATCGAGAACTTGCCCTACTGCATAACTAGTTTTTGGGAGGTTCTCAATACTGATGGAACTCAGCATCCTGGATAATACTTCGATTTGAAAACTCGTTGTTTCCCCTTGGTATTTTATGATGACGGTGTCTGTTTCCTCTCTAAGCGTATCTCCTTGTTCTGGGCTCGCTATCAGGTCGCATTCGCTTGACCATTCGATTGTCTCTGTTTCGCCTCCCTTCTTTGTCACAAGAATGCGCAATCCAGAAAGATCAAGAGTATCATCTACATAGTAGGAAATTGTGTCAGGAAGAGAAAGAACTTCGATTGAGGAAACAATCTTTTCCAAAACCATAAGAGGGAAACTGGTGCTGACATCTCCATAGGTGATGGTGACGCTTGTGTCACTTTCAGTGAGCTCGGCTCCTTGTTCAAGGCTGGACACAAAGAAACTATCAGTTGACCAATCAATAGTTTCTGTGTTACCTCCACTTTTTCTCACACGCACCTGTAATCCGGAAAGGTCGAGATGTTCTCCTGCATAGTAAATTGTTGTATCTGGGGAGCTGAGGATCTCCAGAGCGAGTATATCTGTATCGAGTACCTGTATCAGAAATGATGCCTGGAAATCATTATAGGAAATCACAACCAGCTGCTCACCAGTTTCAAGCAGGGGAGCTCCTTCAGGAATACTTGACTGTATAATCTCTTGTTCTAGATTGAGCAATAGATCTCCTCTGTCTGTATGTGCCACGATTTCCAAGCCAGAGAGAGAAAAGGTTTCTCCCTTGATATAGGTGATTTTCGAAGGTTTTTCCGCAATTGAAATTGACTCAGTTTGGGCGAATGATGACTCCATAGAACAGCTGGAGAGTAACGTTCCTATGATTACGATCAAAATTACTAATCCTACATATTTAGCCCCAGGCAGAAGATTTCCCATGGCATGCCTCCAAAATTTGATAATATACATAGTTTGTCAATAGACACTCTAGGATAACACTCTAGCAAGTATGTTGCTAGACACGTGTAATAATTTTGAGAGATTATCCGGCTCCAATTTGATACCTATGACCGGCTGAGTATGCATGTTCCGCGGAACGAGGCAGGGTGTTATACGACAGAGTATGTTCAAGCAATAGAGAAAGTACTCCCCGACTTTTTCTATCGGTACCAAGAGAACTGTCCCCCAGCATTCTATCAACTAATCCTTCATCCAAGCCATTCATACCTGGAGGATGAGCCACCAAGGCCCATCCTCCAAAGGTGAGTGACATTAGTCTTTCTCATCCATCGGTTCTTTCTGTTCAAGACCCCATATCGCTCGGTTCTTGCCGAAAACCAGGCACGTTGCCACACCAATGACACCGATCACTGCAAAAAGAAATGCCGCACCTGAACCCTTGCCTGAACCAAACAGTGAAATTAGAAGGTCATTCGTAGCATGTTCGGCGACAAAAGGCTCGAATACCTGGTCGACCAAGAATCCCCCCAGCAAATACCCTACTGGTATGGTACAGAATTGCAACGTATTCCTTGTAGCATACACACGGCCTTGCATCTCAATAGGAATATGAAGCCTCAGGATGGCCCCCAGGTTCGTACCCATAAGCGGAATGGCAATCCAACCGAGTATTGCACCTATACACCAAACAGGAATTGATTTCCCGAAAGCAAGCATGAAATTCTCGGCACTCATCGAGAACAACAGCGACCAATAGATGACTTTCACCCTGCTTTTAGGTGCCCTGATCACAGAAGCTACTATACTCCCTACCAGTGTTGCGAAACCGGTAACCATGGTAACCCAACCAAGTGCCGTTGCACCGCCACCTGAGCGGGAGAGCAACATGGCAGGCAGTGCTGCATTGTAGAGAGAAGCGGTCAGGTTGATGGCAGAGAGGAACAGTATCAGGTTCAGGATACCGCGATTCTGTTTGAGATAGCGAATTCCTTCCCCTGTGGCCTTCAGAACCGATTCTTTATCAGTCTTGGAAACAGAATCCCGCTGTGGGATCCTGATACAGGACAAGAGGATGGTGAAGGCGAAGAGAAACGTTGAGACATCCACAAGGATAATCGCCTGCATGCCTGCAAAGGCATAGAGAGCAGTGGCGATTATGGGTGTGAGCATGGTATTCAGGGCATTGGAAAAGGATTTCAGACCACTGACCTTCTGATAGAACCTGCGGGGGGTTATCAGGCTCACTGCAACTTCCGAAGCCGGTTGTTGTACCGTATTCATCATCCCATTTATCACATTCAGCCCATAGAGATGCCAGATCTGCAGTTGGTCCATCTGCAGCAGTACAAACACAACAATCGTGCTGATTGCCGCCAGGCTATCACAAACAAGCATGGTCCGTTTCTTGTTCCAGGTGTCGCTGAGCGCTCCTGCGAACATACTGAGAAGAATGTACGGTGCATACGAGCACACAGACAGCAGTGCTGTCGATAACGCAGAACCACTTTTCTCGTACAGATAGAGAACCAGTGCAAAACTGGTCATCGAGCTCCCGAGTTGAGAGCATGACTGGGTAATCCAGAGCATAAAAAATGCCTGTAAATCCCGGTGAATGAGTGTTTTTATGTTCATATTGACTTTGCTTCCTTACTTGTTGAATTTGGCAGGAAAATGCAAAGTCCTTTGGACGAGAGAGGTTACGACTCCATGCAGCTTCGTCCTTGTCAGACCTTGCATGGAGATGAAGCAATGCAGAGCATATCGTATTCCTCCTTTTGGAAGGAGTATAACAAAGAGGGAAAGGTATGTCATCAGGATCTGTTGATTGGAAGGTCGAGGTATTTGGTGTGAGCCTTACGCGGAATCTGGACCTTTCCCCATCTGCTCAGAAAGCACCTACCAAACAGTGCATAGATCAGAACCTCATGTAGGGAGATACTGAAAAATATAAGCAAAGCAACTCTTGGTATAATGCTCACCAGTCATCTTCTCAAGAACCTTTTCCTTGTTTATCCTCGTACCATCTTTCTTGATAAAATAGGTATCAAGGTCGTTTTCAGAAATGGTGAAGTTTTCTCCTCTTCTCTTAATCACACCTGTCAATACATAGTCATCATCCAGAAAAGCCAAGGTGGAGTCACCATGGCTATTGTTGCATATGAGAAAACCCTCAGGCTTCAGATATTTCTTGCAGTCCCTGGAAATGAATCCTGCATAAAAGGAAAACATGATATCAAAGCTGTTCTCTTCGATTGGAAGAGGTTTCGCATAATCAGCCATATACCAAGAGACTATGGGACTCTCTGTATAGGTTTTATGCTCTTCCAAAAACTGTGAGACCTTCTCATCTTCGAAAAAGGACTTCATCCTTCGGTCCATATCAATATAGGTCATATCCCGAATAAACATTGATGGTGTTATATGGACAAACGACCCAGGATACAACCCCTTGGAAGGTTGGTGTTTTTGAGCCAGCTTCAAGAATAGTTGCTTCCTCTCATCCTGTTTGTCGATAAAGAATCGTTGATATAAACTTGGAATAGAATGATCTGTCATGGTTCACCTCCCTATCATGCAACAGGCTTCGGTGAGACCATACCCAGAAGCTGTTCTCCGTCTCGTTTGGCATATGCCATCCTGATGCCGGAACTGTTTCTGCATCTTCCTTGACAGTATAGGACAGAATATACGTATTCACCAACATGTACCGTACTCCACGAAGTGTAAGATAGTATCGGTGCCAATACTCTTTTTCCAACAATGCTTAGACTCTTCTCCTAAATAGCAATAGTAATAATAAGAATAATATATTAATCCCACGAACTCACCTGGAAGTACCCCACTGCAGGGAAGGGTCCTTTCCTTACAACACTTCCTTGTAGATACAAGCCAGAATCATTCGTGAAGTGAGGGGTAACGACCGGCTCCTGTTTGACAAAACAGTGGCTTTGTGGACAATAAGGTTTGTATACAAAATATTTATAAAAGCTCAATGAGGTTGTCATGCAGAAACTCGTATTCTCTCTGTCAATAATTACCATAGGACTGGTAATAGGGTACATCAGCCAAAGGCTTGCCCTCACTGGCAAGATTAAAGTAGATGCCTCTCTTGCCAAACAAAGGAAAATCCTCCAGAGGGTAGTACTGCTCTGCCTCAATCCAATTGCCACGATAGGAGCCATCTGGATCCTTTCGTTTGACAATGTACGCATAACACTCATGCCTGCAATAGGAATCCTTGCAATGATAACCGGAGGACTTGCAGCCCTTGTCATTGGAAAGCTCATCAGACTGAAGCCAAGGCAACAGGGAGCCTTTCTCAGTTGTGGGGCAATGTCCAACGTAGGGTCAATCGGAGCGCTTTTGGTATATGTCTTCTTGGGAGAAGCTGCCTTTGCACTGGTAGCCATGTACAAGCTGTTTGAGCAAATCATCTCCTATACCATATGGTTTCCCGCTGCAAAAAGCTTTTCGCCTCTCTTGCAGCAAAAAGAAAAGAGAGGGAAAGCATTGAAAATACTCGCTGACCCCTTCGTTCTCGTTACCGTTGCAAGTATTATCATCGGTCTTGTGCTCAACACCCTAGAGGTACCCAGACCTGCATTTTACAGCAACCTCAACGCAGTGATCATCCCATCAGCAAGCCTGATCTTGCTTATCTCCATTGGAATGGCAATGAAATTCGGCAAAATACAGGCCTATCTCAAGCCAGCTCTTCTTGTATCTGCGATCAAGTATCTGCTTGTCCCGGTTGTGGTGACAGGGACAGCCTATCTCCTCGGCCTTGGAGACATCGATAATGGGCTACCATTGAAGGTAATCCTCATTCTTTCTTCAATGCCGGTAGGATTTACCGCGCTGGTACCTCCCTCCATCTATGATCTGGATGTCGACCTTGCAAATGCCGGATGGATGGTAACGACAGCACTCCTGGTGGTGGTCATCCCCCTACAGATGCTCATGGTCAAAGTCATATAACAGTAAAGAAGCACTCCAACCTGTAATTATCAGACCAGGAGTCGCTGTCCCCTTTCCCGCTCTCAGCAGTGTAATAATAACCACGCTCTCTGCTGCTCCTCTTCTCTCCTTCTTTTTTCTCTGAATTATCGCCCAACTTCTGAAGCAAAAGGTCACAGTCCTGCCCTTTCCCTATAGAAAGGAGGAGCAACACAGTGGCAACCGTCATAAGAAGTCTCGGAATCAACGGAATAGAAGGATACCCCCTCGCGGTGGAGGTATCAATCATAGCAGGCCTGCAGGCAACCACCATCGTCGGCCTTGGTGATGCAGCAGTGAAGGAAGCAAAGGATAGAATGGAAGCCTGTACAGAGGAACTCTCCTTTGCCTACCCATCAAAAAAGGTCGTGGTAAACCTCAGCCCCAGTGACATCCCCAAGAGGGGAGCCTACCTCGATCTTCCCATGCTTCTCGGCCTTCTGGTTGAATCGAAGCAGGTCAGGCCAAGGATTGAGGATTGGCAGGAAATAGCCTGTGTCGGGGGAATCAGCACCACAGGAACCCTCGTTGGGTTCAACGGCGTACTGCCCATGGCAATCCAGGCACGCAGCATGGGTTGGAAGAAACTCATCGTTCCAGAGGACTGTGCCAATGAGGCCTCCCTGGTCAAGGACCTGGACATCATCGCCTGTGGTACTATCACAGAGGTAATCCAATACCTGGAAGGTCGATTGCATCTCTCCCCCCATAAAACAGACCAGGACCCCATCCTTCAGGAGAATGCCAGCAAGGACGGCGATTTCATCGATGTCGTCGGACATGATGACATCCTTCCTTACCTTGCAGCAGCCGTTGCAGGAAACCACAACCTTCTCTTGGTAGGGATCCCCGGAGCAGGGAAGACGCTAATGGCTCGGTTGCTCCCTACCATCCTCCCTCCCATGAATGAGCAGGAAATATTGGAAGTCTCCTCCATTTACAGCATAGCAGGGGAACTTGACGGCCATGAGCTCAAGAGAAACAGACCCTTCAGGTGCCCCCACTACAACATGTCCTCCCATGCCCTCATAGGAGGGGGCCCACAGGCAAAACCAGGGGAAGTGACCCTTGCCCACCGAGGCATCCTCTTTCTAGATGAACTGCCCGAGTTCGGACGGAAAACCCTTGAATCCCTACGCCTCCCCCTTGAGGACAAACGCGTTACCATAAGCCGAGTCAACCAAACCAACCGCTATCCCTCCGACTTCATGCTTGTTGCAGCCATGAACCCCTGTCCCTGTGGCTACGCAGGCACCTCACGTTGTGAATGCACCCCCTATGCCATCAGGACCTACCGCCAACGCATATCAGGCCCCATCCTTGACCGCATAGACATGCAGAAGTACGTCGGCCGGGTGGAGTTCAAGGATGGTCATCTCATGAAAGGCAATACCAGCTCCAAGGACCTCAGGGACTCGGTCATGCAGGCGCGTGAGCGCCAGAAACACCGATTCTTCAAAGGAGGGGAGCACATCACCACCAACTCCCAGATGAATAGCTCCCAGCTTAGGAGGTACTGCACCCTCGACGACAAGTGTGCCGCTCTCCTGCAGAAAACCTATGAGAAGGACCAACTCTCAGTCCGTGCCCGCTACAAGACCCTCAAGCTTGCGAGGACCTTCGCCGATATACAGGGAAGTGACACCATTGAGAAATCCCATCTCATCCACGCACTTTTCTCCCGTGACCTCGAAAAGGAGGCGGCCCACCATGCATGACCAAACAATCTACTGGATCTGGCTCAACGAAATGCGGGGCATCACCCTCAGGGATAAACGGAAACTTATCTCAGCGCTCTCCCGTCCTGAGAACATCTTTCACGCAAGCCCCACTACCATCACCGATATAATGGAAATAAATAAGGAAAAAACTGGTTCCGTTGCTGACAGCAGGAGGGAATCTTATGGGTCTGTCTGGAGTTCACGTAGCCTTGCCGATGCTGAGACCATCCTCGCCAACAATGAACAGCATTCCATCCGCCTCCTCTCTCCTGATCACCCACACTACCAGAGTATCTATGCAACCGACCAGAAAGCACCCCTCGTGCTTTACTACAAAGGAAAACTCTCCTCACCTGAAATACCCATCACAGGTGTCATCGGGTCTCGCGCAAGCACATCCTACGGGAACTTGGTGACCAAGGCCGCAGTAGCAACCTTGGTTGAAAAGGGGACCATCGTTGCCTCAGGGCTCTCATTCGGTATTGACGCACTTGCCCATCAGACCACACTCGAATACAACGGTATCACCTACGCCTTCATCCCTTGCGGTCTGCACAAAGCCCAGCCGGCATCACATACTGAACTCATGGAACGGATTGCAGATACCGGGGCAGTCATCACCCCCTACGCCTATGGCAAGGAAGCCTTGCCCTTCCGCTTCATCGGAAGGAATGCCGTACTCGCCACCTGGTGTGACACCCTTCTGGTCGTGGAAGCCAGGAAGCGGAGTGGCAGTATGCATACTGCCCGCAGCGCTCTGAAAAAGGGGAAACAGGTACTGGCGGTCCCCAACACCCTGCTTGAACCAAGGAGCTCAGGCACTAATCTCCTGCTCACTGAAGGAGCCAAGGCCTACTATGACGACCAACTACAATTTGGTGGTTGCTACAACAGCATACCCACCTCCCATCACGATGAGGAGGACGTTATCCTAGCCCTGAATGGCAACCCCCTCACCACCAGTGAGATTTTGGACATGGTCCCTGATCTGAGCCTCTCTGTCATGGAGTGCCTAACCGATATGGAACTCTCAGGGAGGATTGTATTTCGCCCGGATGGCAGGTGGCACCTGGTAGGAGGCCTTTGATCATATGCCCAGGAGGAAGAGAAACGACACACCAGGTACCATTCATCACGTCATCCAGAGGGGCAACAACAGGAACTACATCTACGAGAACACCCGTGACAAAAAGGAGTTTCTCAGTCTTCTCTCGACAGCACTGACCACCCACGGTGCACTCCTGCTCCAGTACGCCCTCATGGACAACCACTACCACCTCCTCATCAAGGTTGGCAGTGTCCCCCTCTCTTCCATCATCTGGTTTCTCAACCGTCATTACAGTCTCTACTACAACAGCCGGTACAACCGCACCGGCACCATCTATGGAGACCGCTACAAGAGCTACCTCGTGAGTGAAACCCACAAACTCTTCAGCATCATCCGCTACATAGTCCAGAACCCCGTCAAGGCCGGCCTGGCTGCCACCCCCTCTGCATATCGATGGAGTGGTCACACGGAAGTGTGCACCGGAGACACCTATATAATCGCAAGGACAACCTTGCTTTCCCTCTTCTCCCCAGATCCCTCCCTGGCACTGGATCGCTACAGGGAGTGCACAGAACATGAGAAATGGACTCCACAAGTAGGTTTTGCCACCATCATCGACAAGCGGGAGGAGACCAGGGAACGGCTCTCCTGTCTCCTGGATCGGACACTCGCAAAGCGGAATCTTGAGGAGCTTCGTACCATGGTTGTCTCAGGGGCAAAGTCACCACTCTCCAGAGAACTCAGGAACCAATTTGTCCATGCTGCAGTAACCGATGGCCATGCCCTCAGGGACATTGCCAGCTTTCTTCATGTAAGCCATGAGACGGTGAGGAGGCTCAGCAAGCAGGAGGAAAGGTAATCTTATTGGTATCTCTCAAACTAGTGTGCATCGTTTCTCCCAATACGTGACTGCATGAAAAACCACTTCCTCAACACCAGGAGCATCAGTTCTCTTGATACAAGTCAGAAACTGATTTGCATCCCTGCTTCTCGTTTCCACCACGAGTGCATCCCCATGGTGACACTGCCTTCTCCATTCGACATCGATGAAAGAAGGGTAGTACGTATCCAGATGCTCAAAGGGAAAGGAGGCCATCATCCAGTCAATATAGCTCAGGTTGTTCACATGCCTGTTGTAATCATAGTCATAATAGTCCATATGCACCTTGTCCCTGCCTACAATCTCTTTTGAGAAATCCTCTATTAGAGGGAACTTCGGAAAAGCAGGATCGAACCACCTCTCGTTTGTAGGCGGAAAACACAACCTTCTCTCAAGGTATGATGGCTTTTCGGGTCTCCCCTGTTCCATGTCCAGGACAATCCAATGGTTGTATGCCTCAAACAGAGGCCCCCCACCCACCTCCTTTGCCGTAACAGCACGAGGGAAGAAGAGCCTATGGCCCTCCTGACACCACGTCTCAGCCTCGAATCCAGTCCTCCAGGCAGCTAGATGGTGAATGTACATCCTGGTCCTGAAGATCATCCAAGCCCGATGTTCACCGTCCAACAGCGCTCTATGCCCGCAACCAAACATATCGGCATGTATTGCAGCCATTTCCTGGTTGATCGCAAAGTACTTCACTGGCTTCACACGGTAGAACGTATCACAATCGACAACCCGTACCCGATCACTCCCATACCCTATATTATTGGCATCAATATCCATATACTCACCTTCCAGTTCACAGAGCAAGCTTTGAAACAAGCATCTCAAGACTCGTATGGACTACCTCCAATGCTCTTTCTGACTCAATAACCCTTGCCATGTATCCACTCTCGAGCTCCTCGACAATCTCCCGTTGCCGCTCCAGCGGAGGAAGCCCAACCTTGAAACTTCGTATGCGGTCGAAGGGAATGCTTCTTCTGCCCACATGTCTCTCCTCACGTACCCTGCAATCGGGGCTGTTCAGGTACCAGTAGTGCAGATACGCAGGAAGCACCTTTGTCTCATTAACTCTGATCAGGGCTACGCCAGGCTCCAGATAGTAGAGATCATCGCAATCCACCAGAGCGGTATGACCCGGGGAGCCTATATAGGTGAACAGGATATCCCCTGCATGGAGAAGCGCACAGCTGATCTCAGGCAGAACCGTATCATCAAGGCGTTGTGCATCTGACAGATCGAGGCGACCGTGCTTCACATTGCATCCCCTCAGGGCAATACATGCACCCGAATCAGCGTACCTCACAAACTTGTTGTACTGGTAACCAGGAATCTTCGAGACTTCCGCAACAGCAGAAACAGGGAAGCGGGGCGCATCAGTAATGGACATCATGAGCTCATACAGACGCTTCCCCAAGCGTTTTCTCAACAGGGAAATCCTCTTTTTCAACAACCGCTCAGAGGCTTCAAGGGAACGTATTGTCTCGTTTACCTGCTTCTGTACTCCCATAGGGGGGACCCTGATCATGGCAGTAACAGTATCGGAACATCTCAGTACTCCCTTGCGGTCGGTTCTCTTGAGCCATACCTCACGGGTCCAGGACCCGAATGCATGTAGCAGGTACTCCTCGTCTACCCCTTCCTGTGGAACAAGGCACAACAGGTTTCCATCTACAGCCGATCTTTTTGCCAGGATGCCTCTTCTGCCCGATCTAATACCGGTGGCATGCTTGGGAATAAGTACCGTGTTCTTCTCAAACATTTTTACAGTGGTTACCTCCGGTGCAAACCTGAGCACGGATGGATTAACGAGGAGGTAATCGCTGGAAACACAGGCAAGATCTGAGGTCCTCACGTACTCAATACCCTCAGGGGAATCAGTGAATGCATGAGCTCTTATGTTCTTTCCCCCTTTGATGGTAGCTGCATTGCCAACAGGCAGGACAGGTGCCTGATCAAGCTCTCTTCCCAACGAAGCAAGAGTGGTGGTGGAGACAGCCAACAATGCAAGTTCACTTCTTGTCTTCTCTATGGTTTTTTCAAGCGACGCCCATGATTCCCCTTCGCAAGGGTGATTACGCTCAACATAGTGAAACGGCCTGAGATCACACCCGTTTCCTAAAACCACTTCCCTGTTTACAAGGCAAGCATAGTGGGGCACTTCCCTTTGCTCGTTGTATATATGGGATACCTCACTGATCAATATGAAGGAAGGCCTTTTATCTTTGGTTTGGGAAGATGCATCGATGAAAAGAATGGTGTTCTCCCTTCTTCCCTTTCGTATAACAAGCATATACTGATGCATCGTATCTGTATGAAGGCCATAGGCCGGAATTCTGATGACAGCATCGACAAGGTTGTTCTCCAGAAGCCATCTGCGTATTGTCTTCTCAGCCCTTTCCCGGCTCAGTGCCCCTTCGCCCAGGGCGAATGCTGCAGTTCCTCTCTCACTGAGGCATGACACTGAGTGCATGACGTATGCCAGGTCAGTCTTTGCCTTCGGAGCCAGGACTCCTGCAGGACTGAAACGGCTGTCCTTTACAAGAGAGGCATCCTCATCTCTGGCCCATCGCTTCTTCATGGGGAGTATGCTGGCGATTGCGTCAAACGTACGCCCTCCAAAGGATTCGAAAGACGTGAGTGAATCGCCATAGGCCAATGAGAAACGAGTTGGTTCGAGGTGGATGAGAAACATGAAGAAACGGGCCATGTTGTACTCTGATATCGTTTCGCTCTGGCCATACAAACAGCCCCCCTCGGCAAGGCGAAAGCGTGCATGGGATAACAGCACACCTGTTCCACAGTAGGGGTCATAAAACGACTGTATGGATTTTTTCCCCCCGCAAACAAGGAGAATAAGCAGATTAGGGATAAACTGTGCTTCGAACCTTCCGTTTCCTGTTGCCTGAGGCCTGGAATACTGGTCAAGCAGGTGCTCAAAGGTACGCGTCATATCGGAAATGGCCTCTGGACTGATACTTGAAACGGCCTTCATCAAGGTGTATAGCTTCTGCTTTCTTGTTCTGGGAACAGCACCCAGTTCAATTTCATCTTTAGCAAGATGACTTGAGAGGTTCCTGAAGACGCTCTCACTCGCGTATCCGACCGCTGATTCCTCAATATCGGAGAAAACCCATTCCAAGGTTTTTCCCAGATTCCCATCTCTTGGGGCATCCCGGTACACATTGCAGAAGAGTCCACTTGGAGGAATGAAGAAACCAATCGTGGAAGACGCCTCATCTGCAAGCGCTTCTGCCTCCTCGTCATCCATGGTTCTGTAGCGCTTCTGATGCAACTCCAGTTCCGGTTGTTCTTCCGCAAATTGCTCCATCTCCTGGGAGAGATATCGATAGATAAGCATTGCAATGATGTATCGACGGGAGTCCCAACCAGGAAAACGTTGCTCCAGAACCCCGGCTATCTTCCATGCCCTGGCGGAAAGTTTGTCCGTGTCCTCCCTCAATTCACCTTTAAGCAATCTCATATCGCCCAGAGACCTCAGAACGACGGACCTTCTTGGAAGAGGTCATGGAAAGTGGTTCATCAACCACCGTGACCATCTCTATCCTTTTATAGGGAAGAAGGGTAGCGTTGACCTCTTTGACTATCTGCTCCATTCTCTCCTGTATCGCTTCGGCAGTCTTTCCTTCGGCAAATGTCTGGGAGGGGAATATGATGATCCTCACATGCTCACCAGCGCTTTGCTTATCCTTGATGTACCCAATTACACACAGCTGCTCAATTTCTGTGTAAAGCTGGAATTTGTCCTCAATCTCTTCTGGGAAGATGTTCTTACCTCCCTCGCTCACGATAATAGACTTGGCCCTCCCACTCAGGAAAAGGTAGTTCTCCTCATCCACCTGTCCAATATCCCCTGTATTGAGCCAACCATCCTGGTCAAGCACCTCAGCTGTAGCCTCAGGATTCTTGTAGTACCCTTTCATTACCTGTGGGCCACGAATGAAGATTAGGCCGTTTCCGTCTTCGTCAGGGTTGACTATCTTGCACTCGGTACCTGCAATCACCTTCCCGACAGAGGATTCCTTGAACGCATAGATGGGATTGAGATGTGTGATGGGGGAGGTCTCGGTAAGCCCATACCCTTGTACGAAATCGATACCGAGTTCGTTGAATCCCCTGAACGTCGATGCAGGAAGCGGTCCACCTCCGCAGATACAGATCCTGTTGGTGTCGAGCGAGAGTTTCTTGAGCAGGAACTTGAACCAATGTTTTCCCACATTGACGCCAAACGTTCTCTTGAGCCACCCGGAGATGCCCATAAGTCCCCGTATAGTTCCATATACAAGCAACCCCTTTTCCTTCAGTCCATCCACAACGGCTCCATACATCTTGTTGAAGAGCATCGGGACGCCTAGGAACATGGTTACTTCCCCTTGCTTAAGTTCCTTGAGTATCTGCGATACAGCAAGTTTCTTGCCGAATACAACGGAGGAACCAACGCCCATTGCTACCAGTAATACAGACAGGAGTGTATAGGCATGGTGTATTGGCAGAATTGCATAGAACACGTCTGTCTCGAAAATATTCATGTTTGCCTGTGAGAGGAATATGTCCGAGACGAGATTCTTATGGGTCAACATGACTCCCTTCGGAGTCCCTGTTGTCCCGGAGGTAAAGAGAATCTGTGCAATATCATCCTCTCCACATGGTTCAGCCTCGATATATTCGGCGCTCTTGTGCATGATCCATTCAGCCGGACCGTTCTCTTCAAGGCATGCAACGGCCTTCATGGGAAGATCAGAAGCAACGCTCTTCAGTCTATTGCTGTCGGCAAGCATCCCGGCGGAGTCGGAGAACTTTGCGAGTCGTATGAAGTCCTCGTCGCTTAATGCATTGTCCAAAGGCACGACAGTGGCTCCCGCAAACAGGACAGCAAAATATCCGAATCCCCATGCTACACTGTTCTTCCCACTGACAATGACCTTGTCCCCCTTGCTGATACCAGAACTGATCAGCCAAGATGCGATCCCTTTTATGATGACCAGAGCTTCACTATAGGTATAGGAAACAGGGTTTGGTACGAATTCCTTCCAACAGACCCGCCAGCCAAAGCGTTCGACCGTTATCTCAAAAAGTTCCTTGAGGGTGGGCCACGTTGCATGGTACATCGTGCCCTTATAGGGATACAGCTTGTCCCATGGTGTGAAGGAATCTTTTGTTTTCATTGTTGGGCCTCCTGTAGATGAACACGCCCCTCCTTGCAACGAAGGACGCTGATGACAATCATATGTCCATAAATTCTTTACACGTGTCTATAATGTTTCGTATTACTCTCAACCTGTCAACGACCTCCATTTGTACTAGCATTTGTAATTACAATTTTGTATCAAGTGTAATTATAGGTGCATGGTTGTATCAGGTATTCGATGAAGAGAAACGCAATGACAGCAATACCCAGAGGGAGCAAGATTAGGCAAGGTACTGGATACGATGCGTGATTATTGCCAGGAAATAGCCCCTACCGATACGCATGCCCTGTCAGGTTTTCGCAGAGCTTTCTTGTCTCTTTATCTGCATGTTCCCTCAATCCACCGCAGTGGAGCCTGTCCAACTCGTCTCTGACCATCTTGAAGGTCTTGGGAGTAACTGGGTAACGCAGGGATACAATGGTAGCAGCTATCATGCAGACCAGCGGAGCTATGCAGAAGATCAACCTGATGCCTGTTATGGTTGCCTCTGTCTGTTGTGGCAAGGCAGCATTGAAACCGATGAGGGAGAGCAGGGTGCCAAACAGCCAGAGCACGAAAGCCTGTGTGAGTTTCCGTATCAGGGTAAACATCCCTGCAACCGCACCTGAACGGGCTTCTCCATTAAGCAGTTCATCCACATCAGATGACTCAGGGAGCATTGCCCATGGCATTGCTATGATGGCAGAGAAGCCAACTCCCATAATGCAGGAGAGGATGATCAGGAATAAGCGTGTCACATCGGCAGGGATGAACAGGAAACTGCACATTGCTATACTGAGAATGATCGCCCCGATAATGTAGCTCTTTCCCTTCCCGATTTTATTCGCAAGATACAGATACAGTGGGAGGAACAGTATTTGGGACAGTAACATTGAACCCAGGCAAAAGATGTATATCTCTGGTCTCCCAAAATAGTAGGTGACGAAGTAGATGAATGCCGCGCTCATGATGTCCATTGCGGTGTAGGCAAGCAGATACATGGTAATGTGAATCTTGTAGGTTCGGTTTTTCATCAGCGAAGAAAGGTTCTTGAACGAATCCTTCACCGAATGGTACTGACTCTCCGTTTTTTCTTCCAATTCCCAGGTTCCCTTGAAGACCAGTATCCAGGGAAGGGCATAGAAAATACCAAAATACAGACCTACCAGGAAGAACCCTTTTGCCTGATCATGCTTATAGAGGTTGTTTACGATGAACCCTGGAACGGTCCCTGCAATGAGGGCAGAGAACTGAGAGAAAAGCATTTTTGCGCCCGAAAGCCTCGTGCGTGTCCTGTAGTCTGTACTGATCTCGGTGACCAAGGCATTGTAGGGAACCATTACCGACGTAAAGACCGTACAGAAGAAGAGGTACGCGAAGAAGTAATACGCTGCAGTCAAGAAAGTATGATCAAATCTTACAGAAATCCACAACAAGAAAAAGCTCAAGCCAACGGGAACAATACCAATAAGAAAGAAAACCCTTCTCCGTCCCAATCGGCTTCTTGTCCTGTCACTGATACATCCAAACAGCGGATCACTGATGGCATCCCACGCCTTGCCTGCGAATACAATAAACCCTGCCATGGCAGGGGAGAGTCCCACTACATTGGAAAGGAAGAAGATAAACAGGGTACTGATAATGAGAAACGAACCACCCCCATAGATATCACCACTCCCATAGGCCAACAGGGTCTTCGTTGTCACCTTTCTCTCTTGCATGATAGGCTCTCCTTATTTTCTTACATACTGAAAATAATAGGCGCTTCCTATACAGTTGTAAAGAAAATAATGGCCATTGGTTGCTTTCCTGCCAGTTTTAGGTTAATTTTCAGATGGAAAGTAAAGGTCGCATCACTGTCCTCGGGAGGGTTCTTGGCAATGCTGGAAATACGGAAGACAACGCTTGGGTTCTCTCTTTATCTGCACAATACCTGCCTCCTGAGCGATACTGCAGAAAAGCCTCTGCTCAAGTTGGGCACCGCTAAGGGTTCCTTCTCTTCCACCCATGGATCCTATCACATAGGGGAATCGGAACTTGTCTGGTATTCATTGCCCCAGCCAGTGATACATGCTGTTGATAAGCATCTGCTGAATTTGGCATATCAAGGGTATGGAACACTGAGTATTGCCCTCCATGCAGAGACCACCGTGCAGTTCTCCTTTTCCCTCGAAACGGACAAACCCATCAACAGATTCCAGATAGCTTTTTCCTTGGACGAGACTGAACCCATCTATGGGTGTGGGGAACAGTACTCCTTTGTAGACCTTCGTGCTCTTGCCATTCCCATCTGGGTGCAGGAACAGGGACTGGGAAGAGGCCCCAATCTCGTGAAGCTCTGTTGTGACATTGCAGCAGGAGCGGGTGGGTCTCGGTACAGCACCTACTTCTCGATGCCCGTCTTTGTGACCAGAAGCAGGGCCTTTGCTGCTACAAGTTATTCCTATGCACGCTTTGACTTCAGGCAAAAAGGTGTAGGCATTCTGCAGTTCTGGCAAATCCCTCAAGCGCTCTCACTGACGATTACTTCCAGCCTTGCTGCATCAGTGGGCGCCCTGAGTCAGGGCTTGGGCAGACAAGGAAAGCTTCCTTCTTGGGTGGGAGAAGGCATAAGCCTTGGCATCCAGGGAGGCCGTGAAGCTGTCTTGGCAAAACTTGCCGCATTCGACACCCATGCCCCCGGATCCATCACTTCCCTTTGGATACAGGACTGGGTGGGAAAAAGGATAACCAGTTTTGGCTCTCAACTGCTCTGGAACTGGGAATACCACAAGGAATCCTATCCCGCTTTTCCCCAGTTTATCCGCGAAATGAACGAACGAGGCATACGGGTATTGGGATATATCAACCCCTACCTTGCCATGGACTGTCCCCTGTACCAGGAGGCTTCAGGATATGGGTATTGCGTGAAGAATCAGGAAGGTGGGGATTATGCAATCAGGATCACAACCTTCGATGTTGCAATCATTGATTTGACCAACAGCGAAGCAAGAACGTGGATCAAATCGGTTATCAAGGAACATATGATCGGAATCGGGCTTTCTGGATGGATGGCGGACTTCGCAGAGTTCCTGCCCACTGATTGCATCCTCTCAGATGCGAGTGACCCTGAAATTACCCATAATCTCTATCCTGTACTTTGGGCGCAGGTCAACAGAGAGGCTATTGAAGAAGCAGGAAAGCGTGACGAATGTTTCTTTTTCAGCCGAAGTGGCTATCTTGGCAGTGCCTCAGTCATGGACATGAGCTGGGCGGGAGACCAGATGGTCAATTGGGATAGGGATGATGGGCTTGCCAGTGTCGTGCCTGCTGCCCTCAGCCTGGGGCTGTGTGGTATTCCCTATTGGCACTCAGACATGGGTGGCTATACCACCCTTGGTTGGGTGAAACGCAGAAGGGACCTTGCCATACGATGGGCAGAATTGGCAGTATTTTCCCCCTTCATGCGGAGCCATGAGGGGAATAAGCCAGAGCGTAATGTGCAGTACTATGAGGATGAAGCCCTTATCAAAATACTTGGATTCCTTGTTCGTTTACACAATGCCCTGCACCCTTATCTGATAACTTTGGAAGAGGAGTACCAACAAACGGGTCTTCCTTTCATCAGGGTAATGAGTCTTGCGTATCCAGAGGTCAAGCCGATGAGAACGCAGTTTCTCTATGGCCCTGATGTGTTGGTAGCTCCTGTCTTGAAGCGAGGGATGGCCAAGGTCAAAGTCTATATTCCTGATGATTCCTTCACGTCTGCATATGATGATAAGACTTTTGGGAAAGGATGGCACACCGTTTCTGCCCCATTGGGCAAGCCTGTGTTCTTCGTGAAGAAAGGAAGTCTTGTTTCCAGGCACATAACAGCATTCCTTGCGCTAGAAGCTTGCATGGCTGATTCCAGTATATAGTCTTTCCTTTCACATAGGTAATGCCTGTCAAGATTATTTATGGACTTTAAACTGCTCATCCAGTATAACTATAGACGCTGCTTATGAGTTTTCTGCAACAAGGATGAGACATGCTATATATTGCTCTTTGTGATGATGATCCCGGCCACTTGGAACTGCTTACATCCTTTACAGCTGAATATATCCAGAAGCATCACATAGAAGCATCTATCCAACAATTCCTTCACCCGGATGCACTCTTGCGAAGCTGTGAAATACGGCGGTTTCACATATATATCCTGGACATAGTAATGCCCATGTTCAACGGGATCGAGGTAGGCAAGGCCATTCGCGAACACGACCAGTCGTCATTCATTCTCTATACCACTTCTGAACCTGGCTTTGCCCTGCAATCGTTTGAGGCCAAGCCCTTCGACTATCTTCTCAAACCGATTGAAAAGCAACAATTCCACGAAACGTTGCATCAGGTAGTGGCAAGACTTGCCATGACGAATGATAGTACCTGGGTGATAAAGACCCATGAGGGAATGAGAGTCCTCAGGCTATCGGAAATACTGTATTGTGAATATTGCGACCATACCGTTACCTATACGCTTATGGGGGGGAGACAAATCACCTCCAAGGTCATCAAAGGGTCTTTCTCAAACCATATCGAATGCTTATTACAAAACGAACGTTTTTTACGGCCACATGTCTCTTTTGTCGTGAATATGGATTACATTGAAGGGTTCTCCAAAACCAAGTTTACCCTACGTGGCGGACACATGGTTCCTATTACAACCAAACATTACCCTGTAGTACGGGATACCTATATGAATTATCTAGCAAAGCAGAGACATATATAATGCAGGATCTTATCAGCAACAGCCTTCGAGGCAGCGTAACTTCCATCATGAATGTCCTGCTGCTTTTCACCCTGACCAAATCAAAATATGGACGCAGGAGTAATTTCCTGATTGTTACCTTGGTTTTCATTATCGGCATAGCCAGTAATTCCTGGTTCTACATGTATGGAAATCTTACCGGCCTGTCACGCTTCAACATTGTGATGTTCATCGTCCTGGGTATCTGTCTCAAACCTCTGGCAAAGACAGGGGTCATGCAGTGGAGCTTCAATTTTCTTACCACCGTAAACATCATGATGATGATCATCATCCTTAGCTTCCACCTGGGGAAACTATTTCCCTATCCCCAGTATGCACATACACTCATCCGACTCTTCCTTTATCTCCTGATAATCTTTTCGTTTCAGCGGTACCTGTTACCGTTCTACAACTCTGTCACCAACAATTGGAGAATCTTCTCACTATTGGTCATCTGCATATTTCTCAATCTAGGCTACTACTTCTACGTTACCGCGGACATCGAAAACACCTTGCTTTCTGCCAAGTGGCCACTCTTGCTTCTGGTAATGCTTTCCCTGGCTGCATATGGTACTGTTTTCTATTCACTGAGAAGGCTTACAGCCATGCATGCCCTTGAAACTGAACACCTGAAGGACCAACATGAGCGGACACTTCTCTCTCAAGCAGCCTCCACAATGACAGAGCGTTTGCAGCTCATGGACAAGCTGGCTCATGAGCACAGCTTGGTTTCCCATGACCGCAGGCATTTCAACAACATGCTCCTGGAACTTTTGCAGCAAGGAGAGATTGAAGAAGCCATTACCTGTTTGCGCAAACAGAACGAGATTAAAATGCATCCCGCTAGAGTCTATTGTGAGAATAAGGCCGTGAATGCCGTTGTCTGTCATTACCTAGACTTGGCTGAGCAGAAAGGCCTTCTCACGAATGTCCGTCTTGCAATACCAGCCCAATTACCCTTTGACTCCCTCGAATTGGCCCTGGTCGTGGCAAATCTATTGGAAAATGCCATCCAAGGAGTCTCGCTTCTTCCCGAAGAGAGAAGAGGAATCATCCAGTTGTCCTGTCAACAATTCGGACGTCTCTTGCTTGAAATATCCAATCCCTGCATGGAAACGGTAACCCTTGGCCCAGACGGGTTTCCGTATTCAGTGCGGGAAGGCCATGGGGTAGGAACCAAGAGTATCGCAGCGTTCGCTGCCAAACATGACGCAGAGCTTCTCTACCGCATTCAGGACGGTCAATTCAGAGTGAGACTGCTCATCTAGATCTTGTCTTCTCTTTATAAGTAGAAAACTACACTTTCCAAGTATAGCCCCTTTTTTCTCTCGCAGAGCTTGCTAAGGTACAATCCAAACAATACCAATGGTGTCTCATGAATAACCCTTGCTCTGCAGAAAGGGTCAAATGAATGCTATTCAACCGAGAGGAGCTTTACTATGGTGTTCAGGGTTCGGCCTTTCACTTGCACAGCGCTTTTGCTTTTTCTTTCTTGCTTATCGGTATATGCCTCAAGCAGTGCTGTACGAGTCGAGATTATACCCAGTGAGTCCGAATACGAATTTTTCCGTTATCAAACAGGGGAAGCGGAGAAAGGTGTATGGGTGGATGTGGAGCCCTCCAGCCCAGTACAGATACTTGAGCACTTTGACAGTAAGCAAGACCGACTTTTTATTCAGCAATCCAAAGACGCACAATACTGGAGTAGGAGTTATGCATACCGATACATCCCAGAAGAGCGAATATGGGAAATCATTCCAAATAACCCAGTTGATACGAGCATAGTCGATTCGATCGACTTGAAGCTGTACAACCTTTACCCCATACATACGAGCGCCACCTACTACGCCTATGTGCTCGGAACAGGGATGAAAATGAATTTTGCCCTCAATAAACAAAAAACCCTTATCGGGTATGGGGAAGTTGCCTATAGTAGAGGGCCTTCGAATTGTGATTGGGTCGACCTGATGCAAGCGGTCAATATGTCAGTCGGATTGGGATATAGATATAAACTCACTGACAAGCTACAGGTTGCCCCGGAATTCGGGTATGGGTTGGTACTGCATCTGCTGAATGCTGATTTTGATCAAGATGGAACGAAGTCCTTTGAGACCTTCATCGACCAACAGGTCCGCCTCTCGGTGAACCTCAGCTACGCACTCTCTGATACGTATTCTCTGCTCATCGCCCCCCTGGGCGTTTTGTTCTTCGAGAAAGGTAATTTTGGTACGCTCATGGGCCTTCAGGCTGGGCTTCGACACAACTTCTAGGGGATCATCATGAAACAACCCAAAACAGCACTGCTTCTTTGTCTTTTCGTGTTCATCACAGCCTTGCTCTTCTTCACTGGTTGCAGTGACATGTTGGAGAGGTTGGGGAACATCAGCCTGACCATCGTTTTGGATACTCCTAATGTAGAAGTTTCCTCCTATAGCCTGGAAGCAGTACACACCAATTCAACATCACGCTTCACTATACACAATATTGCACCACCTCGGCATGCTCTTTCAGAACTAAAAAGTGGAGTATGGACCGTTACGGTGACTGCCTTCAGTGAAGAGGGTGATCAGTTGGGTGTCGGTACCCAACAAGTCAATCTCAAGGAAGGGCAGATAGTAGAGAAAACCCTCTTGGTCGTATTTAACCAGCCTGCCCCTGAGACATCAGCCTTGGCTTTGCTTGCTCCCACGCGTTTCGACAGCGCTGATGGCCAGGTGACAGGAACCACCACTCATATGGAGTACAGACCGCTCTCCTCCTCAGCGAATGAACCGTATACAGCCTGTAATGAAGGGACAACTATTCTAGGATCTGGGACCTACCAGATCAGGTACGCCGCTGCACATGGATTACATCCCAGTGCACCCTGTACCGTTACGATACCAAACTACCAACCGATCCAGCTGACGGTCACACGTCCAACGCTGACCGTTCTGGATAGAACCTATGACGGCACAACAGCTGTAAGCGGTACGGTTACAGCTGGCGCCCTTACTGGCATTCAAGGAACGGATGATGTAAGGATACGTGCCCAGGCAAGCTATGACTCTGCTGGGGCAGGAGTAAACAAGCCAATCACGGTAACCTATACGATAAGCGGCCCTGATGCCGGGAATTACATCAAACCGGTTGATGATACCTCCTATAAGGGGAATATCACCAAGAAGCAGCTCACCGTATCAGGAACATCTGTCACAGCGAACAAGGTGTATGACGGCAATAACATCGCCCAGATCAACTCCTCCGGCACCCTCTCTGGTATAGTCACTGGTGACAGTGTCACCATGACAGCAAGCGCAGCATATGCTGACAAATCTGTAGCGATAGATAAAACGATCACGATCAGCTACACGCTCAGTGGAGCTGATGCAGGTAACTATCTCAAGCCGGTTGCTGACTCCTCCTATAGCGGGAATATCACCAAGAAGCAGATTGCGATAGCAGGAACCACCATCACAGCGAATAAGGAATATGACGGGACAACGGATGTGACGGTCACCTCTGTTGGGACATCAGGAGGAATAGTCACCGGTGATAGCGTAACCATATCAGCTGTAGCAGCATACGCTGACAATAGCGTTGGAAGTGAAAAGCAGATTACTGTCAGCTACTCACTCAGTGGTGCTGATGCAGGCAACTACCTCAAGCCTGCTGATGATTCCACCTATAGAGGGAATATCACCAAGAAGCAGCTAACGGTCTCAGGGTCTGATTTGGAGGTAAGCAGAGTCTATGACGGTAGTGTTACAGCCTCCATTTCCACGGTGAACTTCTCAGGAAAAATTGCAACCGAGGATGTTTCGGTACGAGCCACTGCATCCTATGATTCTGCTATAGCGGGAACCGGGAAACAGATAACCATTACTTACTTCATCGATGGAGATGATAGCGAGAACTACCTCAAGCCAGGTAACCAAACAGTAACGGGTGACATACAGAAGAGACTCCTCTCGGTCTCGGGAACAACCATTATCGCAAACAAGGAGTATGACGGTAATAACACCACCCAGATCAACTCCTTCGGCACCCTTTCTGATGTAGTCACCGGCGATAGCGTAACAGTGTCAGCAACCGCAACCTATGCTGACAAATCTGCTTCTGATGGTAAAACAATTACGATCAGGTACGACATCGATGGTACTGATGCCGGTAATTACCAGAAGCCTGCTGATGATACCTCCTATAGGGGGAATATCACCAAGAAGCAGCTCATGGTTACAGGAGCCACGATCACTGCGAACAAGGAGTACGACGGCAATAACACTGCCCAGATCGATTCCCTTGGCACCCTCTCTGATGTAGTGACAGGCGATAGCGTAACAGTGTCAGCAACCGCAACCTACGCTGACAAATCTGCAGTAGATGATAAACCCATCACGGTCAGGTATTCACTTGGTGGTGATGATGCAGAGAACTATGTAAAGCCCGCTGATGATACCTCCTTTAGGGGGAATATCACCAAGAAGCAGCTTACGGTATCAGAGACAACCGTTGCCTCAGAAAAGGTGTATGACGGCTCCAGTTCTGCAACAATAAACACATACGGCTCCTTGATAGGTATTGTCTCTGGCGATAGTGTGTCTTTACAGATTACAGCAACCTACGATACGAAGGATGCAGGAACAGCGAAGCCCATTACCCTCACGTATACCTTGAGTGGAACAGACAAGGACAACTACTTCTCCCCAAGTAACTCGGTTGCAACAGAAACGGGTGTAATTACACGAAAGCAACTGAATGTGTCGAATCTTGCACTTACTTCCAACAAGGTATATGACGGTACAACCTCTGTAGAGACCCCCACATTTTCGCTTGTTGGGAAGGTTTCCTCCGACGATGTAACGGTGACGGCAACAGCTGCCTATGATACCCCAATAGCAGAGACTGGCAAACGAATCAGCATTGCCTACTCCATCGATGGAGATGATAAAGAGAACTACCTCAAACCAGCTGACAGGATCACAACTGCATCCTGTGCAATTATTAAAAAACAGCTTACGATAAGCGTTCCTACCTTTGAGAGTGTTACAAAGGTCTACGATGGTACAACAGCTGTTCTTGGTACTGTCACTCCAGGTTCGCTCTCTGGTGTTCTCGAAGGAGATGTCGTTACTGTTGGAGCTTCTGCAAACCATGAGTCAGCTAACGTTACCAATGCAACAGGACACTTCAACCCCATCACCGTCGTCTATACGTTGGATGGCACCAATGCAAGCAATTACGCCCCACCAGTCTGGTATAGAAGTTGGGGAGCCATCGAACCAAAGCAACTGAGTGTCATTGGTACCCTGTTCCCTGCGTCAAAGGTGTATGATGGAACTCGTACCGTACCAATCTCATCAGAGGGAACACTGTCTGGAGTCATTGCAGGAGATAGTGTATCTCTCGACTCTGTTTCAGCATACTCTGACACGAAAGATGCAGGCAGTGACAAGGCTGTTGTCATTTCCTATACCATCAGTGGGACTGATACCAGTAATTATTACCTGAATAACGATACAAGCAGAAAAGTCTCTATCACTCAAGCCGTCCTGACTGCAACGGTGGGAGATTATACACAGACATACGGGGATGCGACTCCTGCATTTGTGGTTGATGTTACCGGCTTTGTGGGTGGAGAAAGTGCTGGCACAGCCTCGTGGTATTCCCCTCCTACTGCAACAGCTGGAACAACACCTACCTCTGCTGTAGGAACCTACACGATCAGGCTAACAGAAGGGAGTGCCCGCAACTACAGTTTTGATGTCACTGATACGGGAACGCTTACCATTGAAAAGCCTGCCGGCCCTGCCATCAGCGGTACCATAGATGCATATTTCCCCAATTCAAATGAAGATCAGACGATCATCAACGTCACCGGGTTCTCCCCCAACCAAACAGGAATCGAGGCGCACATTGCCTACTATGGCTATTTCAATCTCTTTTATGCAGATCTCGTGATTGATAGTCGCGGAAGGGCGGTCCTCTACATGCCTACAGCTGCGACAACTGCGACAAAGATTCGGTTCAGGGTGAAAGAGACAAGCTCCTATGCACCAGGGCCTGCAACAGAGATTGCTCTCAGTCCAAGACCCCTTGCGATCGGAGACTATTATGCAGGGGGTATCGTTGCTTATATCTCTACAAGTTCCAATCTTGCCGAAGAGACAGATGGTTTAATAGCAGCAAAGAGTGATCTCTCGCCTGCTGGATTTCCTTGGTCGAGTAACACGACTACCGTGGTTGGAACATCAGCGGGTTATGGAACAGGATTATCGAACTCCGATAAGATTATGACCTCAACTGGAGCTTCATCATTCTCCTATGCAGCATATAATGCCCGCTATTACAGTGGAGGGGGTTATAACGACTGGTTCCTTCCTTCAAAAGAGGAGCTGGTAGAGCTGTTCCACCACAAGCAAACAATTGGGAATTTCTCGACGACAAATAGCTCGGAATATTGGAGTTCGACAGAGTACGATATCTATCGACCTGGTCAGAGTGGCTTTGGCGAGGCAGTATTCACTATTGACTTCAGCTTGAACGAATCATCTCTCTATTATGGGCATGCAGTCAAACCTGAAACGAGGCATGTCCGACCGGCACGCTACTTCTAGCATAGCAGTAGCTGTAGAACGTACGCGAAGGAGTGAAATGTTGATCAGCGTTCTCGTATGTTCCCATGATCGATGCTAAGGCTATCCTGAAATAACGACTATGATTTTCGCTCCTTATTTCAAGATAGATTTGCAAATTGAAATAAGTATACTGCGGTGAGGTGTATTGTTCCAATGTACCGTGGAAGAGTGAGGATAGAGGATAAAGGAGGACAGTACAGGGTTGTCTGTTCCAAAGCTATAGGGGAACTAGCGTATCAGTCATGAACGATCATGAAATGACTCAGTTGCTATGCCTATCTGCAAAGTATTGATTAATCAGAGGGATTTTCGTCAAGCTGATACTGCGCAGTTCATACTCCCGCACATACACTGAGAAAGCAACTTTCATCAACAATCTTCCTTTCACCACGGTGGTGAAAGCAATTGAAATAGTGAAACGATGAGGACGTCTTTACGAATTGTATTCACTTTTTGAGCTAGGGAAACTCTGTAAACCAAAGCGGAAAAACGTATAAGAATGCTGAAAAGACTGGTAATCTTGACAACTCCATCCTGGTTGCATACTATATGACTAAAATAGAGTATATAGTCAAATAGGAACAGGAGAGGCTTATGCCTAAGGCATTATCACCGCAAGAACGAACAGCGATACAAACCAAACTAAAGACAGAGGCAGCCCAGTGTTTGCTGACATTGGGAGTAAAGAAAACCACTGTAGATGAACTGGTGAGGCGGGTAAACATCCCCAAAGGTACCTTCTATCTGTTCTATCCTTCCAAGGAACTCCTGTTCTTTGATGTACTCATGGAATTCCATGATGAGATCCAGGGTTCCCTGATCACCACGCTACAGAATACAGAGCAACCATTAGGTATAGATGCCCTCACAGCCATTCTTTTTGATCTGTTCAAGCGTATCGATGGTTCCTTTCTAGCAGCCCTGATACAGAGAAATGACCTGGAGCTGTTGATCCGCAAGTTACCCCCCGAGGTAATTGCCCAGCATGCACAGACTGATGATATAAGCATGGACCGTTTCCTATCATTCCTTCCTGTACAGCTTGATGAAGCACAACTTTCAGTCTTCAGTGGTGCACTGAGAGCAACCTTTCTCATGATGCTGCATACACAAGAGATTGGGGCTGAAGTCTTTGATGAGGTCATGCGTCTGTTGCTGAGAGGAATCGTCTCACAGCTATTGGAGGAAGGAAAGCGATGATCAGCGTAGAGAATCTCAATTTCAGCTATACTGCCAGACCCTTTATTGAGCACATGTCATTCTCCGTACAGCCTGGGGAGATCTTTGGCTTTCTTGGGCCCTCCGGTGCCGGTAAAAGCACCGTGCAAAAGATACTCACCGGCTTGATCCCCTCCTACAAGGGAAATGTGGTCGTGAACGCGGTTGAGCCCAGGAAATGTGGCTCAGCGTTCTATGAACATATCGGGGTGGATTTTGAGGTTTCCAGCTTGTTTGAGAAGCTATCGGGAAGAGAGAATCTCTCCTTCTTTGCCTCGTTGTACAAGCACACACTTCCCATTGAGCCGTTGCTAGAATCGGTGGGATTGGCCGCGGAGGCAGATAAGAAAGTATCTGCCTATTCGAAGGGTATGAAAAGCCGTCTCAATTTCATCAAGGCCTTGATTCACTCCCCCTCGATTCTCTTTCTTGATGAGCCGACAAGCGGCCTCGATCCCTCGAATGCTAGGGTTATGAAAGACCTGATCCTCCAGCAGCGGGAGAAGGGCACCACCATTCTCCTGACCACCCACAACATGTATGACGCTACAGAGCTGTGTGACCGGGTGGCGTTCATAGTCGATGGCAGTATTAAATCCCTCGACAGTCCGAGAAACTTGATCATGAGTAGGGGAGCGGTTACCGTCTCCTACTCATATGCAAACCAGGGCACAGAGATACAACGCTGTACGCAGTTGAGCTCAATTGGTGAGGATGCTGAACTACTGAGTGCACTCAAGGAGAATCGTCTTCTCAGTATTCACAGCAGTGAGCCCACCCTCAACGACATCTTCACAGAACTGACGGGGAGGAAACTGCAATGAGATTCCTCTCCTTGCTTAAAGGTGACATCCGCTTCCAGTTTCGCTATGGCTTCTACTTCATCTACGCGCTTTTCACTTTGCTCTATGTGCTCATGCTCCGTTTGGTACCTGAGCAATGGCAGGCAAGAGTGGCTGTGCTTATGATCTACAGCGATCCAGCTGTACTTGGGCTCTTCTTCATGGGAGCCATCCTCCAGTTCGAGAAGGATGAGCATACACTACACAGTCTTGTCATTTCTCCTGTAAAGGCAGGGGAGTATGTACTTTCCAAGCTCTGTTCCTTGTCCATCATTGCAACGCTCGTTGCTCTCTCCATCGCAGGGTTTGGAACTGTGGTAGCACATCCTGTTCTGGTAGGTGGTACCATTTTCATTGGTTCCTGCCTGTTCTCAGCACTGGGGCTGGTTTTGGCCATGAAGACGGAAACCCTCAACCAATTCATTCTTGCCACGATCCCTTGTTTGTTGGTTATTTCCATACCAGCCGCGCTCTATATACTTCGACCAGGAACACCGTGGATGTTGTTGCATCCCGGTATAAGCATTATTGAGCTCTGCCTGTTTGGTAAGCATAGTGCTCTTGCAAGCGTTTCGCTTCTTCTTTGGACGTTTGGTGTGCTGTACTTCACTATCCAAACAACCAAGGCATTCTTCAACACATTGGGAGGGGTAAAGCGATGAAGCGGATACTCCTGTCGTTCACTCTGGTTGTCCGTCAGATAGTGAGTGATGGCATGTTGCTCGCTGTCTGCTTTGCCTCAATTCTTGCAGGAGCTTTTTTCAAGTTCGCCATTCCCTCCCTGGAAGTGTTGCTTTGCGGCTACTTCGATGTTTCTTCTATCCTACAGCCGTATTATCGGCTGTTCGATCTTCTGCTGATAATACTCTCCCCCTATATGTTCTGCTTTGCCTCAGCTATGGTCATGCTCGATGAACACGAGCAACAGTTGACACGCTATCTCTCTGTAACGCCGCTGCAAAGCCATGGGTATCTCATTTCCCATCTGGCAGTCCCCGCAGCCATGGCGGGGGTTGCCTCCCTTGTCTTCTTGCAGGTGTTCCATCTTACAGAGTGGAACCTATTTCACCAGATTGGTATGAGTGTGCTCTCTGCCTTGACGGGAGTGGTTGCAGGTTTGATTATCTTCTCCTGCTCGCACAACAAGATTGAAGGAATGGCGATGGGAAAGCTTTCCAGTCTCATTCTCCTGGGTCTACCGATCCCCTACTTGTTTCATGACCGGTATCAGTATCTGTTCAGTCTCTTTCCCTCCTATTGGATGGCTCGCTTCTCAATAGAGGGCTCCCTGTTGTTCTTCTTGTTGTCCCTTGCACTCTCACTGGCAATAATCCCATTTCTGTATCGTAAGGTACTGTGGAAGATGGTATAGGGTTCGTTTTGGGTGTTGCTCTTATAGGGTTTGGGAGTTGTCCTGGCTCAATGAGTTCTTCAATCACCAGTTGGCACATAATCAGATCTTCCTCGAAGTGGAGAAGGATGGAAGTGATTTTGTGTTCTCCACGCTTACAGAAAAATTCCCAGGCAAGATATTGCTAAAACCCAAAGCCCAAGAGATACTGCGGTACGGTACCGATGATGGGATTATCATCGACCGTCTGGTTACAGAGGCGCCCAAGTCATACGGCGAGCCGTATCAGGTACCTTTGGAAAAATTAATAGTTGATCTATTTGCAAATAAGTATCTGATGCTCTCCAAAGGTGACTATCCTGCCGCAATCGAGCTGATGTTCACAAAATACCGCATCGACCAGGTCTCAATGCTTCGTTATGCACGAAGGAGGAATAAGGTGAAGACTGTGTTTGACTTCCTTAAAAACAAGACGACGATTGAACTTATGGTTCAGGGGTGATGTATGGTGAAGCCTGTCTGTTTCACACGTGAGAATATCGAGAAGCATTAGCTGTCAGAATTCTCCCATATTGGGCAGCGCATGATTACAATGCTATCCAATTGATTAAAAAGGCTGAAACGTGGTGCACAGGACTGGACACTGTCTAGGCGATAAAAATGCAAGAGAGGATTTTTGAGTGTGTAATAATTAATAACATTTTAGCTTATGAATGTGTAGCTATTGAAAGAATTGATAATAATAGTTACATTTTCACGCACGATAACGTATAATATAGGCAAAGGAGGCCCGCGGATGAAAATCTTATCCGCAGTTAGACTGTCCAAAACGGTAAACGAACTGCGAAGTAAAATGAATCTGACCCAGGCAGAGCTTGGTGAACGCACAGGGCTTCATCGAATCATGATTGGACGTATTGAACGGGAAGACTTCACCCCATCTATAGTTCAGCTTCAATCTTTGGCGGATGTTCTTGGATTCGAAATCACCGATATGTTCGTGGAGAAGGAACAGTCGGGGTCCTTCGTTGCCCTTCGAAGCGAAAGTATGAATGAGATTGAGAAGGAAGGAGTTGATACTCTGCTCGGCATGATGTTTGCGTTGCGTCAGCAGATCCTACTGAGGAGAAAGTTCGAGCATGAATCGGAAAATCAAGCTTAGCATTCAAGATATTGAATCAATTCGGGAATTAGCCAGAAATAAACGGTTTGCACTCGGGTTCTCTGATGATCCTCCGATAGCGAACGATATCCAAACGATTCTTGATAGGCTTGAGATTATCCTGCTCGAAATTCCTGTTGAGGCAGAGAGTAATAAGCCTTCATTCTCCGCTGCTCTGTTGTACTCCGAGGAGGGTGGAGAGTGTCTTGTGTTCATCGGGCTCAATACCGCTGATTACTTCGATAAGCAGGCTTTTGCGATAGCCCATGAACTGTATCACTTTTTCACGAAGACCGGCTCCCATCTGAGTCGACAGGATGATCAGGAGGAAGATGTTGTTGAAGCGAAGGCAAACTGGTTTGCTGCCGAATTTCTGCTTCCCGAAGAAGTACTTAAACGACGGGTTTTCGAGGAATTCAAATCCTTCTCTCTTGCAGATGTGCAACAAAAAGTGTTGTTTAGATTCATCGCAAGACTTCACTGTACTTGGTGGCTTCCGTATCGTTCGTTGGTGAAACGGCTGTGGGAGATTAAAGCTATAACAGATGATGCAGTATAAAGAGCTCTATGGCGTTGATGAGCGTGATTCGGAAGGTGAGTACGGAAGGGTTGGTCGATCAACTCAGAGTGATGTGTTCCTCAAATTGAATACAGCCACCAAGACAGTCGGTTCCTCACCGAGAGCAATCGAGACCATATTGCGAAACTTCGAGGATAATCTGATTGATGAGGATACATTCGTTAGACTGCTAGGACGGTTCAAAAAGAGTCCCTCAGATTATGGCTACGAGATTTCCATCTCACAGGATGATATGGATGAGATGCATGATTTCATTGAAGGATGGAATCATGACGGTTGATGTTGCGAGTAAGAGCCCTGCGTTGGTGTCATTATTCAATGATCCGAATCAAGTAATCACCTTGGATGCGAATTTTCTCATTTCCCCGGATCGTCAGATGTCTTCGATTAAAAGTATACCTTTTTCTCTATTTCAGACCTGCTGGCTCGACCCAATCTTTGAAATGTTTCCTCAACTGGCGATTCACGAGGCGGTCCACGATGAGTTGGTTTCCCTGGATATAAAAGCCTTTATCCAAGCTAAGGTACACGAATTCCCTCCACAGATTATCATACATAAAGATTCTGAATTGACAGCTGTTGAACACATGCTTAGAGATTCGATCGAAGCCAGGATTTTTCCTTACACCCGATATGATCCACAAATCAATAATCGAGAGGATCGGGGTGAAGTTAAAACGCTTGCTTATATCGCTGTCAAAGGCCTCCTATATTTTGCAGCTCATGATTACAACGCTATCCAATTGGTCGAAAAGGCTGAATCGTGGTCCACGGGACTGGATACTGTCCAGGCGATAAAAATATATGAAATTATTTTCTATCTGTATGATAGAAACCCTTCCATCAGAAAGTATTTAAAAATGTTGTATAAATATCAGTATTATTTGACGGCTAAAGAGAAATCAATGAATCCCGAGTGGGGAGAATTCATCAATTTTATGAAATCCTTGTATCAAGATTATCTGTCGGCCCTTTGATTGAAGAAGGGTACTACAGGTTACTCCTTGTAAGTGTGATTCCTTGTAAAAGACTCAACAGGGTTATATGCATACCTCTGGTTTCCCTTGTAACCAAGAAAGATCTATCGGACCAAGTATCCAGTGTGCAGCAGGATTGATCTCTTAGGCTAAGCTTTCAATGACCTTTTTAGTTCTTGAAGATTGTGATTTCTCTGTTCAGTTTTACCTATGCGTTGTGCTCAAAATTTAGCATATATGACTACTTATGACGAATATTTGGCATAAATATATTTTTCTTTAAAAACTTAATATGTATGGAATTATTATTCTTTACAAATACATTAAATGATTCTATGGTTAGTATGAATTATCTTGATACTCTACAATCCAACCACTACTAATTCTTCAAGGTAAAGTGATGTCTTACACTAGGTCATATGACTTGGTAGTTGTACATCTCCCAATTTGAAAAAAGGAAGGTAGTGTGGATTGTTACCATGAGTGAATCAATTACCATCTCAAAGAACGTAGTATCTAAACAAGCGCTTCTGCTTGCATATAGTGAGTCGAATAGTACCTCTTTAATTGAAGAGACGGATACCCATTGGGTACTTTCTGGTCCAAAGGAACAAGATTCAGGACTCTCTAATCAGTTCTTTCGCCTGTGCATGGAGAAAGAAGCTCAACTCGCATTGGAAGAATCTATGGCTCCCTTGCGAGAGATGCTCTATCGAAAGGCTTTTGAGCCTATCTCCAAAAGGAACTGATGTGCTATGACGAAATTGCCCTTTCGCTATGGTAGAATTCAAGATTCCATGTTGGTAACCAATGAATGTGGACAGTTCTATTTCCTCAGTATTCCCCTCTTTAGGCGATTCATCTCAGACCCTGATACGCTTCCCCCAAATATAAAGAATGACCTGATGAGCAAGTTTTTCCTTGCAGAGGACGAGTCGATGGAATTTGCTCTTGAAGAATCTGCAATTAAGCTCAGAACCAAGAAGGCTTTTCTTTCCACATTTACTGAGTTGCATATTATCGTATTGACTTATGCTTGCAACTCTAAATGTATATATTGTCATGCTTCCAGTTCCACTGATGCAAAGGAACATCATGTGCTTACCATGGCAACTGCAAGAAGGGTCTGTGAGTACATTATGCAATCCCCATCAACAACCCTGAAAATTGAATTCCAAGGGGGAGAACCTACCCTTGAATTCAACATCATGATGTTCATTGTTGAATACCTAACCACACTAAATGTATTGTATAGGAAAGATATAGAATATGTAGTATGCACCAATCTCTTGGTACTTTCTCAAGAACATCTGGAGTTTTACAAGAAGCATAGTTTCTGTATTTCCACCTCGCTTGATGGCCCCAGAGAAATCCATGATACCAATAGAACCCCATACAGCACTCAGTCAAATTATTCCAGGGTCCTTGAGAACTACCAGAAAGTTTGTGCGGAATATTCTCCTGAAAGAGTATCGGCGTTACTTACTGTTTCAAGGTATTCATTACCAAGATTGAGAGAATGTGTCGATGCTTATGTTGAACATGGATTTCGTTCAATATTCATCAGAGCATTGAATCCCTATGGTTTGGCAGAGAAGACTTTGGGTGAGTTAGGATATAGCCTAGAAGACTTTCTTGCTGCATATAAGGATGTCCTTGATTACATCCTCATCCTGAACAAGGAAGGGATTTTTATCAGGGAAGAACTTGCATCAATCTTTCTACAAAAAATACTCACACCATTCTCAAGTGGTTTCGTTGATATCCAGTCTCCTCCTGGAGTGGGCATCAGCTGCGCAGTTTATGATACTGACGGGGGTGTGTATCCATCGGATGAGGCACGTATGCTTGCTCGCGGTGAGGATGACTCATTTCGTTTAGGGTCAGTGCTCAGCGATACTTACCAGGATATATTCTTGGGAGAGAAACTACAGAAGCTTATCCGTGGCAACATGGTAGAAACTGAAGCCCACTGTTATGGATGCCCCTATATTCCCTATTGTGGTATTGATCCAGTACGTAAATACCAGGAAACAAAACTCAAAGTTCCCTACCAGAGCTGCAAAAAATACTCACAAATTATAACACTGCTCTTCTCAGAACTGAAGAATAACCCAGATTCTGAAAAGGTGTTTTTCAATTGGCTAACAGGTGTTTCCTATGAGGAACTCTGCTTATGAAACAATTTGAAGTGATCTTTCCTCAAACGAAAATGCCTCTCCAAGCAATAGGAAAAGTTGTACGAAAAAGTCTTAAGACTCCTACTGCAAGGTATGCGATACAGATGTATGGAATACATCGGTCCTTTCTATTATGTAGTGAAGAAGAAGCAAGGAGAAGAACCAGAATATTCCAATATAAGGCAGACCCCTTTTTGCATGAGGGAGATGTTCTCGAGTTTACAGAGGGGACCTGTTTTATTCACTTCTCCAGCACAAGCAATGATAATTGCCTAGTGGTGAGCAACGAATGCAACGAGAGGTGTATCAACTGCCCACAAATCGATAGAACCAGAAATCCATTACTCTCAGCACGAAATGCTCAGATTATAGCATTGCTCCCAGGAGATATTCACACCATTGCACTCTCAGGAGGGGAGCCCACAGTTGATTTTCCTGAGTTGCTGCAAGTAATCAAGAGGCTGTATATGCATCATCCTTCCATACATATAGATATACTTACCAATGGGATTACCCTTGCAGATTATGATAAAGCGACTGAACTTTCGAATATCCTTAAGCAGGAAACCTCGACATTCTGTATCACCTTATATGGTGATACTCCTGCGATTCACGATGCTCATACTCGTGTATCGGGTTCTTTTGCAAAGGTCCATGCAGCACTTCATCATCTTGCATATTATGGATATACCATTGAATTGCGATATCTGATCACGAAGATGAATTATGACAGGCTTCCTTCATTTATTGAGTATGTATACGATAATTTCCCGTTTGTTGACCATGTCAGTCTTATGGGGATGGAAGTCTCTGGAGATGCTGCAACTAATGCGGAACAGGTATTTTCCCCATGTGAGACTTACAAACCATTTCTGCTTACATCTGTGCAAAAAGCAGTTATGAGAGATGTTCCGGTATTCATCTATAACCATCCTATCTGTTTGCTTCCCAGGCAAATATGGAGATTTACCGTAGCAGCCATCTCTGATTGGAAGACCGGTTACTCCAAGCTTTGCGAGGAGTGTGACCTGAAAGGGTATTGTGGTGGGTTCTTCACAACCAGCAATCCTAAATATATTCCAACCAATATCTCTCCGATAAGTCTAAATTACTCTGTTGAGGAGGTGTCTGTATGAGAGCGATCAAGATCCGTATATTGTCAGTGATTTTTGGGATACTTTTTTTCTTTCAGACTTACATACTTTTTGCAGATGCTACCATACAGGTCCAAGGGATAAAGAATCTGGATAACTCGGATCAATCCAAATCATTCAGCAATTATATTCTCCAACCCATCCAGTCAATCGTAAGGATTGCTGCACATCGGTCCCATTCTTCTCATAGTTCCCATAGATCGCATAGCTCGCATAGCTCACACAGCTCACATCAGAGCTCATCCTATGGTGTGAGCTATACAGTACCTCGCACAACTACGTACTCCTCTCCCAGTACATCATCTTCTTTTCCATCAACTACTCCTACAGAACCAGCAAGCAAATCAGTTCTTGTACCTGAATCAACGCAACGTTCCGGACCTTCGGGAGAACAAGTCCCATCTCAATCATCGACTATTACTACTGCTGAAGATATCCCTATCGTTGAGCCTTCCTATTCGTTCACAATTCCAAGAAAGTTTGCAATTTTTCAATATGAACCTGACTCCAGCAAGATTCCTGCCCGTGTAGCATGGGAATTCCTCTGTAAGAGGATAGATGAGCAATTTACGGTGCTTCTGGAATCAGATGTGGATACACAGAGTGACCAAGATTACAACTTTCCAGATATTACAAAGGCGGCACAAGCAGAGTTCTATGTGTCAGGTTCCATTATCTGGACAGGAAAACTGTATGTTGCCTCCCTGGAACTAGGAAATATTGAGGGGAAGAAGATAAAGATTAATAAGGCAAGTGAATCCCTGGATATGCTGCTTACAAGCATTATCAACAGCATAGAACAGCAGGAGGATTTGTTATGAATTGCATTTGGAATTTAATGTCTACTAATACCATCTGAAGGAGAAAAAGATAGATGTCACGTACTGCAGATTATACAATTCAAGGTTTTCTGTATCAATTTAATAAAACGATATTGGAAATATTGGAGGCGGAAGATGAAGAAATTATAACAGTTGAGGGTATTATTGAAGATATTGATGTGGAAAATTCTTCGGGGGTGAAAGCTGTACAGTGTAAATATCATGAAGCAAGTACATCCTTTGCACCAAGTAAGATATATAAGCCAATTCTCCAAATGCTGAAGGATTTTTCGAATAAGCAGAAAGAAGGTATTCGTTACATCCTCTTTGCCTATTTCCCCGATATCCGCAGTATGCAAGGATTTTCTATAGATAAATGCTTTCTTCAGAGTGTGTTAGCTACTGATAATAAAGAACTAAAAAAATATACTAATGTAATACCTGAAAACATCAATCTTGAAAGTTTCTTAGATTGTTTTTCTTTTGAACTTGGTCCTAGTTATGATGAAATTACTGAGCAAGTTAAAAGAAGCCTTGGAACCCTGGAAATGCAAAAAGGTGATATTCAGACAATTGTATATCCTAATGCAATTCATAACATTGCTACTATAAGTACAAAACATGATGCTGAGGATAGGAAAATTACTAAGAGAAAGTTCCTTTCTGATTTGTCTGCAATTAGGAAAACTGCCATTACTCAATGGACGCTATCACTTAAATCGAGAGATATATTATTAAGAGAAAAGCGGAAGCAACTTAAAAAATACTTGGGTATGAATGCACGATGTCGCTGTATAGTTATGAATCCTGATGACATAGAAGACTATGAGAAAGAAAAGGTCTTTTTTATCCGTGACTTCATTGAAAAGTATCATTATAAACCGGCTCATATAAGGACACCAATATTGTGCCTATGTGCAGAGCGAACAGAAATTTTAGATATTCAACACAGATTATTCTCAAAAGGTATTATTACTAATGATGGGTATGTAGGAGGAGTGTTTGAAGAAAGATATTTCTTAAGAAACCCATTACTAGGAAAGAGTCCTAAAAATTGTGTTAAACGTGAATTTAGTCTTCGTATAATAGCTTGGAATGATCATGGGAGAGTCCTGAATGACTTCAAATGCGACGATCTGTTCATCATTGGGAATATTGATTTTGATGGATTAGATAAAGCGGACATAAACGTTGAGTGTTTGAAAGGAGTAACATTTAAAGAAATTAAATATATTTTTGGAGTAAGTGATGTCTATGAATAAAATTGGGCAGGTTGTGTCCTGTTCGCCTGAAGTAATAATCGTACTTATTGATGGGTTGGATACCTTTGAAAAGAATAAAGAAGCATTACAGGTTGGCCGCTTTTTGAAGATATCACAAGGAAATAATGATTTTACCATTGTTACAATTAGCAATATTCGTGGTAATTTCGAGCAAGGTAGTGAAGAAGCTCCAAAGTGGCAATTTAATATTGATTGTCATGCAATTGGTACTTTGGTGGAAGGTGATAGATTTGAACGGACAAGTATTCTTTTACCAGTACCTACAGAGTTTGTTTATACGGCAGATCAGGATATTTTAAATAAGATATTTGCTGAAGATGATACCTACCAGTTTTCGCTAGGGCGATTGTCAATGAACAAATCAATTGAGATGAAAATACATGGAGATCGTTTTTTTAGCAAGCACATCGCAATTGTGGGGTCAACAGGATCGGGCAAGTCTTGTGCTGTCACAAGAATCCTTCATAATGTTGTGGGAATAGAAAATAAAAGAAATTCAAACATCAGGGAACAGAACAATTCTCATATAGTCATTTTTGACATTCATGATGAATATTCAGCAGCATTTTCTCTAGACAAGGATCAAAGCTTCACTTGCAATCGACTTGATGTAGATAGTTTCAATCTTCCCTACTGGATGATGAATTCAGAAGAATTGGAAAGTATGTTTATTGAGAGTAATGAGCAGAATTCTCACAATCAAGTTAGCCAGTTTAAAAATGCAGTTATTTTGAACAAGGAAAAACATAATCCAACAATATGCGAAATGACTTATGATACTCCAGCGTATTTCTCGATTGAAGAAGTGTATCAATATATTGAAAATTTGAATCGAGAGGTGATAGGTCGATTAAATGATGAGAATAAACCAAAACTATCAGACGGTAATCTAATAGAGGATAGGAAGGATTACTACTTTGAACAACCATGTAACTTTGTATCCCAATCAACAGCAAAGGATTCCAAGGCATCAAACGGTCCATTTTATGGTGAATTTAATAGGTTTGTATCCCGTTTAGAAACAAAACTTTCTGACAAGCGTCTACGGTTTTTACTTCATCCAACAAAGACAGATGGGGCTTCATTTAAAACAGAAGATTTCGAAGAAATACTGCAACAATTCCTCGGTTATTTAAATAAAGCTAATATCACCATAATAGATCTTAGTGGAATTCCCTTTGAAGTGCTAAGTATTACGGTAAGTCTTGTTTCTCGCCTGATATTTGATTTTTGTTTTCACTATACTAAGCTACGCCACGAAAAAGATGCTCTCAACGATGTTCCTGTTATGTTAGTTTGTGAGGAAGCGCATAATTATATCCCTCAAAAAAATGATTCTGCTTACCGGTCATCACGGAAATCACTTGAGCGCGTGGCAAAAGAAGGGAGAAAATACGGTCTAAGTCTTATGGTCGTTAGTCAACGCCCATCAGAAGTGTCAGAGACCATATTTGCACAGTGCAATAATTTTATTGCTCTTCGGCTGACAAATAGTTCTGATCAGAATTATGTTAAGAGATTATTTCCTGATAATTCAAATGGAATTACGGATATACTTCCAAACCTTGCTCCCGGTGAATGTATTGTAGTAGGCGATTCTGTTTTACTTCCTTCAATCGTACAGATGCCTTTGCCAAGCCCTGAACCGCATTCAAGTAGTGTTCGGTTTTATAAAGAGTGGAGAGAACCATGGCGAGATATAGTTTTCACTGATGTTATAGCCAGATGGCGAAAGGAAGAAACCAATCAATGATATTTTGATTAAAAGATGACTCACACAATCTTAGTAGGTTGGCATTTTTGATTCTTTTCACCTCAGGCTTGCTGCTTGCACATTGTCAATTATGAATCTTCCTCTCTTTTCCCTTGACAGAACCTCTCTTCCATTCTAATAATTACTTAAACGCATAAGTAGAGGTTCCTGATGATCTGTACCGGTAATGAATACATAGCAATCCCTGAAATAGAAGAGAATAGTGATGTACTCAGCATCAACGTCCTCTCCATGGCTCATCGTGGCATGATTGAATTTCGGGGAGGGGAGAAACCCTTCCTTCACCTAGGACTCTCCATTAACGGAACAGAAACAGAATTCTCATCCGTTACCCAGGACCGCTACTGGATCCCTACCTTCTCAAGTGAAACCCCTTCCTGTCGCGCTACCTACCAGCTCCTCTCACCGAAAGACCAGAAAGGCTTCGTGCAGGTAATAACTGTAGAGAACAAAACAGAGCAGCCTCTTGTGGCAAGGATTGATCTCACTGGTACTATCGCTGAAGTCCTCCATACCGTCAATGAAAGCAAGCCCTTTGAAGGCAGCATGCATGCCTATAAGACGAATTGGTCAGACTGCCCCTGCTTTGACATCCGTTCAGGGTTCCCTGTTTTGGCGCTTGCCCCCATTACCTTTAGTGCTGGTACATGGAGCTATAGTGATGATTGCTCTATCTCTTTCACCATGGAAGCACCACTGGAAGTACCAGCTTTAGGAAATACACAGTTTGCCATCTACTGGGGAGTAGGGTATGAGGAAGTCTCAGCAGTCACCAGTGCACGGGAATTCTCCAGGCAAGGAGTAGATGCCCTCTACCAGGAGCAAGTTTGTTATTTGGACTCCATCATCAAACCAACCGGCGATATGCAGATGGACAACACCCTCTTCAGGAACTTGCTCTTTGCCATCCATTACGCAACCGGAAGAACCATCGATACTGAGGAGCTCGTCCTGGTGACCAGCAGAAGCCCTCGCTACTACGTCAGCGCAGCCTACTGGGACCGGGACTCCCTGCTCTGGTCCTTTCCTGCAATCCTGGAAGTCGACCAAGCACTTGCACGGGAGATGCTCTACTACGTCTCCACACGACAGAGGCGAAACGTTGGGATCCACAGCAGGTACATCGATGGAACCATCCTTGAACCAGGATTCGAGCTGGACGAACTCTGTGCTCCCATTCTTGCCATCGATGCCTATATCCAGAAAACTTCTGACCCAGTACTGGAAGATAGTGATATCAAAGCGCTTACCAATCGCATCATCGGTAAACTGGAAACAGTAGAGACTGAAACAGGACTATACAAGACCTTCCTCCAACCAACTGATGACATGCATGTCTACCCACTGCTTACCTATAACAATGCCTTGGTCCATGCAGTGTTCTCCATCCTTGCCTCCTGGAACTGGAACGGTCAGGCCTCCCACTGGACAGAAAGAAAGGAAGCTGTGAAGCGAGCTATCGAGACGCACCTGGTCAAAGACCACCATGGCAAGAGACAGTACATCTGGTCTACCGATGGGAAGGGTAACTACGATATCTATGATGAGCCACCTGGGAGCCTGTTACTCCTTCCGCTCTTCGGTATTACCTCCTTCTCGGATGAGGCCTACCAAAACACTGTCTCCACCATTACCGACCCTGCCTATGAGTACTCATTTGCAGGTACCAACTTTGCTGCGATAGGGTGTCCGCATGCACCTCATCCCTGGATATTAAGTCTGGCGAATGAAGTCAGGGTCTTGCATACAGAAGCTGCCATTAAGAAGCTTCTACATGCACCGATGGACCATGGCATCGCCTGTGAAAGCATTGATGAGCATACCGGGTATGCGAGTACAGGTGAGGCCTTTGCCACCTGTGCAGGCTACCTTGCGTATGTCCTCATCGGGGAGATGAAAGCACGTGGAAAGTGGAAAGCATAATACCTACCTGCCTTGGCAGATAGAGACAGAGATAACGGCTCAGAATGAACAATTCTGCCAAAGTATCTTCTACCAAGGCAATGGAAGGTTCGGTCTGAGAGCGGTACTTCCCGGCGATACCTATACACGCGAAAACCATGGGGTCTACAAGGCCGGAGGGTTCGAGTACATCAAGAGCGGCATCACCGACATGGTCAATCTTCCCGACCCCTTACGCCTCAACGTCTTCATTGATTCACTGCCACTCTCCAATCGTGGAAGCAAGCAGACTCTGGACATGAAGAGGGGGGTGGTGACACGTGTTTGGGAAACTGATCAGTATTCCTGTACCTATGAGCGGATTGTCTCCTTTCGGGAGAAGGACCTAATCGGCCACCGTTTCTTGATTAAGGCAAAGAAACAACTTTCATTAGTTGTAGAGGATGCAATCGACGATTCGGTAGTGAACCTACCCATCAACGATGACCAGACCGTAGCAAATGAAGAGAGCCTTGTATTACTCAAGGAGTGTCGGTCCTCTTGGAAAAATGGAAACCTCTTCATGGAAGGGCATACCATCCATGATACCCTTTCTTTTACGTTTGCAAAGAGCTTTGGATCTTCGATTCCTGGAAACGAAAGCGGTAACAAGAAACGCTATGAAACCATACTTGAACCTGGTTCGACCTTCTTCCTGGAAGCAGTGGTAAGCTTAGAAGGAAGAGAGAGGGAAGGGTATGACTATGAACAGCTCTGCAAGGAATCAGAAGAAGCACTCTCCTTGTTCTGGGAAGAACAGGACATAATTCTCTCTGGACCTGTGGAAGACCAGTGTGCAATTCGCTGGGCCCTCTTCAACCTGAAACAGAATGAGCCAGAGGAAGGTATTTCCATCGGGGCCAGGGGACTTACCCATAGCCGTTACAAAGGGTGTTACTTCTGGGACACTGAAATCTTCATCCTCCCTTACTACCTCTATACCAACCCCATAATAGCCAGGAACATACTCTCCTACCGGGTGAGGACCTTTCCCCAGGCAAAGGCCTATGCAGACTCCTTGAACCTAAGAGGAGCCAGGTATCCTTGGATGAGTGCACTCGATGGCTCAGAGCAGTGTGAGACGTGGGATACCGGGAAGTGTGAAGTCCATGTTACCGCTGATGTAGTATGGGCAATGGACCAGTATGTACAGGCCACTGGTGACCATGCCTTTGAACGTAAGAATCTTGTTGAAATCTACCATGAGACAGCACGGTTCTGGGCCTCACGATTTACCTACATCGCCCAGAGTGATCGGTATGAGATGCTTTTCGTAAAAGGACCCAACGAGTACGGCGGGGTGACGAAAAACAATGCCTATACCACCGGTATGGCCCTGCATACGATCAAGCTGGCCCTAGTAGCAGATAGGAGAGGAGAACTTGCACTCTCTGAGGAGGAACGAACTGAGTTTGAGGCTATCATAGAGAAGGCTGTCATTCCCTATAGTACGGAGGATGGTACCTACCTGGAGGATGACCTGTTCCTCTTGCAGGAACCTTTCGATCTGAAAGCCCACAAGACGAGTGGTAGGGCTCTCTACCACACAATCTGCTTCGACCGTCTCCAACGGTATAAGGTAGTCAAACAGCCCGACGTCTTGTTGCTCTATCTCCTGCTGCCAGAGTATTTCAGTGAGGAGGAAGCACGGAACGCATGGGCTCTCTATGAACCTATTACCAGCCATGACTCCACGCTAAGCTGGGGGATGCATTCCCTCATTGCTTACAAGCTTGGCTTGCAAGAAGCCGGTGAGTACTATCTCAGGCAGGCAATGTTCCTTGACCTCGAGGAGCTGATGGAGAACACCTCCGGGGAGGGTCTGCACATCGGGGCGATGGGAGCACTCCTTCAGGCAGTGCTCTATGGGGTAATGGGAATACGCTTCTCAGGTGGACTCTCTGCCTCTCCTTCCTTGCCTGCTTCCTGGAAGCAAATCGAGAGCAAGATCACCTACAAAGGAGAGCGATACCGGGTGGTTTGTGATACAAAAGGCTGTCACTTGGAAAAGATTTCATTGACAAAAGAGTAAATGAGTTCAATACTTAACTTAAACGCATAAGTGAGGCAATGAATGGCAACGAAACGGATTAATATGAAGGACATCGCAAAGGAAGCCGGCGTATCGACGGCAACGGTCTCCTATATCATAAACAAACGTTCAGACCAGGTCATTGCCCCCCAGACCATTAAGAAAGTGGAAGAGGCCATCAAGCGTTTGGGCTATGTTCCCAACCTGGGCGCTCGCGCCCTGGCTTCGAAACACTCTCATCTGCTTGGTCTCCTGATCCCACAGACAGAGAAGGAGACAAAACTGATGTTCTCCAACTCTTTCTATGGCTCCTTTCTCTCCAGCTTTGAGTATGAGGCACGGAAGAAGGGCTACAACATACTGATCAGCGGGACTGATGTGGATGAAAGTTATGTGGATGTGGCACGAAAAAGAAGCCTTGATGGGATTGTCATTGTCGGTGTTGAGATTGAGTCGGACATCAAGGACCTGAAACAGATAGGGATACCCACTGTCCTGGTCGACTCCTACGGTATGGACAAGGAGCTCAGCTCAGTCACCATTGACGACGAGAATGGAGGCTTCCTGGCAACCGAGTACCTTATAGGGATGGGCCATAGAACCATAGGACTGGCTACTGGTTTTCTCACCAAGGAGGGCGTCAACACCGAGCGTCTGAAAGGGTATGAGAAAGCTCTTACCGGACACGGTTTGCCCTGTGTTGGGCAGTATGTGTACTCAGGCACCATCTCCTATGAGTATGGACTGGAGCTTGGCTTGCAATTGGCAGCCTCTTCCGAGAGACCGAGTGCCATCTTCGCCACAGCAGACATTCTTGCCTTTGGTTTGATCAAAGGGCTGAAGAGGGGAGGCCTGAAGGTCCCTGAGGATATCTCAGTTGTTGGATTTGACGACGGTTTCTTGGCAGGCAATATGGAGCCGGCTTTGACTACCGTTCGTCAGGATGTGGATGGGAAGGCTCGAATTGCCGCCCAACTGGTTATCGACGAGATTGAAGAGAAGGAAAATGGTTCCAATATTGTACTGCCTGTCTCCCTGGTGGAGCGGGAATCGGTACGGAAATTGGTGTTACATTGATAATCCGAAGCCGTGCGGGGCTTCGGATCATCGGATTGAGTCATACTGGTGTATCACTGCAAATCCAATTGTAGTGAGTTCGAAGCGGTTTGTACAGACAAGAAATGAACATGTCTGTACCAGGAGGTTTGTTGTAATGAAAACAACGAGAAACATTCTCTCACTCGCTCTTGTTCTGGTTCTCGTATTGCTCCCTGCTTTTTCAGCAGGAACAAAAGAGGCTGCTCAGGGCACTGTTACATTGAAACTTGAACAGTTTTCTGGTTCTGAGGCGACACTCTCAGGAGAAGCCCTGAGGGGAATGATTGCAGAGTTCGAGAAGCAGAATCCAACGATCAAGGTTGAACTACAGACCATCGGTTACGATGATTATTTCACCCAGCTCCAGAGTAAGGTGGTTGGCGGTAATGCAGCGGATGTGTTCGAACTCAACTATGAGAACTTTGTTGCCTATGCAAGCGAAGGTGCCCTCGCAGATGTAACGGGTAAGCTTGGCGATACCAGCGGCTTCAATAAGACCGCACTCGATGCATTCAACTACCAGGGTGTGCAGTACGGTGTGCCGAACTCCTTCAGCAATGTGGTATTGTTCTACAACAAGGCACTCTTCGACCAAGCAAACGTTGCCTATCCCACAGATGATTGGACCTGGAAGGACGTGGAAGTTGCTTCCAAGAAGATCATGTCTCTCGGGAAGAATATCTGGGGCTTCTATAGACCCTTGTCTTTCCATGAATTCTACAAGGGTGCAGCACAGAACGGTGGTTCCCTGATGAATGCTGAGAGGACTGCCTTCACGGTCAATCTTCCTCAGAATATTGAGGCAGCAAAGCTCATGGCAGGATGGCAGAATGATTCCAAGATCATGCCCACCGATGCAGACATGGCAGGCATGGGCGACTGGGACCTCTTCAAGAGCGGACGTCTTGGCATGATCGTCACCGGCATCTGGGCCTTTGGGGACTTCACCGCCAACTGTCCGTTCGATTGGGATATCGCTATCGAGCCCGGTAACGTACAGAAGGCAACGCACTTCTTCTCCAACTCCTATGTAGTAAGTGAGACCAGCAAGTATCCCGCAGAGGCTGCAAAACTGGCGGTGTTCCTTGCCGGAAGCAAGGAAGCAACCAAGCTTAGAGTTGAAGCATCGTGGGAACTTCCCCCGGTAACCTATCCTGAGATCATTGACAGCTATCTCTCCATTACTCCTCCTGAGAACAGGGAAGCGGTCTTTGCATCCCTCGACTATCTGGTAACTCCCCCTGTGAGCATCCAGCAGGCAGAGATGCAGGCAATCATCCAGAGCTATCTGGGTCAGATTGTTTCAGGCAAAATGAGTGCAAAGGCTGCTCTTGATGCATGTCAGAAGGAACTTGAAACCAAGATTTCCTTGTAATCGATTAGTCTATGGCATGGCCTTCTTGGCCATGCCTCTGGAGGTCTTATGAGTATCCAGGGCAGAAGGGGAATAAAAGTTGCGCTTCCCTATCTACTTCCAAGTCTTCTTGGTGCCCTTCTTTTTGCCATACTTCCGATCATCATCTCCCTGTTGTTGAGTGTGACCAACTGGTCAGGAATGTCCAGGGTACGTTTGACTGATGGGTTCCTGAGGTTTGTAGCAGAGCATTTTGTAGGATTGGAGAACACAAAGGCAATCTTGGGTGACGCTGAGTTCTGGAGAGCCTTGTCTCACAATCTCTATTTCATCGTCCTCTATCTTCCCCTGATGCTGGGTCTCTCCATGACCGCAGCATTGATCATCAACGCACCGAACCGCGGGGCGAACCTCTATCGGGTTGTCTACTACCTTCCTGTGCTCACCAGCTGGGTCGCTGGTTCACTGATCTGGAAGTGGTTGCTCTCCCCGGTATACGGGCCGATCAACAATGTTCTTGCAATAATCGGGATTGAAGGTCCGCTCTGGCTGCAGAGCGAAGTGTGGGCAATGCCCTCCATTGTACTAGCCTCGATCTGGAAGGACATGGGCTTCTACGCCATGATCCTGCTCGGTGGTTTGAAGAGTATCAACACAGAGTACTATGAGGCAGCACGGATCGACGGGGCGAGTAAGCCTCAGATGTTTGCTCGAATCACCTTGCCCTTGCTCTCCTCGGTGCTCTTCTATGTCTCCATGCTCTCTATGATCAATGCATTCCAGCTCTTTCCCCAGGTCATGGTCATGACCAAGGAAGGAAATGCCGGACCGAACGGGGCTACGATGGTCATGGTTGAGCGCATCTACAAGTATGCGTTCCGATACGGGAAGATGGGGTACGCAGCAGCATACTCATGGATTCTCTTTGTGATCATCATGGCATTTACCTATATTCAGAAACGAGGTGAGAGAAGGTGGGTCAACTATGACGTATAGAACACATGTAAAAGTCTTCCTCTATCACCTGCTTGCCATTGTGCTGGGAATTCTTGCAATCATCCCCTTCCTCTGGATGATCTCCACCTCGCTGAAGAGTGGGGGAGCGCTGTTGGTCGTTCCCATTGAGTGGTTCCCCAAGGAACCCACCATCCAGGCCTATGAGAAGCTCTTCGCCCTCACCGGTATGCTTCGCTCCATTGTCAATTCACTGGTGGTAACCGCAGGAGCAGTCATGGTCGCACTCTTCTCTTCTTCCATGGCGGCATTCGCGTTCGCGAAGATCCGTTTCAAGGGCAGTGGGTTTCTCTTCATGCTCTTCATCGCTTCCATGATGCTTCCCAGCCACGTCCTCTTCATACCACTCTACTTGATCATGAATGACTTACACTTGGTGGACACCCTATTTGCACTCATTCTCCCCTATACCTTCAAGGCCTTCGCCGTATTCATGCTGCGTCAGCAGATGATGAATATCTCTGATGCCTATCTCGATGCTGCTGCCATTGACGGTGCTTCCTTGTTTAGGTCTTTCATTACGGTTTTTCTCCCGCTCTGCAAGACAGCCCTCGCGACGCTTGCGATCATCATCGCGATGGATGCCTGGAATGACTATCTCTTGCCGTTGGTACTTATGACCAGCCCAAAGAACTATACGCTACCCATTATTCTCAATGCCCTCTCCGGGCAGTTCAAGACAGCGTATGACCTGCTTATGGCGGGTTCCCTGATCTCTGTGGTCCCGCTCCTGATCATCTACATAGGTGCACAGCGGTACTTCGCCAGCGGTCTCCAAATTGGAGGAGTAAAAGGATGAAATCTATCTATTTGGATGCTAAGGCATCGAGTGTTGTGGTAGTCGAGGAACTGGGTGGAGTACAGCTTCAGTTTCAGGGGAGTCATCTCTGGGGAGCAGGGGAGCATTTTGACCGTGTTGAGTTTCTCTCACACCCCAAGAGAAACGAGGTGGAGGAAGTGTTCACCCACCAGGGTGTTCATACCTATCTTCCCCAGCCGTTGTTCCTCTCTGATGAGTTTGCTTTTCTCGTACAGAGTGACCGCGTCTTTACCATTGAGTCCCAAGGGGATGATGATCGTATTCAGCTCACCTTGCTAGGAGAATTCTCCCCAGATGATTCCCTCGTCATTGCATCCGGTACCCCAAAGGAGACGCTTGCAAAATTGCTCTCCTACCTTGGAGGGGTAGCTCTTCCACCCTCGTGGGTGTTCGGGGAGTGGGCGAGTGCCAACCGCTGGAAGAGTGAGCAAGATGTACGAGCAGTCATGGATGCTGCTAGTTTGCATGGGTTTCCCATCACGGCCCTGGTAGTGGAAGCATGGAGTGATGAGTCGACATTTTATACCTTTCATGAGGAAGAGGGACGCTGGCCTGACCCAAAGACGCTTGTTCAGGAGATGCGTGAGCAAGGGATCCATTTCATCCTCTGGCAGTGCCCTGTGTTCAAGGCATTGGAAGAAGGCAGGCGTGATTCGCGTCATGAAGAGGATCTGGCCTATGTACGAGAACATGGGCTTGCAGTGCTGAACAAGGATGGCACCCCCTATACCATTCCTGAAGGAAACTGGTTTGCAGGTTCCATGGTCCCCGATTTCACCAACCTTGAGACAAGAGCATGGTGGTTCTCCAAACGAAAGTATCTGATGGATATGGGAGTATCGGGGTTCAAGACAGATGGAGGGGAGTGCATCCTTACCGATGATGTCCTCTTTCATGACGGTTCAACGGGTAAAGAGATGCGTAACCGCTATCCTCAGAGCTATATTGAGGCGTATCAGGAGTTCATCGGCCCAGAGCGTATCACCTTCAGCCGAGCTGGGTATCTGGGTGCCCAAGGATCCATGCTCTTCTGGGCAGGCGACCAACTTTCTCAGTGGTCGGAGCTACAGGCTGTCCTGAAAGCAGGGCTGAGTGCTGCGATCTCAGGACTATTCTGGTGGGGCTTTGATATTGGCGGTTTCGCCGGTCCCATGCCCTCCATGGAACTGTACCTCAGGAGCTATGCGTTGGGCTCCTTGGTCCCGGTGATGCAGTGGCACTCTGAACCGGTTGGAGGACAATTCAGTGAGGTGTTGAAGAGTGAAGACCTCATCAACGACCGAAGTCCTTGGCATATGGCTGAGCGATATGGAGAAGAGGTACTCTCACTCACCAAGCGTTACAGCGCCATGAGAAATGAACTCAGGTGGTATCTTGTCAGGGAAGCTACCGTTTCCAAGGAAACGCTCCAGCCAATGATGAGGCCTATGTTCTATGCATTTGGTTGTACTTACGCCGATATCGATGACCAATATCTCTTGGGCAGTTCTCTGTTGGTTGCCCCCATTCTGGAAGAGGGACAGAGCTCACGTGCAGTTACCCTCCCTGACGGTTCTTGGTACGATCTTTTTGGAGGTATGACCATTGCCGGTCCCTGTACAGTAGAGAGAGCGTACCCCATTGGACAAATAGGGATATTCATCAATACAGAGGATGCTGAGTTTGAGAGACTGAGGGTTTCATTGGTTGGGCTGTGTTGAGGTGATCAGAAATCTACATTGTGTCCGACTGGCGATTATGATTTTCTGCAATCTAGGTGATGAATCTCCATGCACGGATCTGTAGGATTCACAATACCTAAACCGTACCGTAAAGAGCAAACCGGTTTTGATTACAATACTTATTCCTATCAGGAGATAAAAGTATTCAATACTGTGAAGTTATTTCTCTACAGAGAAAAAACGCTTCCTACTCATTAGTTTCTCTTATGAGAGAATAATGTACCAATATTTGCAAATATTTCTCATATATAAGAAACTTTTCTAACTGATATACCCTAGACTCCACATGGTTCTGATTGAACACAAGAAGCCGTTCAATGGGCATATAGTTCTTCTGCTTTTAAGGACATGGGTACCTTTCGTATACTTGGAGATACTCTATCAGAAATGAGGGAGTAACGATTTACTCCCTCAAAAAAGAAAAGAATAGCAGAGAAATCCGTTTACCCCATCAAAAATGATGGACTATTTATGGTTCATGTGCGAACATTGAGTAGGAGCAGAACTATGGCATATATCTGGAATAATCTTGATTGGCCGTCATTTACCTATGAGGAAGAACAGGTTACACGGCAATACGAAGAGTATATGTTGCAGAAAAAAGCAACTGATATTGTGTTTGCAATGATCGATCCAGATATGAGAGACAGGATGCATGCGCAATCCCTTACCGATGAGATTCGAGCCAGTCTGGAGATTGAAGGAGAATCCATCTCCTACGATTCCGTATATTCCTCAATATGCAAGCGGCTTGATATTCATCTCGAGAAAAAGGCAAAAAGTGACCGATACGCCGAAAGTATTTCAATGCTTGTCCTTGATGCAACAGGAAATCTGGATGCGCTCTCTACTGACAGGATACAAGGGTGGCACTCCCTTCTCTTCTCCCAGATGGCTGGGATTAAACCAAGGCATATTGGTGAATACCGAAGTGGTCCCGTATACATCAGCAAAGGAAATGGGAGGAAGGAAGAACTTGTGTACGAGGGACTTCCCTTTGAGAAGATTCCAAGAGAGATGGAACAGCTCATTGCATTCATTAATGAGGAGAATGAGAAAAAGCCACTTATAAAAAGTGCTATTGCATCCTTATGGTTTCTTTGTATTCACCCCTTTGAGGATGGAAACGGAAGAATCTCCAGGGCGATCGCAGAGTATGTACTCTCAAAAGGTTTTCATGAGACCCACAGAGTATATAGTATGTCATCCCTAATCCTGAAGAATCGAGATGACTATTACCGCCTCTTGCGGGCGTTCAGCTCACAGGCAGAATCGCTGGATTGTACCAAGTGGCTCCTCTGGAATATCGAAATAGCAATCAAGGCAAAACTGGAAGCACTAAATACCTATCAGAGAAGTGTGAAGCTTACACGGTTTATGAAAAACTTGGATCCTTCCATCTATAACTCACGACAGTTGTCGATGTTGTTCAAGCTTGCCGATGGATCGTTTGAGGGTAAGCTTTCAACCGATAAATGGGCAAAAATGAACAAATGCTCTCCCGCTGCAGCTTCAAGAGATATTCAGCATCTTCTCATTGAAGGGTTGTTGGTACCATCTGGGGAGACAGGTCCAAAGACAGGATACTTCCTCAATCCAAACCTCTTGGATAACCTCTAATCCTCTCATCTCTTATCATTGCTTCACTGCAGTGGTATGCTTATATATATGGATGAGAAGCTCTTGCAATTCTTTTCCTCTCTGGACCGTTCCCGCTTTGTGGATGAACCCTACAAAGTCCTCTCATCCCTTGACCGCCCACTTCCCATCGGGTACGGACAGACCATCAGCCAACCCAGCTTGGTTGCCTATATGACCGAGCAACTGGAACTTAGGAAAACACATCGCGTTCTGGAGATTGGAACAGGAAGTGGCTACCAGTGTGCTTTTCTTGCTGAGTTCTCTGGTGAGGTGTATACCGTTGAACGAATCGGCGAACTGAGCAAGAAATCAGAAGAGAGACTAAGCTTCTTGGAATATAAGAATATCCACTACCGAGTGGCCGATGGCAGCCTCGGCTGGCCTGAGCATGCCTCGTTTGACCGGATCATGGTAACCGCAGCACCAAAAAACATCCCAAAACCACTGCTTGAACAGCTTGCTCCTGAGGGTATCATGATCATACCGGTAGGTCCCCAGGGCTGGCAGGAACTGCTCAAGGTAACCAAGGACATGGATGGAACCATAACAAAGAGAAAACTTCTGGATGTCGTGTTCGTGGAGCTGGTATTCAATTAAATAACCAGTAAAATTAATAAACTTAATAAAAAATATTAAAACAATTAAGAAAGTTAATATTTATATATTGACTTCTGTGCTATTCTCTTTTAGATTGAATACATCAGAGGAGTCGTTATGGAACACAGTTGGCAAAAGTTGCTCTCGATGACCGGGGGAAAGAAGTTCGTAATAACCCAGGTTCGGGTACCAGAGGACAACATAACCATTGAAGGGGAGTTTCAGCTGCCACCCTTTGCAGAGCTCAGCATGGAAGACCAGATCTTCATTGCAGCATTCATCAAGACCAATGGATCGATCAAGCAGATGGAGTCGATCTTCAACATCAGCTACCCGACGGTAAAGAACCGCTTGAATCGAATTGCTGCCCAGCTCGATATCGTAGATGTTTCCGTACAGGTCTCTTCTTCAGTCTCGAGTATTTTAGACCGGATTGAGCGGGGTGAGATTACCGCGAGCGATGCATTGAAGGAGATGGAATAATGCTACCAATGCTTTTAGATTTCAGGGTACAGGGGGAGAAAAGACCCCATAGATTCTGGTTTCCCTTGGGGCTCATTTACTTGCTGTTTGTGCCATTTCTTCTACTTGGTGCAGTTGCCTATTTCATTCTTCTGCTCATCCCAGGGACAGCGAGGCAGGCACGCTCTTACTTTCCCTTGATCAAGGCGTTGCCATCACTGCTGAGTGCCACCATTGGAACGGAACTTGCATTTCGATCGAAAGACAAAGATATAGAGATTCATATTATCTAGGAGAATTACTATGAGTGAAGAAAGACTAAGAATATTACACATGCTCAGTGAGGGGAAGCTTACCCCCGACGAAGCGGAGAAACTGCTCTCAGCCATGGAGAAGGATTCTGTGAAGATGGAAAACAGCAGGGAAACCCAACCGGGCGACATCAGGGGGAAGTATCTCTATGTTAAAGTGGAGCCCAAGGAGGGAAAGTCCAGTGAACGGGTGTCGGTCAAGGTTCCTCTCGCCTTGGTGAAGGCTGGACTGAACATCTCCAAGCTGATCCCCGCCGAGGCGCAGGACAAGATCCAGGAGTCCATGCATGACAGTGGCATTCCCTTTGATTTCGGGGCAATTGATGCACAGAACATGCAGGAGATCATGGAAGCCCTTGAACTGATGAGCATTGACGTGGACTCTGATGAGTCTACGGTACAGGTGTTCTGCAGATAGGAAAAGGAAAGAAGGGTGCCTTTTACAGGCACCCAGCCTTCCATATATCAGGATTTCGTATCATAGGGAATCCTGAAGTAGTCCAAGTAGTGCCTAAACGTATCCTGCGCAGCGAGGCATGTATCACGTAGAGATTCCCTTTCTCTCTTCCATTCACTGAGACCCCTGTAATAATAGAGCTTCATATCATCGGGTATGATAAAGGGAGTGATGTTTGAACGGAGGCACTCCTTGAACATAATCAATCTTCCGACTCGTCCATTACCATCTTGGAATGGATGAATGAGCTCAAAGTGAACATGGAATTCAAGGATATCATCAAGTGTCTTCTCCTCGATTGAGTGATAGGAGGCAAGCAAAGCTTGCATCTGTTCTGCGACCTGCTCAGGAGGCACTGTTTCAAAACCTCCAACCTCATTGGGGAGTTTTTTGTATTCTCCTATGCCAATCCAATCCTTTCGGCTATCACTGGTACCTGTCTTCAAGGTGGCATGCAGTTGTTTGATAAACGCCTCACTAAGCGTGAATGTTGCTCGATCAATCATCAGGTCAATGCAACGAAAATGGTTTGCTGTCTCTACAATGTCGTCGACTTGCAAGATGGTATTCTCAAGACCGATGGTATTGGTTTCATAGATATACTGAGTTTGTTCATGCGTGAGCTGGCTTCCTTCCATGTGGTTTGAATTATAGGTCATGTCTATCTGGAGTTTCTGGTAGATACCGCCCTTCCTCTTGGAGTGTTTCTCTTCCTTCAGGCGAGCCAACAGAGAAGAGGAAGGTCTCTGTGATGTCGTTGATTTTTTTCCAGGCTTGGTAGCTCCATCAGGAATCATCCAGGTTTTTCCTTTCAGGAATGCTCCCTCAATTTTTCCTTGAGCACAATAATTCCTCACCCCTCGTTCGCTCATGGACCATTTTTGAGCAATTTCTGCGACTGAGTGATACCGCATAAGATCCTCCCTAGTAATAGTATAGCATGCTATCGGCATAAAAATGAGAAATTTATAAAAATATAGTATATATGCCGGTATGTAACAGATACTCCTTTATGCGGGTATCACGCAAGGAAAGCGTTTCTCAGTCAACGAAAGGAACCATGCATTGGAAGCAAGCCTCTATGTGGGAGGATAGGAGAGATGGGGGATAGTACGTATGGATATGCTCAATAAAGGATCTAATTCGAGCGGTAAGGTTCTGTTCTTGTTGCTTAGCCGAATATTCTTACATAAGCTTTCCCAGATCAACTACATTGATGGCGGTTGACATTATCTCTCCTCTTGGTAAGGTGGTACTAAGCGTATCAGAATAGAAAGCTATGATGGTATATGGCTTAAGATACTATCTGCCTATGGTCTTTTCTATTCGCTGTAGTATGCATACAACACCTTGGGAGATGTCATTTCATGTATAAGAAAGAAGCTCCATTGCCATCGATTTATGTGTCTTTGATTCCCCTACTCATTACCGGTCTTGCCTTATGGGTGTCCATTTTTGTGCTGGACACACAACCCCATTTTGCACTGTTTCTTGGTGCGACGACAGCTGGGGTATGTGCCTATGCAAGTGGTTGCTCTTGGGAGATTATCAGGGAAGGGTTCAAGGGTGCTATCAGCAGGACGATACCAGCGTTGCTGATCCTCCTTATCATTGGAATGCTTATAGGGATATGGATTGCCAGCGGGATTGTTCCAGCCCTGATGTATTATATGTTCAAGGTTCTCTCTGCCCGATGGTTTCTTCCACTTATCTTTCTTTTCTGCAGTCTTATGTCGTTGATCACCGGCAGTTCCTGGACCACCATCGGGACCATTGGTGTCGCTGCCATCGGCGTTGGTGAAGGCCTGGGGCTCCCCGTGGCCATGACAGCCGGTTCAGTTGTCTCAGGGGCTTTTTTTGGTGACAAGATCTCTCCCATGTCTGATTCCACCAACCTGACCTCTTCCGTGCTAGGCGTGAATCTTTTCGATCATATCCGTCATATGCTCTATACCTCCGTTCCTGCGATGGTTCTCTCTTTGATTGTCTTCACCATACTGGGATTTACGGTCTCTGGTGGTGGCAGCATTGGTGATGTCTCAGCTTATACGGAAAGTATCCTGCAACACTTCAACTTTACGTTCTGGCTGTTTATCCCTCCACTAGCAGTTATTATCCTCATTTTTCTTAAAGTGCCTGCTATTCCTTGCCTGATAACCGGTCTCATTCTCGGAGGACTTGCATACCTCCTCTTCCAGGGAGGCAGCCTGGCACAGCTCTTTGAAACCATCCATAGCGGATATGTAAGCAACACTGGTAGTGAGGAGATCGATGCATTGTTCTCCCGAGGAGGGATGGAGAGTATGTATAATGTGGTCATCCTCGCTCTCATCTCTCTTGCTCTTGGAGGCATCATGGACCGGACAGGGATGCTGCACAGCATTCTCCAGAAGCTTTCACGGTTCGTAGGCACGGTCGGTAATCTTACGGTGACGGTTCTCTTGACCTCAATCTTTGTTAATATATTCAGTGCCAACCAGTACCTTGCTGTCATTCTCCCTGGCCAAATGTATGAGGAGAACTATCGTGATCACAAACTCAAATTGAAAAATCTTACCCGCACACTGGAAGCCGGAGGTACCCTTACAGCTCCCTTGATCCCATGGAACAGCAGTGCTGTGTTTGTATATTCTGCTTTGGGTGTGTCAGCAGGGGCGTATGCTCCCTATGCAGTGTTCTGCTGGCTCTCTCCCCTTGTAGCTGTCCTCTTCGCCTATACCAATCTCTTCATGGAGCGTGTAGCACCAAGAGAATCGGAGCCAGAGGATCAGCAATAGTCAGCAAGATTGAAGGCTCCTTGGTCTTCATATGACACATACTTCTGAGAAGAGGTCTTGTCAATATGGTCCGCTCATGGTAGATTAAAAGTAGGGATTTCCCTACTTTGGAGGAATAGAATGGCACAACAATTTATAGATAATGCAAAAGTGATGGCCAAAGGTCAGGTGACCATCCCCAAGGACGTTAGGACAGCCTTGGGCATCGGGACCGGGGACCGTGTGACTTTTTTAGTGGATGGAGGCAACGTGAGGATTATTAACTCAGCCCTCTACGCCATGGAGATTCTGCAAAATAAGATGGTAGGGGAAGCACAAAAGGCAGGCTTAGAAGATGATGAGGATGTGATGGCTCTTGTTAGAAATCTCCGCTCTGAGAATACTGAATGAAAGTTCTTATCGACACCAACGTTTTGATTTCAGCAGCACTGTTTCCCCACAGTACGCCAGCAAAGGCTTTTTGGAAAGCCAATATGTATCCATTCCAAGCTGTTATTTGTGAGCAGAACCTTGACGAGATGAAGCGTATTTTTACAAGAAAATTTCCAAATAAGCTGCCAGCCCTAGAATCGTTCATCTCTAACTCTCTTCTTTCAATTGAGATAGTTGATACCCCCGAAAGACCTGTGAAAGAGGAAAGGTTGATGCGCGACATGATGGACAGACCGATATTGCGTAGTGCGGTTGTCTCTGACGTGGATATTATTTTGACAGGAGATAAAGACTTCCTTGAGTCTGGGATAGATCACCCTCGTATGATGACTCCATCGGATTTTATGTTTGTTCATTCGTCATTTTAGAATCTAAATCCAACATATCTGTGTTATCGGTATGGTAGCGCCAAAATAGGTTATACCTTCCAAAAATAATTGTTTTGCTTATATTCTGTATTGTATTCGTGCCAGTATTCGCAACATCTCCAGAGTTTCATGCAGGGATAACCACGAGTGTTGGCTTCTCCTCCTGGTATACGTATGTAGATGTGGGCGTCAAGATAAACCTGTCTTAAATCGTAGCTCTTAGCCTGACCCAACGTGGGCATATCTTTCAGGAGCTAGTTGGAATGACTGAGATCAGGACGTGTCTCTTTGATGATTTGTTATTTCATATCGGAGCTTCCTATTTGGTTCAAGGATTAGTACATATGCAACTAGGTTTTGTTACTAACATGCTTCCATATCTTGGCTTTGGCCTCTACATTCCCCTCGATCGAAACAGAAATTTCTTTTTAGTTCCCTGTATTGAAATGAACCAATCCTTTTATCTTTCAGACCAGATTCGTCCAATCTATACTGATTTACTATTTGACATTGCAGGGCAAATTTCACTTTCATGTATATATAGGACCCATCAGCTATGATTGCTTGGTTGTAGAAATACAGACAAAGAATGCCAAGAATCTGGAACATTGACAAAAAAGGAGTTTCTCTCTACTCTATCCGCATATAAAGTAAGGAGAAGGCCTAGTAATGACAAAGGGGCAAATGGAAGCGCAAATAAGCGAAGCAGTGAGTACCTTTGAAATTAATTACATGGGTCGTGGCCCGAAACAGATAAAGACAACGATACTTCAGGATTTGATAATCATTAGACTCAAGGGCTTCCTAAGCCAGGTTGAACAGAAACTGGCAGAGAGTGGTCAAGGAGTAGAACTGTTGAAGCAAATTCGTACCAGCTTGTTTGAGAGTGCGAGTGAGTATTTCAAACAGACTATCAAGGAAGTGATCGATGTTGAGATCGTGAGTTTGCATTCAGATGTGAGCACACGGACAGGGGAGAAGATTGTGATTATAACCTTGGATAAGAACCTGGAGAGGTGCTTTTCCAAGTAGGAGTCTACGATTTTTATAATTGAGCAGAGGGTCCTTTGATCCTCTTGGAAGATAACAGGAAGGGTTATACACCAGTCCTGAAGTAGTCCAGTGTTTATCGGTTATTACCGGTGGATGCTGGATTTTTTTTGTTTCGAACCAAGGCGAGGAAGAGCGGGTGGGAACATTTCACAAGCATAACACCATGGACAGGAGATAGGCTCCTAGAGGCACATGGAAAGGGGAACAATATGAACAAGTACATCGAAAAAATGGTATTGCCTGCAGAATTGCAAGCAATAGTAGATAAGGGAATGCAAATCACCATTCCCGAGACCAGAGGGGAGCTCTTGGAACTTGCAATGGGGGGTAAGGACTGCAATCACTTTGAGGTGGCCTATGATGTTCCTGGCAAGGGACGTGTAGCCGAAGTTTCGGTTGTCAGGAGTAAGAATGGTGCAGTCGTGAATTATCACGAAGCGTATATGCGACGCCGTGACCCCGATTGTATGTTGATTGCAGACGAAGGTGCTACTGACAAGCCTCGTTACAAGGATAGATATAAGAAAGATTTCTCTTCACTTAGGGAAGAGACCTTTGCGTGGCTTGCAACCACGGATCTTATACTGATGCCGTTTGCGACAGGGCTTGATACCAAGGAGATTCCCTCTCTCTTGGTAGCTCCGAGCAATGCTGGTTTTTTTGCAGGTGGGCTTGCTGACTTGCAGAAATTTATCCCAGCGGCAGAAATTCCCGAAGGATTTACTCCTGAGGCAATTATCTATCTAGCTCCTACATTCAGGCACACCCATTTCAATGGAAAGCAGATGGTTGTCCATAACAGGTTGGAGAACCTCTACGAAATGTTTGCCTACAATCTCTATCCTGGTCCAAGTGCGAAGAAAGGGGTCTATGGCCTGCTGCTGACCACCGGGGAGAAGGAAGGCTGGGTTACCGCCCACGGTTCTACCGTCAGGGTCATAACTCCCTATGACAATATCATTACCATCATGCATGAGGGGGCAAGTGGTGGTGGCAAGAGCGAGATGATCGAGAAGATCCATCGGGAGATGGATGGAAAGATCCTGCTCAGTACCCATACAGAAACGGAGGAGAGAACCTATCTTGCCCTGAAAGAGCCATGTGAGCTTCGTCCAGTAACTGATGATATGGCACTATGTCACCCAGATCTGCAGAATTCGAGTGGAAAGCTGGTGGTGAAGGATGCTGAAGCTGGTTGGTTCCTACGGACAAACCATATTACCAAATATGGCACCGATCCGTATCTTGAGGAGCTGTGTGTCCATCCCCAAGAACCCCTTATCTTCCTGAACTATGAGACGGTTCCCCTTTCAACCTGCCTTATTTGGGAGCATACGATGGATGCGCCAGGAAAACCCTGTCCCAATCCCCGTGTGATCATGCCAAGAAGACTGATCCCGAATATTGTCAATGAACCGGTTGAAGTTGATATTCGCAGTTTCGGGGTGCGCACTCCACCTTGCTCGAAAGAGAATCCTACCTACGGGATTATTGGCATGTTCCATATGCTGCCTCCCTCTCTTGCATGGCTCTGGCGATTGGTTGCTCCCAGGGGCCATGACAATCCAAGTATCAATGATACGGAGGGTATGAGCAGTGAGGGAGTTGGTTCCTACTGGCCTTTCGCTACAGGAAGAATGGTTGATCAGGCAAATCTCCTGCTCAAGCAGATTGTTGACTTTCCTGGTACCCGATATATCTTGGTTCCCAACCAGCATATAGGAGTTTATAAAGTTGGGTTCATGCCCCAATGGATAGCAAGAGAGTATCTCTCAAGGCGAGGAAGTGCAAAGTTCCAGCCACACCAACTGAAACCTTCCAGAAGTCCGCTTCTTGGCTATTCTCTCGATAGTGTGAAGGTGGACGGGGAGTATATTCCTAAGGAGTTGCTCGAAGTTAACCGACAGGTCGAGGTAGGGGCAGAAGGGTTTGATGCAGGGGCCCAGATTCTCTCAAACTTCTTCAAGAAGGAACTTGAGAAGTTCCTCACCCCAGCTTTGGATCCTTTGGGTAGGAGCATCATTGAAACCTGTTTACGGGATGGAACACTGCAGGAGTATCTGGATCTCGTTCCTATGAGAATCTGATGGTACGTGGGGCAAGGCAGGGATTCGTAATCCCTGTCTTGTTACCTGTCTGGTGAAGAGTTTGGGTCGTGTAAGAATGTATCTTCTTGCACTTGATCCTCATCAAATTCTACTTCTACTTCAGCTTTCTCATGAATTTCAATCCTGGCATGGATGTCAACTTCATTGACAAACCAATTGTTAGCACGACAAAGCTGCATGAATTCAGAAATTCGGTTTACTCCCGTGATTTCATGTAGCGTGATCACAACACCGAAATGTAAGCCTTTACCTGACTTGGTCTCCAAACGTTCCTTGGTCTTGATGTTGATGCCCCAATTGGGTGATGATTCACTTAGCCGTATTCTGGGACGATTTCGGGCCTTTTGTTCTTCGTAGATATGTTTTACCGTATCCCATTTTCGATAATTGCGGCGTACCTCTTTTTCAAACAATCTGTGGGGTTCGTCGTCTCCCTGAGCATTAGCGTTAATTGCCGTGATCTTGCCCTTTTTGTTCATCCTTCCTAGATGTATGTCCATTTCGGTATCGGTATAGTCAACTCCTTGGGAACGAGAACATTTTGGGAAATAACAGAGAGTGGCTTTTGCAATATAGGGGAACTGGTCTTTGCAAAGGGGGACTGGAATGGTATACGCATAGGTTTCATATGCTTCCACCACCCCGTGTACTACAAAGCGTATTTCTTCATTTGGTGATGACAAAATATCCTGTATTTTGGTTGGAACAACACCGAAGCCTTTTAGATTCTGGCTGTTAGAATCGACTTTCCAGCCAGCAGCAGAATCAAGTAGTAGTGCTTTGGCAATTTCTCTAGGAAAATTCATTACGTGTATAAGATATGCTAACTTCCGAGCAATCCAAGGAGCTGCAAACGAAGTGCCCAATTCCTTAACCCTTCCTCGGTTGGAGTAGACGATCATGCCATCTTGGCTGTCTCCACCAAATACCGCGACATCAGGTTTGTTGAAGAAATGTAATACAGGACCCTTGCGTGCATATTCCACAGGATCTCCTGCCAGAGTCACTGCATTTACCACAACAGAGTTGACGGAATCGGCGGGAGAACCAATTCTTGGACGATCTAAACGACGGTTTCTATTATTTGTGCCGGCTACTACGAAAATGATGTCATATAAGAATTGGAGCTCATCGAGAAGAGCTGCTTCGGGAGAGATGAAATTCTGGTCAGCCTCCAGTGATGATCCGAGGGATATGTTCCATACCTTAATATCTTTGTTCGTTTCTACGATAGATCGTATTGCATTCATCAGATAGGCAGAACTGTTTCGTGCATGCTTGGCTACGCCAAAGTGGCGGACACGAAAACGGCCACATCCATCATCAAGATGTCCGTTAAGAGAAGGACCATCGACAAGAATGGATGAGACAGCCGTTCCGTGTGCATAATCTTCGTCTTCAACAAGGTCTGGGGATATCATACAGTGATACTCTACCCATGAAGAGAAATATGAGGATTGGTCGAAGAGCGTGTCGATGACGCCAATTACTGGTTCATTTGTAGGTTCAGGGATAGAGAATCCTGATGAAAGGTTCCCTATTCCATCAAGAGAACGTGCATCAATTCTTCCAAAATCGGAGACTGTCATGGCAACAAGATAGGGGGCTTTGCTAATAATCTCGTAATACTGTTCAGGTGTCACCATCCAGGTAAGATCGTCCAGAGTTCTGATGGGTTCTTGTTGCAATCCAAGATTCTTAAGAATTTCTTCTCGTCTCAGACCCGTATCATAAAGTGTGATGATCTGACTCTCTGAAACGGGTATATTTCGCTCTTCGACTTTAAAGAAATCAATGTACCAAGCATCTTTCATGATTTGACAAAATGCGGATTTGCTTAATCCATGCGCAGTGAGTGCTCGTTCTTTCTGGGTTTTCCAGGAAATCTCTTCCCTTGAGAGTTCTCTCTTTAGCCTTGACGTATTATTATTCAGGATATCCATCTCTTCAGCAGTGATTTTAGTGTTGAATTCGTTCGTTAGGAATTGGGATGCTCGTCGAAGTTTTTCCAATCCTTGCTCAAAGGTACGAATACTCACACAATGAGTGATGATGTGTTTGGGGTTTAAAGTGTCGGTAAATTTGGCACCGACAATCGTTGCATTGGGTGATTCCGATCCATAGGAAAGAATGTTACTCATCCTATTGCTTTTTGCTACGATATCTTTGTAATAGAGAGAGACAAGTGGCTTAAATAGACTGTGGCTTTCTCTCCAATAGCGATACACCTTTTCAAGAGACTGAGTCAATCTATTGATATCGGATATGGTAACGCTCCTTTTTGGGGGGAGCGTATGAAATACTACTGGCCTAGGCCTAGATGCTTGATTGAACGTTCCTTTTAGTTCCAAGAGTTTGTTCATCACGTAACTCCCATCAGTTCACGTGATACTTGGCTCTTCGAAACTTTTGTGAGGATTTCGATATCGCGTACAGAGAATCCCATCATTTTGAGCTCTTTATAATCTCCTGTAAAACCGGGTTTTATCTGTTTGAACAATCGTGCCAGATAGTCAAAATCCTCATGGGGGTTGCTGAATGCAATGGCAGTCTTAATGAGATTTTTCAATTCACCGGGGTAGGGAAGCGGGGCCATCAGTGCAATGATTTTCCTAAACAGCCGAATATTTCTTCCTTTAAACCTGAATTGCTGTAATAGATCCTCAAGAATAGTCTCGGCGATTTCCCTTAGGTCTGTATTTGTGTAACGAGCAAAATCAATTACTTTGTCAAATCGACGGATGAGAGCCTTGTCAAATGATTCATACAAATTTGTCGTTGCCAGCAATACAATTCGACTACTAAGACTATCAAGTCCTTTCAGCACAGCGGATGTAGCTCTGCCCATTTCTCGCAAATCACGTGTACTCGTTCTCTCAAGGGCGATAGAATCCAGTTCATCGAAGAGGATAATGATTTGTTCTGGATAGGGGACATTGTTTATTTCAGTAAACAGTTCTGCAATATTTTTCGAAGTTTGTCCCATCTTGCTGTCTACAAGCAAATCAAAATCTACTACAAAGAGTTGTCGGTTTAGAATTCTGGCAAGCTGCTTTGCACTTTCAGTTTTCCCAGTTCCTGGGGCCCCTTGAAACAAAAACTTATTAACTCCTGCACCATAGCTGACGGCATTGACAATGCCCATCAGGTCCTCCTTGATGCATTCAGGGAGTGGTAGCGTAGTAGGTGGACATTCGATTTTTCTAAGATAGTCCAATTTTCCATTCAGTACTTGTGGTACAAACGTATTCTTATCAGATAGTAACGCCATGATGTAGTCACCAAGTTCACTATCATTGTTCCTGTTGAAATCTACAGCTATTGCATACGCTTCGTCACGGAAAGCTCCATCATTTCTCTCGATGTAGTACTTTATCAGGTTGATTACATTTTTCTTTTTCATTTTATCTATTCCTGCTTATACGGAACTCTCGTTGATTATCTAGGGACATATATAGTATAAATTGGGACATATATATGAAAACAACTATAACTATACACATAATTATATGTTCGTGCAAGTTGAAACTCGAGGTAATGAAGAAAGCCCCTTATATGCATTGTAGGGAATGCAAGAAGCTTAACGTGTTCTTGTTCTGTAAAGGAAATCCTTCTAAAGTATTGCTGTAGAAGTATATCGAGTGCTTTCCAAGAGACGCCATTCTTGTACTACTCCAACCCCTCATTCAGCAACACATAGTGGGCATGGTCTTCCCACGTTCCATTGATCTTCAGGTAGTGCTTGCTTATTCCTTCAAAGGAGAAGCCGCTTCTCTCTACAACCTGGATTGACTTCTTGTTTCTGGGTATGATGTTCGCTTCGATACGATGGAGGCGAAGATCTTTGAATGCAATCTCAACTATTTTTGCAACTGCTTCACGCATATATCCACGGCCAGTTGCTTCCTCATCCAGCTTGTACCCAAGAAAACATGACTGGAACGGGCCACGTACGATGTTTGACAAGGTGACATTCCCGATGATGCTCTCTTCTCCCTTTCGTGTGAGATAGAGGCTTAGTTGTTTCTCTTGGGAAGTGAGAAGTATTTCCTCTTCGATCCTTTGGATGATTGATTTCTCACTGTAGAAAACGTCATCACGCAGAGGCTCCCACGGAGAAAGGAACATTCTGTTCTTCAAGAGGAATGTTTGGATTTCTTTCACTTCAGAGATGCTAACGGTCCTCAGTAACAATCGTTCTGTCTCATAGATTTTCATGCAACCCTCCTGAAATGAAAGCTGGTACCACCTAAAGAAGTGGTACCAGATTCCAGTGTTTGATGCAATGTAAGAAGAAGTTCTTAGGCAAGTTCTCCAGCCGCCTTGATCTTTACCCTGCTGGTGTTGCCAGGGTAGTAGGCCAAAGGCACATCCTCTACGTCAATGATCTCTACCGTCTCCTTCAAGGCTCCGCTCTTGACAGCCAAGGCAATGGCTTCCTGTTTTGCTGCTTCCATTGCTTCAGCCCTGGGAGTCTTGTCAAAAGAAACAAGCTTTTCATACGTTCCACTCACCTTGCTGATCGCAGAGCCAATGGCATTGGCAATCCCAAAATGGGGAGGGGTCTGTACACTCTTGGCCCCCACAAGGTTCTTGGGGATGACGAGAGAGCCTCCCCCTACAAGCACCACGTCCATCTCCTCGGCGGAGATCTTGATGGCATCGAGGTGGTCCTCGACCAACAACTTGATGGCATCCATTCCTTTTTGCACAAACGAAGCATCAAGATGGGCAACCTTGGAGGGATCTCCAAGCTTCGCCAACCCAGAAGCCACAGCCAAATCTGTTGCGGTGATGGTGTCACCACCGAAAATCAATGCTTTCTGGGTAATCTCATAGCCCACACTCTCCGGTCCTACCGTTACACTCCCATCATCCTGTTGTTTTACGATTGAACCACCTCCCAGTCCAATGGAAATGACATCCGGCATACGGAAATTGGTGCGTACCCCTCCGATGGTGACGGCGACTCCGCTTTCACGGGGAAATCCATTTTGGATGACCCCAATGTCAGTTGTAGTTCCCCCGACATCAATGACCACCGATTCCTTGATGGAGCACAGGTAATCGGCACCGCGGATACTATTGGTAGGGCCGCATGCAATCGTCAGAATTGGATAGAGACGGGCTTGTTCCATGGTCATGAGCGTCCCGTCATTCTGTGACAGGTACAGATCAGCATTCACCAGCCCTTCCTGTTTCAAGCTGAGAGCAAATCCATCGGTGAATGTCTTGGCTACCTTATGGAGCGCGGCATTGAGAATGGTTGCATTCTCTCGTTCGACCAAGCCCATGGAACCAATCTCGCTGGAGATGGAAATATGGGTGTCTTCTCCCATGATTTCCCTGCAGATAGCAGCAGCTTCCCTTTCCTGATCATCACGCACCGAAGCAAAGACACAACTGATGGCAACCGCTTCCACACGTCCCTTGAGGGAGGAAAAGAAGGTTTTTGCTGCCTCTCTGTCCAGTGGAGCTATCTCCCTGCCATCATATTCATACCCGCCACCTATGATTGTCGTTGCAACTGACACTTGTTGGAGTGACTCCGCCCAGTCGATCATGGGAGGAATGGCCACTGCTGCTGGAGCCCCAATCCTCAGAATACCGATTTTTGCCAGATGCTTGCGCTCGACAATGGCGTTAGTACACTGGGTGGTACCCAACATGGCTTTTGTGATCAGAGATCGGTCAACCTTGGACGCTTCTAGAAGGGTTTTAAGCGCAGAGAGTATTCCCCCCGAGATGTCCTGGCTGGTTGGTTGCTTGATCTCTGCAACAACCTTGAGGTTTTCATCGATCAAGACAGCGTCGGTATTGGTACCTCCGACATCAATTCCCAGACGGTACTGCATTACTTCACCTCCTTGATGCGTTCCTCAAGCGGAATGTAGTCTGTGTCACACCCAAAATATCGTGGTCCCACCAATGCAAGTCCCTTCTCTGTGCGCCACATGGGGAAACAGGGCAATCCTACGACCAGTACACGCTTGCCATACTTGAGAGCATCGGTAGTCACTGGGAGGAATGTCTCCGTATCGACAAGGCAGATCAGGTCAGGCACCGTGGCGACATATTCGCCATCGACCATGGCTGTCAGATTTTCGTTCTGGAATTCCACCTTTGCCTGCTTTCCCTTGCAGTCGGCAATTCCCTCAAGGACTACCGTACCGAAATTGAATGCGCCTCGTGTTTCCCTCACCACGTCACTGATCTTTCCCTTGAACAATCGATATCCACCGGTAAATTCGAGGAAGTGCTCTTCAGGGAGTTTTTCAGTGCTTTTCTTGACTGATCGGATGGCCTCTCCCAGTTCCTGTGAACGGGTGACGATATCCTTTACTCCATACTGTTTAACGGTTCTCCCATCCATTGGATACAACGCTACCGCAACCGATCCTCCACAGCTCATGGTCACCGCCCGGGCAAGCTCCTCTGTCCACTTGTTGGAGATGGTTTCAAAGATGACGGCGTTTCCCTTCTCATCGGTCAAAGCCATAGGGGAGGCGCTTACATCCCCTATGGAAAATGTAACCATCTGCAACTCGGGGAACGCCCTGCCCATTCCGTCGACATCTACCAAGGGAAGGCCCAGGGTCGCTGCACATACAATGGGGAACATGCTGTTGAATCCACCTGCTTCCATGGGCATGAACGCATATACTTCCTTTCCAAAATACTTACTCAGTAGGTCATAGAGAGCCTTTGCTTCTCGTCCATTAGCTGCCTTTTCTGCAAGCACGGTTGGGGCTCCCATCATTGCCATGGGGACGATAAGGGCATCGTCAGGTATCTCATCTACGCTGAGCAGCGTTACCGGTCCAAACTCCTTGATGGCACCCATTGCCATGAGTTTGCCGATATAAGGGTCACCACCGCCTCCAGCGCCCAGTAACGAGGCGCCTAGGGCGATGTCTTCAATCTCTTTCAATCCAATCGATCTCATGCTTTCACCTTCTTGTTCTTGAACTGTCTGTTGAGGAGGATATAGCTGCCCATGGAAACCACGATTCCGTTGATGGGGCCTATGAAGAAAACAGCGATATTACCAGTCACATAGGCAACAACGGCACCCAATACAAAGGCGATGATTCCGTCTAGTGCGAAGCCTTCGGTGATGGTAACCTTCTCTCTTTTCCCTTTTCCGATGATCCAATAGGAAGCTATGATCACCCCAGCTATTGGGGGAATGAATGCAGTAAGGATGCTGAGAAATGCCTGGAACTTGCTCATCAAGCCGATTGCGGCGAGGAGGGTTCCCAGGGAACCAGCTATGGCTGTGGCAATCTTGAACTTCTTTTCGCCTACCCCGAAGAGGTTGGAGACAGCAATGCCGCCACTGTAGGCATTGGTTACGTTGGTGGTCCAAGTGGCCAGTACCAAGGCTATCAGACCGAAGGCTGGGACACCAACAGATGCAAGAACGGCAGAGATGTCATACTGTCCTGTCACAATGGAGAGTACCGCACCGATAAGAATCATAAGCAGACCCACCGGCAATACGCCCAGAACGGAGGACTTGATTACATCGCCTCGGTTCTTGGCAAAACGTGAATAATCCCCACTGATGACCCCACCGAGCGCAAAGGTTGCAACGGTGAGACTGATACCGGTAACCAAGCTCATCGGGGCTGCTGGTTGATATCCGCTGATGATTGAAATTCCGTCATTCTTGGTGAATGCGGCGTACACCCCGTAGGCCATGACCAACAGCAAGGCAGGAACCGCGATATAATTGAGGTATTTCAAGGCTTTATACCCGTACATTGCCGTAAGCAGCATTAGGATGCCCCATACAAGCGAACTTACCGGTACGGGGATATTCACCCCTGTCATGGATGCGACCATTGATGAGAACGAGGAGCCGCAGACGGCACTTTGGATCCCAAACCATCCGATACATGCAATGGCAAGCATCAGGCTGATGATATACTGAGCACCTTTCTCTCCCAGAACTGCTCCGGCCATCGAGACGGTAGGTAATCCCGTGTCACACCCCTCCATGCCCATGAAACACATGTAGGTGCAGACAATTCCATAGCCGAGCAACACACAGAGAACGACTCCCCCCAGTGTGAATCCCATGCCGAGAATTCCTCCGATCATCAGACACGGCACGCAGATCATGCTGCCGATCCAGATCATGGCCAGACTGCCCCAGCTCTGTCGTTGTGAGGCGGAAATTTCAAACCCTGTGTTGTGCTCACTCATATAGCCACTCCTAGTAAGTAATTAAGATTTGCTAGGAGCATACATGGTGATTACCGTTTTGTAATTATCAATAGAACCCAAAAATTTACTTTCATCTTTGTCCAAAAGGACAAAATCAGGACTCTAATATCCTTCTGACTCCCAGGGCAAAAGCAAGAAAGGAGTTCAGAGGGAAGGCTGTTATCTCAGAACCAAACAAGGTATTGAGTTTTTGTACCCGATACTTCACTGAGTTTGTATGAAGATTGAGCTTATGAGCAGTCTTTGCAATCGATCCTTGGCAATCAAGTAATAAAACTGCAAGTGTTCTGAGACTTTCAGTGTCTTGTCTTGTTGGACGAAGACAGTGGAGTTTACTCTCGATGGAGAGTTGTCCCTGTTCAATACATTGTAAGCAATCCTTTGCGAACGCGATATCCTGGGCTGTGTAGAGACGTTTGTCAGGAAAGATGGAATGGCACGCTTCCTTGGTCTCTTGGATGGTAAGGTACGAGAGTCGTACTTCTGTGGTGGTCAGGGTGTGTTGGATGGAGAACACAGTTCCCTCCAGTTCAGTAAGATCCTGTGCAATGGCATCACGCTCTCCCAGACAGGCTCCATCGGTAAAGGCAACGATTTGTTTCTCATAGGTATCACAGATACAGATGTTGTAGTTCTCCTTCAAAACTTCCGCAAATCGGTTTCTATACCGTTCCTCGGCAAATCCTTTGTTTTCAGGAATGAGAACCCACATTTCCTGAAGCGCTGCCACGTCAATGTGGAACAGTTCACCCAGTCTCCGCATCTTGATCGGTTCGTCACGCAAGATGGTCCTGATCATTTCTTCTGAGATGAACTGGTTATGCTGAGGATTCCAGATGTTTACAAAGAGTTGTACTACTTCTTCTATCTGCCGCAGGACTTCTTGTGAGAGTACGGTTCCATCGGTCGTGATGACATACAGAAACATTGCTGGACCCTTGCTGGCGGTAATTCTCTGCTTGGTTTTTTTCCACTCGGGAGGGAAACGGTGGGTATCCAACGCTTTGACTAAGATTGGTTCTGCTGCCATGGGGTAGGCCACAGCGTTGAGCAGTGTATTGTTCTGGTCGGTAAGAATGAAGCTGGTATGGAGCCGGTCGCGCAGCATGGAGAGCAGTGTATCCATGGTCCTCAAGTGTTCAGGGAGTCTTGTTATCTGGTTCAATAAGTCTCCTGAGAAGAGACTCTGTTCTGTTCGGTCCTTTATGATTGCTTCCATAACCGGTGCGATGACCTCGCTGTAGCGATAACTGATGTTACCCTTGGGCATGACGATAAGGGCAATGCCGTTGGCATTGGCTACATCAAGCACCCGTGGATCAAGTTCTTGCACGATTATCCCAAGGTAGTAGAGAATAACAGCGACTTCGCCATAGTTTGCAAGCGCCTCAATGATATTGCACTGTGCCTCGACGTCTGAGCGTATGTTATACCAACAGGTAAGTGCAATTTCACTGCCGATGAATCGATTCTTCTCAAAGAATTCAGCAAGCAAGGCTGTGGGCTCGGCATATTCCAGGACCGAGACGGAGGTAACCGGACGCGTAAGTGCTTCATGGCCTGCAACTACGGTTGCATCCTTGAGACAGGGAAGTTCCAACAACTGGTATAGCATAACACTCATGGTGCTACGCTAGTGAATGTCGTGTTGCTTGTAAAGTGTTGCATGCTTCTCCTCAATGAAAATACTGTGAATACGAGGCTTCGTCATGTGCCCCGTTTTCTGGAAGAATCAAATACTGTGTAGGCGTAGGTCATGCTATACTTGCAACAACCTTTTCCTTGGAGGTACGCATAGATGGCTGAACACAGAGATGTTATTATTGTAGGTGCAGGAATTTCTGGACTGACTGCAGCAACCTCCCTCGCTATGCGAGGGCATTCTGTCTTACTTTTAGAGAAGGGAAAGGTGCCTGGAGGGCTGGTGAACTCCTTTACTCGAGAGGGGTTTCTCTTCGATGGGGGAGTGAGAGCTTTAGAGAATGCCGGCATGCTCAAGCCCATGTTACAGGAGCTGGAGATTGATCTTCCTCTTCTGCCAAGTAATGTTTCTCTCGGGGTTGAGGATAAGATCATCAATGCAAATTCCAAGGGTAGCCTGGAAGCCTATAGGAATCTTCTTCTGGAGCTCTATCCTGAGAGCAGGGATGATGTAGATAAGGTCATCAAGGTCATCGGCAAGTTCGATGTGTATATGCAGGTGCTTTTTGGGAGTGACAGTCCCTTCTTCAAGGATGCCAAGCGGAATCTTCCGTACTACTTTACAACATTCCCTCTCTGGTTCATTCGCTTCCTCGCAACCGGGGCAGCGATCATGCGTATGCGAATGCCGATGGAGCAGTTCCTCTCTGACCTCCTTGACAACAATTCGCTCAATGACATCATCAGCCAACACTTCTTCAAGAAGACCCCTGCCTTTTTCGCCATGAGTTACTTCTCCCTCTACCCTGATTACTTCTACCCAAAGGGAGGGGTGGGCAGTATTCCCAAGGCTTTGACTGAGCGTCTCGTGGCACTCGGCTCAGAGGTAAGGACAGAGACTGAGGTGACTCATGTGGATGCATTCCATAAGACACTCACCGATGAGAAGGGGAATGAGTACAGCTATAAAAAGCTAATCTGGTGTGCTGATCTGAAACATCTTTACCGGATGGTCTCCTTTGATGGTTTTTCTGAGAATGAGATGAGTGGGATTACCAGAGAGCAAGAGAAAGTCCTCTCCAGCCGTGGAGCGGAGTCAGTGTTTACCCTCTTCCTTGCAGTGGACTTGCCTCCTTCGTACTTTGCAGGAATTTCAGAGGGACATTTCTTCTATACCCCGTCAAAGCAAGGCCTTGGGGAACTCAACCACTCTGAGCTTGCTGCCATACTGGAAGGATGGGATCATCTGGACAGGGAAGCCTTTTATACCTGGCTCTCTGCATTCTGTCGCTTGAATACCTATGAGATTTCCATCCCTGTGCTCAATGACAGCACTGCTGCCCCAGAGGGAAAGAGTGGACTCATTGTCAGCTTCCTCTTTGACTACGAACTTACACGAAGGATTGAAGAAGGCTGTTGGTATGAGGAGTTCGAGAGCCGTATCAAGGAGATGATGATCGATTCGCTTTCTGATTCGGTCTATCCAGAGCTGAAAGAACATATGCTTTTCTCCTTCACTGCAAGTCCTTTGACCGTTGAACGGAACACGAACAGCAGTGAAGGCGCTATTGTCGGCTGGTCATTTGAACAGGATGTTCCCATAGAAGCAGGCATGCTCAATATGAAAAAGGCTGTTCTTACCCCTATTCCTGATGTCTATCGTGCTGGGCAGTGGACGGTCAGCCCGGCTGGCCTTCCTACGTGTATCATGACCGCGAGGATGGCTGCAGACTTGGTGCATACGGGATGAGCATGATCTGATTGATCATATCCAATGGATCCCTTTTTATTCATATATGAGCAGTAGTGGACAAACTCTGAGAAGCAGTGATGCTACCTCAGCAGGGTAAGTATGTATGCATGCCATGACGAATAATTGGAAGTTGATTTCCTTCTATACGTGATGCCAAGAAGATGTGCTTTGAGAAAGTAGAGCTGTATGAGTTTGGTATTATGAAACCGTATGGATATTTCTAATCTTTGTTTTTATCAGTGACAACTCTCTCGCCTTAAGTCGGGAGTCTTCTCGTGCTCTTTCTTATAAGTGCATTCAACTTAATCGTATCAAACAACTAAAACTGACCCAAAAAGTAGAAAAAAATTGGGAGGATTAGTATCTTCATTCTATGATCAGCAACAATTCATGCTTGTTTCATACCTCTTACATACTTACTTCATGTATTCGGGGTTTAATCAAAGCAACAGACCATAGAGCGGATGGAACGCTTCCTCTGAGAGGCCTTTTCCTTCCAACGGTTTGTTTAGGAATGGTTCTGAAAGACAGGATCTTTGTACCGGATCTGGGAAACAGGAACAGGCTTTGTCGTTTCTCCCTCATCTTTGGGTACAGGACTTCCATCCAGAACACATACCTAGGAATGAGGGCTCTTGCCCGATTTTATTCAAGGCCGACTTTCTTGGAAGTCTTCTATATATATTGCCTCCTTAGGGAGGTTTTTCTGTCTTGGGCGATAAGCGCTATGACTACTGGGAAATAGAAGCAAAAGAATAGAGGGTGGTACGAGCACGTACGTATGTGCTTTCAAGCAAATGGAAATATGTGTCAGTAACACACATATCACACTATCTGTGTACCGCCAATGTATTAGACGGAGGGCTTTCTATTTTGCCAGTAGAAATATATTGCTACTAGATAGAATACCTCTTCTCTCAACTACTATCCATTGGTTGTAGGCCTTCCTGCAATTCTGGGGTGGTTGAATATGATATGCTTGAAACTATGTATTATTCATTATTGTTGAAAAACACATAGTATACTGTTTGTAGAGAATAGGAGGTAGCTATGGGTATAAAGGATATTGGAAGTAATGTTCGCCGGCATATGAAAATCCATGGAGTTACTATTTTGCAACTCGCCACCATGACTGGTTTAGGGACTGCCGCTATATCCAATCTACTGAATGGCAAATCTGAACCAAGGTCTTCAACACTCATTAAGATAGCTGATGCCCTTGCAGTTCCATTCAATGCAATCATTGCAGATGCTCCACAACTAAATTCACTCAGATTTCGTACCGCTAAGACTTTGAGTGGACGAGAGAAAGCTGAACGTGATCAGTTGAAGCATGATACCGCAATCTGGCTTTCTGACTATTGTTTTCTCGAGCATGAAATGAACGATACCAATCAAAAGAATGCCTTTTCTGACATTGTGGAGATAACTCCATCGTCTGCCGCGAGTACTGCAAGGGAAATGTGTGGAATATATAATGATAAGCCCATCTGTGATATTTCGGATTTGATGGAAGATGCAGGTATTAAGCTACGAATTCGTCCTTTTGGTTTTAAAAAGACATTTGGACTCTCTGTTGGTGATGCTGATGGAGGGCCGGCTATCGTCGTCAATTCTGAGAAAGGGATTTCTATTGAACGACAAATATTCACCATTGCGCATGAGCTAGGGCACTTAGTTCTTCATAAAACCTCTTACCAGAACTGTGTTGAAGTAGAGAACAAGGAAGAAGAGGATGAGGCAAATGCATTTGCTGGCGCCTTCCTTGTACCCGAAGCCGCACTTAAAAAGGAGTGGGAAGAGAGTAGGGGCCTTGCTTTTGTTGATAGAGTGCTGAAAGTAAAGAGAATCTTTAAAGTAAGCTATATGACAATCCTCTATAGACTGTTCCAGATTGAAGAAGCTTCTTCCTATTCTGATCTCATTATCAGGTTTCGACAGGACTATTTCGACAGATATGGACATGATTTAAAAGGATATTTTGAACCAAATTCCTTGAGAGCAGAATTTCCAGATTTGGTTGCAAAAGAGGACCCTCATGGGCTTGATTTCAGCGACCTTATGGAGGAGCGTTTCGCTCGTTTTGTGCGAGAGGCTTATGAGAGGGAGATTATATCGATGAGCCGGGCTGGTGAAATGCTCAATCTATCTATCATGGAAATGCGAGCTCTTGTTCGTACATGGAAGGAGTTATGAGCAGTGCCGGAAGCAACCGTCTGTATTTGCGATGCAAATGTTCTCATCGATTTAATGAAGCTGATGAAGATATTCTCCATGAACTGACAGTATATTGGACAAAGGTCTACATACCGACTCGTGTTCTCTATGAGGTCAAAGAACTCTCACCAGAGCGTGCGGAAGCACTAGGTCTACATATTATTGAGACACCAATTGATCTGGTCGCTTCTGGAGGGTTATCAGGGCCGGATTGTGCTTGTCTACATTTCGTAATTGCGGAAGGATGGACTTGCATCACGAATGATAAGCTTTTAAGAAGAGCGTGCATACGTGAAGGAGGTACCGTTGTCTGGGGTTTGGAAATGCTCTTAATACTTGTGAAGGCAGGACAGATTACTAAAGCTAGAGCAGGGGGTGTGGCTGAAAAAGTTTCCGTATTGAACCCAGAAATTACTCATTCCATTCTTGATACATTTAGGAAGTTGCTTCTTGCTCTTTAGCATGTACTACCAGCGCCCATCACCTCTACCCATTCAGAAATGATGAGGTATCCTAATTCTACGTCTTTTCTCTTTTAATAGAGCTTTCCTGCTTTGCATACCATGCCACTTCTGTATACGCTGTATGCCATGGAACTCCCTTACTTCACTGGTATGGCAACTGGAGCCAGCCTCATTATCGCAATTGGTGCACAGAATGCGTTTGTCCTTACCCAAGGTATCAAGAAGCAACATCGTTTTCTTGTTGCATTTATCTGTTCTCTCATGGATGCAGTGCTTATTGCCTTGGGAGTTGCAGGGGTGGGGAGTCTTATCAACCAATCACCTCATCTACTTACCGTTGCTGCCGGCGGAGGCGCTCTCTTTCTTTTTGTGTATGGCCTAAAGAACTTGTTGACCGCACTCAAACCTGTTGAGGGTTTAGCGGAGACTGAACATAGTGAAACAAGTAGAGCCCAGATAGTGCTCACCACCTTGGCAATTACTCTCTTGAACCCCCATGTCTATCTTGATACGGTGGTGCTCCTAGGAAGTATCAGCAGTACCTATGTTGGGCAGAGTAGGTACCTTTTTGCAGGTGGAGCTGTTTCGGCGTCTTTTCTCTGGTTTTTCCTCTTGTCCTATGGAGCTGCAGTTCTTGCTCCTCTCTTCAAGCGGACAATCACCTGGAGAATTCTCTACAGTCTGATCTTCCTCATCATGTGGCGTATTGCCTATTCCTTGTTGGAGTATGCAGGGATTGTGGAAGCAATGAAGAGTCTTTTCTAGGTTACATGTATTTGATTCTTCTCATCACAATGATAGGTGATTGTACTTTACAACAAGTTGTTGAATAGCCAATTAAAGGACTTTCTTCAAAGATTTCCTAAAGAGAATCTATGGGGTGGGAAGCCTATCATCCAGTTACATATGCATAGCAAGAATGATTACATGATTTTTTCTTGAAAATCTTATGGCAAAAACTTTTATCCAAAGACCTATATTCGATTACCTATTCGATTACCTTGGTACATATAGTTTGCACTTTTCTTTCGTCTGTGATATTATGATTAACATATCATGTTAACTATACTATTGACTTGGTGAGGTGAATGACTCTATATTTCAAGACGAAGAAGTTGCAGAGACAATGTTCTGAAGAAAAATTGATGAGAAAAACATTCGGGAAAGAGTTATGCATGAAACTGAAGCAACGTCTTATGGAATTGCAAGCAGCTGACACACTCAAGGATATTTCCCATCTCCCTCCTCCTAGATGTCATGAGCTCGTCAATCAAGGCGGAGTATTTTCAGTCGATCTTGTTTATCCATTCCGTCTGCTATTTGTTCCTGCACAAGATCCGCTTCCAATAAAGCCTGATGGGAGCATAGATCAGGAATTGGTAACTGAGATAGAAATTCGAGCTATTCTTGATACCCATGATAAGAAAAACCAAAGAAGGAGCATGTAATGAACAATGAGAAAAAAGTAAAGCATACATATCAGTTTACCCCAGACTATGCAGTTGCTCCTGGAGAAACCTTGGCTGAAGTTCTAGAAACCCTTTCAATGACACAGAAGGAGTGTGCAACAAGGTGTGGTCTGACAGAGCAGTCCATGGTTCGAATCATCAAAGGCATACAACCTATTACCTATGAAACTGCAGATAGGTTGGAAATGGTCACCGGTGTTCCCGCCCGGATGTGGAATACTTTGGAACTTCAATACCAAGAGCAACAAAGGAAGATCAAAGAGAAGAAAAGTTATGAGCAAAGTATAGATTGGTTGAAGGATATCCCCACAAAGGAATTGATTGTTCGAGGTATGATAGACGCATCTACCTCAAAGGCAGATATGGTAGGCGAATCGTTACGATTCTATGGGGTAGCCAGTGTGGATGCATGGAAGGATGTCTGGATGGACCCAAAAGTTGCTGCAAGACGTTCTGATTGTTTTGAAACAAATATAGGTGCCGCTTCTGCATGGATTAGGATAGGAGAGCTACAGGCACAGGATATTGCATGTGCACCCTATAATACGGATAGCTTCAAAGCAGTATTGAAAGAGATACAGGAGCTCACTACCAGTGAACCTGTACTGTTTTTGCCTAGGATGAAAGAGTTATGTGCTTCTTCTGGTGTTGCTCTTGTCCTAGTTAAAGAGATGAAAAAGGTCCCTTGGAATGGAGCATCAAAGTGGTTGTCTCCTTCCAAAGCGATGATATTGGTTAGCCTTCGAGGAAAAGCAGAAGATCTTTTTTGGTTCTCCTTCTTTCATGAAGCCTACCACATACTGCATGGCGAGAAGAAACGACTGTATATTGCTGAGGAGAGAAGTACTGATTGGCAAGAACAGGAAGCAGACAGGTTCGCAGCGAATATCTTGATCCCTGAAGCATATAATAAAACCATTAGTCAAATTGTCTCAAGAGAAGAGGTTATTGCTATGGCAAAGCAACTGGGGGTCAGTCCTGGGATTGTAGCAGGGCGTTATCGCCACCTTACAGAGAATTGGTCATATTTCAAGGACCTGACAAGGTCCTTTGACTGGGATGAGGTCATGTAGGATTCACTTTTCTTGTGGCATCAATTACCTATTCCATGAGGGAGTTTTACTGTGGCATTTCCAGAACAAGAGTGGAAGAAAGCAAAGAAATTGTGCAGGCTGAATGAGGAAGATATCCGCATTGCAAAACAGATGGGACTTAATCCCAAGAGTCTGATCAAGAATATCCCGTCTAAAGACCAACAATGGAAACTACCGGTAAAGGATTGGCTTTGGGACATGTGGGAAGAGAGGCAAGAGAAAGCCAGGAAAAAGCAGGCAAGGAAACAGGCTGCTGCAGATAAAGAAGATGATTCAAGGAAATAACAAAGAAGGTGAGAGAGCATGAATACAATAGCTGATTCCTGTTATGCAAGGGAGGCACTGATGACTTTTGCATGCGAGGGAATCTGAACGAGGTGGTAATGAAAGAAGGAAACAATCAACTAAAGTGAACCTGTTTTTATAGGAAACTGTCATATGGTGACAGTTTCGTCATCAAATAACACCTGCATCGAAACAAGACATTGATGTTGATAGAACTCCTTTCCCTTTATCATCTGTGGAAGTAGCATATTCAGCCCCAAAAATCGTGAGATTACAACTCAACCAGAACCAAGAGACTCAGGTCTTTCCCTCTCTCTTGACCTTCTCCCTTGAACCGCCAATACTTGATATTGAGAACAATATCAATGTGAGAAGGAAAGCGTATATGCAAGATATAAATGCCTTATTGGAAACAGCCCTTAAGGAAGCAAAGAACCTGAAGCCAGGGGAGAGTTTCCTGGTAAAGGATCTGTTCAAGGGGTACCTCTGGAACAGGATCCCCCGGGGAGACCGTCTTCTGCTTGGTTCCCTGTTCTTAAGCTACGTGAGCGCTAATGACTGCCAGATAACGGTCAGCAATAAGGGTGCTTCAGGGCAGCAGCGGTATCAGAAGAAGTGAGCCATCACAGAGCCTAGGCTCAGGAAGAGGGTTCCTGCACCACAGATTCCTTCTTTTTTGTAAGTGAAGATAGGCCTATGGAAAAAATCTGAACAAAGGCTATTGTGTTTAGAATTCATGTTTTGACCTGTTTTCAAATGAAGACTATAGCCATCAGAAAAGCGAGAGTTGTATTGGCTCCTTTGGTGAAGGGAACTTCTCCAGATAGGTGAAGATCTCCCTGCTATCATGAAGAATGTGGTGTCTTTCACACGTTTGATGAAAAAGCTCCATAAGTTGTTGGTTGTTTGGGCTGCTGAGAACATACTGTGTTTTGTAGGTCCTGATGTACCGTTCCTTCATGCCGGGAAACAATTTATCCAGCTGTGTATAGAAGTATTCTCTGTTGCCTTGGCGAAGTGTCATTCCCATGGAGAAGCATAGGACTCCTTTTACCTTTGCTTTGATGCAGTAAGATAGGATTCCTTCAATGTTTTCCTTGGTATCATTGATGAACGGGAGAATGGGGCTGAGCCAAACTATGGTGGGAATATTGGCCTCATGCAATATTTGTAAGGCTTCAAATCGTTCTCTTGTGGTACTGACATTTGGTTCAAGTTTTCTACATAGCTCCTCATCATACGTGGTAAGTGTCATCTGCACGACGCATTTGGTTTTCTCATTGATGGACCTAAGTAGGTCCAAATCCCTGAGTACCCTGTTCGACTTTGTAATTACCGAAAAACCAAAGCCATGTGCATGGATAAGGGATGCTGCTTTACGTACATTCCCGATCCTCTCTTCAAGCGGGATATATGGATCTGTCATGGAACCGGTGGAAATCATACAGGGATGGCGTTTGGATTTGAGTTTCTGTTCAAGCAGCTCTATGGCATTGGCCTTAACTTCGATGTCTTCAAAGAGATGGTCTATGTGATAACAAGAACTTCGTGAATCGCAATAGATGCATCCATGAGTACAGCCCCGATAGATATTCATACCATTTCTCTCAGAAAGAATTCCTTTTGCCTGTATGAAGTGCATGCACTCTGCCCCCTCTTCCTTCTCCCATTTCCTGATGGTATTCTATCATATAAACTTGCCATAGCATGTCAGGTTTATACGCATGGAGGTGTAATGAAAGAGTCCCGTCTGTTTCAAATTCTCTATTATCTCATGGATCATGAATCCTGTACGGCTGAGTATCTCTCGAGAGAAATGGAAGTTTCTCTGAGAACCATCTATCGGGATATTGACCGTCTCTCTGAAGCAGGTATTCCTGTCTATACAACGCAAGGGAGAGGTGGTGGTATCAAGCTAATGGAAGGGTTCACCCTCAAGAAAGCTCTGCTTAGTGGTGAGGAGAGGGAAATGATTCTCTCATCACTCGAAAGCCTTCAGCTTGTGGGGAGAAACGCAGATGCGATTCTACGGAAACTCTCCTCGCTCTTTCAAATGCAACAGGACCACTGGTTGGAGGTGGAGTATTCACAGTGGGGAGGAGGGGCCTGGGATCCCCAACGCTTTGCTTTGCTCAAGGAAGCAATTCTCTGTCTTGAAGAGGTTGAGCTGGAGTATTACAACGCTCAAGGGCAGCACACCAATCGAAGAGTTCGTCCATTGTGTCTTCTGTTCAAATCCTATGCCTGGTATCTCAAGGGTTTTGACTGTGACAAGGAAGCTTTCAGAATTTTCAAACTCAGCAGAATTGTACGCATTAAGAGCACCGGGAAATCATTTGAAAGGATGGAGTATCCCGCTATCATGAACCGGAGAGATGTTGAGATGATGGGAGTCAGGTTGCATTTCTCTCCTTCACTGGCTTTCAGGGTCTATGATGAGTTTGCTCCTTCTGCAATACATAAGGAAATGGATGGATCATTGGTAGTCACTTCAACGCTTCCTTCTGGCCAATGGTTGGAGGGATACCTGCTTTCCTTTGGTGCCGGTGTTGAAGTGCTCTCCCCTCAGTGGCTACGGCAGGCCTTGCTTGATCAGGCAAAGAAGATTGCTTGTATGTACAATACCTGACAGAAGGTGACAAGTTTCATCTGCTACCATATATACATATTGATTAAGGAAGGCTTTTCATGGCGTATGATTTTAAAAAGGAATATCGAGAGTTCTATCTTCCGAAACAGAGCCCCAGCCTCATAACCATTCCTGATCTACAGTTTATCGCAGCAGAAGGGGACGGGGATCCAAATGAAGAGGGAGGGGTGTACCAACAGGTAGTACAGCAACTCTATACCGTGGCTTATACCCTGAAAATGAGCTATAAAAGTACATACAAGATCGAGGGCTTCTTCGAATATGTTGTTCCCCCTCTTGAGGGATTGTGGTTCCAGAAGGGAACAAGCCAAGGGTTCGATATTACAAGAAAAGATCTACTATCCTTCATTTCCATAATCAGAATACCTGATTTTATACAGGAAGAGGATGTGGACTGGGCCAAGGAAGAGGCTTTTCGGAAGAAAGGAATCGATTGTTCAAGGGTTTTGTATCGTACCTATACGGAAGGACTCTGCGTCCAAGCACTTCACATTGGTTCTTATGATAGTGAACAGACGACCATTGATTCTATGCATGCCTTTGCCTTACAGGAAGGGTATGTGCCAGACTTCAGCTCAACACGCCTTCATCATGAGATCTACCTTTCCGATCCTCGTAAAGGTAGTGTAGACACCCTAAAAACTGTTGTTCGGCATCCAGTACGAAAAGCCTAGAGGTTCCTATATGAATCCCTATGCAACGGTGTAGATTGAGATGGTTATGTACAAGATATCGGTCGGCAATAAGGGTGCTTCAGGGCAGCAGCGGTATCAGAAGAAATAAAAAACACGTTCTCTTGCAGTGCGGGTGTGGTAAGATAGAGGACATCTATACTTGTGAGGTCTGTATTATATGCACTGTCTCATCCTCTGCGCCGGCTATGCTACCCGGCTCTATCCTCTGACCGAGAACTTCCCCAAGCCCTTGTTGCCGGTTCAGGGAAAGAGTGTCTTGGACTGGATTCTCTCTGATGTCGATACCATCTCTGGTATTACTGACTATATCGTAATCTCAAACCATAAGTTCTATGACCGCTTTGTCTCTTGGAAGGAAAGTGCTTCACTCTCTCATCCCATTACCATTCTCGATGATGGCTCAACCAGCAATGAGAATAGACTGGGGGCAGTGAAGGACATCCTGTTTGCCATCGACCAGCTGGACCTCAAGGAGGACCTGTTGGTCTTGGCGGGAGATAATCTTCTCGACTTCTCTTTCTCGGGTTTTGTGTCCTTCTTCAGTGAGAAGCAAGGTACCTGTATCATGCGTCACTATGAACCTTCCATCCCCCGGCTCCAGAGAACCGGGGTGGCCTCCATCGATGATTCAGACAAGGTTATCCTGATGGAGGAGAAGCCCAAGGAGCCAAAGAGCCACTGGGCAGTACCTCCTTTCTATGTCTACAAGAAGGAGGATATCCCCAAGATCAAGCAGGCAATTGCTGCTGGCTGTAACACTGATGCACCGGGTTCTTTCATTTCCTGGCTGTGCAATCAGACATCTGTCTATGCATATCCAATGCCAAGCAAGCGGTGGGATATAGGGAACCTCGATGATTATGAGCAAGTGAAAACGGAGTATGAGGGACCGAAGAAATAGTAGCTCGCTACGCCTAGCGGGCCTCCTGCTTTTCGCATAAATTTGTACCATGAGCTTTAAAAGTGGGTTACACTACGAGAGATATTCATAAGGGGAAACAGATTACCATGCCACATTCCTTAGAAAAACAATTCACCTCTTTGTACCCTTGGGCAGAGAAGAAAGACATTCACACAGCTTATGCTCCCTACCGGGTATGCCCCCTGGGTGCTCATATTGACCACCAGTATGGCATTATTACCGGGTTTGCCTTGGATAAGGGTGTATACCTTCGTTTCCTTGTTTCCACTGATGGAGCGGTTAATATCGACAGCATGAACTTTCCCGAGCACGTCTCTTTTGATTTGCAGGATATTGGGGAGCGGCAGGGAAATTGGGGTGATTACGCCAAGGGTGCGGCCTTTGCACTTTCCCAGAACTATGAATTGAAGAATGGTATCAAGGGTGTGATCAAGGGGACACTTCCCATCGGGGGGCTCTCTTCTTCTGCTGCGGTGGTATTGTGTTATATCAATGCACTCTGTCTGGCAAATGGTATAGAGCTCTCTGCCTCCGAGTTGATCAAGACAGCACTGTTTGCTGAGAATGGGTATGTAGGGATTAATGTAGGGAAGCTCGACCAATCATGTGAGGTTCTTTGCAAAAAGCAACATCTCTTGGCTCTCGATACCCGTGACGATTCCTTCTCCCTGATTCCTTCTTCTCCTTCTCTTCCCAAGTTTGAGATAGTCATTTTCTACTCAGGTGTTTCCCGAGTTTTGGGAAGTGGTTACAACACACGGGTTGATGAGGCAAAAAGCGCTGCATACAGCCTGAAAGCGTTTGCTGGGATTGAGTATGGCCTCTACAAGGATACAAGACTCAGGGACGTTCCTGCCACTGTATATGATGAGTTCAGAGACCAACTTCCTGAGGTGTTCGCAAAGCGTGCTCAGCATTACTTCACAGAGATGGATCGGGTGGAGAAAGGTATTGAGGCTTGGAAGGAAGGAGATTTGGAGACCTTCGGAAAGTTGGTATTTGCTTCCGGATACAGTTCCATCCACGCTTGGGAGACAGGGTCCCCTGAGCTTAAGGCAATCTATGAGATTTCTGAACATGTCCCTGGTATCTATGGTTGCAGGTTCAGTGGTGCAGGGTTCAAAGGGTGCTGCATGGCTCTCATAGATCCAGCGTATAAGAAGGAGATAGAGGAACAGGTTACCAGAGAATACCTACAGCAGTTCCCTCAATACAAGGACATCTTCTCTGTCCATTTCTGCAAGACTGATGATGGGGTGAGAGTGGAGTAGGATCTACTGCACCCAGTTAGTCGCGTTCAAACTAAGATCATTATGTTGCTTAATGATTCCTTTTGTTTTCTTCGAAGCACCTGCTGTGCGAAATATGGGTGAATAGCCAAAGATAAGGTGAAGGTCTTCTTCCTTTTAAATCAGGATAAGAATATATGATTGGAAGTATATCGACAGTGTGGCTTGCTTTTCTTACGTACATGAGTGGAAGTTCATTATTTCTACCTATTGTTAGGAAAAATGCACGTGCAGTGTGCTTTATCCCTACAATATCTCAAGTTTGATGAGTTGGCCTTCAAGGATATCAATAGAAAAGACAAAAAAAGAAAAGTTTTATGTTTGAAAAGAAAAGGGATGACAAATTGAGAAAATAAAATTACACTTGTTCTATAGAAGAACAATGAGGTTGATATTATGAATCCTGGAGCTAGAAAGAAGCACATTCTTGCCAAATTAGACCTTGAAGGATCCGTACAGGTCCTTGAGTTGGCAGAGGAATTACGAGTTTCCAAGGTTACTATTCGCAATGATCTTGATGATTTGGCAAATAAAGGGGTGCTTGTACGTACCCATGGTGGAGCGATAACGCCTGAGAAACACGGAAGTTCTCGATTTATCACACAGACCATCAATGAATATACTGACCAGAAGAGAGCAGTAGCTCGTTTGGCAGCCTCATTTGTAAAAACAGGGCAATCCATTATTATAGACAACGGTAGTACTACATTACATATTGCCCATTATATCTCGAATCTTTCTATTACTGTAACCACGAGTTCCTTGCTGGTTATGCAGGAACTGATGCATGCAGAGAAAGTTGACCTCCTCATGGCGGGTGGAATTCTACGTCGGCCATCAATGGGGTTGATGGGTAATCTATCAAAGGAATTTTATCGCAATATTCATGCTGATTGGTGTTTTCTTGGTGCTGCAGGGTATAGTTCCAAATATGGGGTATTCTGCACCAATCTGATTGAGGCAGACACCAAGCAGACAATGATTCAGAGTGCTTCAAAGGTTTGCCTCTTGGCTGATAGTTCAAAAATGGAACATCTCTCACTTGCAAAGGTGTGTGATTGGTCCTCCATAGACTACCTGTTTACTGATACAATTGATATGGAAATTCGATCAGCAATCGAAGCTCTAGGGGTAAAAGTTCTCACCGTAGATGAGCAGAATCATGAAGAATAAGCAGGTAGTCTCTCTCGTAGGCTTTGGAAGTGTTCAGGAAATAGCTGAACATTCCAAGAAATACCCAACAATGCTCTATGAACTCTCATACAAAATGGATAGAGAGTTCCTGAAGGCTGTCACACCGTTTATTAAGGGAAGAGTAGCCTCAGTCCATGCCTGTTGTCCCTCTCTACCCATATTTCCCAATTTTGGTAGTCATGACCCTCAGGTTCTACAGGAGAGCTACGCGGCGGTAGAGGAAAGCCTGCAAACAGCACAACAGTATGGTGCTAATGTCATGGTCCTTCATCCAGGGTATGCTTGTGATCAACCAATTCCTGCTGCAAACGAGGAGCGGACCCGCTTGCTTGATAGACCCATGTTCAAGCCCTTTATTGGGCAACAGAAAGGTTCAATATGCAAGTCAGATTATTGCACCCAGCCTGTGTATCAACACCATGTAAAACAGGCAATAGAACAGCTGAAAGATGTAGGAACGCTTGCAAAGTCATACGGTGTGAGACTTGCAGTTGAGAATCTCAACCCTAGGGTGGGTTATCTATTTCAGACACCAGAAGAAATGATTTCGTTAGCGAATATCTCTCAGGATATATACCTCTGTCTTGATGTTGGGCATCTCTGGATCTCCAGTGCTGTATATGGATTCCCTTATCTGGAATCATTGGAAAAAATTATTAAAACCCAAAAGGTCGTGAACTGTCACCTCCATAGCAATACAACAGATGTGGAAAAAAGTATGTTCTCGGATGACCATCATTCTGTTGATCGTCATGGATTCCCCATTCGTGAGGTATTGCAGATACTTACCAACAGTGAAGCAAATCTTGTATTGGAAACTGTTGAGGCTCTTCATCACAATACTGATTTTCTGTTGCAGGAACTCGCTTCTTTGGGAGATTCTTATGCAACTTCTTGAACAATTTCTGAGGTCAAAAAGAGGGGTTCCTGAACTCTGCGAGGATGCGTTGTTCTTCAATGATCATTTCGCTGCAGTCGTGGATGGTTGTACCAGCAGAAAGCCGATTAAAGGGGTTCCTAAAAGTAGCGGAGTTATTGCCAAGGAGTGCATTCTTCAGGGCTTGCAATCATTGCAAGGTAATGAGTCGATGCCACAGGTGTTCCAGGTCCTCAATGATTCCATCACCACATGGTACCGAGGCATTGGTCGGGAGTGTGAATTTGAAGCTGACAAGGAAAGTCGGTGTTCAGCATATGCAGCCATTGTCAGTGTTGCTCATCGACAAGTATGGGTATTAGGAGACTGTCAGGCGTTGATTAATGATACGCTTGTTACATCACATAAGGCAATTGATACATTAATGGAAGGAGTCAGGGCTCTTTTGGTCGAGTACGAGCTCGCTAATGGGGTCACCGTAGAAGAACTTCTCTTGGATCCTCAACCAGTTCAACAGAAACTTGCTTCGCTCATGAAGTTACAGACGGTTTTCCAGAACAGTGATCCTTCCCTCTCATACTCCTACTCGGTTTTGGATGGGTTTTTTACTGACATGGAGAGTGTGCAGGTGCTTGATTTGCCTCACGATACAGTGGAAGTCGTATTGGCAAGCGATGGCTATCCCCAAGTGTTTCCAACACTTGAAGCGACTGAGCAGTATTTGCAGAAACAGTTAGAGGAAGATCCTTTGATGGTGTTCAAAAATCGAGCAACAAAACCGCTTTTTCCTGGAAATTGTTCTTTTGATGACAGAAGTTTTTTGCGTGTTCTTGTGTAACTTTGCTAAATATGTTGCATTATTCTCTTTTAGAAAATTTAAAAGCAAAAAAGAAAAAATAATTCTTGCGTTTTTGCTTTTCTCGCTCTTATACTAGTACCTGCTAATGTTCTTTGTTTTAGAACATAACAAACATAGGAGGACTACGTATGAAGAAAGCATTTTTAATGCTGGTTTGTCTCGTTCTGTTGTTTACCCCACTGTTCGCACAAGGTGCTCAGGAAGGTGAAGGAAAAGTTGACAGTCTTACTGTCTGGAGTGGTGCTAGTGAAGATGAAGCACAAGCACTGGTACAGAAATTCAATGAGTTGCATCCCGAAATTGCGGTTAGTGTGATTCGTGCAGGTTCCGGTGAGTTGGTGAACCGACTTTATTCAGAACAGCCCAAGCCCGAGGGGGATATTCTCTTGATGCTTGCAAAAGAGAATATGGAACTTGCATATGACTACCTAGCACCCTACAAGTCAGCTAATCATGACAAGATTGATGCCTCGGTACGTGATGGTGCTGATGTACCTAGATTTTATGGTACTTCAATGCCTTTACAGGCATTCATGGTGAATACCAATCTGCTTGATCCTTCTGAATATCCCAAGAGTTGGGCTGACCTCATCGACCCTAAATTCAAGGGTGAGATTATTCTGGCAAATCCTGCTCTTTCTGGATCAGCATATGCACAGGTGTACATGATCTACAAGCAATATGGCAACGATTTCCTTGCAAAACTGGCAAAGAGTGCAGTTTTCACTGCTAGTTCAACTACAGGACCTGAGTCGGTTGCACGTGGTGAGTATGCAGTAACTGTCACCGGAGAATCCAATATCGGAAAGTATATTGGGGAAGGCGCTCCTGTAACCTATGTGTATCCTGAAGAAGGAACCGGTGCCCGATTTGATGCGACAGCAATCATCGCTAATGGGCCAAACCCAGAAGCAGCAAAATTGTTCATGGACTTCATGACAAGCAATGATGCCTATGAGATTGTCAGATCAACGCGAAATCGTCGTGTAGTAAGCAAGGAACTTCCAGGTCCTGCTAATCTTCCTGCACTGAATGAAATCAAGCTATTCCCATATGATGACCTTGAAGCCAAAGAAATCAAAGAACAGCTGATTGATGATTTTTCTAACATGATGTAATCAAATGTTCCTGCCTCAATAAACAAACATTTCATTGAGGCAGGAATTCCATAAATTGAAGGAGTACCTATCTGCCATGAGTCTTAATCTGACATATAAGAATGTAAATAAAATCTTCGGTGAACAATCAAAGAATCCTGTGCACGCATTGAACGACGTATCATTTACGATTGAACCTGGTGAGCTCTTTTGCCTCCTTGGACCTTCTGGATGTGGCAAGACAACATTGTTACGTTCTACGGCAGGACTTGAATCAATTTCAAGTGGACAGATTATGTATGGTGACAAGGATATGACCTTGATTCCTCCTTTTCGGAGAAACATCGGTATGGTATTCCAAAGCTTTGCACTCTATCCGCATATGAATATTTTTGAGAACGTTGCATATGGATTGAGAGTACGAAAGACTCCTGAAGCAGAAGTGAAGAGACGAGTCACCGAAGTAATGGAACTGGTAGGGCTCACAGAAGAGCTTAAAAGAAACCCTTCACCGACTGGGCTTTCCGGAGGCCAGCAGCAACGTGTGGCTATTGCGCGTGCTCTTGTGTATGATCCTGATATTCTTCTTCTTGATGAACCTCTAGCCAACCTTGATGCCAAACTGCGTCGATATATGCGTGCAGAGATTAGAAGAATCCAGAAGGCAACCAATATTACCACAATTTTTGTTACGCATGACCAAGAAGAAGCAATGGCAATTGGTGATAGGCTAGCTGTGTTACGTAAAGGAGTTGTTGAGCAGATCGGTTCATCAAATGAGCTGTACACCAAGCCAAACAACGCATTTGTTTCCAACTTCATCGGGAAGATGAACTTCTTCAATGCAACGTTGGCAGGAAAGAGCAGTGCAACCATCGAAGGTTCGGACGTAGTTGTCTCGGTGAAAGAACATAATATCCGATTCAGCGGAAATAAAAAGGTTAACATTGGGGAATCTGTGCTCATCGGGGCTCGACCGGAACAGTTGGAGATATCAAAAGACAAGATAGCCGATACTATCAAGGGAACAGTTCAGATTATTCAGCATCTTGGGCAGTTTGTACGATATGAAGTAGTACTCGAAAAACATGTGAGTGAGACCCCCATGGAAATCGATATGCCGTATATGCTTGAAGGGGTGGTTGAGCATGACACGGTATATGTACATGTAAAAGAAGGCCTTCCATTCTTGTTCCTGCCGGAGGTGAGAAACTGATGCGTATTAACAACCAAACTCCTCCAATTGATATCAAAGGGAGTGAGGAAAAGAGCCTGAAAAAATTTTTGCAGAAGGATTTTACACCTTACTTGGTGTTTGCAATTCCTCTTACCTTCATGGCTATCTTCCTTATATATCCCATGGCTATTACATTAATGAGAGCATTCATGCCTGCTGGGAACAAGTTGATTGCTGGGACATTTTCACTGCAAGGGTTCACGAAATTCTTTGAGAGTGTGATGTACCAGAAGGCATTGGCTAATTCATTCATTGTTAGCTTATCAGTAACATTGCTCTGTATAGTTATTGGAGTTCCCATGGGCTATTTTGTTGCCCGTGTCAAAATGCCTGGCAAGAATATGATGCTGAGCCTTGGAATTCTCCCTATTATCATGCCATCATTCGTAGGAGCCTTCACATGGGTGATTCTGTTGGGACGCCAGGGTGTTGTACGACATTTTCTCAATCTGCTGTTTGGACCACTGGGAATAGAGATTCCTACCATCTACGGCATGTTTGGGATGATCCTTTGTATGACTTTAACGTATTATCCCTTCGTGTTCCAACTTGCATATGGAGCCTTTGCATCTGCAAATTCCTTGCTTGAAGAGGCTGGCATGCTCATGGGGGCAAGTAAGTGGTATATTTTCAGAACTATTACATTTCCCTTGATCCTTCCCAGTCTTGGTGCTGGTGCATTGTTGGTGTTTGTTCGTTCCATTGGAAATTTTGGTATCCCCGCCATCATTGGTGGTGACAAGTATGTACTGCCCACCTTGATCTATTTCCGTGTCAACGGATTCTGGGATCTTAATGGAGCTGCTTCGATTGCAGTTATCAATGTATTGATTACTGCTTTGGTCTTGTATCTGCAGAAGCGTGTGATAAACCGGCATGAGTATGAGACCATTTCAGCAACCCACTCGGAAATCAAGCAGCATGAAGGTAAGGCAATCCGAATTATTGCAATTGTATATTGTGTGATTATCCTGGTTGTTTCACTCTTGCCACAGCTTACGATTATCGTGATGTCTTTCTATGAGAAATGGGTTGGTTTGTTCCCGGAAGGGTTTACCTTGGCAAATTATATTAGGATCCCTCAGTACTCAAGGCACGAACTCTTTAACACGTTCTACTTGTCAATTCTAGCCACAATTCTTGCAGCAGTTTTGGGAAGCTTGATTGCCTATATCACTGAGCGTAAGAAACCCAAGGGTGCTGCTTTGCTTGATATGTCAATTATGGCCCCCTTTATTTTGCCAGGAACCGTTGTATCGGTAGCATTGTTGTCAGCTTTTAGTGGAAGTAGCATGATCCGCCTTACTGGAACGTATACGATCATTGTTATCTCATACATGATCAGAAGAACCCCGTATGTGTACCGATCAGTATCTGCTAGCTTGTCCCAGTTGAATCCTTCACTGGAAGAAGCGTCAACCATCGCTGGAGCGAACTGGTTCTATACGTTCCGCAGGGTAAGTGTCCCCTTAATTATGCCAGCAATTATCAGTGGATCCATTCTTACTCTCACAACGTTATTGCAGGAGTTGAGTACGACAATCTTGTTGTACAGCTCCAATACAAGAACGGTTCCCATTCAGATTTATGGTGCGGTAGCAGATGGAAAACTCGGGGAAGCAAGTGCTCTCTCAGTTGTTCTGCTAATCGTAGTATTTATAATCGTCTATCTCATGAACCATAAGCAGGGTAAGTCCATCGCTTCAAGTTTTAAGATGGGCTGATCGGATTGATGGTACCAGGAATTACTCCTGGTACCAGTATGGGTTGTTGCATGGATAAAGAGTTAGAATTTTACAGGACCCATCTTGCTTCACAGGTACTTCCCTTTTGGGAAAAAGCTTTTGATGAAGAGTATGGGGGTGTCTTTACTTGTTTTTCAAACGACGGTGAGACCTTGCTTTCCCAAGATAAGTTCACCTGGTCACAGGCAAGGATGCTGTGGTGCCTTTCCTGTCTGGTGAAGAGTACTGCTTGCTGTGTTGGTTTGTCCGAGGATCGTTTGAAAGGGTATCGGGAAGCGGCTGACAAGCTTTATATATTCCTCGATAGTCATGCATGGCTTTCTGCAGAGGATGAGGTGGCGGCCTTTCTGCTTGACCGTACAGGCAAGAAGAAAGAAAGTATTCCCGGAAAAGGATTGTATACAAGCTTTTACGCTGATTGCTTTCTGATTATGGCATATGCTCGTTATTCACTTCTTTCAGATGACGCTTCAATTGCCAATAAGGCATTATTAATGTATCGAAAGATGCTGAAAGTACTGTCTGGTGGGATAGTGAAAACTGAACCATATCCACTTCCTGCAGGAGCAGAAGCTCACTCGGTGCAAATGATACTTTGTAACACAGCGCATGAGCTTTCCCTGGCATTGATGGAGTTTTTTCCTGAGGAGGCCAGTGGCCTTGCACAAGAGGCTGAACATTTTGCCCATACGATTCTTGAGAGATTTGTCGATAAGCAGACCTTGCAGGTACAGGAAGTGATTTTGAGTGAAAGAAAGAATGAATCTTTACTCGAGAGACATCGCAATCCTGGACATACGGTAGAGAGTATGTGGTTCTGCTTAGATGTACTCAATCCCAAGTATCATATGCAACTGGGTCAGATTGTTACAACTGCTTTGGACTTGGGTTGGGATAGCGATTATGGCGGCCTGTTCCGTTTTGTGGACCAAGATGGGGGCAAGGTTTCCGGTGAGATGGATGGTTCATCATTTGCACGTCTCGTTGCAGATACCTGGGACTACAAGCTTTGGTGGCCTCATAGTGAAGCGATCTATGCAAGTCTACGACTCTACCTTGAAACGGCAGATGAAACATTTTTTTCTTGGTACAAGAAGCTCAAAGCATATACCTTTTCAACATTTCCTGGTGAATCGGGTAAGGAGTGGGTACAGATACGGAAGCGTGATGGTACGCCTGAAGAGAAAGTGGTAGCTCTCCCGGTAAAGGATCCGTATCACATATTAAGAATGCTCTTGTTGATTATTGAGACGTTGGATAAATATATAAAGGATAAGAAACATGGTCTATGAATCATTGTCGGATAATGAAAAGATAGCTTTAAATACCAGCATGTTCAAAGCGTATGATATACGCACGAAGAGTGCAGCGTTACAACCTGCGTTGATGATGAGACTTGTACATGCCGTCGGCAGATACTTGGTTGAAGTTCTACAGGTTGAGCAGGTTGTGATTGGGCGTGATGCACGTCTCGCTGCACCTGCCTTGATGGAAATTGCCATCGATGTTTTTGCTCAAGCTGGTCTTAATGTCAGTGTTAACCCGCTCCAGGTTTCCACATGCCAATTTTATTACAGTTGCATGCAACACCCTCATGCTGCAGGAGTTATGTTTACAGCAAGTCATAACCCGGGAGCTTACATTGGGATGAAGCTTATGGCTCCAAGATTACAAACGCTGGCTATGGGAAGTGGCCCAAAAGGTGGCATTTCTTGCATCAGAGAGTTGTATTGCGAAGGGAAACCCTGCAATTTCTCTCCAATGAAAAGAGGGAAGATAACCATTCATCGGTATCTTGATGAATATATTGCTTACTCATCTAAGCTAGCTGGTGTTGAAGAGAATAGCCTGCAAGATGTTTCCATCCTCACCGATTTCCTGTGTGGAGCTGCTGGTACAGAGGTAGCTGAGGCATTGGGAGATGCAGGAGCAAAGGTACGGGTACGGAATCTGGTACCGGATGGGAGGTTTCCTGCAGGTGATCCGAATCCAATTATTCTTGAGAGCATCAAACCAACATGGGAGCTGATGCGTAATGAACGCTTTGACTTTGGATTCTGTTTCGATGGCGATGGCGACAGGATGGATGTAATGGATAGCCATGGAGTGCAGATGACACCATCCTTCAATCTTTCATTATTGATTCCAGAGATACTTTCATTTTTCAAACAGGTACATAGAAGTGGTTACTTTGGGAATTCTCCTTGGTCGCCCAATATGTACTACGATGTTAAAGCCAATCCTCCTTCCATCGTCCAACAAGCAAAAACAGGCATGGATGTTCACATTATCAGGAATGGGCATTCCTTTATCAAGGAAGCACTCCGAAAGAATCTTGGCAAGCAATATTTTGTTGCGAGTGAGGAGTCTGCTCACTACTACATGAATTTTCCTCTCGATCTTGATGATTATTCAAAGGGTTTTGCAGCTACGGAAAATACCCTTTATTTCACGCTTCTTACAGCAAAGATGTGGAGTCGTTATCCTGAGCAGTACGAAAAAGCCATGAAAATGCAGGAAAGTATTCACCGAGAACGTGAATGGCCGTGCCACTTCTTTAGTGATGTGTATCTTGAGCCTGTCGTTGCTGAGGTTGAGACTGCTTTCCGGAAAGAAGGACTGGAAATTTTCAAATCGATGGAAGATGGGGAGGATTTAGATGCAATATTAATGCGTTGTGGACTTCCAGAGCATATTGATGCTGGTACAAATTTACAGGGAGATTGGTTGCAGGTTGCCCAGCGTATCAGTAGAAGTGAAGAAGGAATGGCTCGTTGGGAAGTTGCATCCAGCAGTGCTGATAGGCTTGAGCAAGCAGTCCAGAGCATTCGTTCCATCACCGACCGGTATGTTGCACAGAATCTAGCCGAATACGAATAACCTCGTAATAATATTTTGCTAGGCAAGGAGGGTAAGTAATGCAACTATTTACAAGTGCAATGATTATACTCGAAGATTCAATACTCCGAGATGCATATCTCGTTGAGGAATCTGGTTTGATCATGGCATTCGGCCCCATGCCGGTGCCTGATGTCTTCAGTAAATATGCGAGTAAGGTATATGACTGTACTGGTTTCTATCTAAGTCCTGGTTTTGTTGACATTCACACCCATGGTTCCGGTGGTCATGACTATATGGATGGGACAGAGGAAGCTTTTATAGGTGCTGCCGCATCACATTTGCAGTATGGTTCGACCACTTTGTTGCCAACGACATTGGCTTCGTCGGATGAGTCTCTATTCAAGACCTTCTCGATATTTCAAACCATAAAGAAATCTGAAGCGGTTTTGCCGCATCTTCCTGGATTACATCTTGAAGGGCCCTATTTCTGTCATAAAGAGAAAGGAGCCATGGAGGAAAATCATCTCAGACTCCCCGCTCCAGAACACTATATGAATATACTGGAACGTTCCCAAGGAACAATCCTGAGATGGTCCTTGGCACCAGAACTCCCTGGAGCGCTCGAAATGGCTGATAGGGTTATAAATGAAGGCATTCATGTCTCTGCAGCACATACTTGTGCGACGTACGAAGAAATGAGTGAGGCTTTTGACCATGGAGTTAACCATTTGACGCACTTTTATTCTGCGATGTCTTCGTTGACAAGAAAGGATGGGATGCGAATCCTGGGAGTGATTGAGAGTGGGTATCTGATTGATGGCCTTACTCTTGAGGTTATCGCCGATGGGATGCACTTACCAGGCCCGCTTCTAAGATTGATCTATAAATGCAAGGACCATGACCAAATATGTGCAACTACGGACAGCATGCGTGCTGCCGGTATGGGTCCAGGCCCTTCGATTCTCGGTCCAAAACAGGAAGGAACCCCTGTATTCGTTGAGGATGGTATTGCAAAAATGCCAGACCGAACCTGTTTCGCAGGAAGCGTGGCAACTTGTGATCGTCTGGTTCGGGTTCTTATGGCGGAAGTTGGGCTTTCTTTGGAGGAAGCAGTGAAAGCTTCCTCATTGCTTCCTGCAAGGTTTATGGGATTAGACCAGGAGACTGGTTCGATTGCAATTGGAAAACAGGCTGACTTGCTTGTCTTTGATCAATCCATTTCCATGAAACGAGTTTTTGTCTCAGGAATGGAAATACAAATAGTCCATGCATGAATGCTGGATTAGGAGGATGTTTTAGTATGAGTATCACTATCAGTATCGCGGATACCCCACAGGATTTGGGAAGAAAGGCTGCAGAAAAGATAGCGGGTTTTCTTCGTAATGCTATAGAGGAGTCAGGTGAAGCAAGGATTATTCTTTCCACTGGAGCCAGTCAATTTGAAACAATGGATGCACTGACCAGGGAAGATGTTGATTGGAGCAAAGTAGAAATGTTCCACCTTGATGAGTATGTAGCTTTACCTGAAAGCCATATTGCCAGTTTCAGGAAATATCTGAAAGAACGATTTGTTTCAAAGCTCCCATTGAAGGCAGCCTATTTTGTTGATGGAGAAGGTGATGTGGAAGCTAATATTGCATCACTGACGAAAGAGCTTCGAATGAAGCCTGTCGATGTGGGCGTAATAGGAATTGGTGAGAATGGACATATTGCATTCAATGATCCCCCTGCAGATTTTGAGACAACTGTAGCCTATAAAGTGGTTAACCTTGATGATCGCTGTAAACATCAGCAGGTAGGGGAAGGTTGGTTCTCTTCACTGGAGGAAGTGCCTACCCAAGCAATTACGATGTGTCCGAGACAGATCATGGAAGCAAAGCATATTGTTTCAGCAGTACCTCATGCGGTGAAAGCTGAAGCTGTGTATAATACTGTCACAGGTAAGGTTGATCCTATGGTCCCTGCCACACTGTTGAAAACGCATCCAGATTGGTATTTATACATCGATAAAGCAGCAGCAACACAGTTAATTAATAACTGACCAATAATTGGGGGCTCCCTTATGGGAGCCTCAATTGCGGGTGTGATAAGTCATATCTAATGGGTAGCTTCGGTTAGATGTATGTTACACCATCCTCCTCCCTTCACTATGCCCAGGGTCCATCTCTAACACCTTGTTAAACGCCACTTCTGCTTCCTTGTTGTTGTTCTTGCCTAGGTTGCCTAGGCCAATGAGGAAGAGACAGTGAATTCTGTTTCTCTTTGATAGGTCTTCAGTAAATACCTGGAGATCAGGGAGAGAGACGGCGAAGTAGTCAATGCTCACCTCATCATCCATATGTTCCTTGCCATACCTCAAGAGCTCATCAAAACTGCTTGTTGCTTCCTGTTCTCTTCCAAGCTTTCGTAGTGCGAGGCCCTTGTAGAGAATTTGATGAGGACTCTGGTCGTAGTAATACATTGCTCCGCTGGCAGTCAGCAATCCACGTGTTGCCAGATTCCAATGATGCTCTGCAAGCTCATGGTTTTTTTCTTGCTCATAGAGGCACCCCAATAGGTAATGCACCTCATTGTCCTTGTTTCCCTCAAGCTTGCCCTCATGCAGATTTTCAGGGTAGGTAAGTGCCTGGTTCAAAAGGCCTTTTGCTTTTTCAGGATCAGACTGCTGTTTAGCCAACTCCACCTGTGTAATGACATATTGGGTTGCAATCTTGCCTTCCCCGCCTTCCCAAGGATGGAAACTATAGGAAAGCTCAAGTTCACGTGCCTTCTTATAGTTCTTTGTCAGGTTCAACAGCGTGATGTACTCAATCATCAGATCATCACGGCGGAATACCAAATCAAGGTGCTGCTCCAGGAAGGCTTTTCTCTCTTTCGGTTCTTTTCCACATTTCTTATACAGCTGGTCGAGCTCAAAGAGTAGGCGGTCGTCTTCAGAATCCAGAGAGAAAGCACGCTCAAGGGCCAGTCTTGCTCTCTCCTGGTCTCTTTCCTGGTTGAAATATACCAAGGAGAGACAGCGAAGCGTCTTCGCATGTTCTGTGTTGCTTTTGTTGGCTTGTTCCCATGATTCTTTTGCTCGTTCGTGTTCCCGTTTATCATACCAGTACGTACCGAGGAGATAATGCACTTTCCAAAGGTTCTTATGGGTACTTGCAAGTGCTGTAAGGATCTTCAAATCATCAAGGGTGTTTGGGAAATATGTGCTGTCCTGAAGGGCTTCGGCCTGTGTTAGGAGGCTTTCTGTTTCCTTGGGGTCCGTGCTGTAGTGGGCTTTTGAGTAGAGCATCATGGGATTGGTAACTTCCTCTCGTGGGAGGAGGGCGAAAGCTTTCTCATACATGCCAATCTCTGCATACAAGCCAGCGAGGGTAAGGAAACGATAGCTACCAAGGGAGCAAACGTCATGTATACTTGTGGTATCTTTCGTATCTGTTTCTTCATCAGCCAGTAAATCGTGCGCAAGTGCATCAAACGGATCGATCTCAAGTGTCTCTCTGATGAGCTCTTCTGCCCTCTCTCTGTTTCCTTGCTGTAACTCTGCAAAAGCAAGGTAATCACGTGTTTTCAGGTTGTGGCTGTTTCTGATGAGGGACTTCTCCAGGAAGGTTACTGCCTCACTATAGTGCTTTTTTCTCAGTTCCAGGATGCCTAGGTAGAGAAAACCCTGTTCCTGTTGTTTTCCGTCCCAGATAGCCTTGTAGAAGGCATCATATGATTCCTCATAGCGTGCTTGGTGGAACAGACTGAGACCGAGAAGGGTGTAGGCTTTGCTGTCGATTGGATTGGGGCTGTGCTTGGTTGCACGCTCGATGGCCGTCCTAAAGAGCTTCTCGCTTTTCTCAAACAACCCTCTCTTGAGTAAGAGTTCGCCATATCCTGTATTGCTACGGTAGTCCATTGGATCGCGCTTGAGTGCTTCCTGATAGTAGGGTTCACTTCTGAAGGTAGCATGCCGATACTGCTCCAGGTGTACTGCAGCTAGATAGAGCTCCTCCACGGTTTCAATGTATTCAGGGGCAGGAATAGTTTTCGCTGGCTCGGGAATATCGGGTGCTTGTTCTCTAGTTTGTATGCTTGAGGAAAGCAATCGCTCTCCATCGTTGGTGTAGAGCGATATGGTATGGGCTGCCTCTGGCAACGTTGTCTGGAAGCATTCAGCTGTCTTGAGTATGATCTGTTCATCAAGAAGCACTTCCTCAGATGATGATGTTACTAAAAGTTGTATGGATACGGCGCTGCTTGCATAGAGTGAGAGGTTTGTGTGTCCCTCCAGGGAGAGCACTACGTCCTTGGTAGCGTTGATTACCCTGGGTGCCTGCTTGTAGGGAAGGAAATACTGGGTGAATGTCTTTTCCTCTCCAGGTTCGAGGAACGTGAAGTCAGGCTGGTTATCGGTGAAGACTCCAGTCATCAATTCTACATAGGGGCCATTCTCATCAGTGAGATTCCTGTCCCATGCCTTGCCGAAGTCCCCACAGCCCCATGTCCACTGTTTCTTGCCAGGGGAGATGTGGTGGTCGGCAACATGGAGAATACCTGCCTGCCTCTGGTGATCGTAGCTTCCCACGAAGTCATAGTCACTATGGTAAGCCATATAGGAAGTGGGAACCGGTATGTTCTTATAGCGAGAGATATCAATTCCTTCACGATAATCATGCTTGTAGTAGATGCCTGTGGCTATCGGGAAAGTCGATACATCTCGTTTGCCATGATCCATGACAGCATGTACATCAGGAGGGAAGATGGACTGGGTGTGGTCATTCACTGCAATGGCTGGGTTCGCCCACCAGAGGAAGGTCTGGGGGAACTGGGTGGGGTTGTACAACTGACCGGAGATCTCTACATAGGCCTTGTCCTCATAGAGGGTGATGGTGGCCGTGGATTTTGTGCCATACATCCTGTCAGTGTCATGTAGTTGGATACTGACTGAGTGCTTGGAAGTATCTTCCTTAGTCTGGTAATCAACTGGCATGAAGGTGGTTGGACGGTGATGTTGGGGCCAGTTGAATTCGATGCCGCCGCTGATCCAAGGCCCCAAGAGACCTACCAAGGCAGGTTTAATTACCTCATTGTAGTAAACAGCATCCTCTCCGGTTGTCTTGTTCAGAATTCGGTGAATCCGTCCTCCAAGACCCGGCAACACCATAACTTTCAGATAGTCGTTTTCTAGGAATATAGCAGTATACGGTTGGTCAGTCTTGGTATCTCCGACTGTTTCAATAATCGGGTAGGGGTAGACTTTCCCACTGCTGCCCTGATAGACCCTGTTCTCAAAGAACATAGGGTTTGCATTGGGCTCTCCGACCGTGTAGGTGGGTATTGTTACTATTTCTTCCCAGATTCTTGCGTGCATGAGAGTATCCTCCTGCCTGCCATTGTAGCAGGGAATAGTGGATACGTATTAAGAAAAGTTGCTCATTGATTTTGATTTCTTGCTCTTTTCTTCTGCATTGTGTTTCTCATAAACATGGACTATTATCATATATGAAGTATCGAGTAAAATACATTTAGTTAGGTTGTAACAATGAATTACCATAGTCCTGGGGTATTAGAACCTTCAAAAATTTTCCTTTATAGTGCCAGCAGTCGTGCACGGTCCCTTTTCTATTACTTGCTCTGCATTGGTCACTACCATTGCAGTGCTGAATATCTTGTTGCGCGACAGCGCTATGACAGTTTCCTGTTGATCTACACACTCTCCGGTTCTGGGTATGTACTGCAAGGAGGCGAATACAGATCGGTGGGGACAGGCAGCATTGCCTTGCTTGACTGTTATCAGGCGCATACCTACAAAGCATCGAAGGAAGGATGGGAGATTCTCTGGATGCATATAGATGGGCCCACCTTGAGAAGTTGGTTTTCAGCGCTTTCTCTCGGGGGCGAACCGGTCATACAACTGCTTCCATCAGCGTATGTGGTTGAGCGCAACCTCTACCAGATATTCTCCGTATTTGACAAAAAGGAAACGGTCAATGAAGCACGGGTTTCACAGTTGATCACAAATGTAATGACTGAACTCTATCTTGCCCGGTTTGCAGGTGAGAAGACCTCCAGCGTGGATGCCATTGAGGAAGTACTTACGTATATATCGATGCATATCGAGCAATCGTTGAGTGTCGAGGACCTTGCCAGGCGTGCAAATCTCAGTCCTTACTACTTTTCCCGGCTCTTCAAGCAGAGTACCGGGTTTTCCCCACATGAATACATGCTCAACCACCGGGTGGCGAATGCCAAGTACCTTTTACGTACTACTGACTTCCCGATCAAGAAGGTTGCTTCCTGCTGTGGGTTTTCAACAGCAAGTTCCTTTTGTACAAACTTCAAGAAACGGGTAGGATCGAGTCCGCTGCAGTATAGGGAGGGGGAGAAGCAACATGGCAAGAATTCGTGAGAAGGGAGAGGGTTTTCCCAAGGAGAAGCTCTATGTGATCCCCCGCAGTATGCTGGATGCGTTCAATGCAAATCCTGCATTACGTGGTTTTGTGATCTCTGATGCAGGGTATTTTCCCCATGCACGATACCACCTCCGTCAGCGTCTGCATGGGTGCGAGCAGAACATCTTCATCTATTGTGAGGAAGGTGAGGGGTTTGTCAGCATCGATGGAGTCGTAACCCATCTTTCCAAAGGACAGGCCATTACCATTCCTGAAAGAACTGCCCATCTCTATGGGGCAAGCAAGGATCACCCTTGGTCGATCTACTGGTTTCACTTTGCAGGTGATTTTTCCCCAACCTATGTACCAAGAGCACTGTCAGGGAGAGGTATCAAGATCCCCCATGCTTCCCAGTCAGTCATCCTAGGGTTGTTCACACAGGTGTTCACCCCGCTCTCCAGAGGCTATACCCATCGCTACCTGCTTGCAGCAAGTAGCGCTGCTGCCCTGATCCTCTCTCTCTCCTATGAACAAGAGTATTTTACTACTGATACATTGAATGTTCCCGGGGTGCGGGTTATCGAGGATCTGATTGCCTATGCCCAGAGTCACCTAACCGAGGAGATAACTCTTGAAACATTTATCTCCCGTTCCCAGTACAGTCCAAGTAGGATAATACAGCTATTCAAGGAGGTGACTGGCTATTCTCCCATGGCTTTTGTCCAGCACCTGAGGATGCAGCGGGCTTGTTACTATCTCGATGCCACCCCTGAGCCGATTAACCGCATTGCAGAGTATGTAGGATTTACTGACCAGTTCTATTTTTCTCGCGTTTTCAAGAAGATAATTGGGGTATCTCCTAGGGAATATAGAAAGGTTGCACATACATAAACCGATTTAAAAGAACAAATAAAATGATTTATAGTAGTCATGATAGAATGACTTTTGCTGTAGTTCGTGATTATCATTTTGTCCATAAATTTATCAAGAGTTCCATAGACAGTTCGCATAACCGCTCCTAGACTAAATACAAAGGAGTAGTAAAACTTATGAAGAAATGCTTATCAGTATTACTTGTTTTGGTTGTAGGAGCTTCACTGCTTATGGCAGGTGGGGCGAAAGAAGAATCCATAACCCCTAAGAAGGGGGAGACCGTAACGATCAAGATGTGGACACATGATGATCTCTATCGTCAATTCTTCCAGAAGCGTATCGACATGATGAATGAGAACAATCCTGACTACCAGATTGCACTCGATGCACAGATCATGCCGAACACGATTACCAGCTTGATCACCGCATCTGTTGCTGGGGAGGAGATGCCCGACTTGATTGGTGTTGAGCAAGGCTGGTTCCCCACCCTGATGGAGGATAGCAACGTAGAGTCCTTCCTGGTTGACCTGACCGATAAGATTGGGGACCGCTATGATGATTACGTTCAGGGCCGTTGGGCACTGTACACCTATGAAGGGAAGATCTATGGACTTGAGAGTGCGCTGACCGCTTCTGTGTATTACTACCAGCCGGCAATCTTTGAGAAATATGGTGTTGCCATTCCTACCACTTGGGAGGAATACATTGCAGCCGGTAAAGCGTTGGCTAAGCATGGAGTCAAGATTGGCGTCATGGATAATGATGCCTCCGGTATTTTCTCCCTGATGTTCCTCCAGCGTGGTGGACAGTTCTTTGACCAGGAAGGAAACCTTGTCCTTGGTGAAGGAAAGAACAGGGAAGCGGCAATCAAGGTATTGGACATGCTGCGAGAAGCACTCGATGCCAATTCACTCGAGGTTGTCTTGGGTAATGAGTTCTGGGGTTCCACCATCCCAACAGCGTTCTCAACGGGTAAGGTAGCCGGTATGGTTGCTCCTGACTGGTATAATACCTCGGTATTGCAGCCTGGTGTTGAGAGCATGGCAGGTGATTGGCGTGTTGCCCCGATGCCGGTCTGGGAAGATGGTAGTGGTTACCGCACCAGTGTCTGGGGTGGAACCGGATTTGCCATTACCAAGAGTTCAAAGATCAAGGATATCGTGTGGGATGTGCTGGATGATGCATATATGTCCCTTGATGGTCAGTTGGACCGCTATAAGACCATTGGCTTCTATCCCACCATGTATGAAGCACTCGATTCCCCAGCGGTAACCGAGGAAGAACATCCATTCTTTGGTGGACAGAAGATCGGTGCAGTATTTGCTGATGTGGCGTTGGAGACTCCACCACTATGGCAGAGCCCAGCCCGTCCGTTCCTCTTGCAGGCAATGGTGGACAACCTTCCACTGTTCATCGATGGCAAGCTCTCATCCAGTGAATTGGTTGATACATTAGTTGAAATCACTGAACGTGATGCACAGCTGTAAGATTTGGATATTTCTGTGGGGGAGGAGTTCGCTTCTCCCCCCTTGCTCTCTTTTTTGCTAGGAGGTGATGATGCGCACGACGATGTACAAGAGGACACCCTATTTCTTTATACTTCCAGCTTATTTGGTGTTCCTGGTCTTCATGTTTGGCCCGATGATATTCTCTTTGGTGGTCAGCTTTTTCAATTGGACCGGGATCAAGAGCCCTGAGTTCAATGGGTTGGATAATCTGAAGGGGATTGCTACCGATTCGGTGTTCTGGCTCTCTGTCAGGAACACCTTGCTCTACAGTGCGGTAAGTCTCTTCGTCGTGGTGCCGCTCTCTCTGCTCCTGGCCCTTGCACTCGATTCTCCCCACCTCCGTGGACGTCTGGTGGTCAGGGCAATCTATTTTGCCCCTATCGTCACTTCTACGGTGGCAATCTCACAGACATTCTTGATGTTGTTCAATACAAATTTTGGCTTGATCAACAGGATGCTTGGTGTTCCCATCGACTGGTTGGGCTCTCGAACGCTTGCCTTGGTTCCCGTTATCGTGGTGATCATCTGGCGGTGGTTGGGGTTGACCAGCATCTACTTCTTGGCAGGACTGCAGGGAATTGACCGGGAGCTCTATGATGCAGCGAAGGTTGATGGAGCAACAACCATGCAACGATTTTTCTCGGTAACACTCCCACAGCTCCGCCCAATCACCTTCTTTGTCTCCATGATTATTCTCATCGGTTCCATGCAAATCTTCGATGAACCACAGATCCTTACCGGCGGTGGTCCTTCCAATGCAACCAGGTCGGTGGTGCAGTACCTCTACCTGAGAGGGTTCACACAGTTCCGCTTTGGCTATGCATCGGCAATCGGTCTGGTATTGTTCATTGCCATTGCCTCATTCTCTGCAGTGCAGATGAAGTTGAGAAAGGAGAGTGACCTATGAGAAAACACAGTCGTCTTTCAGCCGGTGCCTGGGTGATGAATATTGTGGTATGGGTTGGTGGTGCTTTCATGTTGCTTCCCTTTATCTGGATGGTCAGCTCGTCATTCAAGACAACCGAGGAGATTTTCCAGCCGGCAACGTTCTTGCCTAAGAGCCTTGATGGCGGTAACTATGCAAGGTTGTTTTCTTCTTGGCCATTTTCTCGCTGGATTCTCAACAGCTTGATTGTTGCCTTGTTTACCACCGTACTGGCATTGGTGATCACAAGTCTGGCAGGCTACGCATTCGCAAAGTTTCGCTTCAAGGGGCGGGGAAAACTGTTTGCGGTACTGCTTTCCTCAACCATGATCCCCTTCCCCATACTGGTGGTTCCCTTGTTTGTGGTTACCAGTAGGCTTGGAATGACCAATTCACTGATTTCCCTGATGCTTCCCTTCATCGCTCCCCCTATTGGGATTTTCCTGATGAATCAGTATGCATCTTATGTTCCCAATGCACTGTTGGATTCAGCAAAGATTGATGGGGCCGGGGATCTGAGGATATTCTTCCAGATTGCCTTGCCGATCATGGTGCCTGCCTTGGCAAGTTTGGGCATTATCACATTTATTAACAGTTGGAACAACTTCCTCTGGCCATTGATCGCCATTCGCCAGGAGTTGTCCATGACCCTCCCCATTGGTATGGCAAACATGCTTACCGGGGTGTCGGCGGGGTCCGCGCCGCCCTACGGGCCGGCAATGGCTGCCTCGACGTTGGTTTGCATCCCGACCGTTGCAATCTTCCTCGCAGTGCAGAAATATTATATTCGAGGCCTGACAGCAGGTGCGGTAAAGCAATAAGGAAAAGGCTAGTTATATGAGAGAGAAAATTGATCTACGTGGCCAGTGGCAGGTGTTCCTTGATGAAGTGGACAGGGGACTTTCTGAGAAGTGGTATGAACCGACCTCTTTGGAAGGGAAGCATGCCCATTCGATATTGCTTCCTGGTAGTCTTGAACTTGCTGGTATCGGGAGCCCAATAACCAGCAAGACTGAGTGGGTAGGCTCCCGGTTTGGTAGTGAGTTCCTGGAAGACCCGCTCTATGAGCCATACAGAGGGGATGATGCCTTTCGCTTCCCCTACTGGCTACAACCCGAAACACGGTATATCGGTCCAGCGTGGTATGTAAAGCATATTTCCATTCCAAAGCATACCAATAATTCCTGGCAGTTGGTCCTCGAACGTCCACACTGGGAGACTCGTGTATGGGTGAACGGGGTATTTATTGGTTCCTGTGACAGCCTGTGTGTTCCACACCGCTATGACCTTCCTGCATTGGAAGATGAGGAAGCACTATTGGTCATTCGCGTTGATAATCGGATGATACATGAGGTAGGGCCCAATGCTCACAGTATTTCCGACCAGACCCAAGGGCCGTGGAATGGGATTGTAGGAAATCTGGAGCTGGTTCCAGTAGCCCCTCTCTCTTTGGGTGAGGTCAGTGTATTCCCGAATACTAGGGGTAATGCAGCGCTTTGCACGGTTAATGTCGAGAACCATGGAGAACAGGAAACTGAGGTTGCATTACAGTTTAAGAGAGAAGGGAAAGAAGCTGCCACTCTCGAAAAAACCGTGAAGCCAGGGAAAACTGCTTTTCATTTGGAGCTTACCGAGGTGCCGCTTTGGGATGAGTACGCACCAAGCCTTGAGGATGTGCAGATACTGCTTTCAGCAGAGGATGCTGTTCTTGATGAGAAGTCCCTCCAGATTGGCCTCAGAAGTGTAGAGGCAAAAGGAAAACAGATATTTGTGAATGGGAGACACATATTTCTTCGCGGGACAGTGGAGTGCTGTGTATTCCCAAAGACCGGCCATCCTCCAATGGAGGAGGAGTATTGGGAGTACCTCTTCTCCCAGAGCAAGGCATATGGGTTGAACCATGTCCGTTTCCACTCCTGGTGCCCCCCTGAGGCAGCTTTCAGGGTAGCAGACCGGATGGGATTCTACTTGCAGGTGGAGTGCCCGATTTGGAAGAACCAGGGAGTAGCATATGATGAGAATAAGACCTTTGATGATTGGCTCTTCACTGAATCTGAGAGAATTGTGGCTGAGTACGGAAATCATCCTTCGTTCCTCTTCTTTGCCAGTGGGAATGAGCCTGATGGCCGTGATAAGGAAGTCCTTGGACTCTGGGCAGCTACATGGAATGTGAAGGATGCAAGAAGACTGCATACCTCTGCCTCTGGATGGCCTGCCTTGGAAGAGAATGCGTATCAGGTGGTGCCTGAGCCCCGCATACAAGCCTGGGGTGAGGGATTGGATTCCAGGATCAACGCAAGGGCACCTGAGACGTGCCTCGATTACACAGCCATCTGCGAAAAGTATCCTGGGCCTGTGGTGACCCATGAGATGGGACAGTGGTGTGTCTTTCCTGACTTCTCCGAGATGAAGGAGTACACAGGGTATTTGAAGCCACGCAACTTTGAGGTTTTTGCCGATATCCTTGAACGGCGTGGACTCTCTGGTCAAGCGGATCAGTTTCTGCAGGCCTCCGGGTTCCATCAGGTGCTGTGCTACAAGGAAGAGATGGAAGCAGCGCTGAGAACAGGAAACCTTGCTGGGGTCCAGTTGTTGGCTCTCACTGATTTCCCTGGTCAAGGAACTGCTCTGGAAGGTGTGTTGAATGCTTTCTGGCAGGAGAAGGGTTACTGTAGCGGTGAGCAGTTCAGACGGTTCTGCGATGATATCGTCTTACTTGCCAGACTTCCTAGGCGGTATTATATCGCAGGTGAAACACTGGAGGCAGAGATTGAGCTGGCAAACTTCGGTCCCTCCTCCCTGGAGCAACCGAAGGTAACTTGGAGCTTAGACGATGAAAAAGGAAACCAGGTGCAAAAGGGTGTGCTCCCCACTGATAAGCCAGCAGGTAGAGGACTATGCTCCCTTGCAACCCTTTCACTGTCCATTCCTGAACTCGCTGATGCTCAGAAGCTGATGCTCTCTGTTACGTTGGACCATCCAAGAAAGGAAAACTCTTGGGATATCTGGGTGTTTCCGAAAGAGGTGGAGCTTGAAAGGGGGGATGTACTGGTTACTGACCAGTGGGATGAAAAGAGCCAGCAGACCCTACTCTCAGGTGGTAAGGTCTTGTACCTAGCCTCTGGTTCCCCTGATGTAGCCCTTGGTTTCTCCTCTGCGTTTTGGAATACCTCATGGACTGGGGGCCAGGCACCCCATACCCTTGGCATGGTTGTGAATGCTGAACATCCGGTCTTTTCTGATTTCCCGACTGAGGATCATAGTGATTGGCAGTGGTGGGAGTTGGTGCACGGCAGCAGTGCCATGGTCCTTGATGATCTTCCCCATGAGCTGTCCCCCATGGTACAGCCGATCGACACCTGGTTTAGGAGTCACAAGCTTGGAATGTTGTTTGAGTGCATGGTTGGTCCGGGTAAATTGATGGTCTCCAGCATGGATCTGATTTCTGATTTGGAACATCGGAAAGTTGCCCGTCAGTTATATCACTCGATTCTCTCCTATATGCAGAGTGATCAGTTTGATCCCAAGTACAAACTTACGTTCGAAGAAATCGCTTCATTGGCGCGGAATGAGGGATAATTGGATGATGAAAGCTGCAGTTCTCTATGGGAAACAAGACTTACGCCTGGAACAGGTTCCTGTTCCAGAGAGGAAGAAAGATGAGGTTCTGGTCCAGATTTTGGCCAATGGCTTGTGTGGGTCAGACATACATTTCTTCTCCGAGGGTAAACTTGGGCCCTTCGTGGTTGATGAACCGTATATACCGGGACATGAAGCTGTAGGTAAGGTAGTGGAAGGCCCTGGTTTCTCTGTAGGTGATCTGGTGGTCATCGAGCCAGGTATCCCTTGTGGGAATTGTGAGTTCTGCCGCAGTGGACGGTACAACCTTTGCCCTGATGTCGTGTTTCTCTCTGCTCCTCCGATCAATGGAACATTCGCTGAGTATATTGCCATCGATGGCTCCATGCTTTACAGACTCCCTGAAGGGGTGTCGTTGGAAGAGGGTGCATTGGTTGAGCCTTTATCGGTCGGTATGCAGGCATGCAACCGGGCAGGATTAAGGCCAGGTTCTTCTGTGGCCATCGTAGGTTCCGGCCCGATTGGCTTGATTACCATGCTTGTTGCCCGCTCTTTTGGAGCAAGCAAGGTATACATGATTGATGTGTTTGACTCCCGCCTAGTAAAAGCAATGGAACTGGGAGCTGATGGTGTAATTCATGCTGGTAAAGAATCTACAAGGGAACAGATTGCTTCTTTCACCAGGGGAAGGGGTGTTGATGTTGTGTTCGATACCTCTGGCTCCAGCAAGGGAGCTTCCTCCACACCATTTCTTGCAAGACGGGGTGGGGTGATTGTTCTGGTCGGTTGGCCAGAGGTTTCCTCATTCCCGTTCTCCATGGAGACGGTCATCGAGAAAGAGCTGGATGTCAGGGGAGTGAACCGATACTGCAATACCTTTGGCCCAGTACTGTCTCTCTTGGCTTCCAAGGCTCTCTCGGTAGAAGGTGTCATCTCCCACCGGTTTTCCTTCGACCAGGTAGTTGAGGCATTTACCTTTGCATCTGAGCATAGGGGAGAGGTGTATAAGGTAATGATTGGATGATTGTCAACTCAAACGGTTTAAGGATAACTTGATTTTTAAAAGTAAATAAACGTATGTTTTTTAGTAAATCAAGAGGGTAATCGGTTCCTCTATAATATAGCTAGTTCTTCCTGTGTTTTGCGAATAGCCGTTTGTACATCAATCTCTTTTTCCATTAGTTGGTAAAACCAGCTGCAGATGATGGTATCAATTTTGTTCTGTGGAATAACCTTTCCCTCTGTATTCGTAGGTGGAATAATGGGCTTCCCATACTTGTACGATGAACAGTAAAGAGGAAACCAAGGATAGAGCTTTGCCAATTCGTCATTGAGATAGGTCTTACGAACAGCAGAGAACCCACCAAGGACTGCAAAATAGGAGCTGATGGTGTCCATGCAAGCCCATTTGATGAATTCAAATGCTTGTGCTTTCTTTTTGCTGCTTGTACTGATTCCAAGACCCCATCCACCAAGAATAGGAATTCCACCAGGAATTTCACTGTATCCAATATTCTCCTCTTTGATGACTTGGTCAGTTTGAAGAGCAATTTTATTGAAGAATGAAGGATATGTGATGACCATTGCTGTCTCTCCGCAGAGAAAATCCTTGACCACACTCTCTTCATTGGATTCCAGATAATTGGGTTTGACATATTTCAACAAACGAAGTGTTGCAACATAGCTCTTAAGTACATTCTGGTTGTTCAGGAGAAGGTTGGTTGAGGCTTTCGTAAGAGGATTGTCCTTATTAAAAGAAAGCAACCTTAAAAAGATCTCAGGAGCAAGACATTCAGGATAGGCAGCAGGGAAGGAAGTCCCATAGGCAATAGAATCTGAATGTACAGTAAAGAATTGTGCAATGGCATTGAACTCTTTCCATGTTTTTGGAGGTCTCAACGCTGTACGGAACTTCTTCCTATAGGCTACCTGGTTGGTCTCATCCTCAAAAAGGTCTTTTCTGTAGTATAAAATCTGTGGGGCATACATAAACGGAAGACCGAATACTTTTTCTTTCCACTGCCCGAAGAACTCTGCAGAATTCGGGAAAAATAGTTCGTTGTACTTTTCTGAGTCCCTGGTCTTATCGGTGATATCGGCAAGAATCTCGTTTTGTACCAGTGTTTCCAGCCAAGGGATATCATACATGATGACATCACTTTGTTCCTGTGTTTGAGGATTTTGTTTTTCTTCCAATATCTTCTCAAGTAATTTTTGGTGAGAAATGACAGATATCTTGGGTTTAAAACCAAAATGTGCAGAGAAATTGTCTAGAATGCTGATAAGTGCATGGGTCTGGGTGGTGTCGAGCATCAGCACATTCAAATCTGTGCCACTGAACTGCTTTGGCCTCTCCTGTATTCCAAACAGGTGATGGTTCTCTATAGTGTCTCCGGTTATCCGGTCTGAGAAAATAATGTTTTTGCTTTCAAGAACTGGGCGCTCAATCTCATCCACAAGTATTGATGCAGCTGTTGATCCGATCTTGATTGCTGGTCTCAGTGTGGAGAGCGAGGCATCACTGTAGGTGAGGGAGTTCCAGTGTTCCTCTCCCAGCGTGACAACAGGAATATCATCTTGGGAATACCCTAGGAACAGTAGGCTCTCAATAATACCTTTTGCCTTGTTCTCCGAGGTGGTAAGGATTGCATCCGGTTTTTGCTCTTTGAGAATACTGGACATACTGACAACAGCTCTGAACGTATCTTCCTTACTCAGTAGTGGCGTAATAATATGGTTCTTGGGAAGTTCCATTGCAGCATGCTCAAATGCAGTCGAAAAGCCCCTGATACTCTCTGACTCGCAATAGTACTTCTCAGGACCAGTGAATAAGAATAAGTTCTTCTTCTCATCCTTGATGAGTGCTCTGGTGAGCTCCAAGAGTGTTGTATAGTTATCATTCATGACAAAACTACACTCCAGTCCCTCCATCTTTCGGTCTATGAGGACTAAGGGGATGTTTCGCTCAATAAATGTCTCATAGTACTTTTTCCATTCATCAGGGATTGAGGTAAAGACAATAAGGCCGCAAATCTGTTTCTTTGCAAACGTTTCGATACAGGAAATCTCATAATCTTTTCGTTCATAGGAAAGTGCAAGATTGATGATGTAGGGTGTGTCACGGAACACACTCTCGATTCCTTCCAATACCTTGATGTAGTAGTTATCTTCAAAATTTGGGAGCAACACACCAATATCATTGTATTGCTTGGTTCTCAGGTTCTTTGCAAGATAGTTTGGCTTATATGCAGTCTGGTCAATTGCAGAGGCGATCCGCTTGGCCGTTTCGGGACTCACCGGTTTCGATTTGTTAAGGTAATTGGAAACAGTTCCAATCGAAACACCTGCTAATATTGAAACATCCTTGATCGTTGCCATGCACCTCTCCATTGCTATAGTAATGATAAATCAGTAGGGAAATGTTGTCGATAACAAGATGTGATGAACCAAAAGTGTCCTACTTACCAATATTCTGTTTGATTTTCCATATGTCCTAGAAAGCTATGAAACACCCCGTGACCTTTGGTTACAGGGTGTTTCTTCGTATTAGCCCTTCTGCATTACCATATTAGCATGGGATTTCATAAATCTTTCCAAGAGGTTCACTGAGCAACAAAGATTTTCCAGGTTTCACGCATATTCCAGTCTCCCACCTACAGCCAAATTTCTCTGCTGAGAAGTATGTATCAACTTGGAATGTCATGTTTTCCTGAAGCTTATAGTTGGAAGAGGTTTCCATCCAAGGAGCCTCTACCTCGATCATACCGGTTCCATGACATGGTCCGTACACAAAGTAGTCCTGCATCCCGGCTTCAACAGCTTTGGCATAGAAATCCTTGGCAATTTTGGATGCTTCAGCTCCTACTTTCACCTGCTCCAGTGTCCAGTTATGCATGGAGAGGCAGAACTCAACCAAGTCACGCTTCTCGCCTACTAGTGGTCCCATACTGATTGGCATCCCGATACTTGGACTGTATCCCTCTATCTTTGCCGAAAGGTTCAACTGTACCAGGTCTCCTTTTTCAATGGTTCGATAGGTAGAACGCGAGATAGCATGACTAGTCGATTTTTCGCTGAATACGTACATGGGAAGTCCTTCGTATTCAGCTCCATGTTCATAGATACATTTCTGTGCGATACCAACCATCTGGAGCTCAGTTACTCCTGGGCGGATTTCAGCCATCACTGCCTCAGTGGCTTTCTTTACAATGTCGAACCCTCTTTGCATACAGGCAAGCTCATTGACAGATTTAATCATTCTGAGCGATCGGACAATCTCTTCATTCCTGATAATTTCGGCATTCGGGAAACATCTTTTCAAACCTTCAAGCTGAATGGGGTTGGTAACCAGGTATCCAGCAATACCAATGCGTAGATTGCTTCCTTTCACTCCGAGGAATTCGAATACATCTTTGTATGTACTTACCTTTGCTTCAGGATAGGCAGGATCTGCAGATTCACGATACTCCAACAAGGTGAAGATGTCTTTGAGTACACTTCTGTCAGCAGCATACTTTGAACTTTCAGGGCCTACCATCAAAGCAGCTTTTCCATCTCGTCCAATAGCCACCCCTGCAGTTTCGAAAAGTGGCCAGTAGTTCGTAAAATACCGCACGAATGAATAGTCTGCTTCATTACAGTGAGTGACTAAAACATCCAATCCAGCTTCTTCCATCAACTTTGAAGCCTTCTTGATTCTCCCGAAGTACTCTTCTTCTGGGATTCTTACCCTGTCCATCATACAATTCCTCCTAACATAGTAATTGCTGTTTGTAATGATTTGCTTTCTGGGTATTCGTCCAACCCAAATGCAAATTGGAACCTTATCGAACTACCTGGTTCAAGTAGTTTCATATTTCCTTGCTTGGTTTCAGCTGTTTTCCCTCTAGGACCTGCAGTTGCAGGTAGGCTGAACCCACAGGCTGAGCGGTCTAGTGTCTTAGTCAGCCAAGCAACTGTGTGGTCGAGTGTAGAGGTATTTGTTGCGACCCAAACCTTCTCATGATTCTCGCGAATCAGGGTATTCACACACACATCTCCATGTTCTGGCTTATTCTTCATGATCGCCACCAGTTCAGGACTGATCGTGGAAATCTTCGAAGGGTGCAAGAAAAGAGCGGGATCATCAACCACACCGGGAATGGTTTCATCGAGTACTGTTACTGTGTTCTTGTTGAATTCATCAATTCCATACTGCAACTCAGTGACATGGTCCAAAGAGAGATTCAGATGATTGAGATACATATATTCCAGTGATGTTTTCTGTAGATTTTTCAATTGTGAATCGACCAATACAGAGGTACCTGTCTCGGAAATCCTGAGGGAAGGGGAGAATTCATATGAGGCAATGAAAGGAACTGTATATCGATAACTCCCATGTAATGATATAGGGAACGGTCCATCAGAGAACTCTATCCAGGCGCTGTCATATTTTGCAAGAGGCAACTCTCCATGATGGAGATGGGTGTCTTCCTTGCTTGGGTTGCCCATTGCAGTAATGCCACAGTGGATCATGAGAGCTCCATAATTATGCAGGAAGTTTCTGGCAGCGTAATCAGGTTCAGATATAAATCCCTTGAATTTCTGTTCAATACCACCAATTTCCCAGCTCCAGAGGCTCTGTCCAAAGAATGGTAACCAAACAAAGGTTCCAATCCCGATTGAAATACGGACAGCTTCCACACCTGTTCTAAAGATAAAGGTAGAAATACGAACAGTATCACTCTCAAGAAGCAATGTCTCTGTTGAGGTGAATTGGGCTTTAGTTACATGCAATTTCATGAAATATTCCTTCATAGTATCACTGTAATGGCATTGTAATGGTGCTATTTTGAATGCACAAGAAATATAGCGATTAATTATACTAAAATATATTGAAACGATTTAATGAAAAAATAATTAGTACAGCTATTGTTTTCTTGCAAATTCAAAAATCCGTTTCTATACTACATTTGACTTGAAAAATGTATCGAATGTATTTCTTAAAGCCTACAATAAATAGCATGAGAGAAATGATTATGCTAAGCATTTAAGGAGTCGAATGTGGACTACGGAAAAAAAGTGTGGGTCTTTCCTGATGCAGAGTTGCCTCCCAGAGGAAATAACCCAATCCCAGGACATGAATCTATCATCATTACCAACCTTGGAGACCAGGAAGCATGCATTTCGATTACCTTGCTTTATGTTGATAAGGATCCGGTTGAAAATATTACAGTTTCTGTGGGTGCTAAACGAGTTCGATGTCTCCGGACCAATGAAGATAAGGATTTCTCTGGTCATACAGCAACCATCGGGGAACAATATGCAATCCTATTGGAGAGTGATGTACCTGTGGTAGCCCAATATGGGAGAGCCGAACCCCGCAATGTGAGTTTCTATACGACTCCTGGATACTGTGAATAGGAGGAAAGAATGCAATTGATTGATATGTTTTTCGACCAGATTGAGGATGCCAAGAAACGGAATGTTCCCTTCATCATCCCCATCGGAACTATTGAATACCATGCGCATCATGCGTCCTGTGGTACAGACACGATGGTGATTAATGGGTGCTTAAGAGAATTGGAGAAAGAGAGGGAAATCGTTGTAATGCCACCGATTTGGTACGGGGTTGCCTCGTATGCTGTTGGGGGTCCTGAAACCGGGACAATCCATGTTGATGAAGATGCTCACACCCAATATCTCTATGCTGTGTTGAAATCACTCATCTATGGTGGAAACAAAAATATCTACCTCATGGTACACCACCAGACAGAGGAAGATGCTCTGATGCCGATGACCATCTCCTGCCATAAGGCTGCAAAGAAAGTAATCATGGAATATATGGAAGAGACAAGAGGAAGAGGTTGGTGGGGGAGTAATAGCTTCCAGGATTACTATGAGAATCTTGGTTCTAGAGATGACCCATTCTCCTATATAAAAGTAATGCCGTTGATCGGTAAAGAAGCACAGCATGCATGTGGAGGCTTTGACCATGCCGGAAAATGGGAAACCTCCCTAATGATGGGCACATACCCTGAGAACGTAGACCTCTCCTTGTGCGAGAGGAATACCGAGTGGTTTGCGCAAAATGCTGTTGAAGCAAGCACAGAGCTCGGAGGTCATATGGTTTCCTGTGTGCTTGATTGGTTACGAGAGACCATAGTCTGAATATGAAAATTATATGTTGTATACATATAGGATCAATATCCTGGAAACAGGAAAAAAAGGAGAGCAATATGAAAAAAGGAGTTGTTACATTACTGGTTCTCGTTTTGGCGAGCACAATGGTTTTCGCCCAAGGTGCACCAGAAGGGGCTGATGATCAAACAAAAATCGGTGTAAGCATCATGGAATTGTCTGCTTATACATGGTACCTCGGGGTAATTGATGGTTGTGAGCAGTGGGCAAAAGATAACCCAGAAGCAAACTTTACTTTCCAGTTTGAGGATTCTCGTTCTGATGTATCCACCATGCTGAACAATATTGAGGCACTAGTCACCGGTGGCGCAAAAGGTATCATTTTGTTCCCTGCTGATGCGTCCTCAGCAATTCCGACCATGAAGCAGTATGTGGCGAAAGGAATTCCCTTTGTTATTGGTGACTATGCTCAGAATCCTCAGAAAGAGAGTGATATTGTATGGGAGACTTTTGTTGGTCACGACATGAGGATGCTCGGAGAAACAGCAGGAAAAGTTGCTGTTGAGTATCTCAAGACCTTGAACAAACAGAATCCTGTGTGTCTGTTTATCAGCAGACCTACCTCTGGCCAAGTTTCGCTTGACAGGTATGAAGGTTTTAGGGATGTAGTATTGGCTTCATTCCCGAAGGCAAGGATTATTGAAGAAGGTGATGTTGGTGCAGGTTCAAGAGACTCAGCCCAGAGCCTCATGGAAAATGTCTTGCAGAGAGAACCTGTTATTGATGTGGTCAGTGGACACAACGATGCTGAGGTAGTGGGAGCATATAATGCTGCTAAGGCCGCCAACCGACGAGAGATCAAATTCATTGGAATTGCAGGGGACAAGGATGTTCTCAGCTATATTACCGATGGAAATGAGAGCTGGATTGGTGAAGTTCTCCAGAACCCAGTAGACCTTGGGTATCAGGCAACAGAGGCAATGTATCAGGCACTTGTTGAGAAGAAGACCTTGGAGAAAGTTTGGGATCTTCCAAAACCGGAAGCTATTACCCCAGCGAATGTTGCTAAGTACGATTGGCAGAACTGGTCCTGGCTCTAGAATCGTTTAGTAGAATTGGGCAGAGGGTTTTCTTCTGCCCAATTATGTAAGAACCATAACACGTTAAGAAAGGTACAACATGATTACTGTATTACCGGAACCCAAACGTCTGATTGATACCGAGGGTTTCTCAACACTTTTTACAACAATACATATTGGTACTGATGATGCTCGGTTACTGGAAATTGCAAAAAACCGTTTTTGGAATTATCCAGGTATTCTTGGTGATATCACTGCGGACTCCCTGCAGATTGATTTGGTCGCGTCCTTGGATTTGCTTGGAGTCGAAAACGAAGAGTTGTTCAGAGATCAAGGATATGCTCTGGTGGTTACAGAAGATCACGTTACATTGCGTTATGAGCATAGCGCTGGGTATATCAATGGACTCACCACTATAAAGATGCTTCTGCAGGAAAAAACTAACGGATACATACTACCTTGTTGCGAGATTGTAGATTGGCCATCAGTAGCGGTCAGGGCGGTAGCTCCTACATTTTCCTGGTATGCCGGGTATGGAAGAATAGGCTTTGATTCACAACTCTGGGACTATGATAAGTGGGTTGAGTTCCTGAACATCAGCCTCGATAACAAGATCAACCAGTTCAACATGGTCATGTACGGATACTGGCCGTTTGAATTCGAGCAGTACCCGGAGACAGTGCTGAGAGATGTTCCTCTCAAGATATGGAATGCTGAGAACAATGCATGGTTGCAAATCAAGTATACGCATCCCAATATTGTTAACCCCTATCTCGATAGACTGATCGAGTATGGGCATATGATGGAATTCTCCTTCTTCGCTTATGTTGGACTGAATTCCTATAATGGAGGGTATTCCATCAAGCATCCTGAAGCTAGGATGATTCCTCCGGAATCCAGCCAATTCCTCAATGATTTTGATTCACTCTGTCTGAGCAATGAACAGAATGTGGACTATATTCTCTCTTCAATGCGGCACATTGCTCAACTGGGATTTGATGGCTTCTCGTTGGAAGAGAGTGAAGAAGGATTCTGGTTTTGTGAATGTGAATCCTGTAAAAGTAATTGGAGATCATCTGGCGCAAGCCCAGGTGAAGCAAAGCATAAAGCAAATATTTGGTTACTGAATAGAATCTGGGAGACGGTGAAGTCAGTGAACCCTGATGCAACATTGGGTATCAGGGCTTTCAGGCAACCTCCGCTTGAGAAGGATCCTTCATTCCTGGAAGAGTGTGTTCGCACCATGCCCAAAGGTATCAATCTCTTCTGGGCACCGGGGCTCTATGTTCCCGAAACGGAGTTCCCCAAATGGGTCCATGCCTTTGGGAAAGAGCATATCTGGGGAAGGGACACTGAAGCTAATTCAATTACTTCTACCATGGGAAGACTCTACCGGACTTTTGCCTCTAATCTGATTCGCTATGAAGATGAAGCAAATGAACAGGTCATTGAGACTGATATTGCCCAACATATTGGAAGTATTGAAATGGGTGTTCACGGAATCAATGGATTCATGTTTGAATGGTATGGCCTGTTCCTCCATGAATTCGCCCATGGTAATTATGGGTGGGGCTCAAAAATGGAACCCGAAACATTCTTCAAGCGTGCTTGTCAGCTGCATTTTGGTTCCCTTGGAGAGAAGGTGTTCTATGTGATGAAAAACATGCTTACCATCCACGAGAGTCAGATGCCGTTCTACACCACTGCATTCCCATTCCAGAAGAACAAGATCCAGAGGAGCGATATTCCTGCAATCATGGAAGCCAAGGAGAGGCATCCTGAGATTCTAGCAATACTCAAGGAGCTTTACTGTGCCTGCAATGAGAATCCACGGCTACAATGCTGGGCTCCCCATTTCAGTAAGCTTATCAATGCTGAGAGAAGAAATGCAGTGATCTATGACATGGTCCTGGCTTCTCTTGCATATGAAGAAGAACAAGACCCAGTGAAGAAGGATGCTCTTCTTGATGAAATCCTCTTGTTCAATGAGAGGGACTTTGCCATCGCAAAGGAGATGTTCTTTGATGTGAATCCTGTGAGTGAAACCGGCGTTAAAAGCTGTATGTTCCCCTATCATGAGATTAAACGATTGATACACAACATCAGGCATCCAGAAGACCCAGACAATGACATTATTTGTTCTGGTATCGAAGCCCTCGGTTGGCTTTGGTTATAAAAATGAGGTAGATGAATGGATGCAGAGAAGTTGGTTGAAGTAAAGAAATGCACGATGGTCTTTCCTGGGGTCAAGGCCTTGGACGAGGTTGACTTCACCTTACTAGCCGGAGAATGTCATGGGCTGGTGGGAGAGAATGGGGCCGGAAAATCAACCTTGTCCAAATGTATCATTGGTGATTATCACATGACAGCTGGACAACTGTTTGTCCAGGGTGAACCTATCCATATCCCTTCCTATTCGGTCAGAAAGTCGAATGAAATGGGGATAGCTATTGTCCATCAGGAATTTCAGCTCATGGAAGACATGAATGGGCTGGAGAACATATTCATTGGACGATATGAGAAGAAGGGCCCTGTCATCGACTGGAAGCAGTTGCAGGAACGTGCAGATGAGTTGTTGGATTACCTGCAATGCAAGGTGGATCTCAAGGTGAAAGTAAAACATCTGAGAACTGCTGAAAAACAGATTATCCAGTTGGCAAAGGCAATGCTCGATAACCCGAAGGTTTTGATTTTGGATGAGCTTACAGCAGTTCTCCAAGAAGAGGGTATACAGAATATTTTTAGAATCATTGAGTTGCTCAAGGCAAGAGGGATTGGAATTATTTATATTTCCCATCGTCTTGATGAGATTTTTGAATGTTGTGATCGGTACACAGTGCTTTGTGATGGAAAGTACATCAACAGTGGATATGTAAAGGACATCAATAAGCATCAATTGGTTAAGATGATTATTGGTAGGGAGTTGAGGAATGTCTATCCAGAAAAGAACCAACAGTTTGGTGAAACCTTGTTGGAGGTGCGCCATCTTACAGCGCCCAAGGCATTCAAGGATGTTTCTCTTGAAGTGAAAGCAGGGGAGGTTGTAGGTATCTCAGGGTTACTTGGCGCTGGGAAAACGGAACTAATCCATGCAATCTATGGAAACCATAAGATTGTCTCAGGGGAAGTCCTTGTCCGTGGGAAGCCTGTTCGGATCAAGAATCCGAAAATGGCTATAAAATTGGGGCTTGGACTGGTTCCTGATGAGAGACGAATCTTGGGGCTGAACATGCTCTACAACATCAAAGAGAATACCATTCTTCCTTCAATGAACAAGTTCAGGAAGTGGAAGATATTTCAGGACCACGAGAAGGAGGATCAAGCGGCAAAGGCCATAAATGCCAAGATGAACCTTCGGTACTACTCGTTGCGGCAGCTGATCAGTAAGCTTTCAGGAGGAAATCAGCAGAAGGTTGTCATTGCGAAGTGGATGTTACGTGAATGTGACATCTTCCTTCTGGATGAACCAACGAGAGGTATTGATATTGGCGCCAAGTTTGAGATCTATTCCTTGATCAATGAACTTGCAAAGGCAGGCAAGGCTGTAATTTTGGTTTCTCCGGAACTTGAAGAAATTATTGGTCTCTCAAACAAGGTATATGTCTTGTATGAGGGACAGGTGATGGATTTAGTTGAAGGCGAGAATATTAAACAAGAAGTAATCATCCATGATTTATTAGGAGTAAAAGAGAAATGAATGCAGTAAAAACGGTCGAAGAGAGGAATAATAAGTTCAAGGGAGATTTTAAATCCTTTTTTCATGAATGGATGATTCTTTTCTTATTTATCCTCCTGTTTGCCATATGTAGTATTAGTTCAGCAAAATTCCGTACTACTGACAATATCATGAATATTCTGAGGCAAGCATCCTTCATTTCAATTATTGCCTTGGGGGAATTCTTTGTTGTCTTGATCGCGAATATGGATATGTCGATTACTTCCATTATTGGAATGACTTCCATATTCTTTGCAGGCCTGGTTGTGAATGCAGGGATTCCTATGTTTTGGGCTTTTGTAATTGTATTTGGCCTTGCAATCCTTGTTGGTATTCTCAATGGTGCGTTAACTGTGTATGGGCATATGCCTTCGTTCATAGCCACTCTTACAGTGATGAACATCATCAAGGGTATCTACTTCATATACTCGAAGGGGTTGCCTATTTCAGGACTTCCTGAGAGCTTTAACTTCTTAGGAGCTGGCTATATTGGATTCATTCCATTCCCGGTAATACTGTTGTTGCTTGTAGCTACTTCATTGCATATCTTTACGCGGCATACAGAACTGGGAAGAAGTTTCTACGCTGTGGGAGGCAATGTTGAGGCAAGTAAACTGTCGGGAATCAACGTTAAATTCGTCGGGATTCTGGCATTTGTACTGAGTGCAATTCTGTCTTGTATTGGCGCTCTTGGGTACCCAAACAGAACGTAACCTCAAAAACCTTGAGTGGAAATGTTGGAATCGGGGAGAACTTATTGTTTGATGTAATGACAATCGTCGTACTCGGTGGTACTTCTCTTTCAGGTGGAAGGGGAAAGATATTCGGCGTAGTTATCGGAGCGCTGTTCCTGCAAGTAATCTCAAATATCATGATCCTAATGAGTATCAACAGTTATTGGCAGTGGGTTGTGAAGGGTGTCATCTTGATTGCGGTCGTGCTCATCGACTCCAATTCCAGACATGACTAATACCGATCAATCGGTGCCTAAGTTTTGCATGCCCTGTATGTAGCAACTCTTGATTATGCGAAGAAGCAATGAAGTCCAGCGCTTCATTGCTTTTCATTGTGCGCCGAGCATGGTGCTTATCTAGGAGGTGAAAGTTCTCTGTGGGGGTTGCAGTGCCTACCACTAGCTGAAGGCAAGGGTGTTCATCGCGAGGTGGAATCTGAAGGAAGCCGGAGGCAAAATCCCGAGCCAAGGAACACGAACTGAATATGAGGCTGTTTCAGGTGGCTGAGTTTGCAATACAGAACGAAGTCCAACACTGTACGGAGCCTGAGGCGGTAAATTCAGTGGCTACATGGGAGGAAAGATAAGCATCTTACCTCGGGAGGTCTCTACAGCGTACGAGGCTGCAATATCGCTTATGACGACGTAGTAACAACGAATGTAGAGAAGTCAGCAGAGGTCACAGTACCATCGCTTGTACTAGTGGAGAGATGGGAAGGACTGAACCGGAATGGAGGACCGGAAAATGGAAGTACCCAAACAGAACGTAAAAGACAGCCAACTTCAACTCGAAGGACTGTTTTCTGAGGATAGCCCGGAAGGCGAAGGTAGGAAAACAGCGTCTGTGTCTGTGAGGAAGAACCCAGAGGAAGGAAATCAACCAACGATCACTAGTGAAGAAGAGAGTCTCCTGACAAAGACACTGGACCACATTGTCAGTCTCCAGAATATGCGGACAGCATTCATGAAGGTTGCGGGCAAGAAAGGAGCAGGCGGGGTAGATGGGATGAAGACTGAGGAACTCACTCAGTACCTCCAGAACAACTACAGCATGGTACGCCAGAGTCTATTGGAAGGGACGTACAAGCCACAGCCGGTACGGAGGGTGGAAATACCTAAAGATAACGGCAAGACAAGGGACCTTGGAATTCCGACTGTCATAGACAGGGGAATCCAGATGGCAATCGTGCAGGTACTCACAAGGATCTATGAACCGAAATTCAGTGAATCGAGTTTTGGTTTCAGACCCGGAAGGAGTGCACACGATGCATTGGAAAAGTGTATCGAGCATGCCCGTGAAGGATACGTATGGGTGGTGGATATGGACTTGGAGAAATTCTTTGACACCGTTCCCCAGAGCAGATTACTGCAACTGGTGAGCGAGACGATTAAGGATGGACGAGTCATATCTCTGCTGTACAAATACCTGAAAGGCGGAGTCATGGTCGATGGCATCAGACAGGAAACGACCATCGAGTACCTCAGGGTGGGCCGTTGTCACCACTGTTGAGCAACATCATGCTGAACGAAAGTGACAGGGAACTTGAAAAGCGAGGTCATCGTTTCGTTCGGTATGCGGATGATATGATGATACTGTGTAAGAGTGAAAGGGCCGCCTTAAGGGTGATGGAGAGTACCACGAAATTTCTTGAGAAGAAACTGAAGCTGAAAGTGAACAGGGAAAAGACCGTCGTTCGTAGAATTACCAACGACATAAAATTCCTTGGCTACGGATTCTACAGTAGTGGAGAGGTGAAACTGAAAGTCCATCCTCAAAGCTGGAAGAAACTGAGAACGAAACTGAAAGAGATTCTGAACAAGAACAACGGGTGGTCGTACGAATTCAGGAAGATGCGACTTGCATACCTTGTGAGAGGATGGGTGAACTATTTCCGACTGGCAAACGCTAAGCAGAGACTGTTACAGCTTGATGAATGGATTAGACACAAGATTCGGGCAGTGATTCTCAAAGCGAATTGGAGAGTACGGTCAAGATACCGGCTTTTCAGACAACAGGGCGTAAAACATGAGGAAGCACTCAGTGTAGCCAATGCGAGGCAAGGAACCTGGGCCCTGTCTGGATATTGGAAAGTGTCACGGTGGTTAAGTGTGGATGTGCTACGAGCACACGGATATCTCTTTTTCAGTGATATGTATGGGAAATTACACCGAGTGATGTAAGTAATTTCGGAACCGCCCGGTACGGAACCGTATGCCGGGTGGTGTGGAAGGACGGAAGCTAGGGGGTGTTCCCTAGCTCCTCCTATCCGATTCATTCCTGCAACATTGCTGTAGGATGCTCACTCTCCTAAAAAAGTAGAATTGTTGCTTGGTGGGTAGGGAAGGATCGATGTATGAAGTTTAAGATTGAGAAGAAAGTGATATTTGCCTGTATATTGATGTTTTCCCTTGGTTTTGAAATGGGAGGATTTCAGGCAGTATTACGTGAACTCTCATTGCATTTTTCGATCAATAAGATTTCCTGGGGGTTTCTTGTTTCTTCACAATACCTAGGAATCATCATCATGCCTGTAGTATTTGGCCGAGTAGCTGATCGAATAGGAAAGAAACAAGTGCTGCTCGTATTTATGTCAATCTTTATCTTTGGTACTTGTTGTATAGGCCTTTCCTCTTGGCTGTCTTTGACCGTGATTGGGTTTTTTCTCACAGGCTCTGGGTATGGTGTCTGCGAGAGTGTGAGTACCGCACTATTGAGTGATCAATATGCTGATTCTGCACACCGCTATATGAATCTTAGCCAGGCGTTTCTCTGCATTGGAGCGGTCATTGCTCCGATTTTAACATCCTTGCAGGTAATTAACTGGAGATTGGTGTTTCTGATTAGCAGTGGTGTGAGTTTGATTGCATTAATCGTATTGCTCTTTGAAGGAGGGTTCACCGTTGTACCTTCCTATTCTTCATCTCGGTTGCTTGATTTGTCTTTATTCAATTCAAAAGCTTTTGTTTTATTGTTTGTAACAATGATGATTTATGTGGGGCTTGAAAATGGGTTTGGGTATTTCACTGAATCATTCTTCTATGATGCGTTTGCTTCCTCTTGGGGAGGGTATGCAATTTCACTGTATTGGGCTTCTATGGCGATTTCCAGGGTTATTACCAGTATGTCATCACATAATATATTCAAACAGTTGAGAGTACGCTTCATCCTAGTTGCAGTAGTGTTCATAGCCCTTTTTGCAAGTAATAATCCTGTATTTGCTCTGCTTCTCTGTGCAGCTGTAGGAGCTTGTTATGGACCGATTTGGTCCTATATTATGAGTCTTTCAGCAGGGATGTACCCAGAGAGAACTGCGAGTGTCACTGGGTTAATCAGTTCTGCTTGTGGCATTGGTGGTGCTGTATATCCTGTTTTCATGAGTGCTATTATTGCAAACGCTCCACTAGGTAGTGGGTATTTGTTCCTCTCGGTCTCTTCACTGGTTGCCTTTTGGTTAATCTTTATAGCTCATCGAAGAGCTGTGAAATCCTAGGCGACCAGAAGCTTTAACTTTGCCTCTGAGCATAGGGGAGAGGTCAACAAGGTGGTGATTGGGTAGGGAAAATAGGGAGTTTTACAAATACAACTGTACCTACTCCAAGTTTACTATAAAACCGTAGGCCGTAATCATCACCATGGGCAAGTCTGATTCTTTCATTTATGTTCCATACCCCATATCCTGAATGTTCATCGGATGAAGAGAGAAGAATTGATTCAATTGTTTCAGATGTCATCCCAACACCATTGTCCGATATCGAGATAATGAACATGCTATCTTTTGTTCTTGCTTTGATTCTGATGGTTCCTTTTTCATCTGAGCGTTCCCTAATTCCATGGATGATGGCATTCTCTACAATTGGCTGCAACATTATTTTAAAAACCGCTAATCTCTGTAACTGCTCTGGTACTTCTATCTGGAGATTGATTTTGCCATCAAAACGCATATTCTGTATCTCAACATAGGTTCTTACATGCTCAAGCTCTTGGCTGAGAAGGACCATTGTTTGCCCATGGCCCAGACTTAGTTTATAGAACCGGCTTAAAGCCTTTGCAAGATTTGCGGAATCCTTATCTTGATTCTGCAATGCTTTCCAACTCATGAGGTCAAGGGAGTTATAGAGGAAATGAGGATCAATCGTTGCCTGCAATACCTTGAATTCCAAATTCTTAATCTGATATCCTAGTTGAAATTGTTCTTCCAAGAGTATGTGGAGATTGCTTGCCATATCATCATAACAGACCGTTAGCTGTCCAATCTCATCAGTTCCATTTTCCAACGCTTCGATATCGAAGCCTTTCTCACGGGATGCTTCTATATGGTCTTGGAGCTTTCTAATCCGGTTGGTCACTGTTTTTGTTGTATACAACGACAGTGGAATAGATGCTAAGAATAGAGCCAGTACCATCCAAAACATCTGTTTCTGATAGGCATCGGAAGCTGAAAGGACCTCATCAGAATTAATGAGATACACAAGGCTCCAGTCTGTCAGATCTATCTCGGTTCTTCCTATAAAGTATGAGTTGTTGTTTATATCAACTTCAGAGAGTTTTCCTGTTGTAGGAATAGCATTTTTATCGACTAGGGTATTGATAAATGATACATCACAAAGGTCTGGGCTTCCGTTATGCGCAATTATCTCCCCCTGTGAGTTATAGAGCAGGGTAGTAGTTCCTTTGGAGGCAGCGGCATCAGAAACAATTGATTGAAATACTTCTTGAGGGATGTCTCCTTTTATCATGCCGATATACTTATTGATGCTGTTGAAATCGGGGATACGTTTGACTAAGTAAATAGTTTTAGGGTAATCACCTGTGAATAGAGAGGATGGAACTAGCACTGTCTTGAAAAGTGCAAGGCTTTCAATTCGGCTGTCCCACTGATTTTTCCTTTCTTGATCAAGTTGCTTGTATAGTGATGATTCCTCAAAACGAGAGGGACCTTCAATTGGATATACTTGCACAGACTGCAATTCACTAGTGGTATAAGGATTGTAGATGATATTCAGGATGTCCGTGCGTTGGAGAAACCAGTTCCCTTCCATAGTTCGATCGTAGGTTGAGCCTGTTTTCAGTAATGTTTGGATGATCTCATCAAAACTTATGGTATCGATGATGTCATTTAAAGAGGACAGCGTATAGTTCAAGAACGCAGTGGTTTGTTTAAGAGACCGCTCGTTCATCTCTAGTGTTTGCTCAGTGGTTGTCTCTTTGAAGTTTTTATAATTGATTGCAGTAATTATAAGGAGAGGAATTAGAAGCATGCATAAGTATGCTGCACTCAACCGTCTAGAGAAGCTAATATAGCGTTTTCCATTAATCATTGAATTCCTTTCCTTGACGGTCACGGTACTGACTTGGAGTCATTCCAAGTCTCTGCTTGAAAACACTACTCAGATAATTTGGATCAGACATCCCTACTTTTGATGCAATTTCATACATTCTTAGATCAGTGGTTCTAAGGAGTTTTTTAGTTTTTTCTAGACGTACTTCTATCATAATATTGTTGATAGTGGTGCCTGTATACTGTTTAAACAGAGCACAGAGATAGTTTTGAGAGAGCTCAACATGATCTGCAAGTGTCTTAATTGAAAGATTAAAATCCGCATAATTCCAGAGTATGTAATGGATAGTCTCTTTTACTTTCGGATCATAGGAATCATTTCCCAACGTGCCGAAGACATGCATACCATACATGATGAGGTCCTTTACTTCAGAGAGAGTAAATTCGGTGAAACGAGTGAAAGGCATGCACTGCTCATTGATAGTGATTTCCATCATCTTTAGATACATTGAGTATAACGAGTATTTGAGTTCCTGTACCTTGGAACAAGGTTTTTCTTCAAGCGTTAGGAACATGTTCTCCATAGACTTGTAGGTCATCGATAGTGAAGAAAAGAAACCAGAGGGAAGCTCATGCTCCTTGAATGCGGAATTGGTATCGTGCAAGGACCCTTTCCCTGTATAAAACCAGCGGTCACATAGTTCTTGGGCTTCTAGCCAAGCCTCTGGAAGCTGCTGGATCGTCTTTATTGGTTTGCTTATACCAAAGGAGAGAGCAGCTTCTGCTTCGAAGAATCTACTAGTCAAGTAATCAAGACTGATGGACTCTGGTTGTCGGAAGATAAATGCTGTGTCGCATTCTCCAATCTGGGTTGCTAGAAAATCGATTTCTTTCGAAGATTGTTGAGAAATCTCAATGCATTGAAAAATCTTCTCTATGATAGGCTGCCTTGAATGAGAATGGATGCAGACAACTTGGTACGAATCCAGTTCCTTCCAGTCAAAATAAAGAGGATAATAACGTGAAATGATAAACGAATAGCCTCCACGAGAGGGATTGATCAATTCTTGTGCGATTTCCTGTCTTATAAGACGTGAAGCATTTACGAGAGAGGAGAAGCTTTCACAAGGTTGAGACACTTTTTCTTGATTTGCTAGTTGTCGCACAATTCCTTCTAGCTCATGTTGAAGCACTTCAATATCAATTGGCTTTTCGATGTATTGTTCAACTTTTAGGGAGATCGCGGACTTCAAATATTCCTTATCAGTATATCCGCTAAGAAACAATATCTTGCATAACGGTAGTTTCGTTCGAGTATTCAATGCCAGTTCAATTCCGTTCATGTGAGGCATGCGGACATCAGTTATGAGAATATCTACTGGGAGCGTTTCAAGTTTCCGTAACGCATCAACCCCATCGGTTGCAGTGAAGGCTACCTGTAAGTTGAGTAGTTCCCAATCGATTAGTTTCATGAGACTGTCTCTTGTCATTCGTTCATCGTCGACAATTGCAACTGAATAAGGCAGGCTTCACCTCCTGTCATGCATGTAATCTGAAGATATTCAAGATTATCGTACATTTCTTCCAGTATTTCAAAGAAAGAATCGCTTCTATACTAAACTTACAATACAAAAGGTAGGATGAGAACCATCCAATAGGAGGACCGATGAAAAAGTATGTAGTTGCAATGTTAGTTATCATGCTTTGTATTCCTGCAGTATTTGCAACAGGAAGCAAAGAATCATCAGAGGTTTCATCAGAACAAATTTCTTTGGAAAATGTTTGGGATGGTGAGCCTGTAAATCTGACAATGATGGTATTTCCGGCTACTGCAAATTATGAAAATATCAATGCAGACTTCTTGGCAGCAAACCCTGATATTGATCGAAAGGTAGACATCGAGGTAGAGCTTGGGGGAAGTGGTGATGCCGATGTTGCGCAGAAATTCAGGCTAGCTCTCGCATCAGGGCAAAATATTCCTGATTTGATTAGATTGAACTACACCCAACTCCCTGAATTTGCAGAAGCAGGTGTGCTAGAGGATATTAGTGCCTATGTAGAGCCGTATGAGAATGGGATTATTGAGGCAGCTAAGACGGTCATGCAATACAAGGGTACCTATTATGCATTCCCTCGGGAAATTAAGCCAAAAGTGTGGTTCTATCGTGCCGATATCTTCGAAGAACTGAATATTGATCCATACCAGGTAAAGACGCTTGATGAATTTATTGCGGTAGGGAAAAAGATCCAAGAGAAGTATCCCAATGCTCATTTAGAGAACTATAACATTCCAGCAAGAAGTTATGATTTGATGATGCTGCTCAGTGGGACAGATGGATCATTCTGCAACGAAGAAGGGGTCTATGACTTAGCTAGTGACCCTGATGTCAAGTTGACCTTTGAACGTATTAAGAAGCTCCACGATTCGTCAGTTAGTAGTTCAGTTGCAGAGTGGAGTGCTGACTGGAAGCCAGCATTCAACAACGGTGAATTGGTTAGCCAATTGCTCGGAGGCTGGTTCAAGACCGATTTCATGAATTTTGGACTTTCTGAACAGAAAGGTAAGTGGGCAATAGCGCCTTGGCCAGAAGAAATACGTTATGGTTCCGATGCTGGTGGTGCAATTTGGGTTATCCCAAAAGCGGCAAAAAATAAGGAAGTAGCAGCTTCCTATATTGCAAAACTGTGCTTTGATATTGATGCTGCTAAGATAATTTATGATGAGACTGGTATTATCCCAGCTCTAAAGTCAGCGAAAGAGGATCCGTATTTCAACGCTCCACATAATTATTATGCATCAAGTCTTGGGCCTGTAAACTTTGAGACGCTTGAGTATCTCAGGGTTTACCCCTTTACCCCTGCATCAACACAAGAGATAACCATTGCGCTTCAGTATCTTGATGAATATCTCGGTGGAAAAATGACTGTAGATGAAGCTCTTAGGGCAGCTCAGAAAGATATGCTAAATCAGATAGGTAATCCCTTTAAGTAATCTCAACTTATTTTCGTGAGCCGGTAGGTGCCGGCTTGCGAAAATCATGTAGAAAAACAACTGGAGAGTTTCCTCATGGCAGTACGGACACGACAAGTGATGAAAGGGCAACACCCCGTGATTCCCTATCTTTTCATTCTTCCTTTCCTTATCTCTTACATTCTTTTTTTTATGTATCCAGCCATCTACTCATTAGGCCTTAGCTTTTTCCGGTATAAAGGATATGGGAAAGCCTCATTTGTAGGGTTGGGAAATTTTAAAAACCTTTTTACCTACAGGACACTCTGGATGTGTCTAGGGAATACCATGTTTTATTTTATTGGTAGTTTCATTCCCATCATGATTATCTCATTTTCTTTAGCATTAGCTGTTAGATCGAAGCCAGCAAAGAGGCTCCAGCCCTTATATAAGCCAATGATATTTCTACCACAGGTCTGTGCGATTGTTGCTAGTAGCTTGTGTTTTAAGATTATTTTTGGGGACCGAGTAGGTGTTTTTAGCCAATTGTTTGGTCATCCCATCCCGTTTCTTTCTGACAACAATTTAATGCGCTGGGTTGTAGTTGCTCTCCTGACCTGGAGAGGTATCGGCTGGTTCTTTATCATCTTTCTCTCAGGCTTGACTACCATCAGTGATGATATTATCGAAGCTGCTACAATCGATGGAGCTGGTCCAGTTGCTACCATTTTTTCCATAATCATCCCAATGATGAAACCAACATTCATGTTGGCATTTGTCACAAATGCTATAGGATCTTTGAAAATTTATACTGAACCCAATTTGCTGCTTGCACAAAATTATGATCCACCCATGCAAGTAGCCCCCTACATAAATCTGATAATTAACAGTATGGGGGGAGGTCAGTTTGGGATGGCAAGTGCAGCAGGTTGGATTTTGGTTTTTGTAATCTTAATCCTCACTCTGTTTCAATTACGTCTATTTCAGGGAGATGAGTGATGACAATAAAGAGAACAATACAATATGGCATGTTGCATGTAATTTTGGTTCTTGTATGCCTTATTCTCCTATTTCCAGTCTATATAATGGTTGCTGGATCATTGAAAACGGCAGAGGAACTTGCTTTAAATGTATCAGGTATTCCAGTATTCCCAACGCTGGAGAATTTTTCCCGGCTATTTGCTTTCAATTCAGGTTTAATTCTAAGAACATACGGAAATAGTATTTTTGTAGCTACGTCCTATACGGTATTAGTGGTAGGGATAGCAAGCTTAGCTGGTTTCTCATTTGCAAAATTCAAGTTTTTGGGTTGCGATGTGCTTTTCTTGCTACTTCTCATAACCATGATGGTTCCTGTTGAGCTGAACATCACCCCATTATATCTATTCTTCTCAAAGATCAATTGGCTCAACACCTATAAAGTACAGATTTTTCCAGGTATAGCTAATGTGTTTGCTCTATTCCTGATGAGACAATACATGATAACCATCCCAAATTCTTTGATAGAGGCTGCAAGGATTGATGGGGCAAGTGATTTCTTTATCTTTCGTTCAGTGATACTACCGGTATCCGTCCCAGCAATTGGAGCTTTGGCAATACTGCAATTTCTCAGCAAATGGAATGAGTTGTTGTTTCCAAAAATCATGTTAACGAAAGAGAGACTCATGCCAATAATGGTTATTCTTCCAACATTGAATGAAATCGATTCAGCGAGAAGTGTTCCATGGGAGTTGGTATTGGCAGGGTGCACATTGGTTACCATTCCATTGATTGTAGTGTTCCTGTTATTCCAAGATAAGTTTTTGTCTAGTGTGACGTTGGGGGCGGTAAAAGGCTAATGAGTGAGGTACATATGAATAGTGATAAATTGAGAGAGAAAATTGCAGAAGGGAAGTTGGTCAAAGGTGTATTTATCACTATGGCTGATAGTGTTTCCAGTGAGATGGCTGGTTATTGCGGGTATGACTATGTTTGGATAGATGCAGAGCATGGAGCTCTGGATCGTCAGGAAATATTTCATCATATTCGGGCAGCTCAAGGGGCTGGATGTTGCGCCTTCGTGAGGATACGAGTAATTGAAACTTCAATTGTGAAGGCAGTTTTGGATATGGGCCCAGATGGAATAATCTTTCCATTTTGTGAAACTGAAGAGGATGCTCGCACTGCTGTTGCAGCCTGTGAGTATCCAGATATGGGAATAGGGGGTTGCCGGGGGCAAGGACCTGTACGAGCTATCCGGTATGGGCTTGATGAGGAAGCTAAGTACCTGAAAGAAGCATATAGGAAAGTTTGGAAAATCTTGCAGATTGAGTCACTACAAGGCTATAAGAACCTTCCGGGTATTCTTAAGGTCCCTGGCATTGATTCCCTTTTTATTGGTGCAGCAGATTTGAGTCGAAGCATAAATGCCTCTCATGGAGCTTATACCATGGATGCTGTTTATGATGATATCTGTAGCCAGGTTCGAGAAACTGATTTACTCCTGGGTGCGGCAATTGGCGCAAACCAAGAGGATGCGAAACGAGTAAGGAGTAAAGGGGTCCAATGGGTAGTTTTTGGGCAAGATTCAAGGATACTTGCTGAAGGACTCAGAGACAATATTCGTAAGGTAGGGCTTGAAGGATGAGCCAGATTTCTTCAGAAGCTCGCTATACGCAGATGGAATATCGTCGTTGCGGAGCAAGCGGGCTAAAATTACCAAGTCTTAGTCTTGGACTTTGGCATAATTTTGGAGAGTCAGCGTCTTACCAGAATTGTAAGGCTATGATACTAGGAAGTTTTGACCGAGGGATAACTCATTTTGATCTTGCCAATAACTATGGGCCTCCTCCTGGTAGTGCAGAAAAAATGTTTGGAACCATCCTGCATAGAGAAGCATTGATGCATCGTGATGAGATGGTTATTTCCACTAAGGCGGGGTATCACATGTGGGAAGGTCCCTATGGAGAATGGGGAAGCAAGAAGCATCTGGTATCGAGCTTGGACCAAAGCCTGAAGCGACTTCAATTAGGGTATGTAGATATTTTTTATCATCATCGCCCTGATCCTTTGACTCCTCTTGAAGAGACAGCTCAGGCATTGGTAGGTATTGTGCGGGCTGGAAAAGCTCTCTATATCGGTATCAGCAACTATGGTCCTGAAGATACCGTCCGTATGATTACACTACTTGAAAGAGAACGAGTGCATTGTTTGGTGAACCAGCTCAAGTACTCGATGCTAGAGCGAGACAATCAAGCGCTATTTCCGATATTACAAGAGCATGGTGTTGGGGGAATTGCTTATTCGCCACTGGCCCAAGGACTACTAACAGGTAAGTATGTATCGGGTATTCCCATTGACTCTCGAGCAGCTGGAAAAAGTGTGTTTCTTACTCCAGATTCTGTTACACCTGAAGTTCTAGGTGTTGTAAGGGATTTATCAGAAGTAGCAGAAAAACGTGGTCAAAAACTTGCCCAAATGGCACTGGCTTGGGTACTGCATCAGCAAAGCATTGTGAGTGTTATCCTAGGGGCTAGTAGGATGGAGCAGGTGGATGAAAATCTAATGGCTCTTCAGAACCTCTCATTTTCGCCAGAAGAAACTGACACTATTGAATCTATTCTTGGCACTTCATGACAACTTTTTGCTATCTGTGTCAGACAGTAGCTGGTAAGTATTTTAGGATTGTGGTTAAGAGTTAGTAGGCCTCTCCATTCCCCAAATGTGTTTTGGTCTTTCATTCTGAATTCAGGCGATTCAAAAAAAGAAGTAACTTTTCCATTTTTCATAAATGGAAACAATATATTATGGCCAGAGGTCTCCTCATTCCCGTTCTCCATGGAGACAGTCATCGAGAAAGAGCTGGATGTCAGGGGAGTGAACCGATACTGTAATACTTTTGGCCCAGTACTGTCTCTCTTGGCTTCCAAGGCTTTCTCGGTAGAAGGTGTCATCTCCCACCGGTTTTCCTTCGACCAGGTTGTGGAGGCATTTACCTTCGCCTCTGAGCATAGGGGAGAGGTCAACAAGGTGGTGATTGGGTAGCAATATAACCATCATGATAAAAATTAGGGTAAAATCGAACCTCTGATTGCATTTTATAAGGGTAGCATCAAATAGCGTAAACAGCAGAGGTGATTATCATGAAATCCCCTTATGTGTGTTATCTTATTTAGTAGGGAAAAAACGCTCATCAATTATGCCTAATTGAATCTCAGCTTTTGCGACTATAGTATCCATGTTCAAACCCCAGATCATATCGGTAGCTCGTTCTCCCTCATGATACACTTTCCCATGTTTGCGATAAAATTGTTTTAAGGTTGTTTTTCCATTCCCTTCACGAGGTATTACTTGGTTTGGAACTTCTAGATAGTTGCAGATACCTTCCATGTCATAGAGAAAGATATCTTCAATCATAGCACGCGAGGCCAAATCAATAACCTCCACGTTCTTTCCCTTTAATTCTTCGTAACATGAGCCAGTCTCCTTCATGGAATTTTGTAATATCTTCATGCGGAGAGTCTGTGTCATAACACAAAAAGACAGTCCATTTGATACCAGAATGCTTTTTCTTACAAGAATTATTGAACCAATCGGCTGAGTGTGCTACCTGAGTAATTGTTTTGACAGAATTCATACGAATGATTACAGAATGTGAATCAGAAATTGACTCTGAAATGAATTCGTTGACTTCATCATCAAAGCTGACTGAGAATGAATATTCTGGGAGTTTTCCGCTAAATTGGCTGATAAGAATCTCATAAAATGTTTGTTCAGTATCTACTTCGAAGATGAACGCAACACCACTTGTATAAGGATCTTTCATGTTCCTTAACCCTTGATATATTTTTTGAGGATGTAATTGGACTTGGAATCGCCAGACATCAAGTCAAACAGATACTCACCTATTGAGAGTCCAAGATCTTGGGATGTATTGACTAAAGATTTAACCTTGGTCTTGGCAATTTTCTGGAAGGAAGCAAGCCCTGTCTTGTCAGGAATGCCAATATAGATATTCTCCAATTTTACGTATTGGACAAGATAGGGAGAGTGGCTTGTGATAATCAAAGAAATATCTCCTAGATGCTCGTTTAGTAGTTCCAGGGTTTGCTTTATGAGTCTTGGATGGATACTGGTCTCCAGTTCTTCAATACCTATAACGTGTGTAGTTGAATTGCTGGAGAATAGGATGGCCATAATCCAGAATAGCCGCTTTGTCCCTGCTGACAACATAGTAATATCAAGTGGTTGATTCATATGCTTGTACGTTACAAAGATTTTCTGAATCTCATTCTTCCATTTGAATGGAGGGGTGGCTGCATTGGTAGTATACTTCACTTCCTCATTTTCCATTGCATACATCTTAAACAACTCATCAGGTGGATCAAATTTTGCCTTCACCACCTCGATGTCGCTTATTTCAGGGAATAGGGTTGTAATGGCTTCTTTGAATAATGCAAATCTATCAGGAAATTTGTCCTTGAGAGCATTGAGTAATTTGGGGATATCATTTGTATCGGAGAGTGAGTCATCTGAATCACTCATTTCAAACGGGAGGTCCTGATATTGACTATCCATATCCAGAGATACGCAAGTAATAAAGGAGAGATGTTTTATCAAGCTGAGCGCTGAGGCATAGGCAATGTCATCAATAGAGGACAAGGTATCAACAGCAAGCTGATATGGGCCTAAAATGATATTTCTAAAAGCATTTGTGGATTTCGCTTTTCGATAACGTCCTTCATTTCTCTTCAGGTATTTTGTATATTTTACGCTCTCGGTTTCTCTCATTTCCAACCATTCATCGACAATCCGTTGCCCAGAAGCATCATCACGGAACCAGGTGAAAGAAAATCCATACCGTACATATTGATACTCGCCCAAAGAAGGTTCATGGAACTCAACCTCAAAGAGAAAAGGGTCGGCTGCAGAATACGGATTCAAAGGTATTCCTTTTGTCCAGGATGTCATTTTCTTGCGGCTTTTTTCTCCAGCACTCAAGAATGATAAAGCAAAGTCAATTCCTTGGAGAACATTGGACTTGCCATAATTATTCGGAGAAACAAGCGCTGTAATACGATTAAACTCAATGCGTGTCAGTTTTAGATTTTTAAATCCTCCAAGGGATATGCTTTTTATTTTCATCATTATCTTCCTTATTGCAATCGTAATAAACCATTTAGTGCATTATATTTCAAAAATCACAAAATATCAAACAAAAAACATATCAAAAAGCATTAAAAGATATAACTTGAGAATATTTTGAGTATGAAATACTTCGCCTACTGTACCGTACTTGTGTTGTAGTACTACAAGCTTTTTAACAGTGAAAGATTCTGTGATCGAGCAGATTGTTTTCTTTCCTGCCCTAGTGCTGTCTCTCTTGGCTTCCAAGGCTCTCTCTGTTGAAGGAATCGTCTCGCACCGGTTTCCTTTCGACCAGGTAGTTGAGGCATTATCCTTCGCCTCTGAGCATAGGGGAGAGGTTGGCAAGGTGGTGATTGGGTAGGAACTGCCATATGAGGTGAAACCTGTTTGACTTTCTTATCCTTCAGCTTATAATGGAAAGAAAGAAAGGAAGAAAGAAAGATCCTATGAATGAAAGTGGCATTCGAAGTCTGCTTCTGGAGACATCAGGAACTTCGTTTGAAGCATGCAGAAGTTTGGAACAGGACTTAACATTCATAACTTTGAAAGAGGAGATGGATAAACGACAAATTGCCTTTGGTTCAGCCCAGATGGAAACCCTGAAAATGATAGGCTCAGATAAACTTTTTACCAATCTTGCTATGTTGCTTTCCGACCAATGTTCGTATACCTGTAAGGTGGCTGTATTTCAGGGTCGGGATTTTGCAGTCTTTCGCGATAGGAAAGAATTTTCTGGATCTGTTCTGAAACAGCTTTCAGATGTGTATAGATTTCTTGCTACTTACAATAAAACAAAAGCACGATTCAACGGGCTGTTGCGGGAAGATACCTTGGATTATCCACAAGAAGCTATTCGTGAAGCACTATTGAATAGCATAATTCATCGTGACTATCTTTTTTCAGGAAGTACGATTATCAATGTATTTGATGATCGTATTGAATTTATTTCTCTTGGGGGTTTGATGAGAGGTCTTTCCATGGAGGCAATCACCATGGGAATTTCTCAGTCAAGAAATCCAAATTTGGCTTCAGTGTTTTATCGACTACAGTTAGTGGAAAGTTATGGGACAGGTATTCGAAAGATTATGCATCTCTATAAGGAATATCTAAGAAAACCCGAATTTAAAGCTGCTGAAGGTGCATTCTCCTGTGTCCTCCCAAATAGCAATGAAGAAGGCACGTATACCCAGAAACATGAATATCATGAGGATAGCGTTGGAGAGTCTCTGAATGCGGAGAAGGCATCCATTCTATACCATGCTAAAGCAAGAGGTTCCATTTCCAGGAAAGAAGTGGAGGACCTTGTGGGGCTGAAGACAACAAAAGCCTTCAGGCTGCTCAAGGAGCTGTGTGCTGAAGGACAACTCACGCAACAGACTTGTGGGAAATTCACCCGATATATTCCCCTTGGGGAGTAAGGATCAACATAGTTCTTCAAGCATTGTCTCGTAATAAGATGACCTAATCGTAGTTGCATTGCCTGTATCGCTCCGGCATACTAGCAGGGAAGGAGTCAAGTATGAGTTCAAAGCAAGATGGATTTGAGGTAGTGGCTGAGGGTGTGAAGCGTAAGATTCTCTCCTACAATGAGACAATCATGGCAGTGGAAGTCCACTTTGAAGCAGGTGGAGTTGGTTCCGTGCACTCCCATCCCCATACCCAGTTGACCTATGTGTTGGAGGGCTCTTTTTCCTTTACCATCGATGGAAAGCCTGTAGAGGTTTCAAAGGGAGATACCCTTGTCTTTGAACCAAATGTAAAGCATGGGACCACCTGCCTGGAGAAGGGATTGGTTCTGGATGTATTCACTCCCTATAGGGAAGATTTTGTGGGGTGATTTCTCTTTAGGAAGCCTATCACACTGTACAAAAAAATGGAGAGCTTAACGTGAGTTATACTCTCCATGATTTCTCTACTGTGATCAGCTATGATACGATATTCTTTGGTTTCCCTTCCATGAATGCCTTTAGATTCTCTACAGCCAGAGCCATCAGACGTTTTCTTGCACTTTCTGTTGCCCACGAAATATGGGGAGTAATATAGCAATTCTTTGCCGAAAGCAGTGGATTGCTTGCCTTGATTGGCTCTGTCGAAACCACATCCAAACCAGCACCAGCGATATGTCCGCTATTGAGAGCATCAGCCAGATCCTGTTCACAAACAAGAGGGCCTCTACTGGTATTGATCAAGAAACTACCCTGTTTCATAATCGATATTTTTTCTTTGTTCAGGAACTCCCTGTTTTGCTCTGTAAGTGGGCAGTGTAAGCTAATGACATCCGAGGACGAAAGCAATGTATTGAGATCAACAAAATCAACACCTACCTCTTCATCTGGTGCAGAGATGAATGGATCATAGGACACAACGTTCATCCCAAATGATCGGGCTATTTGCGCTGTTGCTTTTCCGATTCTTCCATAGCCAACAAGTCCTAATGTCTTGCCCTCAAGTTCTATAAGGGGGTACTCCCAGTAGCAGAAATCAGGGCATGCCTGCCATTTACCCTTTGAAACCCCTTGGGCATGTTCAGCAACATGCTGGGTAAGATGCAATAGGTGGGCAAAGACCATCTGAGCCACTGAACGAGTGCCATAGGTAGGAATATTAGTGACAGTAATACCTCTCTCTGCAGCGGCTTGTACGTCAACAACATTAAAACCTGTTGCCAAAACACCGATGTACTTCAGCGAGGGAAGGTTATCAAGTGTTTTAGCCGTGATAGGGGTTTTATTGGTGAGTAAATAAGTAGCGTCTTGTGCTCTCTCGACGATGCACTCTTCGTCAGTTCTTTCATACACACAAAGTTGCCCCAGATCCTCAAATGCTTCCCAGCTCATATCTCCTGGATTCAAGGTGAATCCATCCAAAACTACAATTTTATCCATACGTATCCTCTCTATCTTGATAGGCATTTGCCTGTGCCCTATTATTTCTTTGAAAACTTCTCTTTTACTTTTGCGAACATCCCCGTACTACTAAGAATGGTAGCAACGATAACCAGGAAAAGGAGTAAGGCTACTGGTCGTTGGAAAATTGGAGCCAAGCTCCCCTGTGATACCATCAAAGCGCGTCTTAGGTTTTCATCACACATGGGGCCTAGTATTACACCAATCACCAATGGTGCAATTGGATATCCCTGTTCTGTAAGAATATATGCAATAACACCAACAATGAGCATCAAGTAAAGATTGAACTCATTCAAGCCTATTGCGTAGGAGCCAATAATGCAGAGAAGTCCAATAATCGGCATGAAAATCGAGGTGGGGATTCTCAGTACTTTTACCACCTGTTTCGCAAGTAGCATTCCACATATCCACATAGCTACTGATGCAAGCAAGAGAATTGCGGTGATGTTAGGTATGAATTCAGGGTTTTCAAAGGTAAGCATTGGACCTGGATTGACACCATGAAGCATCAGGGCTCCAAGGAGCATCGCTGCGGGTGGACTTCCAGGGACACCAAGGCTTAATAAGGGAATCATTGCTCCCCCAATACATGCATTATTTGCTGTTTCCGTACAAATAACTGCCTCTACCGATCCATTACCATATTCTTCAGGATGTTTTGAAGCTCTTTTCGCTGTGCCATAAGAAACCCAACCTGCAATATCCTCACCAATCCCAGGGACAGATCCGATTCCAACACCGATCATGCTTGACCGGAGAATAACGGGAATATGCTTGAAGATAGTCTTGAAGTCCGGAAGGATCTTTCCGATGCTTTTCATCCCAGTAACTGAAAAATTATCCTTGAGAACGCTCATTATTTGAGGGATTCCAAATGCACCTATAAGCACAGGTACTACTTCAATACCACTATCAAGTTGAGAGATACCAAAGGTGAATCTTGGGTACACTTGCAGACTGTCTCGTCCAATTACTGATAGAAATAATCCAAGGAATCCTGCTATCCATCCCTTGTAGACAAGATCAGGGCTTGTGAGTGATCCACTGATGATAATGCCGAAAAGTGCAAGAAGGAAAAACTCAAAGGAAGTGAACTGCAGTGCCAGCTCAGAGATTACCGGAGACAGGGTGATCACAAAGAACATGCCGATGAATGTTCCAATGGCTGAGGCAGTGGTGGTGAGCCCCAAGGCTCTTCCTGCAAACCCTTTGCAAGCTAATGGATATCCATCCATTGCTGTAGCGGCCGATGCCGCTGTGCCAGGGATATTCACCAAGATTGCCGTGTATGATCCTCCATACACTCCTCCTACATAGATGCCCATCAAGGCAATCATGGCTGTTGAGGTATTCATGCCATAGGTGAGTGTGGTCAATAGTGCAACACCAAGGGTGGCCGTTAGTCCTGGGGTAGCACCAAATATGATACCCATGATCACCGACCCGAAGAGGACGAGTAAACCAATAGGATCTGTCAGCAAATAACCAATTTGTACTATAAAAGAGAGCAGTGATTCCAACATTTGCATACCATACTCCTATCTCAATGCGTAATAGATTGAATTGCAGATTCTGTCAAAGAATAGTCCTTCTACCGGTAGAGGAACGAGAAGTGCATATCTGAACACTGCAGTCACGATAACAGGAACCGCGATTGACAACAGAAGTACAATTCGTAATTTTTTCTTGATCTCTGTATCTTTTATCGCTTCTTTTCGTAACACGATGTAGATGGATACAGTCATCACGAACACAATAATGTCGAGAGTAAATTCAAAAGTTTGAACAAGGAGTACATCAAGATTGCTCCAAGCAATACTACTGAGTATCAATGTCCATGCAATAAGGAGTTTTGCAACGTTCCTGAAAAGCGTGGCTTGATTTAAATAAAACATCCCCATAACGCTCAACAAGAAGAAAATTAACGAGATGAGGAAATCAACTCGAGGAATAAGCAAGAAAATCAGAATGAAAAATTCCAACACAACGATGGATACTCGGAACTGGGATATCTGTCTTGCCAGTTTTTCTGAAGCCTCTACGCTGTCTAAGCTTGATGCAGAAAGACTGTTTTTCTTTGATGTGAATGCAACCACGTCATCTATGACTCCTTTTGCACCCTTGCTCAGAATCGAGTTGATGAGAAGAATGCAACTGAGAATCAGCAAACCAATGCCGATGATCAATGGGAGAAGGGCCGGTGAGACATACCACGCATTTTGGACTCCCCCATAATTACCTTTCATAGGCATGCGGGAAGCTCCAATTAAAATTCCAATAGAAGTACAAATTAGAATCAAGCTGGTGATGAAATCTCGCTTTCGCATGGTAACTTTGTCTTCGATCATAGATTGTTTTCCTTACGTCTGGATTTCAATAGCAGGGGTGAGGATACTCCTGCGTTTCGGATTAGAGAATAAAGCCATGGGCAGTGCACAAAAACATTCTGCTCCATGGCTCTCTTTATACTATGGTCTCACAATACCCAATGTTTCTGGGTCTACAGTTGCAGAGCCAAGATCTTTCAAAGTATAAGCAAAGACAGCTTCAAGATTCTTGAAGATTGCATTGGCCTCTGGACCTCTTTTACCTGAAAGTACATAGAAATTCTTCTTTCCGAATTCCTTTACAGCTTCGGACTGCATTGCCTTGTCAAATGCTGCATACAACGTATCTTTCACGTTCTGAGGTGCTTCAGCTTTAACGGCAAAACCAATTGCCTGTGAAAGAGGAAGATAGTTGCTAAGAGCAGGGAATGCATCAAAGGTAGATACCAAAGAGCGGCCATCAAGATCAAATGCATCCTCAACAAGAACGCCCAGAGGTCTCAGTTTTCCAGCCATGATCAGCTGAGCTTGTTCAGCAACTGAGGTGATGACGACATCAACTTCGCCTGTCATTGCTGCATTCTGTGATGGTGCAGAGCCTGGATAAGGAATGAAGTTGAATTCAATTTCTGTTCCTTGCTCAAAAGCAAGCAAGTTCAAATGGTGTATTGAGCCTGCTCCACCTGCTGCTGCCTTAATCCCTTGTGGATTGGCCTTAGCGGCTGCTACAAGGTCTTCAATCGTCTGGTAAGGAGTATCAGGAGTGACAGAGATTACATCTGGGGAGCCTCCAATAATGAAGATATCCCAAACGTCCATTCTGTTTTCCCAGCCACCCATTACACCTGCTGTAACATTTGACTCTGAAAGACCACAAAGGGTATATCCATCTGCTTTCTTGGAAAATGCATCGAGCATGCCAATCGATCCCGAAACACCACCAGTTTTGTTCACTACATTGACGTTCACACCCAATTCTTTCGACATTTCTGCCATAACCACTCGGTTACAGACATCTGTACCACCACCTGCGCCCCAGACAACCACAGTTGTGATGTCACGCTCAGGATAGGCTACCTCACCTTGTCCTTGTGCAAACAATGGGAGAATCATCACCATTGAAACAATAAGTACCGAAACAATCATTTTTTTCATTTTGTTCCTCTCCTTTTAATTTCTCATGAAACGCTTGTTTTTCATAGGGAATCAACAATTTCTCAATAGGAATTGTTCTTCAATGAATTTCCACGTTTTCATGTAGTTTCCTTCATTCATAAGCTGTGCAAGCAAATCCCGATCACAATCGGCAACAAGATTCCAGATTTTGTTGGTCCACCTTGCATTAGCAGCAAAGGTCTCTTTCGGATCCATTCTGGTGGGAGACGTGTCGGAAGTAAGGTAATCGGAGTATCCGAATTCCTGCAGATAATAGATGAATTCGATATATTCCAGGAAATGTTTTGATGCCACCATGTAGTCCCAATCCCATGCGCCATCATTGTCATTGATATGCACGTAGTAGGGGAACCTGCTGGAAGCAATAAGGCTCAGAGCCTCTGCTGGATTCTCTTTTCCATACATGGAATGACCAAAGTCAAGCGTAATGCCGATGTTCTCATTTCCAATTTGCTCTAAAAGATAGAGGGCTTTAGACGCAGAATCGATATAGCATTTGCCTCTCACTTCATTAGGCTTGTATTCGATAAAGAGTGGCATCTCAGGTTTATAAGCTCCTGCTTCTGTGAATCCTTCCACTAAATACTTCCATGCTTTGCGATAATCCTGCTGGAAACTAAATTCATAGCCATCACCAAGAGGGCAACACTGAACTTTGTTGGCTCCAACCTGCTCTGCGTAATCTTTGGCATCACAGATCATTGATACAGCTTTTTTCCTGATCTCTGGATCTTCGGAAGTGAGGCCTCCCAGAATGAACTCAGGCTCATTCTTTACATTGACATTGATCGCAGCTATCTTCAGAGAGTATTTGGCTAGTAGCCTCTTTAGCTCATCACTTGAGGGAACCTCATAAGGATAAACTACCTCAACACCATCGATATTATCGATTGTGGAAAGCAATGCAAACTTCTCTTCTAATGTTTTCGGGGTGTTGTATGATCGGAATCGATCGGTTGTCTTTCCCAGAAACCCAGTGATTACTGCGCTCTTAACTACCTTGTTCATATTATACTCCTTGTTTCCTTGCGAGAGTGCTCTCGATAGCTTCAGTGATGCAACGTGCTGAAAGGCCATATGCCTCCAATACCTGTAAATAGTCCCCGCTTTCTGCAAAAGTGTCGTCCAGTCCTATATGGGAGAAGGGGACTGTACAATCGATTTTTGCAAGGTAATGAGGGACGGCATATCCCAAACCGTTTTTCTTCTGATGATTTTCAGCAACAACGACCGCTCCGGTCTTTTTCACTGAGGCAAGAAGGGTCTCTTTGTCAATTGGCTTGATGCTGTACATATCAATTACCTCGACAGAGATTCCTTTCTCTTCCAGGATGGAGGCTGCTTCCAAAGACTGAAAAACCATGTCACCATACGTTACGAGCGTTACATCGCTTCCTTTTCTTACCACATGGCTACCCCCAATTTTGAAGGTGTAGGAATCATCATAGATTTCATACAGGGGATCTCGCATGAGACGTACAAAGACAGGACCAGGAGTCTCCAAGGAAAGATCGAGGATTTTTGCTGCAGAGGCAGAATCTGCCGGGCAGAGAACTTTCATATTGGGAAATGAGGAGACAATCGCCATATCTTCAGTTGCCTGGTGTGTTGCCCCATCAATGGCTGCTGTTACTCCACCATGTGAGGAGAGAAACTTCACATTCAAATCTGGATAACATATGTAGGTACGCATAGACTCAACAGCTCTCATTGAAAGGAATACACCATATGAGCTTACGATTACCGGCCTTCCATCAGCTGCCAATCCTGCAGCTGCACTGACCATGTTTGCTTCAGCGATCCCCATATTGAAATACCTGTTGGGAAATGCTTGTCCGAAGAGGTATGTATAGGTGGAGTATCCGATATCTGCTTCTAGGACGACAAAGTCTGTATGGTCTTTTCCATATTCCACCATCCGTTCACTAAATGCCTTTCTTGTCGGCTTTGTTGCTTTTTTCATGATTATGCCTCGGTTCCTTTGATTTCAAGAATTGCTTGTTTGTACTCCTGTTCATTGGGAGCCTTTCCATGCCACTCGCGGATATTTTCCATAAAACTGACGCCTTTTCCCTTTATAGTCTGCGCCACGATACATATGGGTTTGTTTCCTTGCATCAGTCTTGCTTTCTCAAGTGTTAGGACAATATCCAGCATGTTGTGGCCATCCATTTCCAAAACATCCCAACCAAATGACCTAAACTTGTTGCTGATTGATCCCATTGGCATAATCTCATCAGTAAAGCCGTCCATCTGCAGTCGGTTCCTGTCAATAATTGCAATAAGGTTGTGCAAGGAGAACTTTGCCGCTGCGGCAGCCGCTTCCCAGTTTTGTCCTTCATTGAGTTCCCCATCACCAATTAATACATAGGTAAAGAAGTCTTTTTGGGTTAGTTTTCCTTCCAGAGCCATTCCAACTCCAATACTGAGTCCATGCCCCAGCGAACCTGTAGTCATGTCAATGCCTGGTGTTTTCTGTTTTACTGGATGGCCTTGGAGGATACTGTCAAATTTTCTCAATGTATCGAGCTCTGCTATTGGGAAATACCCTTTCAAGGACAAGGCTGCATACTGTACAGGACATGCATGACCCTTCGAAAGTATGAAACGATCCCGATCTTCCCATGATGGGTTGTTTGGGTCTAAACGCATAAAATCAAAATAGAGCGCAGTAACTATGTCGGTAGCGGAGAGAGCACCTCCTGGATGTCCTGATTGTGCTTTGTAAATCATATCTACAATGTGGAATCTTACGTTTTTAGCTTCAGCTTCCAATCTTTCTATTCGGCTGTTCATTGGTTCGTTGGAGATTTGTCTCATACCATTCCTCTTCATATTTCAGTTGTTCTAACTGAAATTATTTTGTCTACACAGTTTTGTATACAAAAGTATGTTCACACGGTTTCATCCTCCTGTCAATAAAAATTTGAAATAATGTATAAAAAATTTTGTATACATAATAAAGAAAACAATTGAACTCGCCATCGATATACACTATAGTGACTCTATGTATAAAGTAATTGCTGAAGACTTGAACCAACAAGTGTATGAATCATTAAGGTATATGATCCTTAGTGGAGAATTGGTCCCTGACCAGAAGCTTGTGCAAGAAGAGCTTGCACAACGATTACAAGTGTCAAGGACGCCACTTCTTTCAGCTTTTGCAAAGCTTGAGCGAGAAATGTTGCTCATCTCTATTCCAAGAAGAGGGTATTATGTCCGCTCGGTCAATCTGAATGAATTATTGCAGATTTATGAAATTCGCTTACGCCTAGAACCGTTGGGAGCTTGTGAGGCAGCGTTTAATGTCGAAGAAGAAGAGATCCATGAACTGATGAGGAAGACCGAAGCATTGGAATTATTGGATGATGAGAAGTTGAATAGTCAATTTCGTTCGTATGATTATGCTTTTCACTCAACTATCATGCAAATGAGCAATAATCCATTTTTGGAAAAAATGGTTTCTTCCTTCAATCTAGTGACTCTTGGAAACCTAACCGGAATGTTACGCAATGTACGGGATAGTCTTGCTGAGCATACTGTTATTCTCCGTTCGATCTTGACACATGATCCTGAGAAGGCCGAACAAGCAATGTTTAAACATGTTGAAGTTGCGAAGAAGCGAATTGAGCAGTATATTCTGGAAAAGGATTGTTCATGATTCCTGTAAAGAAAAGTTCACTGAAAGATCTTGTATACCAACAGATCAAATTAATGATTTCAAACAAGGACCTATTACCTGGTGATAAGGTAAATAGGAAACAGCTGGCTCAACTTTTAGGGGTCAGTCAAACTCCTGTTCAAGATGCCATCGTAAGACTGATTCAGGAAGGATTGTTTGAAGATAAGAAATCTAATGGGATATATGTAAGAGTCTTCACTAATAAAGATATGCAAGATATTTTTGCCTTACGCGCAGGCATTGAAGGAATTGCATTACGCCTCTGTATATCTAAAGGATGTGAAGAGATTGAAGACCTCTTCATGTTGTTCGATTCCTTTTCTGTCCCCATGACTGATTCTGAAGAGATTGCAAGATACCAGAAAATAGATAGAATGTTTCATGAGCAAATCATTACAAGATCTGGCAATGAATTGATGAAGGATTTCGTAAAAGATTTTAGCTTTATATTACGATGTTATCACAAGGGGTTGTTGAGACATCCTGATGAGACATTGCCCGAGCATCTTGCAATTATCCAAGCTGCCCGGGAAAGAAATCCTGAGAAGGCTCAAAATCTCTTGATCGCTCATCATATGGCTTCCTATGAGAGACTATCTGATCTCTAAGAAGAGGGAAGTATCAGAATACAATCTGGCCTATGACCACACAATGCTTGCGCTCTCGTGCTTCTGCCTGGAGAAGGGGGTAGTGCTGGATGTATTTACTCCATCCAGGGAGGATTTTGTGGGGGTAAAGTAATATTAAATCACGAAAATGAGAGTTTTCATGATCTGGTATTACTCGTTTTCAAGGTTTTTAGGCATAAAAAATGGGTAAATACATATGGAATAAGGATATATATTTCTAGATACGTTTTGTTCTATGGTTATGCCCTAGAAATACCTATCTTCTACAACCTCATTTCTTTCCCAACTCTTTTAATGCCCTACCGGCGGCCAGTTTACCAGTCATGACTGATATGGGCAGCCCAGAGGGGCTGAAACTCCACTGACCTGCTTGGCTTATGTGGGGTATTGGGGTTCTGACGGATTTGGTTATCTTTTTCATCGAATGGATAACTGGAACCTCTCCTTCGGTGAATGCCCAACCCGTGATCGCTCCCTCACTATTACTTGTCAGCTTTTCAATCGTACACGGGGTGGAAGTGAAAGCATCCAGAATGTGGTCTTCGAGTCCCTCATAGAGAGAGGAAGCAAGTGTTTTGATCATGTGCTCTTGTGCGAACTGCTTAGCCTCCTCATACCAACCATCATCCTCAATACGTTTGAAAAGCTCGTAGGAAGCTAAGGTACTGATAATGATGGCTGTCTTTCCTGGAGGAGCCAGATTAGGATCCCTGAGCACAGGGATGGAAATCTCATAGGTGGTGGTTTCTAGATATGCCTTGAGATACTCCTTGATCACTTGTTTATCATGGATTGTAGGATCCAACGCTTTTATGTCTACCGTACTCAATCCCTTGTTGTTTGGGGTATAGAATAAGTGGGGAGTGGAACGTTCCTTGAAATACGATGGAGGAAGATCGGTTGCAACAAAAAGCGAGAAAATGGAGTCTCCTCCGTGCTTTGTTTCAAGCAGGCTACTTGTTTTCTCTATAGTATCTTGCATTTTTGGATCACGTAGTGGTGTCGTTTTAAGAAGTCTGTAGAGCTGCTTTAAATCTGCTGCCCAGATGAGATGGCTGTATTCAGCCTTGCCATCTATGGTCTGCTCTTCTATATTGATCTTGGTGACAGGGTAGTTCAATTGAATGTCCACATCATGGGAGCGAAGATAGTCCTCCAGTGCTCTAGGAAGTGCACCAGTTCCCCCGTAGGGGTACTGGTACTCGAGGTAGAGACCAAAATAGCTAAGGGCGAAAAATGTAGGTGTGTCAGCAAAGAAGTGCTGGGCAATAATGTCTATAAGAGCCTGGTTCCTGGTGAACTTTTTAAGGTAATCGGCTACAGGTTCATTCAGCTTTCCGATTTTTCCGATGGTGTTCATGAACTTGAACAACCATGGCAAGAGGGTTTTTCGAACGTAGGAGAGGTCTTCATACGAGTCGAGGAACATGGGATTGTCGATCCCATACAGTACATCCATATATGTGGTGATTTTCTTGATCTCCTCCATGATTGCTGCAATGTCACGCTTGTTTTCGGGATATAGGTTTTCAAGCATTGCTTGGTAGCCGGCAAAGCTTTCTTTGCTTTCTACCACGATTTTTTCATCGCTGACTGCAAGGGTGACTGGACTTCTCACCCATGGAATATCGATACCCAGTTGCTTCAGCATTGGGAAGATAATGCCAGAGTTCTCAATAGCCCTAATCCCCTGATCGTAGATAAACCCATCTCGTTCGAAGGAATTAACCAGTCCACCAAGCCTCTCCTGTTGCTCGCAGAGTAGGACTGAGCACCCAGAGCGGGCACAGTATGCAGAAGCCACCAATCCAGCAATTCCACCCCCGATTACCACCACATCATAGCGTTCCTTCATTGCTCTTTCTCCCCGTTTCTTGGTGTAACCTTACCATTAAATATTGGGGCAGGCGAGGGAAATATATGAAAATTTGTAATAAAAAAGAGGCTGGGAAAATCGTAGAAATATTGAATTGTTCCTCTTAACTTTTCTCCTATATCTGACTTGCCTCAATTAAATACAGAAGCGCCAGGGCTGTCCCATAGGGCATAGGTATCAATGGTATCTGTTTGTAGAAGTCCTTGCTCGTTCGCCCCATGGGAGTACCATAGGAGACTTGAAAGACGCTTCCATTCCTGTCGACAAGGTGAATAACCGTATCGAGAGCTTTAAGCGCGACAGTCCTGTAAGCGTCATCGAGCAACCCCAGCCTCTGGGCACGCAGGAGTCCATAGGAGAAACCGCAGGTTGCACTTGCCTCGAGATAGGAATCCTCATCATCCAACAAGGTATGCCACATCCCGTTTTCTGCCTGATACTGCTTCAATGCAGAAGCCTGTCTGGTGAGCAAGGAGGCAAAGAATGCATGGTCAGTAGTTTCCAAAGGGAGGATGTTCATCAGGAATGGCAGGGAAATGGTTATCCAGCAATTCCCCCTGCCCCATAAGGCTTTACAGAAGTTCGACTTTTCTAAAAATGAGTACCCGTGGTACCAAAGGCCACTCTCCTCATCCTGTAGATACTGGGCATGAATTTTCACTTGTCTTACAGCCTCGGCAAGGTAGGACTCTTCCCCGAGAAGTATACCAATGTTTGCCAGGGGAGCTACAGCCATCATCAATGTATCGTCCCAAAGTTCACCCTTATTGACCGTATCGCTTGTGATATGTTGGAAACCTCCTTCTTCAGTCCTTGGCAGTTCATGCATCGCCCACTCAGCCCACTCCCTGCATGTGGCAATGTAGCTCTCCTTGGGAATTTCCTGGGCGATCATGGAGAGTGCAAGTAGAGGGGCCATTGTATTGATATTCTTCGCCGGCAGTCCCTCAGCAATTCTCTGGTCATAGAAGGAAGTGAGAAATTCCAGTTGTTGAGGATCCTTGGTATGCTTCCAGAGTTGGGCGAGGGCGAACAAGCCTATACCCTGGGGCCACTCCCAGAACTGATAACGTTCAATATCGTCCCCTGCAAGGTTTCGGCTCTGCATATTCTTGAGAAAGTACTCATCCCTCTCATGTAAGATCCCGTGGAATCCTGTTTTAAGAGAGTTGAGGGCTTGAAAAAGGTCAGTCATGGGTAAAAAACTCCTTTTTGGATTGCCACATCTCGTGGGTAGTCTGTGATGATTTCTCTACCTTGGACGGTAAAATGGGAATTCACTGCTCTTACCAAACCCCAGGAAGAATCAGTGACGGAAAGCGACAATGCTTCTCTGTCAAACGTGTAATGCTGTTGTTCCTGATCCGATACAAAGGCTTCAAACGAGGAAAATTCATCCACGTTGCTGCAACGTACAACCACTGCATGCACGAGCCCTGGGCTGATTATTTCACGATTGGTGTTAGCCCCCTCTCTTGTCAGAGAAAAAGGATTGGAAAAGTAGGTGGAAACATAGCCTCCGTCACAGGCAAAATAGAAATGATGGTTGGTGATACGGTATGCATCCATCCTCTCAAGTGGAGCATAACTGTGGATTGCATGTACCAATTCCTGCTCATCTATTGAGAATAACAGCAGCGCGATGTTCCTGTACTGGTAGATGGCCGGCATCGTACCATTCCCTGCCCAGTAGCTGGGACGGTTCTGTCCACTGAATGCCGGTTCTCCTGGGTGATTGATGAAGTACTGCACCTTTCCCAGTGCAACATTAAAGAGATGTTGCTGGTGTCCATGTTCAAAAGGCCGGAACTGTTGTACACACCCCATCTGGTAGTGTCTTGTCTTGAACAGGTAGGTATTCACCCCTGAAACACCCTGCTTGAGCATAATCTCCATCCATTGACGTTCGGCAAGCTCCACCTCATTGTCAAAGGAGGGTGGCTCATAGGAAGAGAGTGCAAAGAGGGCAACAGAGCGAGTCTGTGCAGTCCTGTATCCCTTGCCGAAGGCAACAAGAGAGAGGAAAGATATCTCACTAAGAGAGCGGAACTTCAGCGTATCCTCATAACATCGGCCGAAGGAACTGCTCATGACTCCTTGGTATGTATTATGTGCAATAAGATGGAAGGTAAAGTCGAGTGAGCGCTTGGCCATTGCCTGTATTTCTGTATCGGGGGCAAGTGCGTGGAGGGTGAAAAAACCGATAAAATCGATGGGGAGGTAGGTAGCACTGTTCCATTCGGCAAAGCCATAGGTGAAGAAAGTCGTGAACCACTGTATAAGTCTCTCCTTACCTATCTCATACTGTTTCAGGCCGTTTCTCCCACTAGTCTGGAAGGTTTCTTCCGGATAGAGATATCCTGCCAGATATTGCCCAATGTGGAAGAGAAATGCATGGTTTTCGCTGAAGAACCACATAACATCATTACCTGGCTCATCCATCCAATATCGGTAGGAGAGCAGTGCCTTCTCTATCCTGCTGAGAAGAGCAGGAGAGAGGAGATACCGATAGCGTGTGATGAGGAAAAAAAGTGGTACGAGGTGGAAGTCAGAGCAATCTTCTTTCTGCTCGATGGTTGTGATACTTCGCTCCACCATTGCCAGAGCTTCTTCATTGAGGATTCCCTCAGTCTCACAGAGAACCAATGCACGGGTGATGGAAAGGTCCCCAAGTTCCTTGATGGCATGTAATGCTTGTATCTTGCGCTCTCGGATGGAGGGACTCCATTTCAAGTGTGTTTTGGATTGCTCTGCGATACCGACCAGCAAGTCTCTCTTCAGTTCATAGGGCCCAACCGGGAGAGAGAAGGTCACGCGATTGACTTCTATCCCATGCGCTTCTGTATTCCAGAGATGTACAGAGTCTCCATCGTTTTGAAGTGTAAGTGCTTGACCCTCCGGGAGAACTGACAGTGTTACTGGTTTTTTGATCAGAGTCGCATCATAGAGTAGCCGTATATCTCCTTCCTCATAGAAATCTTTCTCAAAGTGGAGACTCTTCAGCAGTTCCATCCCTCGGGTAAGCTCTTCTGGGTCATGGGCAACTTCCACGCTGTTTACCAGTGGAAGTTCGCCCTTGTAGCGAAGCTCTATGTAGAAGAAAACATCTCGCTCTGCAAGCTCCTCTGCGTAAACGACTACCTCATGTAGTCCTGCCTCCAAGGTGAACGTCATTTCCCTCTTCTGTGCAATGTTACGAGTAAAGGGTGAAAATATTGCTGCTTGCTCTCCATCGATCCAGAGCTTCATTGCACCACAGGTGTACAGTTCAAAAGGATACACACCATCCTCTTCTACCTCAATCCAAGTCTTTGCACTCACACTAAGATGGTGAGGTGTATGGATGAAGGAAGAGAAGTCGAGTCGATTGTTCTCAAAGGGGAAGTGGAGGTTGGTGAAAGGCCCTTCTGGATAGGGTACACCCTCCAATCTGTGTCCGGTAAGAAACTCCTTCCTCACCGGATAGACAATCTGGACATATGCCTCAGTCAGATTGACCGGTTCCTGGAATGTTGTCTTCTTGGAAGTCAATGCTGTTTTTTTCACCGAACTTGTCCACCAGAGGTTGACACTTCCATTCGTTGGAACCCTATTTCGTAGATACTCCATATTTTCTCCCGGACCTTATTATAAAGCGCTGAAAAAAACAAAAGCCACTTGCTTTTTGCTCTCATGTAAAAAAGTTCTTGCATTTTTTGCGATTCAGGTGTCCACTAGATACATGACTTACCAGCAACCACTACTGTATGAGCAAGGGATGGCGATCACAATCAACCACCCACAGGACCCGTTGTACTACTATTTCGACTACGACGAACGTCCTTTCAGCGCAAACATGGAGTTTCAGCATTTCCATGAATTCTACGAAATTTTCATCCTCTTGGAGGAGCAAGCCAGCCACCTCATAGAGGGACAATTCTATGACCTTAAGAAATATGACATGGTCTTGCTCAAGCCCTCTCTGCTCCATAAGACGAAGTATCTGATGGGGCCTCCCTCCAAGCGACTGATTATCAACTTCTCCATACCCAATAACCTCTATGGTTTGGGAAGGAATCTGGAAGGGGTGCTCTCTCCATTCCATGATCAAGTACCTATCTTCCGCTTTCCCCAAGCGGTACAGGACCAGTTGTTTTCCGGTCTGAACCAGATATTCTCTGTCTCCTCGAGCAAGCTGCCGAACTCATCTCTTTACGTCCATGCAAAGTTCCTCGAATTTCTTTTCACCTTGAATGATCAGAAAAAGCAGAATTGCTATGAGGGTGAGCAGTTTTCAGACTCTATCACCCAGAAAATATACTCCATTACCAGTTACATTCATGCAAACTTTCGTGAACAGTTCAGCTTGGAGGCATTGAGCCGTCAGTTCTTTATCAGTCCGTGTTACCTCTCCCACCAGTTCAAGGAAGTTACTGGATTCACCTTGATCAGGTACATTCAGATGACTCGTGTGAAAAACGCCCAACAGTTGTTGCTCTATACCGACCTGAAGATCAAGGAGATAACCGAACGATGTGGGTTCTCCTCATTCAGCCAGTTTAACCGGGTATTCAACAAGTTCTGCGGATGCTCGCCATCACAGTTCCGTCTCCGTGGTCCAAAGCAGACACTTCACTTGCTCAACCTGAAGGAGGAACGAGCATGATCCACTACCCCAGAGCTACCGGTGTGGTGGCCATAGATACCAAGCAAGTCCAAGACGCGATAGACCAAGCTGCATCGCAAGGAGGAGGTACGGTTAGCCTCTCCAGTGGACAATCCTACTGTTGTGGGACCTTGGTCCTGAAGAGCCGTGTCACACTCCATCTTGAGAACGGTGCTCGCTTAGTAGCGAGCCCGAACCTGGAAGACTACCGTGAAGGGGACGAGATTGACAGCGATGAGAACCGGGGTGTTGGAACCCCTGTTCTCCGGAAACCTGCCTTTGCTTTTCTCTACGCCTATGGAGCGGAGTCAGTGGTGATCAGCGGGGAGGGTACCATCGATGGTAACTGTTACCAATTCGTGAAGCGTATAAACCAATACCACTGCACCGGGGACTTCTATCCCCGGCCGACTCTCATCTACCTGGAAAAGTGCAACAAGATAACAGTGAAAGGGGTCACGCTTGTCGATAGCCCCTTCTGGTCACTGCACATGGGTGGTTGCGATACTGTCTTGGTTGATGGGATCACTATCGACAATCCCCTGGACGTAGCCAACAGTGACGGGATTGACCCAGACCACTGCACGAATGTACGTATCATTGGATGCCATATCAGCTGTGCTGATGACTGCATCTGCCTAAAAAATACGCAAGGTAATCATGGGTATTCTCCGACCTGTTCTGTGATTATCAGCGATTGTACCCTCACCTCTACCTCTGCCGCAATAAAAATCGGGACCGAGGGAGTGGATGATTTCTCTGATATCCTGGTTCATCACTGCATCATTTCCAAGAGTAATCGTGGTATCTCCATTCAGGTAAGAGATCAAGGCTCTGTACGCAATGTACATTTCTCTGACATCCTTATCGAGACCCGACTCTTTAGTGAAGAGTATTGGGGGAAGGCGGAGGCTATCGCCATAACCAGCTTTAGCAGGGACAAGCAAACAACCAGTGGAACTATCAGCAATGTATCCTTCACAAGGATCTCCAGCCGAGGAGAGAGTGGAGTGCTTATTGCCAGTGATGGGAAAAAGATCCGGGATATTCGTTTTGATGAGGTACAGATTCATTTGGAGAAAACGAGCAAGTGGCCGATCTATGGCTATGATCTACGTCCCAAGGAGGCAAGTCCCTTCTTGCTGGAGAGACCAATAAGTGGCCTCTTTATCCAGAATGCTGAGGATGTCCGTCTCTCACAAGTGAAGGTAACAGCCGAAGAGGGTTCAGGATTCCTAGGAGTCTTGGTAGATGAGAATGCAACCATAGAGGGGGAAGTACACAATGCTACATGATATGTCCTATCTGCCGAGACAGATGCGAAGAAGAATCGAATCCTGGACAGAGGAGCTCAGGAGGCACTTCTATGTACCGATTTGTCCTCTCGAGTGGGAAGGGTTTCTGACCTACGAGCAGCTCTCGAAAGATACCGCTATGAGCGGATCCTTCTCTTCCTTCCCCGAGGGGAGAAAATGGGGTGCGAAAGGAGAGTATGGTTGGTTTAGAAGTAGTTTTGTGATTCCTGAGGAATACTGGGGCAAGGTCACCTGTTCACCTATCGGGGTTGGAGGAGAGGCACTCGTTTATTTTGATGGGAGCGCTGTAGGGTCCATAGACCGGCATCATAAACTGGTCTATCTGAGCTACAATGGGCAGAAAGGGAAGCACACCCTTTTCGTGGAAGCCTATGCAGGAAGCGGAGTGCTCCTTGAGGGAGGAGGCCCCATCCCTCCCACACGGAGAGTATATCCACCGGTGGGCAGTACTCAACAGCGTATCGAGGGGGCCAGCGTTGGCTATATTGAGGAAGATGTCTATCAGCTCTATCACGATGTGTTCACCCTTACCAACCTTCTGGAAGTCCTGGAGCCTACCAGCCTCCAAGCAGAGAGCATTGTCGGCGCACTTACCCAGTTCACTCGAATTGTGGACTTTGAGAAGGATCACAAAGCGATGGTTGCCTCATGCACTGAGGCACGATCGCTATTAGCCCCACTGCTTTCCTGGAAAAATGGAAGCTGTGCCCCTCGTTTCTCTGTTTTTGGTCAGTCCCATATCGATCTTGCGTGGAAATGGACGGTCGAAGAGACAAAGCGAAAGTGTGGGAGGACCTACGCCAACCAGATATCTCTGCTCAAGCAGTATCCCGAGTACCGCTTTTTGTTATGTGAGCCAGCCTTGCTGGAAATGATCAGGACCTATCATCCGTCCCTCTTCGCTGAGGTGTCGGAGTTGTTATCAGATGGCCGCCTTATTGCAGAAGGTGCGTTTTATGTGGAGTGTGATACCAATCTCCCCAGTGCAGAGAGCTTGGTGAAGCAGCTGGTATACGGGCAGCGATGGTTCAAGAAGGAGACAGGTTCACCCAGCACATTTGCTTGGTTGCCTGATACCTTCGGCTTCTCTGCAAGTCTTCCCCAGATCTTGAGACAAGCTGGGGTAACAAGCTTTGGAACCCAGAAGTTGCTGCGTGCCGATCCTGAGAGTGATCCCTTTCCCTTCACAGACTTCTGGTGGGAAGGTGAGGACGGTACAAGGATACTCAGCAATATGTGCTACCGAAACAACTGTGAAATAACTCCTAAGGAACTTTACAAGCGATGGCATGTGAACAGAAACCAACACGAGAACATTGATGGTATGATCTATCCCTTTGGGTATGGGGATGGAGGGGGCGGTCCCGATCGAGACCTGGTTGAGCAGATGGTTCGTTTGAAGGATTTGCAGGGAATCCCTCGAATAACCATCGAAGGGCCGAAGGAGTATTTTGACCGGATTAATAATAAAACCTTGAATGTCCACTCAGGAGAACTCTACCTTGCATGGCATCGTGGTACCTATTCATCGCAACAGCGGATTAAGCAGCTCAATGCACAGTGTGAACAAGCCTTGGAGGCTTACTCCTTCTGGGCAACCATGCTGGAAGATAGTGATGAGACCCAGCTAAAGAGGTGGTGGAAGTGTGTCATGTTCAACCAATTTCATGACATTCTGGCCGGGGTTTCCATCAAGGATGTGAATCGTCAGGCTGAAAGAGAACTTATGCAGGTAGCAGAGGAGAGCCAGAAAGCCTTGCAGGCACTCTTAGCTGGATGTATGGAAGAGAAGAGTGGACGGTATACCCTCTACAACCATACACTCCATCAGCTACAGGTATGGGTTCAGTTTCCTGTACACGGGGTGGTGTATCAGGGCTCGAAGGAGGTGCCCATCTACCAGGGGGAAACAGGAGCATGTGCTCTGCTCTTTCTGCCTCCTTCCAGTCCCACTGTTGTCAAAGTGGCTCCTCCCCAGAGCAAGAAGTCTGCAGAAAGCAGCTTGGTGCATGAACGTCCTGATGGCTTGTTTTGCTCAAATGGGACGATGAGTTTCCTCCTGGACAGGAGGGGTGTGCTGAGAGATGTGACCTACCAGGGACGTATAATCTGCAGGAGTGCCAATGACTTGGTTCTCTACCAAGATATCAATCCAGATTATGATGCCTGGGAGATAGGAAAGGAATCTCTCTCCATGCAAGTGGATACAGCGGTGTTGGATGCATTAGAAATCCTTACCGATACCCCGAATATGGCTCGTATACTCCTTAGAATGCACATCGGCTGCAGCAAGATTGAGCAGACTGTATCCTTTGATGGGGTAGCAAATGAAATACGGTTCTCTTTGGATGTTGACTGGCATGAGCGGCATAAGATGCTCAAGAGTGTAAGCGAACATTGCTTTGTTTCTGACTCCTATGTGTGTGATACCCAGCTTGGCTATAAAAGGCTTCCCTTACAGGGAAATACCACAGCCGACCGTGACCGCTATGAGGTATGTGCCCAGCGTTATCTTGCCCTGTATGACGAAGCGCATACCCTGTTGTTGATGAACAGCTATCCCTTCGGTGTCTCTGCACGGGATAAACAGGTCGGTATGACGTTACTTCGCTCGCCACTTATCCCTGATGAGCGTGCAGAGGAAGGGAGGCATGCATTGCACTATGGACTGACTGTCCTCCCAGAACCACATTCGGGTCTCCATTGCAAAAAGCGGGCGAACCAAATGGGAATCCAGATTCCTGTGTTGCCTGGAGCATGGAACCATCCCCCTTTCTTTGAGTTACTCGAGGGAGAGGCGGTGATGACTACCGTTGAGAGAGGAGAGCAGGGGACTGTAGTGTTGAGAATCAGCAATCCAGGGCGAAGAACAGAGCAGATCAGGCTGGTGACAACTCTTCTCTGCAGTGAGGTATGGGAGTGTACGTTGTTGGAGGAGAAACAGGAACCTGTGCGCCAAGAAAGTGATGCATATGTAGTAGTACTTCCTCCGTTTTCTCTTCGTACCCTAGTATTTTCAATTAAAAAAGCAAAAAATGCTAGGATTTAACGAATTTATGGCAATTACTGCACAACAATTTCGAAAAATACAGTGCTACACTTTTTTTGAAGGATGCCTGATCAGGATATGACAGGTATCTGATCAACAAGGAGGAATTCATGAAAAAGTTGTACAAGGTAAGTTTTGCAGTGTTCTGCATGGCTTTGCTAATGACCCCTGTTTTTGCAGCTGGCTCAAAGGAAAGCAGTGAACCTGCCTCTCCAGCAGCAAGCGTTCAAGCCAAGGAAGCTCCCATACTTGCTGAGCAGGTCGCCTCTGGCACACTGCCCAAGCTTGATGACCGTCTTCCCGCTGCCGATGATATCATGGTGGCTGAGATGGAGAGTATCGGGACATATGGGGATGCAATCACCTTTAGTTTCCGAGGAAAGGATGATCAGTGGACAACCGGTAAGATTACCGAGGAAGGCCTCTTCCGCTTTACCAGCGAAGGCTTGTTGGAGCCCAACGTAGCGAAGGGCTTCTCCGTTAATGAAGATTCCACTGAGTTTACTGTCTACCTTCGTGAGGGAATGAAGTGGAGTGATGGTATGCCGTTCACCAGTGAGGATGTACTCTTCTTCTACTATCATATGCTCAAGCCAAAAACCTTCGGGAAGAGCCTCTGGGACTGTTTCTACAGCACAAATCCTGAGACCAAGGTCCGCACTGAAGCTACCATGGAGAAAGTTGATGAATACTCCTTCAAGGTAAGCTTTGCTGACCCTTCCCCCTCTTTCCTAGAGAATCTCGCGATCAACGGAAAGTGGTGCTATGCTCCAAAACACTACTATGTTGAACTCCTTCCTGAGTTCATCGGACAGGAAGCTGCAGAAGCAAAGGCCAAGGAACTTGGATTCAAGGATGTGGCGGCAATGGGTAAGGAGACTGGCTACTATTTCTGGAACAATGTAGGTCGTCCGACTCTCAGACCGTGGGTAGCTTCCAATAGTGTTGACAGTGACCTCCATGTCTGGAAACGTAATCCATACTTCTGGAAGACCGACAGTGAAGGCAAGCAGCTTCCCTACGTTGACGAACTTCGTTTTGTACGTATCAGCGATCCCAGCCAGACAACATTGAAGGCTATGGCAGGTGAGACTGATATCGCATTCGGCCTTGACTGGGGCAATATTGTTGCTCTGAAGCAGAATGAGGAACGCAGCGACTACTCCTTGATCACCTGGCCAACCACCAAATGGGCTCATACTGCAGCAGCTCTCCAGCTCAACCAGACAGCAGAAGATCCGAAGGTTCGCTCCCTGTTCCAGAGCAAGGACTTCCGTCAGGCACTCTCTATCGCAGCTGATCGCGAAGAGATGGCAACCCTGGTTGCTGATGGATTCTCCGAACCCGCTCAATCCTCCCCTGCGAAGGGTGCTATGGGATACGATCCTGAGTGGACCAACAAGTGGACAGAATACAACCCTGAGAAAGCGAAGCAGTTGCTTGAAGGGCTTGGCCTGGTTATGGGAAGTGATGGGTACTACAACTTCGCTGATGGCTCGGACTTCATCCTTGAAATCCTTACCCACAATGATACCTCTGCAACCGCACGCGCTGCTGAGCTGTTGACCGAAAAGTACTTCAAGAACATCGGTATCAAGGCTACCTTCGGTGTACGCGACCGTTCCTTGATTGACGATATGCTGATCTCCAACAAGATTGAGGCGATCATCAGCCCTGTATCTCCTGCAGAGACCTTCAATATCTCCCTCAGACCAGATACCTTGGTTCCTGTTCGCAATTATGCAGCTTGGTACGGCACCTATGGCAACTGGTATGAGTCTAATGGCAAGGAAGGCCTTGAGCCCACCGGCGATATGCTCAAGCTCATAGACCTCTATCGTGAGATGCTCAGTGCAACAAACAAGAGCCAGATTGATAGAATTGCCCTTGAGATGCTCAATCTGCACAAGGAAAACATCTGGGAAATTGGATATCTCAGCGACGTTCCTCTCTTGCTCTCGGTCAACAATGACCTTGCTAACTTCAGTGAAAACGAAGTCTATTGTGACGAGTTCCGCGGTTTGGGCGTAGCACATATCTATGAGTGCTACTTTACTTCCGATCTATAAAAATACTGTTCGTGATACATCGGGGCTTCGGCCCCGATGTTCACAGAAGGGAATCCAACAATGCAAATGCTCAAGTACATAGGCAAGCGGTTGTTGCTGATGATTCCGACGATACTGCTTATTTCGTTCGTCGTGTTCTTCATCATCCAGTTGCCTCCTGGTGACTATGTCTCATCATATGTTGCCAGAATGAAAGCCGAAGGTGAAATCTTTACCCAGGAGATGATTGACTCCATGCGAGCCGAATATGGGCTCGATCGTCCTTGGTATGTCCAATACTTCCACTGGATTTGGGGAATTATTGCAGAGGGTGATTTCGGGTACAGTTTCTCCTATCTGAGACCGGTTTGGCCGGTTATCATGGATAGATTGGGTATAACGATAGCCATATCCCTTATCATTATGGCATTCACCTATCTGGTGTCTCTACCCATAGGCATTTATAGTGCAAACCACCAATACAGTGGAGGGGATTATTTCTTCACCTTTATAGGTTTTCTGGGGATGGCCACACCGAACTTCCTCTTGGCAATTATCCTCATGTACTTCTCCTATGTACGTACAGGAACCCCGTATATTGGGCTGTTCAGTGATGAAATGCTGATGTATGGGCTTAACTTTGCAAATTTCGGGGAATTTCTCAAACGACTGACCATTCCGATCATTGTTATCGGCACCGGCAATACCTGTTCCATCATCCGTACTGTTCGCAGCCAGATGCTCGATGAGCAGGGAAAACAGTACACCCTTACCGCAAGGAGCAAGGGAGTGAGTGAGAAACGGATAACCTACAAGTATTGTCTGCGCTCTGCACTCAATCCAGTGGTGAGTGGACTCAGCGGAGCTCTCTCTTCAATCTTTACTGGTTCCACCATCTCTGCAATTGTGATGAACCTGCCTATCCAGGGACCGGTTCTCTACACTGCGCTGAGAAACCAAGATATGTACCTTGCTGGGACCATCCTCTTGGTTCAGGCTTTCTTGGTTGTTGTGGGAACCTTGCTCAGTGACATTACCCTTGCATGGCTTGATCCACGTATTCGATTTGAAAAGGTAAGGGGGTAGGGTATGAGACGAAAGCAGAAAACTGAAGAAACCTATTACCTTGCCGGACAGTGGACCTTGATGGCCCGTAAATTGCGTAAACACAAGCTTGCCCGCTTTTCCATGGGTGTGCTTCTCTTCCTCTATCTTACTGCTCTTTTTGGGAACTTCATCGCCCCCAGTGATTTGGTCGCCTACAATGCGCATACCAAGAATGCTCCTCCGACGAAGGTTCACTTCTTCCATGAAGGGTCGTTTATCGGACCCTTTGTATATGGACTTGAATCAGAGCGGAATATGGAAACCTTTGAGGTGGAGTTCACGGAAAATACCGAGGAAATCTATAAGGTCATATTTTTCGCAAAGGGACCTGCCTACAAACTCTTTGGGCTCATTCCTTCCGAGCGACATCTCTTCGGTGTTGAGGAGGGAGGATATATCTTTCTTTTTGGATCAGACTCAATGGGAAGAGATCTTTTCTCCCGTATGATTCTCGGGTCTCAGGTTTCCCTGACCATTCCTTTTGCCGGAACCTTTATCAGCTTCGTACTCGGAATCCTGATCGGGTCCCTCTCTGGATACTTTGGAGGATGGTTTGACTTGGTGGTGCAGCGCATCATCGAAGTACTATCATCCTTCCCGAGTATCCCACTGTGGATGGCCCTTTCAGCTGCAATTCCTTCTGACATTCCTGTGGTGAGGATGTATCTCTACATTACCATCATCATCAGTTTGTTGGGGTGGACTGGGCTTGCGAGAATCGTTCGTGGTAAGTTTATTTCACTGAGACAGGAGGATTTTGTTACAGCAGCCAAGCTTGCTGGAGTTTCGGACTTCAATATCATTCTCAAGCACTTGGTTCCCGGATTCATGAGCTACCTGATTGTAAATCTGACGCTGGGAATTCCCTCTATGATAATCGGCGAGACATCGATGAGCTTTTTAGGCTTAGGGATTAGAGCCCCAGCAACCAGTTGGGGGGTTTTGCTTCAAGAGGCACAGGAGATTGCTTCTATTGCCAGCTATCCCTGGCGCTTGATACCTCTAGCGTCGGTGGTAATTACAGTGCTTGCGTTCAACTTTCTGGGTGATGGTCTCAGGGATGCCGCAGATCCCTACAAATGATGAGAGGTGCAAGATGAGAACGGTAGTGGATGTGCAAAACTTGCACGTAACCATAGATTTGGATGAAGGAAAGCTTACTCCGGTACGTGGCGTGGACTTCACCATCGCCGAGGGAGAGACCTTGGGGTTGGTTGGGGAAAGTGGTTGTGGGAAAAGTTTGACGAGTAGGGCCATCCTAGGCATCAACGAGAAGAAGTGCATCAGCGACGGGAAAATACTCTTTGATGTGGATGGCAAGATAGAGGACCTCCTTGAGCTTCCCTATGGAAGCCCGGAAATAAGAGCGATAAGAGGCAGTAAGGCTGCCATGATCTTCCAGGAACCGATGGTTGCCTTCCATCCGATGTACTCCATCGGGAAACAGATAAACGAGAGTACCAGACTTCATATCACCAAGGATAAGGCGAAGTCCAAGAAGATAACCTTGGAAATAATGAAGCAGGTCGGTATTGCGAATGCTGAGAAGCGTTACAACCAATATCCCCATGAGTTTTCCGGTGGTATGTTGCAACGTGCATTGATTGCCATGGCCTTGGTATGCAGACCTGCACTCTTGATCGCCGATGAACCGACCACTGCACTGGATGTAACCATCCAAGCCCAGATTCTGGATTTGATGAAAGAGTTGCAAAAGACCTACAAAATGGCAATCCTGTTCATTACCCATGACCTAGGGGTGGTTGCTGGAATGTGCGACCGTGTTGCGGTCATGTACCTTGGACAGATTGTAGAACAGGCGACGGTACAAGAGCTGTATAAAAGGCCCTTGCACCCCTATACACAAGGCTTGCTTGGCTCGGTTCACAAGGTTGGAACCCACTCCACTGAGAAGTTGTACTCGATTGAGGGAACGGTCCCACTAGCACTGAACCTTCCTGATAGATGTGGCTTCTATGAGCGGTGCAAGCATCGCGGTCCGCTCTGTGAGGGAGTCAATCCTCCCCTCGTCGACAACGGGCAAGGGCACTTGGTGAGGTGTTACTATCCTGAGGAGGTACGACATGCGTGAACCACTTCTTGAGGTGCAACATCTTTCCAAGCGTTTTGAAAGCAAGGGAGTGACCGTTCATGCAGTCAGCGATGTCTCTTTCTCCATTCAGGAAGGACAGACCATTGGCATTGTTGGTGAGAGTGGTTGTGGAAAGACCACTCTTGGACGTTCTATTGTGAGAGCCATTGAAGCAAGTGAAGGAAGTGTAATATACAAGACTGCAAGTGGAGAAAAGGTAGACTTTCTCAAGCTGAATGCCAAGGAACTCAAACCGATCAGAAAAGAGATCCAGATGATCTTCCAGGACCCCTACAGCTCGCTCGATCCTAGGATGTCTGTTCTGGATATTATCAGTGAACCACTGAAAGCAAATTACCCAAAGATGAAAAAGACTGAGCGGGAGAAGCTGGTGATGGAGATTGCCGAGAAAACAGGGCTCAATCCTAGCTATCTCAAGCGATATCCTCACGCATTCAGTGGTGGTCAGCGTCAGAGAATCGGGATTGCCCGTGCCTTGATACTCAACCCTCGGCTTATTGTATGTGATGAGGCGGTAAGTGCCTTGGACGTCTCAATCCAGGCGCAGGTAATTAACCTACTCAAGGAATTGCAGGGAGAAATGGGCCTGACCTATATTTTCATCAGTCATGATCTTTCGGTTGTTGAGTATATCTCTGACCAAGTCGGGGTAATGTATTTGGGTAAGCTTATCGAATACTCCCCTACGAAGAATCTCTATGAAAAACCGTTGCATCCATACACCGAGGCTTTACTTTCCTCAGTTCCTATTGCCGACCCTGATGTGGTGGTTGAAAAGATTCCTCTTACCGGGGAGATCCCCAATCCGGCAAACCCTCCTAGTGGGTGTTTTTTCCATCCACGTTGCAAATACTGTACAGAGATATGCAAGCGTCAGGCTCCTGAGTTTCAAGAGGAGAGGGATGGACACTTTGTAGCTTGTCACCATTACAACGATTTGCAATTACAAGGAATTCTTCACAATGCATGAATTGATAGTGTTTCTGGATAGCGGTGATACCTTGATCGATGAATCTACACAGGTATATGAAGGAGAGCAAATCATCAAGGCAGATTTCATTCCCGGAGGGAGGGAATTTCTTCTTTCTCTCCATCAAGCGGGATTCACCACTGCCTTGGTTGCTGATGGAAAGCAACAGGATTTCCTGAATGTCTATCATGAGCCTGCATTGAAGCAGAGCTTTGATGCCTGGGTGGTCAGTGAGGTTGTGGGGCTCCAAAAACCCAATGCCATTATGTTTGAGACCGCCATGGAACAGTTGCAGTTGCAGGAGAAGGACAAGAAGCGGATTGTGATGGTTGGCAACAATATCAGGAAGGATATCAAGGGAGCCAATGAGTTTGGCATAACGTCCATCTGGTTTGACTGGTCCCCTCGCTATTTTCATACCATTGAACACCCAAGTGAACAAGCAGATTATCGTGTTGAGACAGTCGAAGCATTGCGGGCTTTGCTTGAGAAGCTGGGTGAAAAAGCTCGTCGGGGTGAACCCTTATGCTGAGAGAGTATCTGCCGCATATCATGCAAGATACAGATGAACCGTTTGCGCTCTCTGCCATCGGGACCCAGGTATTTACACAGACTGGGATGAGTCATTCATTTAGACGAATTGTTGAGGTACCTGAAGGGTCGCAGGTCATTGAGTACCAAATGTTCTGGGTCTACGACATCCAGCACCTGTATGACTTGGAGCATATATGGGTCACGGTGAAGGATGGACAGGTCACTACAGTAGAAGCTTCGTTCCACGGGAGATTTCTCAATGCATCAAGACTTGCCACAAAGCATAAGGATGGGAGGTATATACTCTACTGCCAGCCAGGAAAACATGCATTTCTGAGCGAAGGAAGATTGTTTCAATTGTTACCTGACCCTGATGGATGTTGTTCTTCCCAGGCAGGAGAGGCCGGGCTTCTGGTGATGGATCTCTTCTCTGACCAGCTTGAGACAGACAGCATGAGGGATGCTAAGGTCAAATGCTACATCAGGGAGCACTTTTCCTTCCAGCCGAGCTGGACTTGGAAAGAGATGGATACCTCGCAGGTGCCATTGCTCAGTTGGGATGTATTGGGAAAACATATCGTAGAATCTGTGAAAAGGGAACTGAAGATAATTGAAGGGTAATGACCCTGATTAGTATTCAGATGATCTCTATTTGAATGTATGGCTTGCTTGAGTTACAAGGCCAGCAGACTTTATCAGGGTTCAAGGGAAATACATATTGATTATTCCTTCTGAAGTAATCGAAATGCATCCATTCAGTGATTCCTTCTCCTACAATCGCGATTGCTTTCTTAACCTTTCGTTTAGTCATCCTCTCTTTTCCTTAAAAGAGGGCTTCCTAATATGGGTTTTGCTCCTAGCTTACCTGCTTGATAGAAATTCACGAGATTATTGTTCTTGTGAAGCTTGAAGTCTTGCGCACAGTAGTATTCGCTTCCGCCGTCTTCGTTCTTTTCACAAAACCAGATCATATCATTTCTCATGTAGTCCAGTTCCATAATGTATGGTGCATGGGTAGTAACAAGAAGTTGTGAATCGTGAGCATTCATCATAACCATTTGTAGGAAAAAGGATACAAGATCTGGGTGGAGAGAAGATTCAAGTTCATCTATCGCAACCATATGCGGTTGTGAGATGAGTTCATGGAGCACTCCTCCAAGGCCAAAGTAACGTAATGTTCCCTGTGATTCATCGTCAGAAGAGATTGGGTATGTCCCAGTACTCGTAGCATGGGTGAAAAGTAGTTTTCTTGATTCTATGTCTTGTTGTTCTTTCAGTTGTTCAAGCAGCACTGAGGGGGCACCTTGTTTGAGAAGATTCTCAAGAAGATGCTCCGTAATTTGGACCTTTTCATTTTTAATAACCAAGTCCGATATCTGGAAGTCTGCTTTTGCAAGAAAATCAACATAAAATGATTTTCTGCTCGAATCTGTGGCGAGCCTATCCAGACTCCAATTTCGTAATAGAATCTGTGGGGTAATTCTTGGGAGTAGTGTCTTGCGAAAATATGATACGACCAAATCTAATGCTTTTGAGTGGATGTTGCTTTTCTGATAGGCAAATAGAACCGTTAGATTTTCAATGGTATTCCCTTTTAATATTGTCTTATCATTTGCTGAGAATTGACATTTGGCCCCAATGGACAGTCTTGCCACATTGTTTTTTGTATCAAAGGTACGAGAAAACAGCGTTGCTATTCTACCTTCAGGCGCAAACCGCAATGACTCGTGATGAATTCTATTTTCATCAAGTGTAACTGAATACTCGTATCGAACACCTTCAATATAAAATATGAGAAAGAAGGTCCCCGGCTGGTTTCTATAACTCTCATCGAGTGCAAATGGTTGATATCCAGTTATCTGTTCCTTTGTTTCAGGACCGGAAATTACAATGTCTCTTAGAAAATCAAGAGCAAGTAGAAGATTTGATTTTCCAGAAGCGTTATACCCATATAAGACACAGAATTTTAGAAGTTGCACAGTATCCGTGACTTGGGTACAAATATATGATTCTGCTCCATTATGCATTTTCTTGTTTGCCAAGAAACTGATAGTTTGTTTTTCTTTGATTGATCGGAAATTCTCTACAGAAAATTCTTGTATCATATTTAACCTCGTTATACGTAGAAAAAATACGTATATAGGAAATATAATGTAATAAATGGTAAATTACAATAGAGAGTTAATCAGTAGAGGATATATAATGGTAAATCATCAATCCTTGGTATGGATCCTCTGGGTATTGTGTGTTCTATTGGGATTACTCTTAGTGTGCATCAGCCTTCTCCTTATGGTATGCTGTTTGGAATCGTAAGGAGGGAGCATGAAACTGGACATCAAGGAATATGGTGCTATTGGAGATGGTTGTACACTTACCACCAAGGCACTTCAGCAAGCAATCGATGATGCTGCAAAGCAAGCTGCAACTGTGGTTGTCTCTCCTGGGACATATCTCTGTGGATCTCTTTTTCTTAAAAAAGGGATGACTCTGGAAATACAGAAAGATGCAGTTTTACTGGGGTCTCCATGCCTTGATGATTACGTAATTGCCAATACCAGATTTGAAGGCAGAACCTGTACATGGCCACTTGCGTTGCTCAATGCACAAGATATTGAAGGTGTTCATGTATATGGGGAAGGTGTACTTGATGGAAACGGCATTCCCTTCTATACAGAATTCTGGGAACAGCGTGAGCAAGCAATAGCTTCTGATAAACCTTTCTCCAACCGGGATGTCATGCGTCCCCGTATTCTCTTCATTGAGCGTTGTTCCTCGGTAGTTATTGAAGGGATCACACTCCGGAATTCTGCATTCTGGAATTTCCATCTCTATGATAGTAGTAATATCATCGTGAGAGGAATCACCATACAGGCCCCCCATGAGGGAGTCAGGGCTGCAAGCAGTGACGCCATCGACATTGATGCTTGCCAGCATGTTGTCATCAGAGATTGCAATTTTTCGACCGATGATGATTGTGTATGTATCAAAGGGGGGAAAGGTCCTGATGCGCATCTTGCCAATACTCCAACAGAGGATATTTTGGTAGAAAACTGTCGGTTTGGGTTTGGGCATGGTGTCATTACCTTTGGCAGTGAGGCCTCAATTGTGCGGAATGTTCGTATTCGATCGTGCGTGGTAGAGGGAGAAAATACCTTGGTACGTTATAAATTCCGAGGCGATACCTACCAACATTTCGAACACATGCTTTTTGAAGATATTACGATCAGGAATGGAGGTTGGTTATTCGATGTAAGGCCCTGGATTAGCCGTCAGGATGAACTGTTTGGTGAAAACCAAATGTCTGTAGTCTCTGATCTGGTAATAAGGAATATTACTGCCACCGGTATGCAATCTCCAGGAGTACTGGGAGAAAGCAGTGATTATCTTAAACTCGAGGGTATCGTCTTGCAGTCCATTACGTTTACCAGTGCCCCTGATGCAACAGGTTCTTTGGTCAGAGCTGATGTCCATGAGAAGCAGGAAGCTCCTGTAGGGGTTCTTTCGTACGACACGAGTGGGGATATCGTGTTTAGTGATGTGAACATCGATGGAGAGATGCTTACCCATGCATGAACGATCAGTAGGGACGACGATGCGTCGAATCTTTTTTCGAAACAATCTGTTTGCCTTTCTTGCTCTACTGGTACTTCCTATCTTGATAATGGGATCTCTTTCCATGTACCTGCTCCATGGCTATATTCGCAAGAACCTCGATAAGGAAACCGAAATCCTTCTTGACCAACTGGTCAGCAAGGTTGACCTGATCACCGACCAATTCAATCCGCTCATCCGCACCGTTGATATTGAAGGACAGTCTTCCTATGTGGCACGGAAACTTTTAGATTCTGTTGAGATGACATACACCGATATTTTTCTGCTTAATGACGTGAAGGATCAGCTTGCCTCGCTTCGTAACGCCCGAGAATACGTTCATTCGATCAATCTGTATTTTGTTAATTCCAATGACTACTATCTCTCAGACACAGGAAAACACTCCCTAGATGAAAATGATGGCTATTGGTTCGATTCCTACCAGGAGAATCGTTATCATACACAGTCATGGACACTGGTGAGTGAACATCGCCAACTTGGAGGAAGTTCCTTCAGCCTTCTCAGTATGTTTCATGTACTAGGAAATGGGGAGGGGGTCATCGTTTTTAATCTCCGACCTGACTATCTTACAACGCTTATAACTGAAGGCTTAGCTGAAGCAGGGCACCAGCTTTGCATCACTGATGCGGAAGGCCAGATATTGCTTGGATCCTTATTGCCAGGTGCAGATGTTGATAGGTATATCGTCAGTACTGCACTCTCGAAAAATCCTCACTGGGCATTGACCTTGTACTCTGATAAAGCAGTAATCTTTCGGGTATATCGTAATGTTCTATTCTTGATTCTTGCTTTATCAACGTGTTCACTGGTACTGGGTGTGATTCTTTCTGTTTGGCTGACCCAACGCAGGACCCGGCAGATCTATGCCATTATTAAATTGCTTGAAGCTGCCCAACATAATGAGGAACTTCCAAAGCTTCCAGAGAAACAAGGACCCACCTACGGATACATCATCCACCAGATTATCAATGCATTCTTGGAGCATTCATATGTAAAGGCGCAATTGGATGCACGTAAGTATAAACTGAAAACTGCCCAACTTGTCGCTTTGCAAGCCCAACTCAATCCTCATTTTCTTTTCAATACCTTGGAGACGTTGAATTGGAAGGTGTATGAATTCACCAATTCAGCAAACCAAGCAAACCAGATGATCGAGAATCTTTCGGACCTAATGCGGTACAGCCTGGGGAGTAGTGAGGATATGGTCTATCTTTCTGAGGAGATTGAAAATATAAAGAGCTATCTTTCACTGCAAAAAATGCGCTACCAAGAAAAGTTTGAAACGAGATATGAAATTGAAGCAAAAGCTTTGCAGTGTCGGATGCCTCGTATGTTGCTCCAACCTATAGTGGAGAATGCAATCTACCATGGTATTAAGCCATTGGAAAGAAACGGGTTGATTTTGATAACAGCAAAGCAAGAAAATGAATCGCTATTGATCAGCATTTTTGATGATGGGGTGGGAATGACTGAGTCACAGAAGGCTACCCTGTTGGCGAGTCTGGATGAAGACCAACCATTGCATACTGACCATATTGGACTTGCCAATGTACAGGCTCGATTACGATTGCTCTATGGACTGTCCATTACCGTAGAAAGCCAACCGGGTAAAGGGACCTCCATTGTATTAACAATTCCTCAAGATGGGGAGGCAAGAATATGAACCACACCTTGTTGATCGTTGATGATGAATTGACCATTCGTCAAGGTTTGTCTTCCTTTCATTGGGAAGAGCTTGGTTTTAAGGCTGTAGCTGCGCTGGAAGATGGAAAGCAAGCGTTGGAATATGTGCTTTCTCATCCAGTGGATGTCGTGCTTTGCGATATCCGCATGCCATTAATGGATGGTCTGACTTTCGCTAAAGAGGTGTGGGATCGAAAACTTCCAGTTACTGTTGTCTTGCTGACTGGGTACAAGGACATGGAGTATATCAGACAAGCTATGCGTTACGGGTGCCGGGACTATCTACTCAAACCAACCCGGTTCAAGCAACTCGAAGAGTTGTTCTCCCATTTGAAACAAGAGATGGATGCAAAATGGAAAGACGCTCAAGTGCCAGATTCCGACGAGGATAGTGTGATTCGTACGGCAAAGGCGTATATTCTTTCCCATCTTGATTCCGTGAGTCTGGAAACTGTTGCAGCATATCTGAATCGTAGTCCTGCCTATTTCTCAAAGATATTCAAGGAAAGGACTGGCATTCAATTCTCGGATTTCTGTCAGAAGGAGCGTCTCTCACTGGCTAAGAGCCTCCTAGATGATCCGAGAAACCAGGTACAGGATATTGCTTTGCAAACTGGCTATAGTAATGCTGCCAACTTTGCCAGGGCTTTCAAGATGCAGTGTGGATTGTCTCCAACCGAATATCGTTCACAAGAAATGACTCATATTGACAAGAATTGAATGTGGTATGTGTTCACCTGTCTACCAGATACTAGCTGTAGAGTGTTATTGCATGAAAGGAGGAACTACATGAAAACACGAGTTCTTGTACTCTGTCTCGTAATGGTGTTTGTCAGTGCCTTGGTTTTTGGTGCCGGACAAAAAGAAACAACTGCAACGAAAGATGAAACTATCACCCTTCGATTTGCCTGGTGGGGTGGCGATAGTCGCCACGAAGCGTATATGGCTGCTGCTGAGCGGTACATGGAATTGAACCCCAATGTAAAGATTGTCAGTGAATATGGTGGATGGGATGGATATAGAGAGAAACTCTATACCCAGCTCGCTGGTGGGAATGCCCCCCAAGTATTCCAGAACCACTATACTTGGCTTGCAGAACAAGCTGCATGGTCAGGTGCAGAGGTTGTAAAAGACTTGCAGCAATATAGCGAAATTATTGACCTCAGTATCTTCCCTGAAGGGCTCTTGGAAGAGTTTGTCATTCATAATGATCAGCTTCTTGCACTTCCTTCCTCAGTCAACACCGATGCACTTGTTGCAAACAAGGCGGTCCTGGACAAGATTGGATTCGACTATGATCAGAAATGGACATTTGATGATTTCTTTGCCTTTAGTGAGAAACTGAAAGCTGTGGATTCCTCCCTTTATTTCGAGAATGGCATGGCAGCAAGTGATATCCATATGTATTGGTTCCTTGCCTATATGGTGCAGAAGACTGGACTTCCTTTCGAGACCGATTATGCCCTTAGCTATGATGAGGCAACCGTCACGGAAGCGTTCCGTTTCCTTGAAAAGTATTTTGCATCAGGCGTCGTTGAACCACTCGGTACCTTGGAACTCTACACCGGCAATTATCCGCAGAATCCCAAATGGGTAAACGGCGAGACCGGGGTGCTTTTTGGTATGCTCTCCACCTTGGAAAACTATGTGAATGCTATGGGTGACTACAAAGATGATGCAACCGTCATTCGCTTGCCTATTCTGGATGGAGCAAAGGATCCGTACTACCAGACAAAGGTTGGTCAGATTTTCTCCATCGCAGCATCAGTCTCCGATGCTGAGGCAATGGAAGCTGCGAAGTTCATCAACTGGATGAATACTGATGAGGAAGCTGGTGTGCTGTTGAAACTCTCCAGAGGTATTCCTGTCAGTGAAAAGCAGAATCAGGCACTGAGTGAAGCAGGTTTGCTTAGCCCACTGGTAATGCAGGCGATGGAGTATGCCAACGAAGCAGGAGCTGGAATTGGGCAAGGTACCTTGATCAGGAATAACGAAATTTCCAGAATTGGTGCCGACATGATCAGTTCCGTTGCTTTCGGGCAAAGCACTCCAGAAGAAGCTGCCAAAGAATATATCAAATTGGTCAATCGAAAACTCCAAGAACTGAAAACTGCCCAGCAGTAATCTTCATACTACAATCCTGAGCGGAGTGGGGGAAACCCCACTCCCTTGATAAGGTCTATCCATGAAACAAAAGAAGCTAAACGGGCGGTTGCCCTTCAGTGAAGGTTACCTATATATATTGCCTTGGGCAATTGGATTCCTTGTATTCGGGGCATACCCACTCTTGGCATCCCTCTCGTACTCCTTCACCAATTTTTCCATGTTCAACACACCAAAGTTCGTTGGGTTGGACAATTACATCTATATGTTCACAAGCGACAGAGAATTCTTCCCGTCGCTCTTCGTGACCTTCAAATATGTACTATTCTCGGTACCCATGAAAATTGTCTCGGCTTTGTTTTTTGCAATGTTGCTCAATCGAAGTATCAAGTTCATCAATGTATTCACCACGGTGTACTACCTGCCTTCCATCTTGGGGGCAAGTGTCTCCATCTCCATCTTGTGGCGTTTCATGTTCTCTCTTACTGGACTGGTGAATACTGTTCTTGGGAAGATAGGGATTCCTGCAATTCCTTTTCTGGAACACCCTGACTATGCATTGTTCACTATTAGCTTGCTGGTGGTTTGGTCTTTTGGATCCTCGATGGTTATCTTTCTGGCAGGGTTGAAGCAGATACCCAAGGAACTGTATGAGGCTTGCAGTATTGATGGGGCTTCAAAGATAAGAGAGTTCTTTTCCATTACGCTCCCATTGATTACCCCCTCACTGTTCTTCAATCTCATCATGCAGTTGATCAATTCTTTCCAGTCTTTCACCAGTGCCTTTGTCATCACACATGGGGGACCAATGGGCTCTACGTATCTCTACATGATGAAGTTGTATGATGAAGCCTTCGCCAATTTCAAGATGGGCTATGCATCAGCGCTTTCCTGGTTCTTGTTCGTCATCATCCTTATTGCAACGATGTTTGTGTTCAAGAAGTCAAACAAGCACGTGTATTACATGGAATAGGGGAGAAGCAGATGAAAACAAAAACGAAACGAGGTAATCTCACTATCTATGTGTTCCTTACCTTGATGGGCATCATCATGGTATATCCCCTGATTTGGCTATTCTTTAGTTCATTCAAATCCAATAAGGAAATCTTTAGCGGATTGGGTATGCTCCCGAAAGTGTGGAATTTCTCTGGTTACGTTGATGGTTGGGCAGGTACCGGTCAGTTTTCCTTTGGGCATTTCATGCTCAATACGTTCAAGATGGTACTCCCAACGGTGCTCGTAACTATGGTCTCTTCTACCTTTGTAGCCTATGGGTTTGCACGTTTTGAGTTCAAACTGAAACCGCTTCTCTTCGCTTTGATGCTTTCCACCATGATGCTTCCTAATGCTGTTCTAATCATCCCCCGGTACTTGTTGTTCAGGGATTTTGGATGGCTCGATTCCTACAAGCCATTCATCATTCCTCAGTTGTTTGCCTTCACTGCTTTCTTCAATTATATGATGATTCAGTTTATTCGTGGAATCCCGAGGGAGCTTGATGAATCGGCAAAGATAGATGGGCTTGGGTCGCTTCGTACATTGGTACTGGTCATTCTCCCACTCTGTAAATCAGCTTTGTTTTCAGTGTTCATCTTTCAGTTCATGTGGACCTGGAATGACTTCTTCAATCCATTGATCTATATCAATAGTGTCGCCAACTATCCGGTGGCCTTGGCGCTTCGTATGTCCATTGATGCCCAGGCAGCAATCGAATGGAATAAGATCCTGGCCATGTCGTTTGTTTCCATCATTCCCATTGTGGCATTATTCTTCTCTGCTCAGAAGTACTTTGTGGAGGGTATATCCACAACCGGCCTAAAGGGGTAATCAATGCAAGAGAAACCAAATATTCTGATGATTTTTACAGACCAACAGCGGTGGGATACGCTTGCCGCCTATGGGAATACAGAAATAAAGACTCCCAATCTTGATCGGTTGGCACAAGAGGGTGCGTTGTTCGAGACAGCGGTGACTCCTTGCCCCCTGTGTATGCCTGCACGTGCCTCAGTCATGACTGGCAAGACAAACTCAGCTCTTGGCTGTATGGAAAATATCTATCCAAGAGATGTCGATAACCGAGAAACCATTGCAGGAATTCTCTCTCAGGAGGGTTACCATTGCCAGGCAATCGGAAAAATGCATTTCTCCGATGCTCCCTACGCAGAGAGCTATGGCATGGATCATATGATTCTCTCAGAGGAAACGCGTGGTGTAAGAACTGCAAGTTCTCAAAAAAGCGTAGTACTTGATGATTACGACAAGTTTCTTGAGGAACACCATGCCTGGGGTTGGGATAAGCCGACTGAGATTGGCTACAATGAGATCAAGCCACTACAAGCTCCTCTCCCCAAGGAGTTACACGTCACGCAGTGGTGTGGGGATAGAAGCGTCCAGTGGTTGCAACAAGAACGGCCTCAAGACAAGCCGTTCTTCCTTTGGACTTCTTTCGTGAAGCCTCATGTACCATATGATTGCCCACAACATCTCCTTGATCTGTATGACCCAGAATCCTTGGAAGATCCTTGGACTTCCTCAGAGGATGGGTGTGCAGAGTATCCCTATTTTGACTCGTATAGGGAAGGAAAGGAATTTGATCTCTACTCAAAGAAAGCGATCAAACGCGCGAAGGCATATTACTATGCGAATATTACGTTCATTGATGAACAAGTGGGAAGAATCCTTGATACCCTCGAGCAGGAAGGATTGACAGATTCCACGTTGGTGGTTTTTACCTCAGATCATGGTGATTTGATGGGAGACCATCATCTTTGGTATAAATGCTTTGGTTTTGAAGGAAGTCTCAGAGTGCCTCTTCTTGTGCGATGGCCAAAGAAAATTGTTGAAGGAACTCGATATACTGGGCTTGCATCCTTGCTCGACTTGTTTCCCACATTACTGGGTGCTGCTGGTGTTGATGATGCCCCGTATAAGCGTCCTGGAAAAAATCTCATGAAACTGCTTTCTGGTGAGATTCAGCATGAAGCAGTCTTGAGTGAGGTGATGTTTCCTCCTTATACGATGTGTCATGTACGTACCAACCGCTATAAGTATCTCTATTATCAAAATGGCGGATATGAGCAACTCTATAATGTCGAGGATGATCCAAAAGAACTGAGGAACCTTGCGTCTAACCCTGCTTACACTGATGTTAAGCAAGAGATGAAACATTGGGCCGAGACCTATATCCAGGGACAAGGAGGGGAAGAGTTTCATCTAGACGCAGAGAATCATCTAAGAAGTGAGCCTTATCAAGCACACCATGAGTCTCCAGAGCGACCCTTTTCCAGGATGCCATGGGATTTAAGGATACCTCCTACTAACTGTAAGAAACCAGGTCTTTTTTTTGGTGATGTAAATACTGATTGGTTGGATGTATTGATCAAAAATGCATTCTGATTAATATTCATTGAACGCTTGCAATAGTCAGCTTCCGTCCCCTATGCTTTGCCTAAGGGGGAACCAGTTATGATGTTATTGCATACATGTGACCGATGTACTCAGGAAGCAGACCACCATATTGAGAAAGCTGATAAAACAGTGCTGCATCTCTGCTGGGATTGCTATAATGCCTATCTCTGTGAGCGATTGGGGTTGGATGTCTCCAAGTACTCCCACCCGAAGACTATTGCAGTGGATGGGCAGCGATTCAAGGTAAAGGCTGAGGTCTATGAGGACGGGGTTACTTACTATGCCTACAAGGGGAAGGAGAATGCAATGAAGACTATTTCTTTCATGGCTCCCTTGGAGATGGATGGTAAAACTGCCATGGAAGAGCTCAAGGAGAGAGTGAGCAGGTTCCTGATTACCCCAACCTTGATAGACGAGTTCTTGCTCGCTCCCATGGGAGTGTTTGGCATCGAGTATGATGAGGATGCTCTCGATCAGATGGCCTTCATCATTGATGGTGAGCGATATGATAGTGAAGAATTTCTTGAGCTGTTGCAGGATTATCGTGGAAGCAATTTCATCTATCTAACTGAATCGAGGCTCCCACCACCTGATGCTCAGTTCTTTGGGCGTGAGGATCAGTAAACGTATAGTCATGATAGAAAACCTACCCACGTTGTTACAAAAGGCCAGCAAGGATTCCTTGATTGATTTTCTGCTACGAGAAGCTGAGAAGGATTCTTCACTCGAAAGACATATGTCTTTTGCCTTTGGCGAAGAATTGCTTGATCCAGAATTGGAGACATCGCGTTTTTTCTTGCAGGAATGTCTCACCGACCTCGAATATGACAGATATGGTGACCTTGGGTTCAGTCAGGAGAGCGAGAAATTCTTCGATAGTTACTTTCTTGATATCGAGGCAGCCACGCATTACGGGCAATACCTCTATGCAATACAACTCTGTCTCTTATTGGCCGAAACACTTCCGCTCCTGGAGCACTTGGATTGCCAATATGAAATGCTCTATGAAAAACTGAAACGATGTTGTAATGCAATCGCTGATGCTGTTATCTCTTACCCTAAAAAGCAATCACTGTACACGCTGCTTTCAGATTGTGACAAGCTGACGCCGATCAGAATGCGGCTCATGACCGGTATGGTAACGGATAAGAAACAGATACAGCAACTTCGAGAGATGATCGTTGAGGGGGGGATTGAAGTAGAGGAACTTACCTACAATCTTCTCCTTCGAGCAGCGAGCAAGGAAGACCAACTTCAATACCTAGTGGATTATGGTTATGAACCGGAATTCTGGAGACTGGCGATTGAAAAGGCAATACAGGAAGAGCGTAAGGAGGACGCAATAAAGCTATCCCTCGAGGCAAATAAACGTTTTAAAAACAGTTTCATCTTCTCAGAGTATCTTTTTAAGCTCTATGAGGAGAAGGGAAATCGCCAGGGGGCACTGGATGCAGCCTTTGATTTGATTACAAAAGGAAATCCTCAATATGTCACTGAACTCAAGGAGCTCAGCACACCAGACTCCTGGAAAACTACTCTTGAGTTGCTCTGCGATGCAATGGAAGGAAGCTCATGGTACGTGGTACGGTTCTTACCTGAGCTTCTTATTGAGGAAGGTAATTATGAGCGATTACTATGGTATGTAAAACAATTTCCCAAGGAATCACTGCGCTACTACAAGTATTTGGTTCCTTCTTATACTACCGAGGTGATTGACCTCTTGGTGTATCAGAGTCTTCATATGGCATATGAAGATAGTTCACGATATACATTTACCGAACTTGCCAACACCCTGCAAGCACTGAAGTCCATTGGGGGAGAAAGAGAGGTACAGCACTGTATGGCTGTCTTGATGGAGAAATATCCAAGAAAGAGAATGCTGAAACAAGAGCTCAGAAAATCTGGCTTGTTGTAGATATATATGATACTAGAAGATAGTGATAGGAGATGGTGGTTATATGCAAATTGGATGTACAAAGAAGCTCTTGGATTACCTACGGATACAGGCATATCCAGCCGATACAGCAATTGATCCACTCTTCTCGTGGAGTGCCAATATGATCATGGTAAACCATAGGAGAACGATCGTGGTCTGCAACGATGTCTCTCGCTATGCGTTCATTCTCTATGGCATCAGACGAGGCGATATGAAGAATATCGAAACTTTGATCCTTGAGGGGGTGAGAGCCTGCCTGGAAACGATGTGTTTCACTCCGGCTATCATCGATCAGTACCTACAGGATTCTGGAGAACATATCACGTTCAGTAAGACTGCAAATCGTTCAGTGGTTGCAGGGCTGAATAATGTATGTGCTCATACCCATTTCTTTTTTAATAGTTACTCTACCGAGGTATTGCTGCAAAGACAGATGATTCGGCTTCTCAATATGGACTTTCTAACTGTTAAGACTACAGAAGGAAGCGACTATGTACTGATCTCCGAAAAATTCTCCCTTGATATAGAACAAAAATATGGGTTACCACTCTTTTGGTGTAAGGCTGCTGCCTTTGACGTAGACCTGGAGCTGGACAGTACTTGTCGCCGTCGTGTCATCGTGCCCCTCAATTGTACCTTTCGAGAGTTCCACGATATATTGCAGACGCTGTTTGGTTGGTGGAATCGCCACCTGCATGATTTTTGGATAGAACGACATCCCAATGGAAGACTAAAATATACATTGACCGGTTTCCCCAGGGAGTTTGAAGAGGAAGGGGAGACTACAAAGGATGACAGCTTGGTATTCCTTCATGAGATATTTCCGCAGTACAGGGAAATTATCTACAACTATGACTTTGGGGATTTTTGGATAGCCCATATCCGTCTCCATGAAATTATTGATGAATACGATAAGAATCATCCAGTGTGTCTGGACTGGGAGGGAGAAGCTCCACCAGAGGATGTAGGGGGGCGGTATGGATATACAAGGTTGTTGGAAATCCTCCAAAATCCAGAAGATCCTGAATATAAAGGCATGATGGAATGGTATAGAGGAAGTAATCATCAATTGCTCGACTTGGAGCATGTGAATAGACGTTTGCGACACTGGTAAGAAGGCACTTGGAACGCAGGCAATCAGAATGGTGAAACCATCAGAGAAGAATCGCTATTCTGAAGTAATCCTATTGATTCTATTCTTGACCAACTCCACGAGTGCTGGTTTCAGATGGCCAGGCATACAGCTTTCACTAATGAGTGCCTCCCACTGGGGAAGCAATCCAGAAACCCGCTTGATAAGTCGAACAGCAACCTGTTCAGGTATCTCCAGATGCTTTGCAAGGAGTAAGAAATCTGTTCGTTTTAGTCGCGATTTCTTTCCCCTGAGTGTTAATGCCATCTCCTGAGTATCTTCAGGGAGGATGAGTTGTACTGGTAGTAAATCATACGCAGGGGTGAGCTGAAAGTGTTCATTAACGGGGGCATAGAGAGAGAAGTTTTTGAGATGCATGTCAGAGTTGCCAGTGATGAAGCAGAATACCAAAACGTACCAAAAGTTCGTGAGGTCAAGCATATGTTGCTTGGAGTAGGTGCGAATGATTGTTCCGCACTGCTCATAAGAACCATGGTACTTATCCTCGGTTAATCTACCTGTGAGCTGGCAAAAATCTTCCATCGGAAGTTGTGTTATACAATCTTTCTTGAAAATGCGGTCAATTCGTTTTGTAATATAGGCAAGTGATCCATCATTCAGTTGGATAAGTGCATTAGGAACGGTAGCAATCTTGGCAATCTTTGCCATATGCATGACCACATGTTCCAACTCTGGCAGTGCTTCATATGCCTCAGTTTGCAGTTTTACAATGTAACCAGGGGGTTTCCCAACCAATGTGAGACGGTCTACCTGTTTCGTATGATCAAGGGAGAGGGAAAACTTTTTCTGTACCCCTGGGATTGTATAACCACTTTGTGTCGCGTATGGGCCTAGATTAGTTCTATCAAAATCTAGAATCGGTATCTCCTTCGTTCCAAAGAAAGAATGAATACATCTTTGGTGCCAACCATGCATATGAGGCTCATCTAAAATCCGTCCACAATAGAGACAACGGTTCACAATACCTCCTCAACTGATACAAAGCCAACACAATCCCGACATACATGGAGCAACAATCCCATTCGGTCTCTCCTGTCCAGTTTCCAATTACGGCATGCTTGTTCTAAGAGCCAGCCTTCTGGGATAAGACCATCAAAGAAGGGGAAGAACGTTGTACTTTGATATGGAGTTTCCTGCAGAGGCATGGTAAGGCTGATGGGTACACTTCCAGGGGCTTGTAGATATGTAGGGTCATAGGTGAACTGATAGCCTTCATCAGTTTGTGCAATAATACCTGCTGGGATGTTTCTCACGAATACTCGTCCTTGGCGTGTACTTTTCATGTCCTGTACTCTCCATCAATGGGGACTGGTCCCGCAACATGACCAAACATTTTGAGTGCTTGATTCACTTTATCCAAACGAACGGTTTGTTTCCCCTGTTCCAGTTCACGGATGAAACGAAGTCCTAGCCCAGAGCGGAGTGCAAACTCCTCTTGGGTGAGTCCTGCACGTTTTCTTTGATCTCGAATAAACATTCCAATCGCATTCATAATTATATTATATACCCGAACGGGTACATTTCAAGAAGAATCTTTATAGATTATACCCGAACGGGGATAAAATACATATAATTTAGTTAATATATACCCGAACGGGTGTAATATGTTAAATATATCTGGTCTCTGTATTCACTAAGTATCTGTCTAGGATTTCTTTCCTTAGGGGGCCTGCTTCCTTGCACACGAGTTTACTACCACGGTATGATTGACTCCGTTGGAGGCATTATTGTGGCAACAGAGCAGAAGAAACTTGGTACCTTTGACAGTGTACACCTCTTGATCGGGGGAATGATCGGTAGCGCCATTTTCTCTCTTTCTGGAATGACAATCCTCAGTGCAGGACCGGCGGCCATCATCTCTTGGATTCTTGGTGCACTCATTCTGCTTGCCTATGGCTTGCAGACAGCAGAGCTTGCCTCCCGCTATCCTCAAAGTGGTGGAGTCTTTGCGTTTCCAGCGTTGCTCCTGGGTAAGACAAGGGAACAAGGAAACCTCTGGGGGTGGATCTCAGCATGGGCTTATCTCTTTGGGTGTATCGCAGGTGCAGCGTTCTCAGCAATTTACATAGGAATCTATCTTTCCGTTGCATTCCCAGCAATGGGCTCCCTACAAGTTCCACTTGGTATTGCTGCAGTCCTTTTCAGTGGTGTCTTGAACGCAGTTAGATTCCGTATTACCGGAAAAGCTACTACGGTTTTAACCCTTTTTCTTGGGCTGACATTGGTCATTTTCTCTATTGCTGTCTTCTCCAGTGGAAGCTGGGATCCCGCAGGATTCACGCCTTTTTTTACACAGGGAACTGGGGGCGTTACAGGGTTCTTGGATGCACTTCCGCTTGCCATGGTAGCCTATGGGGCTATCGTAGCCCTCTCGTTCCTAGTTGGTGAAGTAGAGAAACCCAACAAGACCGTTCCCAAGGCGATGGCAATCGCCATGGCCGTGGTCTTGGTTCTCTATTTAGTAGTGTTGGTGGCAACCTTGGGGTTGGTATCTTCTTCCTATCTGCTGGAGAACGAGGGAATGCGTTATATTCCACTCTATGCTGCAGCGTTCAGCCTTCCTGGTTTAGCATTTCTTACTCCCCTGATTTCTATTTCAGCGGTACTGGCTCTTCTCACTACCATGATTGTAACCATGGCCCTTGCGAGTCATACCCTGCAGGCAACAGCAGAGAAAGGTGCCCTTCCTCGTTTTCTTGCAAGAACAGGTAAGGAGAATGGCGCTCCTCTGACAGCGACAGCAGTAGTAGTACTCGTAACCGGTTTCTTTGCTGCATTTCCCCAGCTTACCAATCTTCTGATCAATCTTGGGGCTCTTTGTAATGTTATCGTGGTAGCAATCGTCTGTGTAACGGTCATTGAGTCAAGAAAACAACACCCAACCAAGGAAGCAGGGTTCTTTCATGCACCAGGAGGGAACATCCTTCCCATCTTGACACTGGCTGTGTTGGTAGCCAGTTATGTACCGAGTGTCATACAAGGTGGATGGCAGCTCTGGTTAGCAACGGTCATCTACTATGTAATTGGGCTTTTATTCTACCGAAGGCCGAGGAGGCAGGTATGAATGTAGCATTTGGGCATTTTGATGGAGTCCATCGTGGGCATCAAGCCATCCTTGCCCACAAGCCAGAGAAAATATATATCCAGCCGGTTACCGGCCAAGCGGTGCTTACCACCGATGAAGAGCGTGATGCTCTGATCAAGGAGTATGCAGGACAGGCGTGTACTATTATTCATGTGGATAAGCGTCTGGAAACCAAGGGTTTCGACTCCGTGATTGTGGGAAGCCATCATCCCGCTCTCTCGTCGCTCAAGGAACACAATGAAAAGCTTGATCTTATCAAACCAGTGCTCTACAAGGATGAACCGATTACTGCTGACCGTATAGCTGATAGTTTGCTCAGGGGAGAGATTGAAGAGGCTGAAGAGATGCTTGGGCACCCCTACACCATGAGTGGGGAAGTGGTATATGGAAGACAGCTGGGGAGAACGGTGGGTATGCCCACCGTTAATCTCAAGATAGCTTCAAACAAGCTCATTCCTGCCCATGGCGTGTATGGTACCATCACCATCGTTGATGGGGTACGATACCTTGGGGTTACCAGCATCGGTCCCCGTCCTACCGTGGATGATTATCCCACAATTACCATTGAAACCTTTCTCCTACATTTTAATCGTGACCTCTATGGCCAGGTTATAACCATGGAGATCAAGAACTTCATTCGACCCATCACCAAATTCGAGAGCCTTCAGGCTGTCAGGGAACAGGTGGACAAGGATGTGTTATACGTGGTGGAGAAGGGGATAGAGTAGGTTTGGATTGTTTTCTGGACGCTTCTTAGATTTACTTCCAATTAATATCTCATTATGGTTTCCTTTTTGCACAGAATGAAAAGGATTCTTTTGTAATATCTAGAAATTCTAATCAAAGTATTCTTTGTCAGAGGGTGTCCCCTAAGTAATCGTGCATTATATATGAGGTATCTTGTTAGTGTTGGCTTTATGTCCTATTATTTCGAGAACGAGGAGAATACAAAGAATATATGTTGGTCACAAAAGAGGAAAGTCTATTTCATTGGTTTTGCGATGCAGTATTGCTGGTCTTTTTGAGTGTGTTGATGGGATATGGTCCAGATGTTCATCATGTTTTTATCCCTGCTGAAGTATTGTTTCTCCTTACTTTTAGTATTAGGTTTTTTTTAAAACGTTCCATTATTACTACTCCTATTGTTGGGTGGAGTCTTGCATTCTTTGTACTCTCTGCAATCTCTGTAATTTATGCTAGTGATACAGTTATTGCATTCAGTCGACTGAAGTCTATTATACAGGTATTGCTATTTGTAAACCTTCTATTTCCATATGTGAAAGAATCTGAAGAAACGCATAGACGGTTCCTTCAAATTTACCTATTGGCTATCCTTTTTATTATTATTCGCTTACTAATGAACACACCAGTAGAAATATTCCTTAGTTCACGTTTGGGCACTACAATTGGAATAAACCCTAATAGAGTAGGGAATATGTTTGCTATTGCAGCTATTATGTGTTTATATCTTGGGTTACAGCCAAAAGCCAAGTGGTACTGGTTGTTACTCCCTTTCTTAATTATGCTTTCAATTTATTCAGGTTCTCGTAAAGCTTTTTTTTTGCTGGGTGTTGGAGGGGTATCCCTAATATTATTACAGCAGAAGAACTTTAAGCGCGTATTACTGGCTGCAGGTGTTGGGATTCTTGTTCTGGGTATTAGCACCGTTTTATTGATACATATTGAACCATTATATAAAGCATTTGGCCGACGTTTCATGAACATGTTTGTTGAGTTGCTATTTAATAAGGGTGTTGATGGAAGTACATCTATCCGAATGGATATGATTATCCGTGGGTTAGAGATGTTCAAGGAACGACCTCTTTTTGGTTGGGGACTTGGTGCATTTACTGCTCTTAGTGGATATGGCACCTATTCACACAACAATTATGTGGAGCTTTTGGTTGGATTAGGTTTGATAGGATTGCTTGTATACTACAGCCTCTCTTTTTTTATCGTTAGAGAGGGGATAAAGAGATTTTTCCGATTTGAAAAGAAAGGCCCAGAAATACTATCAACTGCAATGATTGTTGCTATGTTATTCGATCAAGTGGGGAGGGTAACCTATACCGAAGAATATAGCACTATCATTCTTGCAGTATGTTATGCAGGTATTATGGTAGGAACTCCAGATCTTGGGTTGAATGTATTCCAGTTGGTTTCTAAAATCTATGAGTATATTCGGCATCCGAGTACATTTGCAAAGTATCTATTGAAAGGAAAGGTAGGACAAATACTTTCTGATAAAAGATATCTTTCCATCAAGTATTACTTGACTACAGGGAAGAAACTTAACCTAAACGCACCTGTTACATACAATGAAAAACTTCAATGGCTGAAACTACACGATAGAAGAGAGATATACAGTACGTTGGTTGATAAATATGCCGTTAGGGAGTATATAAAATCTACTATTGGAGAAAAGTATCTCATCCCTCTCATTGGTGTTTATAAGAATACAGATGAAATAGATATTGATCTTCTTCCTAGTTCATTTGTTCTGAAATGTACACATGATTCTGGTAGTGTCTTTATTTGCAAAAATAAAGCAGACATTAATTTTAAAGAAATTACAATTCGTTTGGACCGAGCACTAAAGAAAAGTCATTATCAGCGTACAAGGGAAACTCCTTATCGATTTGTTGAACCAAAAATTATATGTGAGAAGTATATGGTAGATGAGTCTGGTTATGAGTTGAAGGACTATAAAGTGTTCTGTTTTAATGGGGTTCCAAAGGCCATTCAAATGGATTTTGATAGATTTTCTGATCATAAGAGAAATTTATATGACACCGATTGGAATTTAATTCCTGTTTCAATCAAATATCCAAATGATCCGAATAAATATCTTCCAAAACCTTCAACATTGCAAACTATGCTCAAATTGGCTAGTGAACTTTCTATTGGAATTCCACATGCGCGTATTGATTTCTACTCTATACTAGATCATGTCTATTTTGGAGAGATAACATTGTACCACGGCTCTGGTATGGAGCCTTTTTACCCTGAATCATATAATTATCAATTTGGAAGTTGGATTACTCTGCCAAATAGTTTCGATTGAAATAACGATCAACCATTTCTGGACTCCCTCCCCAACTCATGGTACCGTCATAGAGTGAGGTAGTTGAAATGGAAACAGTAAGGAAATCCCGTGGTTCTTTTACCATACCAGGGGAAGCAGGTTGTGAAGAGCTTTCCCTCTCTCTAGCAGAGAAGTGGGGTGCTGATGTCATTCGCGATTGTGATGGGACCAAGCTCTCTCCACGGTTGCTGGAAGCGGGGATGGATGTGTATTCCACTATCTGCATCATTCGTGAACATAACGAGTTTGCCTCAGCCAACCCACAGTTCCAACAGCAGGTATTCCTAGAGAGTGAGCGAGTAATAGCCACTTCCAAGACAGCGGAAATTCCGCTATTAACACCATACTTTGCCAAACAGTTTGAGGTTAATGAAGATTCTGTATCGTATTGGCAGGGCTTCGATCGGACAACTGGAGAAGAAGTCATTGCCTCCTCATGGCAGTATGATGCTACAACCAAGATGGTAACTATCGAGGGCTGCACTCCCTTTCACCAGTATAGTGTGAACTTCCTTGCTTTCCGTATCTGGGAAGAGATAAACATGTACAACCATGTGACCAACGACTGGAAGAGTGAACCACTGAGGCAGCTGGATCCTCGTTACCCCGAGGTCCAAAGCTACTTACGTTCCTATCTGGTTCGCTGGTGCGAAGAACACCCAGAGACAGACGTTGTACGGTTTACCTCACTCTTCTACAACTTTGTCTGGATTTGGGGAGGTGATGAGCGGAACAGAAACCTGTTCACGGACTGGGCTTCCTATGATTTCACGGTCAGCCCAATGGCTTTGGATCAGTTTGAAGCGCAGTATGGGTACCGCCTTACCGGTGAGGACTTCATCAACAAGGGAAACCGAAATCCTTCCCATGTTGCATGGAATAAACGGATGATGGACTACCTCTGGTTCACCAATGCCTTTGTCTGTTCATACGCTAAGGAGCTGGTGGATATTGTGCACAGCTATGGTAAGAAAGCCTATGTATTTTATGATGACAGCTGGGTTGGAATGGAGCCACAATCAGAGGCCTTCCAGACAATCGGGTTCGATGGAATCATCAAGTGCGTGTTCTCCGGTTTTGAGGTTAGACTCTGCAATGCAGTGCCAGGAGGACTTACTCATGAGTTGAGGTTGCATCCCTATCTCTTCCCTGTAGGACTCGGCGGAGCCCCCACTTTCAAGGAGGGAGGCAATCCAGCTCTCGATGCACAGAAGTACTGGGTTAACGTCAGAAGAGCGATGCTTAGGGCTCCCCTCGACCGAATTGGCTTGGGGGGGTACCTTCATCTGACTGAAGGATTCTCTGATTTTGTTGAGACCATTGCAGATATTGCTGACCAGTTTAGGATGATCAAGGAGCTGCATCAAGCTTCAGAGGTGTATACCGTTCCCTTGAAGATTGGAATCCTCAGCAGTTGGGGAAAGCTCAGGACTTGGACATGCGGTGGTCACTACCACGAGCATCCGGACCTAGATTTGATCAATATACTGGAAAGTCTTTCTGGTCTTCCCTATACCGTTGAGTTCTTCAGCTTTGAAGAAGTTAGCAAGGAAACCCTTGCCTCCCTCGATATCGTCGTCAATGCAGGCCTCGAAGGGAGCAGTTGGAGTGGGGGAGCGCACTGGGATAATGATGAGGTTGTTGCGTTGCTTACGCAGTGGGTCTGGGAAGGTGGTACCTTTCTTGGTGTTAATGCTCCCTCATCACGTAATCATTCATTCAGAATGGCACATGTTCTGGGTGTAGATTATGATGACGGTAAAAGACTCTGTCATGGAAAGTGGGAGGTGAGAGTTCTAGAAGAGCATGAGCCACAGCTTACAATCATTCCCAAGCAAGGTATCTATCTAATTGATGGTGAGACCACTGTTCTACAAGCAGAAGATGGATTACCAACATACACAGAACGAACTTTCGGCCAGGGTAAGGGTATGTATCTTTCAGAGTATAGATATTCTCCTGAGAATACCTTTGCATTACGTTCAATTCTTGAACAGGGTCTTGTATCAAAGCCACTCTACGCTTCTGATAACCCGTATATAGACTGTGCGTATTTCCCTGAAGTAAAGACACTTGTCCTGGTGAATGGGAGTGAGGAGGAGCAGATGGTCAAGGTTGTGAAGAGAGAACAAGAAGGTATTGTGACAATAGATGGATTTGGGCTAAAGTTGATTGCTCTGTGATACAACGGAGGCATACATAAGAAGTGTAACAGCGTAGGCAAGAAAAACTTGAAATGACCTCTGATGATGTGCTTTGAACCAGGTTTTGCTCTTTGTCCTTTCCCGAGTTGGGTAAAATACCCTATATTGGTACGGTAGTCTGTACAGTTGGTATGCATGGATGAGTAAAGGGTGCAGAATCGAAAAAGGATGTCGGTAGTTTTGATGAGACGAGATACGAGTACTCCAAATAAAAGAATTGTAATTGTCATTCCCGGTCTCTCATTTGGGGGAGCTGAACGTGTGACTTCTTTTCTTTGCAACCATTTTGTTGATCATGGTAGGGATGTCCATATTATCTCACTCTCCAAAGGTCATCATGCATATCCCCTCTCTCCTGCAATTACCATACATGAGATTGATATTTCACAGAAAAAAAACAAGATAGGTAGATATCTGTTTTTAATACAGGAGACTAGAACGCTTATCAATCAAATCCATCCTGCATCGGTGCTTGCAATGATATCATATGCTGCTTTTTTGACTGCTCTAGCATCTTTGGGCCTGCCTATACCACTGATTGTCTCTGAAAGGAACGATCCTAATACCTCAAAAACCTTTGGGCTGCATGCTAAAATAATTTTCTATTTCGTACATAGATATCTCGCCAAAAAGGCCGTATATCAGACAAAAAATGCCCAATCGTATTATTATAAGAAGGCAACCCCAAAAGCTGTAATTATACCTAACCCTCTCTATTTACAAGAGATGCCTGAGCCAAATCGGATGGTAAATAGAAGTGGAAAAATCATTACAGCTGGTCGATTAACCAAACAGAAAAATCATATGCTTCTGATTGAGGCTTTCGCTTTAGTGTACAAGAAGCACCCTGATTATACCTTGTGGATCTATGGTGAAGGTGAAGAGAAAGAGCGTCTCATACATTGTATTCAAGAACATGCTTTGGGAGCATCTGTTTTTTTACCTGGAAATGATTCCGCCTTGTTTACTCGCATGCAAGAGGCAGAATTGTTTGTTATGTCTTCGGATTATGAAGGAATGCCCAATGCTTTGATTGAAGCTATGGCTATGGGCCTTCCTTGTGTTACTACAGACTATAGTGGAGGTCGTGGTACGGTAATCCAAAACCGAATAAATGGCCTAGTGGTGGAGAGGAAGAATAAGGATGTACTTGCTTCAGCTATGCTAGAACTTATTGATGATAGAAATCTGGCCTCTTCGGTGGCACTACATGCAACACAATTGAGAAATACTCTTGATGCTGACACAATCTGTAATAAGTGGCTTGAAACCATAGAAGAAACAGAAAAGTCTTATATGAGACGGTCATGAAGTGTACTTTATGGAAGAAACAAGGATGATCTAATGCAACTGAAACCTGTTAATCAACAAGAAATGAGGGATATTCAACTCCAAATACTAGAGGCTATTGATCTGTTTTGCAAAGAGAGGGAAATCACCTATTTTCTTACTCACGGGACCCTGATAGGTGCTATCAGGCATAATGGGTATATTCCTTGGGATGATGATATCGATATTGCCATGCCACGAGAGGGGTATGAAGAGTTTTTAAAATCCTTTTCTCATGATAGCATAAGAATATATTCCTTGCAGACTAGCAGAAATTGTCGGTATCCATATGCAAAAGCATATTATACGCACACTGCAGTTTTTGAAGGTGCTTTTCAAAAGTATAGTGAATATGGGGTTAATATTGATATTTTCCCCTATGATTATCTTCCTGAACCAACCAAGCAACGAAAAAAGCTCTTGCAAAGAACGCACTTTTGGCAGCTTATTCTGAAGACCAAGCTTTCCAGGATTTCTCCGATTATGACACTGAAACAAAACGTAGTGATTTTCTTCGGAAAAATACTCTTGTTTCCAGTACAATCAAGTGTTTTAGCCAGAAGAATAGTTACACTTGCAGAGGTAAATAGAGAAAAAACATCGCGAATGGGTTGCTTGGTTTGGGGTTATGGAGAGAGAGAGTCTGCTGAGACCTCAGTACTTGTCTCCACACAGGCATGGCAATTTGAAGGTCGTTCATTTCTGGTTCCCCTTGGATATGATGCCTTGCTGACATCCATGTACGGCTCTTACATGGAATTGCCTCCCGTTGAAAAGCAAATCACGCACCATGACTTTAAAGCCTATTGGAATGAGTGATTTTTTATCTTGCATTGCAGTTTTCCCTGGAGCAGGGCATACTGCCAGTACATAGCCTGTTTTTAGGGATGGTACGCAATTTTGGAGAAAGATGTGCGCTTTAGTATATTGATACCCGTCTATAATGTAGAGAACTATCTTGCAAGATGCCTAGAATCAGTCCTTGCACAAATCTATACGGACTATGAAGTGATTCTGGTAGATGATGGGTCAACCGATGGTTCTTCTCAAATATGTGATTTTTATGTCGAATCCAACCCAGGTAACTTTCAAGTTATACACAAAGAAAATCAAGGGCTGGTCAGTGCGAGACGTATAGCTCTTACAAAAGCAAGAGGAGAGTACGCATGCTTTCTTGATTCGGATGATTACTGGGAGCCAGAACTTCTTGAGCAAGTAAATATTGCCATAGACACTCATATGCCTGATATTGTAGTTTTTGGAAATACTTTGATAGGAAGTGATGGATCATTTATTTCGAGTAAATATCCTCAATTTGAGAAATCTGTATACGAAAAAGAGGATATGCAACTTCTAAAAAGTGAGATTGTGAAGGGTACAAAACTCAATCAACTCTGGAAAAAGGTTGTTCGGTTTTCTATCATTGATAGGGAAAAGGACTATAGCGACTTCTATCATGTATCTAGTGGTGAAGATCAGTTGCAGACACTTCCCATGCTGGATCGTGCCTCACGAGTAGCAATCCTGAATCAATGTCTCTATAACTATTGCATTAATGAAGGCAGTATTACGCAGTCAAGGGTGACTTTAAAACATATTGAATCATTAGTTACTGTGTATCGAGAGTTGGGATTATACTCAAGTCGTTGGGGGATAGAACCTATTGTTTATCAGCAGCGCTTTGCAAATATTCTGATTATATTGCTCAAGAGCATGATTGTTTTTCGATTTGGACCCAAGGCTTATACGAAAGCGGAACGGGAGAATATTTTAAAAAGGTTTGAGCAAGATGATATTCGCTCATATCTCATATCATATAAACCAACACACATCGAGTTATCATATAGAATACTTATTCAAGCACTGCAAGCAGGAAAACGGTGGTTATTTCAATTGAGTCTATTCTGTATTGGAACAGCTTATCATGGAAAGAAGCAGATGAAAGAGGTTGTACAATCAATAGGGAGTAAACATTCATGCGAACCAAGAACGTAGTCTATGGCTCATTAGCTACAGGTTTGCTGAGTCTCGTAACACTACTCTCAGGCCTTATTATTCCAAGGCAAATAATCTTAGTCTACGGATCTGAGATCAATGGAATTTCGAATGCAATAACCCAATTCATCTCTTATTTTAATTTGATCGAGGCAGGTCTTGCTGGGTCGGCAATCTTTGCTCTTTACAAGCCCTTTGCCAATAAGGATGTTACGGGAATCAATGGTATTCTAAGTGCATCAAAATTATATTATGAGAAAGTCTCCTTTCTCTTTGCTTGTAGTGTTTTGGTTTTTTCCTTTGGATTTGCTTTTCTTGGAAACAGCCCACTCTCAAGACTCGAGACATTCTTACTTGTTCTGGCAATTGGCCTCAGTGGAGTCCTTCAATTTTCTACGATGTCGAAGTATCGCGTGTTGCTCACTGCAGCTCAGAAGACATATGTAGTTGCCTATGCTACTAGCTTCAGTATCCTCATAAAAGTAATCGTGCTCTATGCTGCAATCTATCTTAGGGTAGGTATCATTGGGATTAAACTACTTACAGGTTTAACTATCTTGGTTCGATCTGGAATTCTCTATTGGTATGTACGGAAGAAATTTCCACACATCGATTATTCTGCCAACCCGAGACCTGATGCATTGCAACAACGTGGGGATGTCTTATTGATGCAGATTCTGAACTCAGTTCACCATGCATTTCCTGCAGTGGCCATGACAATAACTGGAATCCCATATACTGACATAAGTGTATATACGGTTTATATGTCCGTAGTTTCAGGTGTTAGAAGTATTGTTCAAATCATGCTTAATGGGTCAATTTATTCCTCATTTGGAGAGTTGCTGGCGAAGAAAGAGTACGCAACGTTACAGAGAGCTTTAGCGGACTTTGAGAATATCTGCTACCTTGTCATGGCTATACTCTTCAGTTGTTTGTTTGTCTTATTCATCCCATTTTTGCAAGTCTATACGATAGGTATGACCGATGGTAATTATCTGCGACCAAATCTTGCTTATTTGCTCTCTTTTAGCTTATTTATCTCCGTAATACGCTATCCCCTGTCTTCAATGATTCAAGCTGCAGGCCATTACAGGAAAACTCGTGTGCGTACAATAATTCAAACCTTGATTGCAGTAGTCGGAGCTTTTATTTTAGCCAAACCTTTTGGAATGTTTGGGATTATAATGGGGTTGATTTTATCAGACATCTATCGAACAATCGATGTTCTTTGGTATGTTCCCCATAGAATCACACATACCTCAACATTTCGCTCTCTCTACAGAATTATGCTTGCAGCATTATCGGTGGTAGTTGCGGTATATATAGGAAATGCTATGCTTGTAGACGTTCCATCATCATATTTACAATGGTTGCTAGCCGCGATAAAAGTAGGGGTTGTATGTACTGTTTCTGCGGTTTTTATTCTTACTATTGGTAATTTTTTGGAAATGAAACTCGTCTTTAACCGTTTAGTCTCAATAGTGAGGAGACAGAAGAGATGATTCAGCTATCAGCAAGGCAAATTCAACGGATAGAAACCGATATGCTCTCTTTCATCGCTTCAGTGTTGAATGCACATAATATTCCTTGGTATGTGCTCTATGGTACAGCGCTTGGAACAGTCAGGCATGGAGGGAGTATTCCTTGGGATACGGATATTGATATCGGTATTCCGTATTTGTTCCTTGATTCAGCAATCCAAAAATTGCAAGATAGCCTACCGAAACGATATTCGGTACTTACCTATAGAAATGATCCCAAATACGTGTTGTTGTTCCCTAGGGTATCCATAACTGGTTATCGATACAGTCATTTACATATAGACATCTTTCCTATTATTGGGTCAGCAGAAGGTGCTCGTGAAAAGAGTCTACAAGTCACACAATTAGACAGTCTTATGCAACAATTTGAGATTAAGAAGCATATACGGGTTTTCGCCAAATCACCATTGAGAAGAGCGGTAAAGAAAATCATTCAGGAAGTACAGCAGCTCTTACTCTTTCGGTCAGCATTATCAATCATACAAGAGTTTGAGCAGATTTGTAAAAAGTACCCATTTGATGAAGCTCCGTCTGTGCATGTCGTCTGCCCTTGCTATGGTGTTAAAAATATCATTCCACGACAATGGTTAGGTGATGGAACGAGAATGCTGTATGAAAATGTTGAAGTTTCGGTACCAAAAAAATATGAGTTGTATTTGGAGCACTATTATCACGATTATATGTCTCTTCCTAGCAGAGAAGAACAGGAAAAGGGTCTTAATAAAACCTTGCAGATGCCACAATCGATATGGAAGCAGGTAAGTTCAGTTTTCAAGCAGGATTAATCTCTTTCTCTACTAGGGCTTTTCGGTAGATTGATATACGATCCTAAAAGCAAGCCAAATGATTCGGGATGGAATCTCTCCCACCCTGAACCGTGATAGAAGGTGAGTTTTCCAAAATAGATGTTTTCATGGAAGGTATAAAGATCCACACGGACATGAGGGAAATCACATGCAAGTTTTTCTGCGAGTGTTATCATGGTATCAAGTACTTTGGGTCTTGGAATAGTTGTTAAAGGGTCACTTCTATACTCTATTTCATAGGGTAGAAAGTTCCAGTTGGTATCGTAAGGATTTCTTGTATGGTTAGAGAACCGGTTAAAATCCACTTGGATAATTTTTGCTTTTCCATGAAAACAGAAGAATTTATAATCCTTCAATTCATAGCCGGATTCATCAGTTAAGTATTCTTCGCAAAGTATTTTTGGCACTAAAATTTTATATGGCCATTCTCTACCCGAATAATAGAAGTTTGTATCAAAAGAATGCTTTAGAATTCTCTTTGCAGCAGAGCTGTCAAATTTCGATTTATCTGTACAGATAAACACTCCTCCTGAATCATGATTGGTTTTGAGTACGAAGGAGTTGGGAAGGAGAGAGAAATCAATAGAGTCCGGAGATTCATAAAGGGCTATCAGCGGAATAAGGTATTCAGATCCAATTGTAGATGCCACAAAGTCCCGTACAGCTATTTTATCAACAAGCTTAGGTAAGCGTGCGTCGTGATAGTTAAGTTTTAGCCATTGGATTTTCTCATTAAAAGATTTGGGTTCTGAAGATTAAGTTTTTCTCCTGTTTTATACCGATATTTATGAACTACATAGAATTTTGAGGATATTTTCTTGCCAAGTAATGATTTGACAAGTAAGTAGGAGTAATAGAGCCAAGGCTTCTTGAGAATGGTTTTAAAGTCTGAGTATTTGTCCGACATGATACTCCTTGCAAGTATGATAGTGATAAGTGTTATTCAGGTAAAGTGTATACTACTTAACCTTGTACAAACCATTAATTCAGAGTTATAATTTGCGCTAATTGTGATGATTCCATAAGTTTTTTCCTAACAGTACTGTTAATTGGGCTTGGGTGTCACAGGATACAGGAGAGGTTATGGGTTTTCTTTATACACTTACTATATACCCCATTGAATCTATAATCGAGATTCTCTACATAACGATTCATAAGATGTTTGAAAACCAAGGGATAGCAATTATCGGCCTTAGTTTTGCTATGAGTGTGATTACCTTCCCTCTGTATCAGATTGCTGAATCTTTACAAAAACGAGAGAGAGACATTAAAAATGTACTTCGACCGAAAGTCGAGCGGATACGTGCAGTTTTTTCTGGTGATGAGCGTTTTATGATTCTTTCGACACTCTATAGGCAACATAAGTATCATCCAGTATATGCACTTAGAAGCTCGTTAGGATTGTTGATTCAAGTACCATTTTTCATTGCAGCATATCAATTTTTGTCTCATATGGAAGCACTACAAGGGGCACAGTTTTTACTTATTTCTGATCTTGGTGTACCCGATCAATTACTAAAAATCGGAGGCATAAATCTTAATGTTTTGCCTATAGTGATGACGTTCTGTAACCTTGCTGCAGGCTTTCTCTATTCGAAAGGATTTCATAAATCTGAGAAAATTCAATTGTATGGAATTTCATTACTGTTCTTGGTGTTGTTGTATCAATCTCCAGCAGCCCTGGTTCTCTACTGGACATTAAATAATCTCTTTTCTTTAGTAAAGACATTACTCATTAGAATGAGCAATCCATGGAAACTAATTCATATAACAGCATCGGTACTGAGTATCATTGGATCGGTAGGTATTGTTATTATTAATCCTTGGATTGTTCTTTCAAAGATTCTGCTAATGGCGATTATAAGTTTAAGTATTGTGTTTTCTCCTTGGTTAATTCAGATATTTTCCTCTTTGTTTGACTTATTTCTTGAAGCTTTTAGTAAACGAACCAAGGAGCGAAATCTCTTATTCGGATTATCGTTATTTTCTCTTCTCATGGCCTGCGGTTTTCTGATTCCTTCGAACTTAATTGCATCTTCTCCAATTGAGTTTTCTTTTGTTGGATCTGTTGACAACCCATTACAGTTTATTGGAAATACGTTCTTAGTAGTTTTTGGTATGCTTGGTGTATGGATACCTCTTCTCTACCTTCTTTTTGGAGATCGGATAAAAGCCATATTTGCTTTATTTTTTTCCAGTGTAGCTCTGATTGCATACTCCAATTTATTCTTCTTGAATTACAACGTCGGCACGGTAAATCAGTTACTGCAAATAGAAGATTATGAGAAGGTTTTTCCTTCCTCAAACCTGGTCTTATTTGGAATACTTCTTATAGTGATCATATTAAGTGTTATTCTAGTATTGATTAAACTTAGAAAAACGAATTGGTTGATTAGCTTGATGGTGATAATCGGCATGTCCTCCCTTAGTGGTGGAGTCTATAATTCGATACAAATTCAACAGAAATATGCTGCATACAAAAAGAATGTAAATCGACAGTCTGAACAAACCATAAGCTTGGAAGAAGAGCTTGCTCCTGTTTATTCACTTTCCAGCACAGGCAAAAATGTTTTCATTCTTATCCTCGATAGAGCAGTAAGCTCATACTTTCCTATGGTGATGGATGAGCAATCAGGTCTAAGTGATGCCTACAAAGGTTTTGTTTATTATCCCAATACGGTTTCTTCGGGAGCATACACTATCACGGGAACACCTCCCTTGATGGCGGGATATGAGTATACTCCAGACAGAATGAATCTTCGTGCGGACGAACGATTGATGGATAAGCATAATGAATCATTATTGATGCTTCCCAAAAATTTTCTAGAAGCAGGCTATGCAATTACCATGACCGATCCTCCATTGCCCAACTACCAATGGGAAGGTGATTTGTCACCTTTCAGAGAATATCCTCAAATGAAGGTAGCGCAATTGGAAGGAGACTACAACCATGTATTCTTTAATAGATATCCTGAACAACTAAATACTTTGGAAGATGCAAGTATCTATGTCAACAAATATCTTCCTCGGTTTAGTCTTTTTAAAATTGTTACTCCACTTTTTAAACCGATCATCTATGATGAGGGGAAATATCTATCGACGGTTACTTTCAAGGACAGATATTGGCGATTCATAAAGGCATATTCGCTTCTGTATCTCTTTAATGATTTGACGGAAGTCATTGAGAGTGGAAATACATTCACCGTCATGCATAACAATACAACACACGAACCAGTGTTTCTTGAAACTCCGATGTATGAACCAAAGAAGAATTTGATAAATACCAAGTCACCACTTACAGGGGTTCCAGATGCAACTGACTTCGATATTTCCATGTATCATGTGAATGTTGCAGCTTTACTAAAAGTTGGAGAATGGCTTGATTATCTGAAGGAGATGGGAGTGTATGATAATACTCGGATCATCATACTTTCTGACCATGGACGGGACGTGTACACTCCAGCATTTGCTTCCTTCTCCAAAAACCAGAGAGAATATGCACATTTCAATGCACTGCTTTTGGTGAAAGATTTCGATGCAAATGAGGAACTTAAAACTGATACGACGTTTATGACGACCTCGGACACCCCTTTGCTTGCAATAGAGAACCTGGAAGTATCAGAAATAAATCCTTTTACAGGGAACAGCTTATCCGAGATGGTCGATAAGACTTCTGTTGGGATGTATTACACCGACTGGAATCCAGTAAAAGGAAATACATTTTCCTTCGTAGAGGAGAAGAGCTTTTTCGTCTATGAAAATATATTTGAAGAGGATAATTGGAGTCCAATACGATGATGATACAAGTAATTGGAACGAAGGAAGATACTGAATGATTGCTCTATATATTGACCCCGGAACGGGAAGCATGTTGTTCTCTTTCATCATAGGGTTTGCCACAATACTTTATTTTTTTTCTAAAGCGCTTTGGATAAAAATCAGATTCTTTTTTTCAGGTGGAAAGAGCAAGAGTATAGAAAAAAATAGAATCCCGATAGTCATTTATTGTGAACATAAACGATATTGGGGGGTATTCAAGCCAATTCTTGATTCGTTTGAGAATAAGAGTATATCAGTTACATATTTCACTTCATCAGAAGATGATCCTGTATTTTTACAGCATTATTCGATGGTGACTTGTGAGTATATCGGGGTTGGGAACAAAGCTTTTGCTCGTTTAAACTTTCTTGAAGCAGATATCTGTCTTATGACTACTCCTGCCCTTGATGTCTATCAGTTGAAACGTTCTCCTGGAGTACTGCATTACTCACATGTTTTGCATGCAGTAGGAGATGCTACTGGGTATCGTATGTTTGGGTTGGATTATTTCGATTCTATCCTTCTCAACGGTAACTACCAAATACACGATATTCGGGAACTTGAAGAGCAGAGAGGATTAAAAAACAAAGAGCTAATTGTCGTTGGATGTCCCTATTTGGATGAATTGCTTAGCAAGTATAATCAAATAAATCCCAATGATTCAGATACGCTCAAAACGATTTTGGTTGCTCCGTCTTGGGGTACAAGTGGGATTCTCTCAAAATATGGTAGCAAATTGCTCGATCCCTTGTTGCAAACTGGGTATCAAATAGTAGTACGCCCTCATCCGCAGTCAGTACAATCGGAGAAATCTATCATTGAGTCACTTCAAAAGAGGTATATAGATGAACCGTTGCTTATTTGGAATTTTGATGCAGACAATTTTGAATCTTTAGCTTCTGCGGATATACTCATATCTGATTATTCGAGTGTAATGTTCGATTACGTATTTCTTTTTGATCGGCCGCTCTTATATGTAAATGCGGAGTTTGATATTCGTCCTTACGATGCCGGCGATTTGGATCATCTCCCTTGGAAACTAAGAATCTTACCGTCAATAGGTAGGGAGCTGAAAGTAGAGGATTTTGAAAATATCCAGACTATCATTCGTTCTTCTCTGGAAAGCAAAAGTCTGCAAGAGAATAGAAGAAAAGCAAAAAAGGAAGCTTGGGAGTTTGTTGGCGAAAGTGGAGAACGCATAGCAGAATATCTCATAGAAAAACAACGTTTACTACAGCTGAAAGAGAGGATTTAGTTAATGAATGTAATTATCTTGAATTCAGGCAAGGGTTCGCGATTGGAAGAACTGACTGAGAATAGGCCTAAAGGTTTGGTCCCACTCTCAAGTAAAGAGACTATACTTTCTCGGCAGATTGATCTCCTTACAAAGTGTAAGGTTGAGAGAATATTCATCACTACAGGGTATTTGTCTCAGCAGTTTGTAGACTATTGTTCAAATATGTTTCCTGATTTGGCCATCGAGTTCGTGTATAACAATCAATATGATACAACCAACTATATCGTTTCATTGGATAGGCTAGCTAATGAAGAATTTTCTGATCCCGTGCTGTTGATGCATGGAGATTTGGTTTTTTCCCAGGATGTTCTCTGTGATATACTAAAACAGGAAGGAAGTTGTGTTGTGGTTGATGGTAACGCCCCAATTCCGCAAAAAGATTTCAAAGCTCGTATTAACTCAGATGGAATGATAACAGAGATTGGAATTAATGTTTTTGGTCCTGACTGCTTGGCATGTCAACCTTTGTACAAGTTAACCAGTTCGGATTGGAAGGAGTGGCAACTAGCTATTAGGAATTGGTGTGAAGATGGAAAGACGAGTGTATACGCTGAGGATGCACTCAATTCAATTCTCAGCTCGATGCAATTGGTTCCCTTTGATGCTAAAGGTAGACTCTGTAGGGAAGTTGATACAAAAGAAGATTTATCGGTAATACAATCAATTTTGTAATACTACAAGAGGATAAGAGAAGAGTATGAAAAAAGTATATGTCGCAATGAGCGCCGACATTATCCATGTTGGGCATGTGAATATTTTGCAAAAGGCTAAGGAACTTGGTGAAGTGTATGTTGGTGTACTCACTGATGAGGCTATTGCAGAATATAAACGGTTTCCTCTCATGCCGATGGACCAGCGGATGAGTATTATTGGATCTCTGCAAGGAGTATCCCATGTGGTAGTACAGACAAGCCTGGATTATGAAGAAAATCTACGAGCAATTAAGCCGGATTTCGTTGTACATGGAGATGATTGGCGAACCGGTGTGCAAAGTATGATGCGTGAGAAAGTAATATCTATCTTACATGAATGGAATGGTGAACTTATTGAATATCCCTATACTGAAGGCGTAAGTATTGATACGCTCCGACAGGAACTAGATAGTCAGGGTATTTTACCTGAGCGAAGAAGAAACCGACTTGCTTCTCTTTTAAAGATAAAGAAGCTCGTCCGTGTACTTGAAGCTCATAATGGACTTTCTGGTCTCGTAGTAGAAAATACCAAGATAGTGAAGGGAGATAGAATTGAAGGATTTGATGCTATGTGGATATCTTCGCTATGTGACTCCACGGCTAAAGGTAAACCAGATATTGAATTGGTTGATATGTCTTCCCGTCTGGATACGATTAATCAGATCATGGAAGTTACAACCAAGCCAATAATCCTCGACGGTGACACGGGGGGACTTCTGGAACATTTTGTATTTAATGTAAAAACACTGGAACGCCTCGGGGTATCTGCAATCATTATTGAAGATAAGATTGGATTAAAGAAAAATTCCTTGTTTGGAACAGAGGTGGCACAACAACAAGATAGTATAGAGAATTTCTGCCTAAAAATTACCGCAGGAAAACAAGCCCAATCCACCAAAGACTTCATGATTGTTGCCCGTATAGAGAGTTTGATTCTTGATCAGGGAATAGAAGATGCACTAGCTAGAGCCCATGCCTATGTCCATGCCGGTGCCGATGCTGTCATGATTCATAGCAGAAGAAAGGAGCCGGATGAGATTTTTGAGTTTTGTGATCGATTCAGTGCAGAATTACCCAATGTTCCCATTGTAGTGGTACCCTCATCCTTCAATTCTGTATATGAGCAAGAACTGATTGAGCATAATGTAAGGATTGTTATTTACGCAAATCATCTTATCAGGAGTGCTTTCCCTGCGATGCAAAGCACGGCTGAGTCAATTCTTGAGCACGGTAGATGTAAGGAAGCAAGCGATAACTGTATGTCTATCAAAGAGATTATCACACTGATACCAGGTGCGAATTAAGGAGTATTCATGATTACCCCATCATCATTCTTGACGTATTTAGAGACGTTGAAAATCGATTTTTTTACAGGAGTTCCTGATTCGCAACTCAAGAATTTCTGTGAAGAAATTTACGCTCGCTATGGATGTAATACGCAAAAACATGTTGTAGCAGTCAATGAAGGGAATGCAGTTGGACTTGCAGCTGGTTACCATCTGTCTACAGGTAAGATTCCACTTGTCTATTTGCAAAATAGTGGGTTGGGAAATGCTGTCAATCCGCAAACTTCTCTCATTGATCCAGAGGTCTATGGAATTCCAGTAGTCTATCTTGTTGGATGGCGTGGGGAGCCCGGGGTTCATGATGAACCACAGCATGTAAAACAAGGAGCGATAACAGTATCTCTGTTAGAGACTCTGGGAGTAGCCTGTGAGATTATTAGCAAGGAAACAACCCTCGAGCAACTACAGCAGATATTCACAGAACGTTTCCTTCCTCTTCTGTTGCAGGGGAGAAGCGTAGCGTTAGTGGTGAGAAAAGGAGCTTTTACTGCAAGTAGCTCTTCTATAGAGGGAAACACCAATACACTAGGTAGAGAGGAATCAATTAAGTATCTGACCTCTCAGATGACTAAAAATGACTATGTTGTTTCGACTACTGGTAAGATTTCCCGGGAGTTGTTTGAATACTGTAAAAACGAAAACCCTGAGCAGGCCTCACACAACTTCCTCACGGTTGGCTCCATGGGGCATGCAAGTGCAATTGCTTGTGCGGTTGCACTACAGCAGCCGAATAAAACCATATGGTGTTTCGATGGTGATGGAGCAGTCTTGATGCATATGGGTAGTCTCTGTTCCATCGGAACCTTGAAGCCTCGGAATTTTATTCATGTGGTGCTTAATAATGAGTCTCATGAATCTGTGGGAGCGATGCCCACCGTTGCAGGAAAAGTGGATCTGGTGGCAATTGCGAAGGACTGTGGCTATGCATCTTCAATCAAGGTAAATAATATCAATGAATTACGTGCCTTGGATATTGAAACTCTGCAAAGACCCTGTTTGATTGAGATTATGGTAACCACAGGTTCGCGTGAAGATCTCATAAGACCAGATACTACACCTCAGCAGAATAAACATGCTTTCATGGAGGCATTGCAAACATGAGGGAAGTGCATTCATCTCAAGAAATATTTTATGGAAATCAAGAAAAGTCCTTTTTTGATTCCATACTTCAAGAGCTACAATCGAAAAGAGTCTTACTAGTTTGTGGGAAATCATTTTCTGGTTTGTCCTTTGCATCAATTCTTTTGCAAAGCAATGTAACGTATTCACTGTTCCAAGATTTTAGTCCTAACCCCAAGTATGATGATATCGTTCTTGGAGTAGAGGCGTATCGTGATAATCAGTGTGATACGATACTTGCTGTAGGAGGAGGGAGCGCGCTTGATGTTGCAAAATGTATCAAGCTTTTTGTCCCTATGACTGAGAACTCTCCCTATTGTCAACAACCACTTGAAGATAGTGGTATTCCCCTCATTGCCATTCCCACAACTGCGGGTACAGGTAGTGAGTCCACTCAGTTTGCTGTTATCTACATTAAAGGTGAAAAGTACTCACTGAGCCATCCAAGCATTCTTCCAAATTATGTGATACTGGAATCTTCTGTTTTGAAAACGCTACCGTTGTATCAAAAAAAATGTAGTATGTTGGATGCGGTATGTCAGGCTTTGGAGTCATGGTGGTCGGTTAATGCAAATGAGGAGAGTATTGCTTATTCAAAGCTAGCTGTTGCAAAGTGGTTAGAAGCAAAAAATGAGTATCTAGCAAATAGTGACACAGGAAATAGCATGATGCTTGAAGCTTCAAACCTTGCAGGGAGAGCTATCAATATTACTAAAACTACTGCTCCTCATGCAATGAGCTATAAGTTGACGACTCTTTTCAGTATCCCACATGGACATGCAGTTGCCCTTGCTTTTCCTCATGTTTGGAAGTACATGTCAGAACATTCTGAAAGATGTATTGATAAAAGGGGTTCGGTCTATGTCGCCAACACATTAATAGAAATGGCAGGAGCAGTTGGTCAAAAAAGTGTCGAAGAAGCAATCAATTGGTTCTGCTCAATGCTTTCTGACCTAAGTATTGATCCTCCAAAACAAGTAACCAAAGATCAATTGGAGATTCTGATTCAGTCTGTGAATATAGAGCGTTTGAAAAATTCCCCGGTATTATTAGACGAGTATGCCATAGCAACTCTTTATGGACAGATTCTAGAAGTAATTGTATAAGGATAGCTTTCTGAGTTTTCTCGCTCTCTATTCCTCTACCTAGGAATCAACTTGGACTATAGCACATGCTTTGTCTTGGCATAGGAACCTGTCCTGATAACCTGTTTGAGAATGATTACCCAAAGAACGTCCATCTTCCGGAAAGGAAGTTCAAAGGTGGTAATGGGGATATTCCAGGATGAAGTGAAATCCTTGTTGCCAAACATCCATACCAACAAATGGATTTCATAACTCAGATGTTACAGAGAGAGGAGAAACCTCATTGGTCTCTCCCCATATTCCAGAATCCTCTCTTTGTCAGATAAGCTTCAACTCAGCCTCAAACTCCCCATCCAACGGGTAGATGGGCCTTGAGAGCTCCCTGTAGGGAAGGCGGGTGAAGAGCTCGTCGGTGCTCCCTGTGGTCAGGGCCATCATCGATCTCTTGGCAATCGAGCGTATCTCCGGTTCCAGGTACCCAAGCTTCACCACGATGGTCTTTCTCAGTGTTGGCTCTGCACCGAGGATCCTCATCATCTCAGGGTCGTAGCACCCGACATGCTTGCTCGCCACCACCACCTGTATCCCCCCGATCTCCATGAGTGCAAGGTCGGCGTTGTTAGCACCCTCCCACTGTCCCTTGAGGGAGATGACCGTTGCTTCAGCCATGATGGGACTGCTCTTTTCTTTGTCGAACTTCGCTCCCAGCGAGCAGTGGAAGGAAGAACCGACCCCCTCCCTGAACGCCTGTGCCACCACTTCCGGGTCATAGAACCCCTGGTAGAGCAGGGGAGGGTCGAGCGTGGAAAGCACAGGGTCGGCCAGCAACAGTGAGAGGAAGTTGGTCACATCGGCGCTCCCCCCGGCGGTCGGGTTGTCCCCGCTGTCGCTGATGACCACCGGGTACACCCCCTCTGCAATGGACTGCCTGGTTGCCTCTATGGCATCGGCGGGCATCCTGGTCTCGTTGTAGAAGCCGAACTCGGCCCTCCGGTTCCAGAATATGGTCGCCAGTTCCTTTGCTATCTCATCGGCCCTCTTTTGGTCGTCCTGGGTCACCACCACCGCATGCACCGCGTTCTCCCTCTCATCCGCCCAGGGGAAGCCGAGCGTGTAGGAGCAGGCAAGCACACCTTCTTCCTTCTCCCTCTTCCTCAGTTCCTGGATGAGGCTCCTCATCGGCTCCACGCTGGTCTCGCTCTGTTCCCCTGCGATAAGCATCGGGATCCTGGCCATGGCCATGGTGGGTCTCTTGCCTGACTCCAGGGTGCGTATGACCATCAGTGCGGCATGGATGCCCGTCTCATAGGTGTCGGTGTGCGGGGCGCACTTGTAGCCCACGAACCCGTCCGCTGCCTTCCTCATCCTTTTGGTGAGGGTGGCATGCATGTCCAGGCTGGTGAGTATGGGGATGGACGGCTGTATCTCCCTCACCGCCTCGAGCAGGTCCCCCTCGGCCTCCCCGATGTCCTGCACCCGCATGCTGCCGTGCAGGGAGAGGCAGATGGCATCAAGTTCCCCTGCATCCCTTAGGTCCTGCAAGAGTTCTTCCTTGAGCTCCTGGTAGTATGTTCTGTCCCACACCCCGTTGGGCACGGCCCGGGCGACCAGTGAGGGGATGACCTCATAGCCTGCGGCGATGAGGGTGTTGATGATCCCGCTGGCCGAGCTTTCTTTCTTTGTGAAAAGCTCCTCCTTCCTGCTCACCCATATCTCATCACGGGAGGTGATGATGGGGTTGAAGGTGTCGGACTCATGGTGCAGCCCGCCCACGAAGACTCGTCCCTTCATCATTTGCCCCCTTTCTGGGAGACCACGGTCCCTACCCGGCCCTTGTCTGTATGCTTGAGGCTGAACTCGGTCTGGCGGAGCAGGCCCCCCATGTAGATGTGGCCGGGCCTGTAGGTCATGCGGGACTCATAGGTGCCGTCCAGCGCCACATGGTACTCCCTGGCCCCCAGGGCTTCCTGGATCCTGGTGAAGTTGCGCTCGGTGATGCCGCAACCCGGCATGACGATGATGCGCTCGCCTGCCTGGTCGATCAGGCCCTTGAGTGTCTCCAGTCCCTCGGTGACGGTCTCCTCCAGGCCGCTGGTGAGCACCCGGTCGACCCCGAGGTCGATGAGCTTCTCCAGGGACCTTGAGGCGTCGCGGGTCATGTCGAAGGCACGGTGGAAGGTCACCGAGCAGGGGCGTGCGATCTCGATGAGCTGCCTGCTGCGCTGCATGTCGACCTCCCCGTCGGGCGTGAGGATGCCGAAGACGATGCCGTCGGCCCCTGCCTCACGGAAGAGCCTCGCATCCTCCTTCATCGCCTCGAACTCCAGGTCCGAGTAACAGAAGTCGCCGCCGCGGGGGCGGACCATGACGTTCATGGCTATGGTGGTGTGTGCCCTGGCTGCCTTGAAGGCTCCCAGGGATGGGGTGGTGCCCCCCTCGAACAGGTCGGCGCAGAACTCCACGCGGTCGGCCCCGCCTTGCTCTGCTGCGATCACGCTCTCGATTGATTCCAGACAAATTTCAATCTTCATTATCTTCTCTCCTCTTCCAGGACAATATGTAGTGTGTGGGCACCCAATGCCGGGCGCTTGAGTGGATTCCCCACTGTATGGACGATGAACTCATGCTTACCTTTCTGCAATGAAAGAGATGTAATGAAACAATCAGTGTTTCGTCCCTTTTGTAAGCTACTGTAGTATGGTTTTCCATCCACCTCTAGAACAAGCTTTTCCTCTTTCTCCAGTGGTTCTGAGGTTTTCCAGGAGATAGAGAACTTCTTGTTCTCCTCTAGAGCAATCTTCCAGTGCAGACTGGTGGGTATGGGACGGTACGAGTAATACTCTTCACCTGTGTAACGGTAAACCACCACCGGGTTTCCACAGTCGAAGGAAGGCCCTTGGTATTCCTGTTCTGGAACCTGAAGGGATGTTGTCTTCCTCTCGAGAGGATGTCTTGTAAGTTCCTCCCCAATACCTTTCAGTACTGCTTCCTCAAACTCGTGGATTGATCCATCTCCCATCAGGCCGATATTCAGCAGGTAGTTTCCCCCCTCTTCGACTACCTGCCGGGCAGTTTCACTCAGTTCCTTGATCTTCTCATGCTTGTCACCGCGTACCTGCCAGCTACGGTAGCCCCATGTCTCCTTATAGATGGAAGCAGGGGTCTGCCAAGGACAATCAAGAGCAACACTGGGCAGTTCATTATCTCCCATGGTGAGGAAGTCCTGGTAGTCGTTCCATATTCTTCCATTGACCATGCAATCAGGTTGTAGGTTCTGAACCAACTCGTAGACTTCCCTGGATTGTTCCTTGCTGGGAGCTCCCATATCCATCCAAAGTTCACATATGTCTCCGTAACCGGTAAGCAGTTCGGTGAGTTGCTCGATATTGAGCTTCTGATGCTCTGGGGTAATGGTATCACTGTTGTGGCTGCTGATCGGGAGTGCCTCTGGGAAATGCCAATCGATCCAGGAGAAGTAGATGCCAAAAGCCAGTCCATGGCGTTTGCACGCCTCACTTAGTTCAGCAACAACATCCTTGTTGCTATGATAACTGGTGGTCTGGGTTTCGAAGAGACAGAACCCATCATGATGTTTGCTGGTGATTACCAAGTAGCGCATGCCAGCTGCCTTGGCTGTCATGACAATATGGTCTGCATCAAAATGATCAATGGTGAATTGTTCGGCCAATGCCTCGTAGTCGGCTTGGGGAAGATACCCATGACTGAGTATCTGCTCTGAATATCCCCGTTTTACCACTTCATCATTCCACACCCCACCGGGAATGGAGTAGAGGCCAAAGTGGATGAACATACCAAACTGGAGATCCAGCCAGGCTTGTGTTGCTGATTCTTTCATCTCTGTTGCTCCTTGCCTAAAGCATAGGGGTGGAACGTGGGAAACAACAGAGTCAAAAGTTATAGGAGCTCTCCTTTGATGCGTCATTTTTTTAAACTTCGACCCAGTTTTTAAAAAATGACGCCTTTTCTCGTGGTAAAAAGCGGCTTGCTTTGAAACTTGACGCTATTGCGATTCTGACTTCCGTGAGACGATTTTGTCATGAAGAAGCAGTTGAACCAGCCACCACAATTGAGCCTGGGAAAGAAGATGGGACGCCATTGGCAGTTCTACGTTATCGTAGCGCTCCCCATCCTCTATTTCATTGTGTTCAAGTACGTCCCTATGTATGGGGCATTGCTCGCCTTTAAGCGATATCGCGTAAGTCGCGGTGTATGGGGAAGCCCCTGGGTAGGGCTCTATCAGTTCGAGAAGTTCTTTAGTAACCCCTCGTCCTTACAGATCATGTACAACACCTTCAGTTTGAGCATGTATGCCCTGGTTACTTCAATTCCGCTGGCAGTCATCCTTGCCGTTGCTCTGAATGAAGCCCGTTCCAAGCTCTGGAAAAAGAGTGTGCAGATGATCACCTACGCACCATACTTTATTTCCACGGTAGTCATGGTAGCCATTCTGATGCAGTTCCTTGACCCCTCCATGGGGCTCTTCAATACTGTAAGAGGGCTCATGGGGAAAGATTCCCTCAACTATATGGGAGAAGCGGACTACTTCAGGCATATCTACGTCTGGTCTGAGCTTTGGAAGAACACCGGCTATAATGCAATTATCTACCTAGCAGCTTTGACCGGTATCAGCCCTGAGCTGTATGAGGCGGCCAAGGTTGATGGCGTGAACAAGTTCCAGAAAGTCTGGTACGTCGATCTTCCTTCCATCAAGAGTACCATCGTCATTATGTTCATCATGAACATGGGATTCGTCATGAGCCTTGGTTTTGAAAAGGCCTTCCTCATGCAGAACCCACTGAATATTGAAACTGCTGAGATTATGTCCACTTACGTTTATAAGATGGGCTTGATCAACAGTGACTTCTCGTACTCCACCGCAATCGACCTGATCAATTCAGTGATCAACGTTGTCCTGATTCTCACATTCAATCGTCTTGCCAAAATGAACAACAAGGAAGGGGGGCTCTGGTAATGCATTATAAACAAAAAGAGATGCTCACAGACAGAATCTTCTCCATCGTGGTCAATACCTTCCTGTTCATCAGTCTGGCTATTGTACTCTATCCATTGCTCTACATCATCTCCTGCTCACTGAGTGAACCCCAGGCGGTGATGGCACGCAAAGTTTGGCTCTTTCCGGTAAACTTCGACCTGGTAAGTTACAAGGCCGTCTTTACCAACAAGCAGATCGGAACCGGATACATGAACAGCCTCTACTATATGGTTACCGGAACGATTATCAGTGTAATGCTCACCATGCTGATCGCCTATCCGCTCTCCAGGAAAGAGTTCTATGGACGGAAGTTTGTCACCAAGTTCATCCTGTTCACGATGCTCTTCACCGGTGGAATCATTCCCCTTTACTTGGTGGTTCGCCAGCTTGGAATCTATGATACCCGGCTCTCCATCATCCTTCCCAATGCGATAACCGTATGGAATGTCATCATTGCCCGTACATTCTTGCAGGAGAATATCTCTGATGAACTGTATGAGGCCGCTGAAATAGACGGATGCTCTGATATTCGATTCCTCTTCACGTTTGTATTCCCCTTAAGCGGGGCAATCGTAGCAGTCCTCGCACTCTTCTATGCAGTAGGACAGTGGAACAAGTACTTCGATGCACTCTTGTACCTGCAGGACCAGGCCTTGTATCCTCTGCAGATTGTGCTTCGTAACATCCTTATCATTAACCGAAACACCCCGTCCATGACGACGGATGTGGAGGCAGCGATACGGTCCCAGGGTCTGAGCGAGACGATTCGCTATGCGGTAATTGTTGTGGCGAGCTTGCCCCTTCTGGTCATCTATCCGTTCGTCCAGAAGTTCTTCGTCAAGGGAGTCATGATCGGCTCCGTCAAAGGTTGATTGTACCGGATGCATACAATGACATCCGATACCAAGGAGGATATATGAAAAAGCATTTCTTGATTGTGTTGTTGGTTGCTCTGTTGCTGCCCGCAACTCTGTTTGCTCAAGGTTCCAAGGCTACAGCAGCTGAGGACGCGGTTCAGTATACCCCGGCAGGGACCTTCCCCATCGTGGAAAGCCCGGTAACCGTGGATATCATGGTCGCACAGCCACCCTGTGTCGAGGATTACAACACCAACCGCTTCACCAAGTACATGGAAGAACTGACGGGTGTGACGGTGAACTACATCATGATTCCCGAGCAGGCAGCCACTGAGAAACTTGCCTTAGTTCTGGCCAGTGGCGACTACCCGGATGCATTCCTGGGCTTTGCAGTAAGCAATGAGCTCGAGACCAACTATGGTGCCATGGAAGGGCTCTTCCTGCCCCTCAATGAGTACTATAGCAAGGATTGGATGCCCAATATGATGACGGCATTCGATGAGTTCCCTGGTGCTGTTGGATTCATGACCAACATCGATGGTAACATCTACTCCTTCCCCCGCTTGGAAGGCTGTTATCACTGTTCAAACCAGGCAAAGATGTTTGTCTATCAGCCCTTCCTTGATGCCCTTGGTCTTGAGACCCCAACCACTACCGAAGAGTTCTATCAGGTATTGAAGGCTATCAAGACTCAGGATCCCAATGGAAACGGCAAGGCTGATGAGATTCCCCTTGCAGGTTCAATCATTGGTTGGTCCGACCAGGTCGAGCGCTTCCTGCTCAACAGCTTCATCTACTGTGACCTCGACACCAACATCAACAGCAATGCCGATGACAACGTTGGCTACCTGATGAATGGCAAGAAAGTCGACACTGCAGTGAACAAGGATGCCTACCGTGATGGTCTTGCATATATCAACAAGCTCTACAAGGAGGGCTTGATCTACAATGGTTCATTCACCCAAGATTCCAGCCAGCTGACCCAGTTGGTAGAGAGTTCCGCTCAGCCTGTAGTTGGCTTTGCAACCGGTGGTTGGAGAGGTCAGTTTACTACCATTGGTGGAGACCGCTTCCCTAACTTCCAGGCAATCGCTCCCCTTGAAGGCCCTGATGGCGTGCAGTATGCAGTTGCATTCCTCCAGAACCCTGAAGTAGGCCAGCTGGTACTCAGCAGTGAGACCAAGTATGCCGAGGCAATTGTCCGTTACTTCGACTACATGTACAGCCTTGAAGGAACCCTTCAGCAGCGTAATGGTTTCCAGGGTGAAGCTTGGGATTGGGCAAAGGAAGGACAGGTTGGTCTTGATGGCAAGCCGGCAATCTGGCAGGAGTTGACGCAGTGGAACGACAAGGATCCTCAGAACGATACCTGGATACAGACCTATGCAGCAGCCATGACTCCTTCCCTGAAGAATGGTCTTGCTTCTGTTCCAATGAGCAAGGATAATCCTGACTACTACAAGCCGGACAACAACGAGAAGGTGCTCTTCGATGAGACCCGTGAACTGTACAAGCCACATGAGGATACCTCCGTTGAGGTTCCCAAGCTTAAGTTCACTGCTGATGAAAACGAGGAGTTCTCCACTGTCAAGCGCGAGCTCGCCAACTACATCCGTCAGAGTGCGGTTAAGTTCATGGTCGGTTCCCTTGATGTGAATGATGACAAGGTCTGGAATGACTATCTTGCCAACCTCGAGAAGTTGCAGATGTCCAAGGTTTTGGATTTGATGCAGTCTGCCTACGACCGACAGTACAAGTAAGGTTGTAGAGAGAATAGAATCAGCGCACAAGGCTGTCAAAGGCCTTGTGCTTTGAATTGGGAGAAGTGGAGCATGGAGCAGAGGAAGCCAAACATCGTGTACATACTTGCTGATGACCTCGGCTACGGGGATGTCTCGTCCCTTAACGCAGGTTGTCCCTTTGCTACCATCCACTTCGACCGTCTCTCTGCTGAAGGTGTGAAATGCACCGACGCCCATGCTACCAGTGCAGTGTGTACTCCAAGTCGCTACAGCATCATCACCGGTAGGTACAACTGGAGAAGTGAACTCAAGAGCTCAGTGCTTGGAGGGTTCTCTCCACCCCTTATTGATGCAAAGAGAAAGACCATTGCCCAAATGCTCAAAGGGAGGGGATATTCCACCCATGCAGTAGGCAAGTGGCACTTGGGAATGGAACTTCCCAAACAAGATGATTTCATTGAACAACCAGATTTTGCAGACAGCCATACCATAGATTACAGCAAGCCGATCAAGGAAGGTCCTGTTTCTGTAGGGTTTGACACATTTTATGGCATCAGCGGATCGCTGGATATGCCTCCCTATGTCTACATCGAGGATGACCGCTTTACCTCCATCCCCACCAAGGTGACCAAAGGGGAAGGTATGGGGTACTGGAGAGAAGGACTTACCGCCGACGATTTTATCCATGAAGAGGTTCTGGACCACCTCACAGACAAGGTGGTGGAAGTGATCCAGAAAGAGAGCGACCATCCCTTTTTCCTGTATTTCTCACTTCCAGCTCCTCATACTCCCATTCTTCCTGCGAAGAAGTTTCAGGGAAAGTCCAAAACCAATGACTACGGGGATTTTGTCCTCCACTGTGACAGTGTTGTTGGACGAATCCTCTCCGCGTTGGATGAGGCAGGATTGAGGGAAGATACCTTGGTGGTTTTCACCAGTGACAACGGATGTTCTCCTTCGGCCGACTTTCCTGCCTTGGAAAAGGCAGGGCATCACCCGAGTTACCATTTCAGGGGGATGAAGGCTGACATCTATGAAGGGGGACATCGGGTTCCCTTGCTTATGCGATGGCCAAAAGTGATTCAACCGGGTTCCACCTGTAACCAGATTGTCTCACTCTGTGACCTGTTTGCCACCTTGGCGGAGTATCTGGGGGTGGATCTGGCAGCAGATGAGGCTGTAGACAGTTACAGCATGCTTGCAACGCTCAAATCTCCCTCACTCCCGACTCGTTCATCCCTCGTGCATCAGAGCATTGATGGTTCGCTCTCCATCAGGAGGGGGCCTTGGAAACTGGAGATGTGCAAGGGGAGTGGTGGATGGTCTTTCCCTGTCCCTGGAAGCAGGGATGAAGAACAGCTTCCCTCTCTGCAACTGTATAATCTGGAAGAAGATATCAGGGAACAAGAGAATGTCGCCTCAAGATTTCCAGAAATAGTACATGCATTGAAGACAGAGTTGCGTACAATTGTGGAGCAAGGACGGAGTACCGCTGGGCCAAGACAGGCCAACGATGGGGTGGCAATCTGGGAGACCGTTTCCTGGTTGCAAGACTAACCACGGTCATCCTATCTGTGCTATACTGCATCCACTTATGAGAAAGATAGAGCACAAGATTCCTGATTCAAGAACCGTTGTTCTCTTCCTCACAACCTTGGTTTTGTGCTTTATCATCCTGGTCATGAGTCAATACTGGATGCTGAGTACGGTGCGAAGGGACAAGCAGGAACAGACCTACTCCATGTTGCAACTGATACGTTCCACCACTGATCTTTCACTGGACCAGATGTTCAAACTCAGCCAGTCATTGCTGCTCAATAATGATATTGCTACGTTCATCTACCAGAACCAAGTGCCTGTAGGTTCTGGGGATATTCAAGCACTTATTGACGCTAAAGCGCTGTTGCCTACATCTACAAACATCAATGCCATGTTGAGTGAGATATACGTCTACTCTGCCAAGAGTGGTTATATTCTCTCTTCACGTAATGCGTTTCTCGACCCTGAGAAGATGTATCCTACCTTGTTTGCCTTTGAGAACCTGAATTATCGACAGTTCAAGAGCAAGTATCTGAGTGCTCCCTTTACCCGAAAATTTTTCCCTGAGACCACAGCCTTGGTTCATGGTCGCCAGCAGTCAGTAATTCCCTTGGTCCAGACATTCCCCTTGAATATCCCCGGCTCCAATGCAGGAAAGATCATGTTGTTGCTGGACAGCAGCTATATTGCCGGTCTCCTACGTGAACAGGTAGAGGGGATGAATCCGACAGTCTACATAACTGATAGTGAGGGAACAGTACTTACCTCCTCCGGAGACCTTTCCCTGATCGTAGGAGAGACTTACGAGGATGGACAGCATCGTATCTTCATTGATGGTCAGGAGTACGTACTCTCAGTCACCAGTTCTGATCAGAGCGGCCTGAAGTTTTATTCTCTTCTCTCACTCAAGGAAATCAGGGCGATGCTCAGCCCGCTGTGGGTATTGCTTACCGGGGTGGTCATTGTGATGTTCTTCGTCTTGGGGCTATTTTCTGTGTATATCCTTGCCCGTAGCAACAGGCACTGGAATGAGCTTCTTGGACTTGCTGAGGAGGGGCAGAGGCCGCTTCCCTACGAGCAAGCTGTGGGATACATCAAGTCCATTGTTGAACAGGATCGTTCCCTAGTCCGTCAGTCTGGAGGGACCCCGTTTATTACCGATACCTTCTTCCGTCGTTTGATCCACGGAAAGATGCTTGGAACCGCCGAGATTCAGGCAATGCTCAAACAGGCACAGACGGATATCGACCTGACTCGTCCGTTCACCTTCCAGATGGTGCATATTGCCATCCATGATGTGCATGACTTTCTCTCCAGCGAACGGTTGGAGGATATTGACTTTACCCGTATTGCAGCACAGAAGCAGGCCCAGCGTGCTTTTGGAAAGCAATATTATCTCTATATGGACTATGCCTTCTCTATCTGGATTATGCTTTGGCATGTGGATCCTAGGTTCCTTGAGACACAGATTGACCTATTCTGGAGAGAATTTGTCAATGTTGCTCCCAGCACTACCAGCATGGCGGTCAGTAGCCCGAAGCGAAGCTTGGATGATGTGTTCAGTGCAACCAATGAGTGCAGCGAGGTCCAACAGAGCTTGGTTAGTGAGAAGCAGGTAGAGGTGATGCGCCGCTATCGTGACCTTTCCTTGAAACGGGAGCCCTACCACTATACTGCGGATATGGAGCGTAAGCTCAGTGGTGCGGTCTTGCGTGGTGAGCGTGATGCGCTTGATGAGATCCTGCAGACCATCGAGCAGGATAACTTTGTTGCCCGGAGCCTTGGCCCGGAGGAGCATGGGAACCTGCTCAAGGTGCTCTATGCTACTGCGATCAAGCTCAGCCAAGGGATGCGGATGCCTTTACATCAATCAGTCTTCACCACCTTTGCAGAGTCCAAACAGTTCTTCCTCTCGCAGGCTCTGGCGATCAACAGGGCGAAGAATGACAAGGATGAGATCTTGGTCCAGAGGATTATTTCCTATATCCAGGACTACTATGCCGATCCTTCTCTCAATCTCTCCAATATGGCAGAGCACTTTGGGATGAAGGAAAGCTTCCTCTACCACTTCATGCAGACTAGAATGGAGACATCCTTCGCCCAATATGTGGAGACCTATCGGCTGGAACGTTCCTTGGTGCTCTTCAGTGAGAAGCAGATGACCATCGGTGAGATTACCACCCTCTGTGGGTACTCCAATCCCCAGACGTTCAGAAGAGCCTTCCAGAAGCGCTATGGTATGCTTCCCTCAGACTACCAGAAGACGGTGTTGTATCAGAAGAAGTAACCGACGTATTCCTGCATTAAGCTGTCACGTTCTGCTAGGTTGCATGGTTGTTGCTATGGCATGCATTATCATTTTCTCTCGTTCAGCATGAAAATGGGCCGATGATTATCTTTCCTCATCAGGCTGAGCAACTGCGAAGAGAACTGGGAAGTGGCGTGGGTGCCTTGATGGAATTTCTTAGGAGTGAGGCACAGCAGGAACCCTACCACTATGCATAATACTGGAGCTTATGAAGATACTAAGGTTGTAAGGGAATCTCATTACTCGTATCTAAACCTTACCTTTCGTGTTTCCTCTTCTTTGCCAGTTCTTTGGGCAATGAGGGAGTAGAGCTCAGGTCTCCTTGCCTTCATCCATCTCCTTCCATTGCTGGTAGGTATGAGAGAGAGGTCGAGCTCTGCGATTACCATGTCATTTTCCAATGCTTTTGATTCAGCCAGAATCTCTCCATAAGGGTCGAGAATCATGGCATTCCCAGTTCTCACCTCATCGTCGTCCCTTCCCACCCCATTGCTGAAGAGCAGGAACATCCCATTGTCATGGGCACGAGAGGGGAGCCAGCGCATCAGCCAACCTCGCCCCTTGGGACCTTGAAATTCTGCCAAGAGCTCATCCTCCCTGGTCTCTCGCTCTTCCCAGAGTTGCGGATCAATTGTTTTCATCCCCTTCGGGCTGGCGGAGTTGCATCCTCCTGTCTGGTGTGGAGCAAGCAAAATCTCTGCACCTAGGAGAGAAGTCATGCGAGCATTTTCGATGATATTGTTGTCGTAGCAGATGAGTATACCAATCCGTACCCCCTCTGGGGTATCGAACACGGTGTAGGAGCCACCACTTTCCATATGAGCGCTGATGAAGGTATGCAGTTTCCTATGTTTGTGAACAGTCCCATCACTGAGCGCAACCACATAAGTGTTGTATAGTGCACATAAGGTATAGTGCTCCATTTTCAGCCAATTCAATGAGTCCTGCTCCGATGGTCATCTTGGTTTTTGTTGCCAGATTCACAAGCTTCTGGGTGGAAGGACCATTAGGAACCGGCTCTGCAAGGACCTGGATTTCCTCTCTGCTTAGGTTTCTCACATGCCAGTAGCCGGTGATGCACATCTCTGGGAATGCAATGAGCCTTACCCCAGATTTCCTGGCTTCATCAACATAAGCAGCAATGATTTCCAGATTAGCCTCTTTATTGCTAGGTATATGCTGGAACTGAACTGTCGCTGTTTTGTACGATTCCATGTCTTTTCCCTCCAGATTCTGTTACTATACTATACCGAGATGCACAATGCAGCTCTTACCATTACAAGGAAGTTTGGAGGAAGAACCTATGCGTCTGACGATTGCAGGGACTGGATATGTAGGGTTGGTCGCAGGAGTCTGTTTTGCCCATGTAGGGCATCAGGTAACCTGTGTTGATATCGACGAAAAGAAAGTTGCAATGCTGAACAAGGGCATCAGTCCCATTTATGAGACCGATTTGGAGGAGTTTCTCCAGGAAGGTCTCCAAAAAGGTCTTCTGTCTTTTACGACTGACTATCAGAGTGCCTATCGTGATCCTGATGTCATCTTCATTGGGGTAGGGACCCCTGAACTTCCAGATGGGTCGGCAAACCTCAGTTATGTAGCCTCTGTTGCCCGCCAGATTGCCGAAAGTGTTGAGCGTGACTGCCTGGTTGTGGTCAAGTCGACAGTTCCTGTCGGCACCAACGACAAGGTCGAGCAGTTCATCAAGGACTCCTTGGTTCATCCTGTTCGTATTGAGGTTGCTTCCAACCCAGAATTCCTTGCACAGGGAACAGCTGTGCATGATATGATGCATGCCCAGCGTATTGTGATCGGGATCGAGGACAAGCACTCTGAGACAATCCTCAGAGAGCTATATGAGCCCTTCAATCTTCCCATCGTGGCAGTGAGCCGGAGAAGTGCTGAGATGACCAAATATGCCTCCAACGACTTTTTGGCGCTCAAGATCTCCTATATGAATGACCTAGCCAACCTTTGTGAACTTGTTGGTGCAAATATTGAGGACGTAGCCCTTGGCATGAGCTACGACAAACGCATCGGTTCCCGCTTCCTAAAGGCTGGTATTGGATATGGAGGAAGTTGCTTCCCCAAGGATACCAAGGCGCTGCAATACCTTGCTGCCCAGTACGGCTACAACCTGAGAACAGTAACCGCTGCCGTAGATGTGAACAATGAGCAACGATACAAACTGTACCGAAAGGCTGCCAACCGCATGATCACCTTCAACGGGATAAAGGTTGCCGTATTGGGTCTTGCTTTCAAGTCAGGCACCGATGACCTCCGTGAGTCTCCAGCGGTTTACAATATCCCGCTCCTGCTGGAGCAAGGTGCAGAGATTATTGCATTCGATCCAGTGGCAGAAGAGAACTGCAAACGCCAGTATCAATTTCCTATGGAATACTCACGGACTGTTGAGGATGCCTTGAGGGGTGCACAAGTATGCTTTATCTTCACCGATTGGCAGGAAATCAGGGAGATGAACCCTTCAGCGTTCAAGACCTTGATGAGGACTGCTCTGGTATATGATGGGAGAAACCTCTTTGACAGCAGGGCTATGCTGGAAGCCGGGGTGGAGTACTACAGTATCGGAAGATAAAAACAATGAAGGGTAAGAATAGGGGTCTCTCGCTTTGCGAAAGACCCCCTTCCAATTTCACAAGGATTCTGTTCTACCGTAAAGCAAACTCCACCATGTGTTGTTTTGCTTTTGCTATGTTGCCTTTGTTCATTGCCAGTTTTACCTTGTGAAGCAGGTCCTTTCCTTCAGCTTCGCTCAAGGTGTTGTCTTCCAAGGTCTGGGTCAGGTTGATACTCATCTCCAGTACCCCGTAGGCCGTTTCAATGTTTCCCATCTGGATGTGCTCAATCAAGGCTGAGTCAAGCATTTCAATCAGGAAGGGAGTGGTCATGACCGACTGGTCCGTTGAGTAGAACAGCAGGTCCTGTGGTATATATTGTGTCATATGCATCTATCCTTATTGAACGATCAAGCATTGGCCGAGTGCCAATGATTAATCGTTCTAATCATAATATCTGCATAAATGATTATTTTTTCAAGTAGTAGCACTGAATGTTGCTTTCTTGTCCCTTGAGCGTGAGCGTTTCGGTTTTACCATCCTTGCTCTGTGAATACACAACAATCACTGGATAGGGAGCGTTCTCAATGGAAAGCAAGAAGCCAGAATCTTCTTGATAAAGAAGAGAGCCTGAGAGTGGTGGTACATCGGCAAACTGCAAGGATAGTGAGAGCTCTTCATACGGATTAGTCTGGCGATCACTGAATAGAATTGAATCCAGAACCATATTGTGTAGTTCATCCAACCCTTCTTGTTCTCCCTGAGCATCATCAAGGACCCAGCTTGATCCAATGAGACGTGACGTTACATCAATTGCCTCTTCCGGGTCGGGAGGGGTAATTGGCTGATAACTGCATCCGTAACAGCCGAAGGCGAAGATGAACAGTACCACCAGGGCAAATCCACTGAGGATTATGACCTTGGTACGTTCTCCCTTTGTTTCTTCTTGTTTTTCTTTCATATGCTACTCCTTTTCCTGTTTTTACCCAGTATGGAACAGGGAAGGGGTAGGCAAAAGTTGCAAAAAGAATCGATATTCTTGTATTGCTATGAGTTAGTGGTATAAAGGTCTTGGTTGAATCGTTTTGGTTGCGGGTATACCTGTTTCTATACCATCCTATAGATGAAGGGTCGAAACGTTACAAGATTTTGGAAAGCTAGGATGAGCAGTTTGTAAAATTTGTAAACTATACTATGTATCTATACATATAGATTGATTTGTCCATGATTCTCAATTAGGGGTACAGATGTACCAATTGGCACGCTCAGCAATCGGGAGAACTTCCACGTGCTTGAAGCACTGCTTCATCTCAGAGAGACAGTCTCTCATCTCAGTCTCTGCATGCTTGATGAAGTGGAAATAGTCACCTCCTTCCAGCCATTCGATAAGGCTGGTAAAGGGAGAGCGGTTCTTGTTGTAGTCATGAATGATCACCAGATGCTTGGCGATACGGCTCATTTCCTTGTAGAGCTTCTTTCTCTGTTCCCTTTCCATTCCATGGGCGACGTAGCTGGCAATGGCAATATCGAACTGGTTGTCATGGAAGGGCAGTCCATCCAATACATCTGCTTCCAGGAATGTGATATTGTCTTTGTCGGTTTTCTTTCTTGCGATTGCAAGCATCTTAGATGCTGGGTCGATACCGGTTACTTCCAGATTCAGGTTGGCAAGGGCACTACAGAAGGCTCCGGTCCCACAGCCAACATCAATTATGCTGTTATAGGAGGAGAGGTCAATGATTTCTCTCGTCGTCAAGATGTTATTCGCGTACCGCTTCTTCTGGTAATGAAAGAATAACCCATAGGTGGGAGCTATTGAATTGAAGAGATGGGTGTTGCTTTCTCTTTTCACCTGTGTTCACTCCTCCTGTTGTATGACTACGCTACTGGGAATCTCTCCTACAGTCAATCAGTTCCTGTTGCTCTGAATTCCTGCTCGTGATAGGGTTAGGTATCGCACGCAATGTCGGGAGATTCTCGCTATGTATGATGTTTCTAGTTCAACACTTCTGGTCGCCTTTGGATTGACCATTTTTGCAGGGTTGGGTACAGGGGTTGGCTCTTTGATGAGCTTTTTCTCCAAGAAATTCAATCCGCGTTTCCTTGCTGCTGCACTCGGATTTTCAGCAGGAGTTATGATCTATGTGGCGATGATTGAAATTTTCGTCAAGGCTCGTGAAGCACTTGAATCAGCAATGGGTCCGAAGCAGGGGTACTGGTTGACCAGTATTGCATTCTTTGCCGGTATTGCCCTTATTGCCATCATTGACAAGCTTATTCCTGAGTATGAAAACCCACATGAAATGAAAGGCGTTCCTGGTGACTTGAAACCAGTGAAAGCAGGTGATGATGCTCGCCTGATGAGAATGGGTTTCTTCAGCGCACTCGCCATTGCAATCCATAACTTTCCCGAAGGCTTAGCTACTTTCATGGCAGGGCTTTCCGACCCAAGCCTGGGTATCAGTATTGCTGTAGCTATCGCAATCCATAATATTCCTGAGGGTGTCGCCGTTGCAGCCCCGATCTACTATGCGACCAAGAGTCGGAAGAAAGCCTTCTGGTTGAGCTTGCTCAGTGGCCTCGCTGAACCGGTAGGGGCAGTCATCGGCTACTTCCTCCTGCGAGCGTGGTTCAATGACATCACCTTCGGGTTTGTATTTGCTTCGGTGGCAGGTATCATGGTTTACATCAGTTTGGATGAACTGCTTCCCACTGCTGAGGAGTACGGAGAACACCACATTGCAATTGCCGGTGTTATCGCTGGTATGATGGTTATGGCATTGAGCTTGGTTCTCTTGGCTTAGTACACAGGTATTTCTTGTTGCATGCAGCTTTCTTCGGAGAGTTGCATTTTTTTATTGACGGATGTCTAAACCAGATGTACCATACAGTGACTGATTAAATGATTAATCAAACACTTTAGGAGGATTGTATGAAAACAAACCAAACGAAGGGAGTAGTGCGTCTACTGGCCTTCATGCTCGTTCTCTTTCTTGCCATGGGTATGGCATTTGCTGCTGGCGCTAAGGAAGAATCAGCTCCTAGCGGTCCTGTATCGATGACCATCGCCACATGGACCAGCAACCCTGATCAGATTGCTCTGCTCGACTCCTTTGTACAGGGATTTGCTGCACAGAAGGGTATCGAGATTGATGCTACCTTTGAATCCATTCCTTTCGCAGAGTACAACACCAAGCTTTCCTTGGAGCTCCAAGGTCAGAATGGTCCGGACTTATTTTGGGTTCTTGAGACAGCAGCTCCTGCATTCATTGAAAGCGGATTGCTTGCCAATCTGAATGATGGTATGAAGGCCTATTACCCCCAGGATATCTCCAGTGATGCTCTTGAACTATGGAGCAAGGATGGGAATGTGTATGCAATTCCTTTTTCCACCTCTCCCTTTTTCATTCTTTACAACGAGGACCTGTTTTCCAAGGCTGGGGTGAAAAATCCAGAGCAGTATGCAGCTGAAGGTGCTTGGGATTGGGATGCTTTCAAGATGGTAAGTAAGACAATCAAGGAGAAGACCGGTGTTTGGGGATTCCAGACAGTTGATGGACAAGGCTATGATGCCCGTATCCTCCATAACCTTGCACCGATTGTCCGTTCCTATGGTGGTGATTTCTGGACTGATGATGGACAAGTTCTGATCAATAGTGAGGCCTCTGTCGCTGCTGTACAACTTTTCCATGACATGGTCTACCAGGATGTTTCAGTAGTTCCTCCAGGGAACCAGAGCGACTTCTTTGCTGGGAATGCTGCCATGACCGTTGGGCAGATCAGCCGCGTATCCAAGCTCAACGATGCTGCATTCGCATGGGGAATTGCACCAATGCCTTCTGGTCCTGAAGGGAAATCCCCTGTTATTGGTCAGGCTGCCATCGGTGCTCACTCCAAGGGTAAGCAGGTGGCTCTCGCCAGTGAATTGGTTGCCTATATGACCAACAAGGACTCAGTTGCTGCAATGAGTGGTATTTGGCCACCAGCAAGAAAGTCTGTTCTTGAGTCAGAGGCCTTCTTGACCAGCAACAAGAGTGTAAGCAAGGAGCAAATGCAGAATGCAGTTGCTGCATCCATCAAGACCGGCCGTGTACTTCCCAGTCATGTGAAGTATCCCCAAATTGAGGTGGAGTCGAAGATGGTGTTTGACAAGCTCTGGCAGAAGAATGTCAATGTAGGTGCCATCCTCGATGATGTAGCTGCAGTCTATGCAAAGTACATCAAATAGTAAGTAAGGTGGGTAGGAGTATGGACGAATGAAACAACATTCCTTGAAAGCAAATCATCGGCGGGATGCCATCATTGGATGGGCATTCATAACCCCACAGATGGCAGGATTCGTGTTCTTTGTCCTGCTCCCACTGATTTCAGTGTTCCTGTACAGTGTACAGGAGAAGAATCTGCTCTTTGGAACAAGCGTGTTCAATGGACTGGAGAATTTCCGTCTGCTGTTTGCAGACCCACTCTTCTCCAAGTCACTGGTGAATACCTTGATCTTCAGTGCAGGTGTGGTTCCTCTCAACCTGGCATTCAGTCTCCTGCTAGCCCTCTATCTAGGAGGAGGCAAGCTGGGAACCAGGTTTGTAAGGGGAATTATCTTCCTGCCTGTGGTCACCAGTGGAGTGGCTTGGGCAATTGTCTGGAAGTATCTCTTACAAGGAGGGGATGCAGGACCGATCAACTGGTTCCTCTCCCTTATTGGGATAGAAGGGCCGAACTGGCTCTTTGAGAAAGGGTGGGCGATGGCAAGTGTCATCGTCAACAGGGTCATGAAGAACTTGGGAATGAACGTGCTTATTTTTATGGGAGCTGTGCTTAATATGCCCGGCGATGTCATTGAGGCGGCTCGCATTGATGGAGCAAAGCGTTTTACGCTCTTTTTCAAGATAAAGCTTCCTCTGTTGATGCCCACCGTCATGATGGTTGCGATTGTCACCATCATTGGCTCGATGCGTGTCTTTGATACTATCAAGTTGATGACCGATGGGGGCCCGGAGGGATCCACTATGGTCATGGTCTACTATATCTACCATCAGGCGTTCCGTATGTTCGATACCGGTTTTGCCTCAGCCTTGGCTGTTGTGTTGTTCCTGATTGTACTCGTCTTGACCGCCCTGCAGTGGTTCTCCAGAAAAAGGATTTCATTCTATGAATCGTAAGTATATAAAACAGGCTCCCTATGCCTTGCTTGTAGCATTGCTGACCCTTTTGTTCGTCTATCCTTTCTGGTGGATGGTAGTGAACTCACTCAATACGAGTGCCGAGATATTTGGAGTGCCAAGGTTGCTTCCTTCTTCCTGGGCATTCTCAAATTACCATGATATTTTTACCGTCCAGCCCTTTGCAAGGCACTATCTGAATACATTGGCGGTCGCCTTCGTAGGAACTGCAGGCAATGTCTTGCTTGCTGCCTTGGCGGGGTATGCGTTTGCACGGATGCGCTTTCCCTTGCGAAATGCTGCGTTCCTGCTATTGCTGACAGCCCTGATGATGCCTATTGAGGTAACCATCATCCCCCTTTTCTTCCAGATGCGGGGGTGGGGTGCCTTGGATACCTTGGTTCCCCTGATGCTGTTGCCGATCTTCGGAAGTCAGGGAGCCTTCTCGACATTTATGCTCAGACAGTTCTATGTGACGGTACCCAATGAGCTGGAAGAAGCCGCAAGAATCGATGGTTTGAATCCGTTGGGGATCTTCTTGAAGATTATGCTTCCTATTGCCACTCCCGTGCTCAGTTCTGTGGCTATTCTTGCCTTTATTGCTGTATGGAATACCTATCTTGAGCCACTGGTATTCATCAGTTCCTTGGAGAATTTTACACTCCCGCTCTCTTTGACCAACTTCAATGATACCTATGGGCTTCCCCAATGGCATCTACAGTTGGCCGCTACTACCCTGTCAATTATGCCTATCATGGTGGTCTATCTGCTGTTCCAACAGAAAGTCACCGATGCCATGGTGAACACAGGCTTGAAATAAATAAGGATAATTACATGAATGCACTCTATGATACACACTTTGATTTGATAGTTGTCGGCGGAGGGATCGCCGGGAGCATGGCAGCAACAGCGGCCGGCAGGGAAGGGCTAAGCGTTTTGCTTATCGAGGAAGAAGGCTTCCTCGGGGGAAGTCTCACTGCCGGAGGGACCGGTCCCATGATGACATTCCATGCTGGGGAAACCCAGGTGGTTCGTGGTCTGGTTGATGAAATGATACAGCGGTTGGTGGACAAAGGCCTCTCTGTAGGGCATATTCCTGATTCTACGGGATATACCTACACTGTTACTCCCTTCGATGCTGAGGGCATGAAGCGGGAGTTGGAGCTGATGGTTCAGGAAGCAGGGGTACAGTTGCTTTATCACACCACTGTGGTAGAGGCCGTTCCCGTTCAGGGAGCACTGAAGAGCATTACCTGTCTCTGTGCCGGAAACCTCTTCTCCCTTGATTCTTCCTACTTCATTGACGCTTCAGGGGACGCAGACTTGATCGCCATGGCCGATATCCCCTTCGAGCAGGGCAGGGAAGAGGATGGGAAAGACCAGCCGATGACGATGAACTTCAAGCTCGTCGATGTAGACATACAGACGATCAGAAACCTGATGGACACAAACGTGGAGTTATTCCCCTTCCTTGCTCCAAAACCAGGAATTCAGCATCGCTCAAGCAGACTCTCTTTCTCGGGGTTTCAGGATATCATGCGACAAGGTATGGAATCAGGAGAAATTACCTTTGATCGGGATATCGTGCTTTGCTTTGAGAGCAATGCCAAGAATGAGGTCATCGTGAATATGACCCGTGTCCTGGAAAAGAATCCTGTTGATCCCATCCAGCTCAGTGAAGCAGAGATGGAAGGTCGGCGCCAGGTTTGGGAGTTGTATGGGTTCCTGAAAAAACATATTCCAGGATTCGAGCAGGCAAGAATGACCTATAGTGGACCACGTATCGGGGTACGCAGTTCTCGCCGTCTGAAAGGGTTCTACAGGATTTCTGTAGAGGATCTGCTCTCTGAGAGAGTTTTTGATGATGCCATTTCAGCGTGTGGGTATCCCATCGATATCCACTCTCCTGATGGTGCTTCCACTGATTCCTGTTTCCTCAGGGATGGTGGGTATTACACCATTCCCCTCGGGAGTCTGCTCAATGAACAAGTCTCCAATGTATTGGCAGCAGGACGGAACATCAGCTGCGAGTTTGCAGCGCACGCTAGCCTCCGTGTCAGTCCTTCCAGTGGTGCGATAGGGCAGGGAGCTGGTACCGCAGTTGCGGTAGCCATTGAGACAGGAAAGGATCTTTTTCATATACCCATGGACGTTTTACATGCTAAACTGCGTACTGCAGGAGCATTTTTAGGATGAAGACGTTCAAACGGGTCACGCTGCAAGATGTCGCCAGAGAGGCCCATGTATCATATGCATCAGTCTCTGCTGTCCTCAATGGGAAGGACGGCAAGAGTATCAGGGTTGGGAAACAGACCAAGGAGAAGATTCTTGAATGTGCTGAACGGTTGGGTTACGTGCCCAATATGGCAGCACGTAAACTCAAGAGTGGGTCAACTACCCTGATTGCTGTCTTTACCTATGAGCCGATGTTTCCCGTAGAGTCGGAGAACGAATATTATCGGTTCTTTGTGGGAATCCAGGAAACTGCAGAAAAATTGGGATATGACATCCTGATCTTGAACAACCGGCCTACTGAAGAGAACTCAAGCAGAATTGCACTTGCCGATGGCGCTGTCATGATGGGTGTGAACCGCGATGACAAGGGCGTTGAGCGCTTGGTGAAAGCCCGCTTTCCCTTGGTGTTTGTCGGACGACGAGAGGTTGCTGAAGCTCATACCCATTGGGTGACGTTTGCCTACCAAGAGGTTATTGAGATGATGTTTGATCACCTTGCCCTTGTATGTCGGAAACAGTGCCTTGTGTATGTTGAGACGAAGGAACAAGAGCGGGAACCAAGGAAGGATAAGCGATCCTTCTTGCTTGCTGCTGCCCAGAAGCGAGGGATCACCGTTCATGTGGTTGAGGCTGATGAGCACTACCAGTTGAGCCAGAATGATTTAGATCTAATCAAGGAATGTCAGGTGGCAGTCTTTGATCGCATATTCTTGCTCGATCCTTTTGAGCGTGATTTGCAGCGTATGCAGGTGAAGCTTGGACAGGATATCTGGGGAGCTGTATTGGAAGATGACTGGTTGGGTGGACATGAACACTGGACGCGTTGGTCGAACCAACGTCTGGAACTTGGGTCTCTCGCTGTGGAGTATCTTTCTCAGTTGCTGGAAAAACGCTCACTCGAGAGTGCAAGGAAGTTTACTCCCTTGCATTTGGTTATAAGTGAGAGTTCAGCGTTTCCTGAGTAAAGCCGCTTTGTCAGAACTATCGTACCCCAAACAAATCTGGATCCTGCAACAACAGGTCCCTCACAGCCTCATAGGCTGGCTGGGTTTTGTGGTAGCGTACTGTTGCATCCCCAAACGTTCCTTCCTTGAGAATTCCTTTTTCTCTCAGATAGGGTTCTACTCGAGGAAAGTTTTCTCCTACCTGTGCTGTATGGTTCTTGACCGGGGTAGGGATGAGATTGCCATCAGAAAGCCTGGTGAAGAGCATGTTCATTGTATCGCTTAATCTGAAGGGAATATCGAGCCACTCTTCAACTCCATGGAAGAACGTGTCCCGATTGAGTCCTACTCCCACTAAAAGGATGGTTGCATTGCGGTCAAGCAACTTCCCCCACGATCCTGTACGACCGCAGGGAGTGTTCTGCATGTGATCGTCGGCAATAAAGGCTTCAGCCTCTGCCCCAAAGGCTGCTACCGAGTGGGTTGGATGTGCGCTGCGATAGCCTCGCCCATCCTTTCTTGCCAACTCTGGGATGATACCGATGCAGCTCTCTGTGTCATTGACACTGTAATAGGGTTGATTGGAGTTGACCGTGTTCCAGGTATGGGTGGGGAATACCATCAAACCATCTTTCATATAGGTGACCATGGCATCGATTACGGTCTGGGGACCTCCCTCAACTTCTCCTAAGCTTTTATATGAGAAGTGAGCTAGCACTGTTCCTTTTGGATCAAGACCCATCTGTTCCAGATCCCTGATTAAACTCTGTTTTGTATGCATGGTGCTATCATGGCATAAGAGGATGGGCAAATCAAGGAACAGTTTTTCAAAGAATCATAATGACAATAAATGCTTCAAGGAGTAGAATACAAGAAATGAGGATAATTCTATGATTCAGAAATATGATGAACTCTATCATGAGTACCAAAAAACGCTTTTGGAGAGCGTATTACCATTTTGGCTCCAGTATGGTTTTGATAAGATACATGGAGGCTTGTATACAGGATTGGACCGTAATGGGGCTTTACTTGAGACTGATAAGTCGGTTTGGTTCCAGGGTCGGGCACTTTGGGTGTATGCAACCGCATATCGTCAGATGGAGAAGCGGAGTGAATACCGTGAGGTGTGTGATTCCTTGGTCTCTTTCATTGAAGACCACTGCTTTGATTCCGTAGATGGACGGATGTATTTCCGGGTAAGCCAAGAAGGAAATCCGGTAGTGAAGCGCATTCGCTACGTTTTCAGTGAGACCTTCGCCATCCTTGGCTTTGCTGCCTATAGCAGGGCTTTTAATAAGCCTGAATATGCAAAGAAAGCATATGATCTGTTCAAGAAGGTAGAATCATATATAAACGAACCTGGATTACTGGTACCCAAGTTTGAGCGAGAGAGCAAGGGGTTTGGTCTCCCCATGATTCTTCTCAATACGGTCAGTGAGCTGAGAGAAGCGCTTCCTGAGAAGAGCGAAGAGCTGACTCGTGCCATCGATGGGTATATCAAGGAGATTGAGGTCTTCTTTGTTCGTCCAGAGCTTAAGGTGGTTGTAGAGCAGTGTAATCCTGATGGGACGTTGCAATTGGATCATTTCGAAGGCCGGCTCTTGAACCCGGGGCACGCTATTGAAGGGGCTTGGTTCATTCTCGCCGAAGCAAAGAGGCGGGGTGGTGATCCTGAGCTGATGCATCTTGGTACTACCATGTTGGACTGGATGTTTGCCCGTGGTTGGGATGAAGAGTATGGCGGGATCATCTACTTCCGTGATGCCTTAGGAAAGAGTGCAACCGAGTACTGGCATGACATGAAGTTCTGGTGGCCTCAGTGTGAGGCAGTCATTGCAAACTTGCTGGCCTTCAGCTTGAGCGGGAAGCAGGAATACCTGAATCAATTTGAACAAGTAGATAAGTACATAAAGGATAACTTCCTTGACCCGGAGTACGGTGAGTGGTTTGGATATCTCCATCGAGACAATTCCCTTTCCACTCCCTTGAAGGGAAATATGTACAAGGGACCATTTCACATTCCAAGAATGTATCTGGTTTGTTGTGATTTACTTGATAACCTAAGACGATAGATAGGATTAGGTATGTCCTACAAACTTTTAAACCTCTTTTCTTCATGATGCTGTTTGCACTATGAACATTTTTACATGTATTCGTAACATTTCTACATGGTATTATCTGTAAACTGTCCTAGGATTAATGTAATGCTAAGTAATTACTTACCAAAAATTTTTAATATTTGTTCTCTATGAACAGAATGCATAGGTAATTAACTTGGTTCCATTAAACCTAGGAGGTTTTTTATGAAAAAAAGGATTGTTTTGCTTCTGGTTGTCACAATAGTGGCAAGTGCTATCTTGTTCGCTGCTGGAGATGCAGAGAAAAAGGCTGTTTCCAGCTCATCTGAGCCCTTGTCAGTCATGATTTGGGACTCAAATCAGGAACCTGGTATCAGGCAGATTATTGATGATTTCACTGCCAAGACAGGCGTCAAAGCTGAGGTACAAGTTGTTGATTGGAACAACTATTGGACACTGCTCTCCGCAGGAGCACAGGGCGGGTCTCTTCCTGATGTGTTCTGGATGCACTCCAATGAATCCCAGCGCTATATGTCCAACGACATGTTGCTCGATGTAACCGACAGAATCGCAAAGAGCTCCCTCATCGATCCAAGCAATTACCCAGAGGATATCTGGAGTTTGTATACCTACAACAAGAAGTATTATGCAGTTCCCAAGGATATCGATACCATTGCACTCTGGTATAACAAGACCTTGTTTGATGAAGCAGGAGTTGCCTATCCTGATGAAAATTGGACATGGGATGACTTGTACGAAGCTGCAAAGAAATTGACAAAGGCTGATGGATCTGTCTATGGGTTTACCAATGTAAACTCAAACAACCAAGCAGGGTGGTACAATCTGATTTACAGCAATAACGGATATGTAATCTCTGAAGACAAGACCAAGTCAGGCATGGATCATCCGAATACCATTGAGGCGATGAAATGGATGGAGAAGATGATCAATGAAGATCTGATGCCTCCCCAGCATGTCATGAGTGAGAGTGGTGAGGATGTACTGCTGCAGTCAGGAAAGACTGCCATGACTATGCAAGGATCATGGATGGTTGCTGCCTTCCGTGATAATGAGTACAGCTATAACAATTGTGATGTTGCCATGCTTCCGTTGAATAAGAAAACCGGACGCAGAGCGTCAATCTATAATGGTCTTGGTTGGGCAATCTCAGCTGATACTCCTCGTGCCGATGATGCATGGAAACTGGTTGAGTACTTCGGGTCTGAGGAAGGACAACTCAGACAAGCGGAGCTCGGTATCACCATGTCTGCTTACAAGGACACCAGTGAGAAGTGGAAGAACAGTGTTCCCCAGTTCAATCTTCAGGCGTACCTGAACATGCAGGATGACATGGTTATTCGTCCCTTCTCACGGAATACTGTGAAGTGGGAGAATGCAGTACTTGATGTCATGCTGAAGGTATGGTCCAAGGAAATGACCATGGAAGCTGGATGTAAGGAAGCTGCAAGACAAATGAATGAGATTCTTGCTGAGGAGTAGAGTTCACAGAAAGAATACCCGGGTAGGTAATTGCTCCTACCCGGGATGCTGTAAGGGATACGTGTATGAAACATCGTTCATTACGCTCAGCAACAGCCACGAACACTTTTTTTTGGGGTTGGGCCTTGATCCTTCCCACGGTAATCGGATTACTGGTTCTAAACATTATCCCCATGATTGCTACCATCTACCAAAGTTTCCATAAGACAGGTGATTTTGGGAGAGGGAATATTTTTATTGGGTTCAAGAACTTCCAGAAACTGCTCTCAGATGAAGCTGTGCTCCAGTCAATTATCAATACACTCAAGTACACCATCGCACAGGTGCCTTTTTCTGTTTTCATTGCCTTGGTACTTGCTGTCATGTTGAATAGGAAAATTATAGGGAGATCTGTATATCGGACGATTTACTTCATGCCGATGGTGGTAGCCCCAGCAGCAATTGCAATGGTATGGCGCTGGTTGTACAACTCAGAGTTCGGATTGATCAACAACCTGTTTAATCTGGATATCAACTGGATATCAAATCCAAGTATTGCAGTATTTTCCATTGCAATCATCGGTATCTGGTCCGATATCGGATATAATATGATCCTCTTCCTCGCTGGATTGCAGGAGGTTCCAAAAGATTATTACGAGGCGGCTGACTTGGACGGTGCAAGTGCAGTGCAAAGCTTCCTCCACATAACGGTCCCTATGATTAGTCCTATCCTGTTCTTTGTCATTGTAACCAGGATGATAGCTGCCATGCAGGTGTTTGATACTATTTTCATGGTGATGGAACGATCCAACCCTGCACTCTATAAAACGCAGTCCTTGGTCTTCCTGTTCTACGAATCCTCATTCGTTGAGCGAGACTTGGGGTATGGATCCACCATCGTGGTGGTATTGCTTCTGATCATCATGCTCATCACAGCATTGCAAATGATAGCCCAGAAAAAGTGGGTGCACTATAATTAGGAGTACGTCATGCGAAGAAAATCATTACCTTCCACAATTATCATGCATGGCGTGCTGATTATTGTTTCGCTCGTCATGATTGTTCCTTTTCTCTGGATGATTCTCACCTCGTTCAAGACCGTCGGTGAGGCTGTGCAACTTGATCCATTTGTTTTCTTTCCCTCTGAGCTCCGTATGGAAGCCTTTACAAGGGTCTTTACCACCAATAATTTTCTGAACCTATACAAGAATACGTTGCTTATGATTGCCTTCAGGATATTATGTGCAATCGTAACGGCAAGCATGGCTGGATTTGCCTTTGGGCGATTACGTTTCTGGGGTTCCAACCTTGCTTTTTCCTTGGTACTGATCCAGATGATGATACCTCCCCAGATTTTTATTATTCCCCAGTATCAGATGATCAGCAGGATGGGAATGACCAATACTATCTTTGCACTGGTATTTCCCGGATTGGTAACTGCTTTCGGCACATTCCTGATGCGTCAGGCATATAAGATACTTCCTAAAGATTTGGAAGAAGCTGCCAAGCTTGATGGTCTGTCTATTGGTAAGACATTTCTGTTTATTCTTGCACCATTGACCAAATCCTGTATGGTTGCTTTGAGTGTATTCACGGCTGTATTTGCCTACAAGGATTTAATGTGGCCAATGATTGTAAATACATCCAAAGATTCGCTGGTTTTGGCTTCAGCGTTAGCGAAGATGAAAGGACAATATGTCTCCAATTACCCTGAGCTGATGGCTGCATCCCTGATTGCATGCGTGCCGATGATTGTCCTGTACTTTATCTTCCAAAAGCAATTCATCGAAGGTATCGCAACATCAGGAGGAAAGCTGTAAGGGATAGTCAATAGTTCACGGAATCTGTCAAGCTATTGAATGAGATAGCCTGTATATACATTTGCTTGGATGTAAATCCATATATAAGGGAGAAATAGGATGAAGATTACATTTTTGGGGGCAGGTAGCACGGTATTTGTACGTAACGTGTTGGGGGATTGTCTTGGTACACCGGTACTGCAAGAAGCAGAAATGGCATTGTATGACATTGATCCTAAACGTTTGGAAGAATCCCGAGCCATTCTTGAAGCAATGAACCAGAGTATCAATCAGGGAAGGGCTAAAATAGTAGTCTATCCTGGTCTGGGGAACTTACGTTCAGCGCTCAAGGGAGCGCGCTTCATCGTCAATGCTATACAGGTAGGGGGGTATGAGCCAAGCACGGTCATTGATTTTGAGATTCCCAAGAAATACGGTCTTCACCAGACTATTGCAGATACCTTGGGTATCGGTGGAATTATGCGTGCCTTGAGAACCATTCCCGTCATGGATGAGTTTGCCAAAGCGATTGAAGAGGTTTGCCCTGATGCCCTGCTTTTAAATTATTCGAATCCGATGGCCATGCTTAGTGGCTATATGCAACGTTATACGGGAGTGAAGAACGTTGGGCTCTGTCACAGTGTACAGGTCTGCTCAGAGACATTGCTGAAAGGGCTTGGCATGGAGGACAAGCTGGAGGGACGTGTAGAGACAATTGCAGGAATCAACCATATGGCTTGGTTACTAAGCCTGCATGACAGGGAAGGCAATGATCTTTATCCTGAAATCAAGAAGCGTGCGTTGAGAAAGAACCAGGCAGAAAAGCACGATGACATGGTTCGCTATGAGTATATCAAATACTTCGGGTACTACTGTACTGAGTCTAGCGAGCATAATGCAGAGTACAACCCCTTCTTCATTAAGAAGGCATACCCTGGCCTGATAGAGGATTACAACATCCCACTAGATGAATATCCGCGGCGTTGTGTTGCCCAGATAGCAGATTGGGCTGAGGAGAAAAAACGGATTTTCAACAAGGCAACAATAACTCACAAACGATCACTGGAATATGCTTCACATATTATGGAGGCTGTGGTAACCGATATACCGTACAAGATAAACGGGAATGTTCTTAATACACACTTAATTGATAATCTTCCCGTTGAAGCTTGTGTCGAAGTACCCTGCCTGATTGATGGAAATGGGGTGAATCCCTGTCATATAGGGCCCCTGCCGGTTCAGCTTGCTGCGATGAACATGACAAATATAAACGTTCAGTTGTTGACAATCGAAGCTGCTGTAAGCAAGCGGAAGGAAGCAATCTATCATGCTGCCATGCTGGACCCTCATACTGCTGCAGAGCTTTCAATTGATGATATTGTCAAAATGTGTGATGAGATGATTGAAGCTCATGGAACATTTATGGAGTTGTATCACTAGGGTTTTGCCTTTCTTGATACGTAAATTTCAAGACAAAAGGAATCTTGGTGTATACTAGGTAGGAGAGGAGGGACTATGCCAGAGAATGAACTTCTGATAAAAGCTGCCCGTTTTGTAGGGCTGGATGGCTTGAAGAAGTCTGCCATCGACCTTGCGCTCTCCTACTGCGGTATCCAACAGTGTTCTCCCTTACACAACAATGGTCCAGAGATCAGGGATACGAGTTTCATCCATATCATCAGCAGTGGGAAGGGTGTGCTTAAGATGCAAGGAAAAGAGTATGTTCTTGGAGAACACCAAGCATTTTTGATTCCTAATGGGGTTTCTGCTCAGTACACGGCTGACAGGCACGATCCATGGACGTACATGTGGGTAGGCTTTAGTGGTTTGATGTCTGAGGAAAGTATGGCCATGGCAGGTTTCTCTCTCGAGCATCCGGTGAGAAGTGTAGGGAATGAGAGCATCCTCAAGCATGATATTGAAGGTATGATTGAGACTTATCATCTTACGTTTACCAACGAGTTGCGTAGAAACGGATGTTTTTTTCACTTCATTGCCCATCTGGTCGAGGACTATCAAGCGCAAGGAGTTATCGGGAGCGAAAGCAACTTGCAGTCTGCGCAGTATGCGAGGAAAGTGTATCACTACATTATGGAGAATTTTGCAGAATCCATTAAAATCCAAGACCTGGCAAATGAGATAGGCATCAGCAGAAACTACCTCTATTCCTGTTTCAAGGAAGTTTACAAAGTTTCTCCGAAGCAGTTTCTTGATACGGTACGTATGGAACATGCAGCCAGTCTCTTGGTCTCAAAGTATATGAACATTGGACAAGTAGCCCACTGTGTAGGGTTTGATGATGAGCTAGCCTTCTCCAAGGCATTCAAGGAGTTTCATTATGTTTCCCCTACGGAATTCCGCAAGCAATTGCGGACAAAACGGATGGTAAGTAGGCCACCGCGATCTTGTTCCACGATTTCCTACTCATGAGAAATGGAAAGGTCGCGTATTCCACTAGAGAATGCATTACTTGCAGGTGATAAAGATGATAATACCTGCGATAATCTCAATAAACCGGTGATAGAACAGAACACCGATGATAAGGCACAACAGCAACGACAAAGGATATTCACGTTTTTAGAGACAATAGATTCCATCACCAGCAAACAGGTAGGTACTTTGCTGGGAGTCAATGAAGCCGCGCCTATGACCTCCTTTCTCAGATGGTTTGTGAGTCTCTCTTGGTGGCGGAGGGTATGAAAATGGGTCATAGGTATCGATTGCGGTAGCAAAGTAAACCGGATAATTTGCTCAGATTTTATTCTTGACAGATCAAGATATGTGTCTTAGCCTATGAATGTACACAGGAGTGTATAGTATTAGGTGGTGACATGTGAATGCAAAAAAAGGCTTAAGACCCATAACGCGGAAAGATATTGCTGATGAAGCCGGGGTGACAGAAACTATTGTTTCTTACGTCATTAATGGTAATCGGTATGTCAAGGAAGAAAAGCGAAAACGCGTACAGGAAGCAATTGAGAAATTGGGATATCGTCCCAATACAATGGCACGTGCCTTGAAGGGAAAGAAATCCAACCACCTGTTGCTCATTGCAGATGACATCAAGGGTGAATATTTCGGTAAGTTGATCAGTGAAATTGATAGTCTTGCCTATAATGAAGGGTATTTCGTTAGTTTATGTGCTGATCATAAGGATGAGGATTTTGTCAATCGTATTTATTCCAAGTTCTTTGATGGAATCATCATCGGTTCGGCATCTTTTCCTCTCCACAACATTCAACGGCTCATTGATGCAGGAGTGCCGGTAGTATTGTTGGAAATTCGTGACTACCACTCAATACATGGCATATATGGCTTGATCAACACTGGTTTGTACGAAGGTGCTCGTGAGTGTGTCCGGACGCTCTATCGCAAGGGAAGGAAGAATCTTCTATTTCTGGACCGTATTACGGTCGATGGAAAGGGTAGTGACATGGATGACTGGCGGTTAAAAGGGTTTATTGAGGAGAGTGAAGCACTCGGTCTTGAAAGCGATGGACGCCATATCCTCACCGGGTATAGAAGTGAAGATGAGCTGCTTGCAGCGTTTGCTGCACGTGTTGCAGATGGTTTTGTTCCTGACGGGGTGATGGGAAGAAATGACCATATTGCCCTCCTTGGAATGGATGCCTGCAGGCAGGTTGGGTATCGGGTTCCTGAAGATGTATCAGTCATCGGATTCGATAATTCTCGACTCTGCAAGTTTTCTCATCCTCCCTTGACTACCATGGGCATCGACCAGAGAGAGATAGCCAAAACGATCATGCAGATGATGGTGAGCCTGATTGATCACAAGAGTGAACAGGAATCACGTCTGGAAGCATATCTTCAAACACAGTTGGTTATGCGCGAAAGCGTATAAGAAATATCAAAAGGGGGACTTTATGAACATTAAAAGACTTGGAGCGTGTCTGTTGATTCTGACATTGGCGTTTGCACCAGTATTTGCTGCAGGCCAAGGAGAGAGCGTAGCGGAAGGGCCTGTGACCATCAAGGTGGCCAACTATGCCTTACTGGAAAGTGGATATGAACCTTTCTGGAAATCAGTGAAGAGTGGATTTGAAGAAGCAAATCCAGACATTACCATTGAGTGGATAACCGCACCCTATGGTGAGATTGTGAACCAGGTCGTGAATATGGCCGGTGGTGGCAACAAGGTTGATGTAATTTTTGGAGAAATTGATTGGGTTCCTGGGCTGGTAGATACCGGCTTGGCAGCTCCCATCGAGGATATTCTCCCTGAGTCATTCATCAATGACTTCTACCCGGATGTATTGAAATCATTTGAAGTTGATGGAACTCCGTACGGTATTCCTCTCTATGTCTCACCGTATGTGCTGTACTACAACAAGGACTTGTTCAAGCAGGCTGGGTTGGATCCAAACAAACCACCCAAAACGTATGAAGAGATGCTTGGTTATGCTGAGAAACTTTCCAAGCTGAAAGACAAGAATGGAAACAAGGTCTACGCATTTGGACAGACCACTGCCTCCGTTCCTGTCAGCGGGGCTTCCTTGTCAGCAATGATCTTCAACTTTGGAGGAGAAGTGCTCGATGCCAATGGAAAGCTCAGCGTGGACAACCAAGGATTCAGGCAAGCCATTGAAATGGTGCAACTGCTCGACGAAAAGGGATACAACCCACAAAATGCGAAGCTTAAGGATCTGAGGAATCTCTTTGCCCTTGGTCAGCTTGCGATGTACTATGACCAGAGCTGGGGTTTCAATGGGATTAAGTCAATCAATCCTGATGCTGTGAACTTTACTGCCTCAGCAGAACCGCTTGTAGGTGGTCAAGGGTCAGGGCAAAGTCTGCTTCAGGCACACTGTTTCATTCTTATTGACAATGGGGATGCACGTTCAGCTGCCCTCTCCAAGTTTGTAGAGTATGTAATAAGTGAGAATGTATTGAGTAGTTACTTGCGTGATCTCACCCCAGCCTATCCTGCCAAGAAATCCATGGCATCAATGGAAAGTGTGGTGAACAACGGTATCCTCAAAGGTGCTTCACCTGCTGCAGGCAGGGTTAAGGTACAGACATTCATTCCAAGAATCTCTGACCTCAATCTTGAGCTATGTGCACTTGCACAGGCTGTTTCTGTTGGAAACGAGGATGTATCTGCCGCAATCAGGAAATTCAAGGAAACTGCAGCGGTTAAGATCTCTCAGTAACATGTATTCAATGGGGGGGTCGCGCAGCGACTCCCCTCTATGGGAGTTGTATGAAAACGAGAACATTGAGACGTGAACAGCGGGATGGTCTATTTGCTTTCATCCTAGATATCCCGGCATTACTGTTGACCATTGCCTTTATCTTGGTCCCGATTGTGGATTCAGTCATTAAAAGCTTTCAGACATATGGGGTTCGCAACATCATCAGCGGAAAGCCCGGTGTCTGGAACGATTTTGCCAACTATCTGTACCTGACCAAGACTGATGCATTTTCGATGGCTACATTTCATACCTTCAGTTTTGTCCTTGGTGTAGTACTTGTACAGTTTGTGTTGTCTATAACGCTTGCACTTATCCTGAATACAAACCTTAAGGGCGCTCGATTCCTTAGGAGTATTATGATGACTCCTTGGGTTGTTCCTACGGTTATTTCTGCCTTGATCTGGATGTGGTTGTTCCAGCCTCAGTATGGTCTGGTGAAGTATCTAGTGAGCGTATTCAGTTTTTCCACAGTCACGGATTTCGCAATACTTAATAACCCCGATACTGCATTGACAGGCGTTGGTATTGCTGCTCTCTGGAAGCAAATTCCTTTGATGTCCCTGCTTCTGTTGGCCGGATTACAAAATGTCCCGCAGGATATCAATGAAGCAGCCATGATTGATGGGGCGGGCAAAGTGAGAAGGTTCTTCTCTGTCACATTACCTTATCTCAGCCCAGTGATAAAAGTCTCCATCTCCATGTCCATCATTGAGAATTTTAAGCAGTTCCCCCTGTTCTGGACGATGACCGGAGGAGGACCGAACAATGCAACAACGACCCTTGCCGTCCTCAGTTATCGGGAAGCTTTTGTTTCCATGAACCTTGGGGCTGGTTCAGCAATAACTACGCTCTGGATGCTGATGATGGTGTTGGTGGTCTTCTTCTACAACCGGATATTCCGGATACAGGATATGGGGTAAGCCATGACAACACAATCAACTCTTAAACGTGACACCCATTTGTTTACTACCGGAAAGTACTTGCTTCTGGCTTTGATATTGCTGTTTTTGTTGTTTCCCCTCTACTGGGTGATGATTACTTCTTTCAAGACGAACATGGAAGCATATCAATATCCTCCCACGTTCTTTCCCTACAACCCGGTGCTTGATAGCTTTGTGAAGTTGTTCACAGAACACAACCAATTTTTTGTCTATTATCAGAATAATCTGATTGTTGCTCTGGCGGTCTCTCTTCTGTGCTGTATCTTTGCCATATTTTCAGGATACTCGCTTGCGAGGTTCAAGACCCGTTGGAATGCCATCTTTTTCGCCCTTTTGCTTGTTTCCCAGATGTTTCCTGTCATCAGCAGGATGATCAGCTTATATTCAATTATGGGGAGGATGGGAATCATCAATACCCGGGGGGGACTCATCTTTGCCTTGCTTGCAACACAGGTTCCATTCTGCATTATCCTAATGGCTAGTTTCTTTGCCAATATTCCAAAGGATATCGAGGAAGCTGCCTTTGTGGATGGGGCCGGACGGTGGAGAATTCTCTTTACCATCGTCACGCCTCTGGTAAAATCAGGGCTGCTTGCTGTAGGAATCTATGCATTTCTCATGACATGGGATGATTACCTTCATGCCGCAACACTTATACAATCTGATGAGCTGCGTACCTTGTCGGTTGGAATCGCCTTACGGTATCTGGGAGAACTCTCCTATGATTGGTCGTTGGTGAATGCCATCTCGATCATCGGGACCATACCGGTAGTGCTGCTGTTCTTTTTCTTCCAGAAGTATATGATAAAAGGCCTGGTTGCAGGTGCTGTGAAAGGTTAGAAATAGGAGACATAGATGCCCAGACAGATAGTGTTTATTATGACCGATACTACAAGAAAAGATATGCTTGGCTGCTATGGGGATGCACGTATGAAAACCCCCAATCTGGATAGTTTGGCACAGGCAGGGATTCGGTACACTGCAGCATATGATTGCCAGCCGGTATGTGGTCCAGCGCGTTCGGCATTATTTACCGGTACCTTCCCTCACTCCAATGGTGTAGTGACAAACAATGCTCCTTTGGGGCTCAATATCAAGACATTGGGACAACGTCTCAGTGACCAAGGGATCCAGGCAGCCTATACCGGTAAATGGCATCTTGATGGAGGAGACTACTTCGGTTTGGGAATCTGCCCGGAAGGGTGGGATCCTGAAGCCTGGTATGACATGCACAACTTTCTTGAAGAGTTGAGTGATGAGGACAGAATACGCTCAAGAAGATCTGAAACAGCCTATGACGAGAGCTGGAGTGAGAATATGACCTATGCTCACCGAGTCTCAAATAAGGCAATGAGTTACCTGGAAAAGCATGAAGAAGATGATTTTTTCCTGGTCGTCTCTTATGATGAACCTCACGGTCCCTGTATCTGTCCGTCTCCATTCAATACCATGTATGATGGTTTTTCCTTTGACGACAATCCAACCTTCCATGATGATCTTAAGACGAAGCCATTGCTCCAACGCTTATGGGCTGGAAATGACATGGAAAAGAGTTCAGAGGAACTTCGAGCAAATTCAAAGATGCTTTCCCTGTTTCTTGGTTGCAATAGTTTTGTTGATTATGAGATAGGAAGAGTTCTTGGACAGATACAGAAAATTACTCCAGGGGCGATGGTAATATTTACTTCCGACCATGGAGATATGCTGGGTTCTCATCACTTGCAGACGAAGAATGCAGCTTTCTATCAGGAAATCACCAATGTGCCACTGCTTATCAAGCCTGCAACATCCAATGAAAGGAACCAAGGTGTTGTTGTAGATTATCCAGCCAGTCATATCGATATAACTCCGACGGTTTTGGATTTCTTTAACCTTCCCATTCCAAAGTTGCTGGAAGGAAAGAGCATGCTCGCCCAGATTGATAATCCTGAGATTAGGATTAATGATCATGTGTTCTGTGAGTTTACCCGTTATGAGGTTGATCATGATGGCTTTGGTGGATTGCAGATGATGCGGTCCATTACCGATGGACGTTGGAAGTTGACCATCAATCTGATGGATCTTGATGAATTGTATGATCTGCAATCTGACCCGCATGAAGTGGTGAATCGGATTGGGGATGATTCCTGTCGTGATATACGGAATCGCCTTCATGATCTTCTTATTGAGCATATGGATGAAACACGTGATGTATATAGAGGATACCAGTGGGTAGCCCGTTCTTGGAGATCTGATAGAGTTCCAAGCTGGCAAAATAGTGGTCTGACTCGTCAACGCGAAAATGAGGAGTATGAGCCGAGGCAGTGGGACTACGATACAGGGCTCCCCATGGAGGAAGCCGTTCGAGGCAAGAAACTGTATGATGTGAAGCATTGATGTAACATGATTCTGACAAAGACGTTGATAACTATGTTTGGGCAAGAGGTGGCTAGCGCTATTTCTTGCTTCTTTATATCTAATACAATTCTGTATGGATAGTTGAAAAATCAGATACAGTATGGTCTGCAATTGCGTGAACGAGAGCTTTTCCCTTTGTACCTAAAGATATATTTCTTGATAATTCAGTAGACAAGTTGTTGTGTTCTGCAACATACCATACAACTTTGTGAATAATTGATGATAATCTGCATTGTTTTCTGTTCATTGGATGATAGGCTATTTCACATAGATACAAACAACTTGGAGGAAATTATGAAAAAAGCTGTAGTAATGGTACTAATCGCACTTTGCATGATGGGAACTGTAAGTGCTGCTGGACAGGCTGAATCGAATGTCGATTCTTGGCCCAGCGAACCTGTTACCGTAGTATGTCCTTGGGCAGTAGGTGGTGTTGCAGATGTCGTCAACCGGAAGACAGCAACCTATGGGATGGAGGTCCTGGGTCAGCCTATTCTGGCAACCAATGAGCTTGGAGCTGGTGGCAATGTTGCACTAACAAACTTTCTCAACAATGAGGCCAACTCACACAACCTGATCTTTGGTGCGGAAGGTGCATTCTCCATCGCTCCAAATGTCGATGGTGCTGACGCAATCCTCTTTACCTATGATGATTACATTCCCATTATCAATCTTTACTCCGCTGTTTTCGTTCTCACTGCAGACTCCAGTCTGGGAATCGATGATCTTGAGAGCCTCCAGTCATATGCCAAAAACAACCGCATGAAGATTGCTGTAAACGGTATTGCAGGTTCTGAAGCCTTCTTGGCAAAGGGTTTGGCAAAGGACCTGGGAATCATCCTGGAGCTTGTCAGCTACAACGGTGCAAACCTTGCCCTTGATGCTGCTGCAAAAGGTGAGACGGCACTGGCCATCAGTCATCAGTCACAGGCACGAGGAAGTGTTGAGGCAGGTGTCCTAACCCCAGTTGTTGTGTTCGATGATAAGACTGTGAACAATGAAGTGTTCAAGAATGTTAAAGGGGTTGGAGAATACGGGTATACTGGATTCTACAGAAACCGTTGTTTCATCCTTGCTCGTAAGGGAACTGACCAGAAAATCATCGATAAGGTACGGCAAGCTTATATGGAGATCCTGCAGAAAGATGATGTAGTGGAACTCTTCAATACCTTGATGATTGAATATGATCCGCTTACTCCTGAGACCATTGATGCTCATATTGAAGCTGTTACGGAAATCGTAAAAGCCAATAGTTAATTGAAACCACAAAACAAGATGGGCTTTCTTTCTGAAGGCCCATCTGTATGTGAGGAATATCATGATAAGACTAAGACAGCTGATGCAATCAATTGATGCTTGTTTTACCCACCTGGGCGAAAAGCTTGAGGGGAAGCAAATGCGATTCTATCCGTCGCTTGTTGGCCCCATATTATTCTTGCTAATGGGAATTGCAGGGTTTCTCATTATGCCATTCCAGGTAAAGAAGCAGGAAGGAATGGCCACAACAGCAAGAACATTCCCTTCACTCCTGCTTTGGGTGATTGTTGGAGGGGCAATTCTTTTGTTATTACAGGAAATTGCCAAGATTATTAGGAAGCAACCAATCCAGGTTGTCTACCTTGACCTTCTTACTGAGATCAAGGCAGTTGTCATATTGGCACTTTTGGTGCTCTATGCGCTGCTTATTCCAGTCCTTGGTTTTATTATTACCTCAATACTTTTTGGTATTGGCATGCTTGTGTTCTTCAGAATCAGGAAATGGAACTACTACGTGATTGTAACTATTGCGGCACTTTCCATTGGACTACTTTTCCAAGTTGTCCTGAATGTACGCTTGCCGTAGGAGGATGATATGGATTTATTCCTAAGTGGATTGCAACAATTATTTTCGCTTTCAAGTTTCCTGTTCATGAATGTCGGACTGCTCTTAGGCTTGGTATTCGGTGCAATACCTGGGCTGACTGTAATTCTCTGTATCGTCTTATTCCTTCCCTTCACCTATACCATGGGCCCGATCGATTCTTTCATGTTTCTCTTGGGCATCTACTGTGCTGGAGGGTATGGAGGATCGATCTCTGCCATTCTAATCAATACACCAGGAACTCCACACGCAACTGCCACCATGGCAGACGGATATGCACTTACCAGACAAGGAAAGAGCAAGAAAGCATTGAATGTTGCACTGCAGGCATCAACCTTTGGTGGTGTGGCAAGTGCCATTACCTTGCTGTTCTTTGCTCCTCAGGTAGCAAAATTTGCCCAGAAAATGGGTACGCCTGAATACTTTCTCGTCTGTCTTTTTGGACTCACTGTTATTGCTGGGGTCTCTGGAGATTCCTTAGTGAAGGGAATGATCTCAGGAGCTGTAGGATTGTTCATTTCCACTATTGGTCTTGATCCAATGACCGGTAGCACCCGATTTATTTTCAAGAACATTAATCTCTACTCTGGATTTGACTTAGTAATTTGTCTGATAGGTCTCTTCGCTCTTAGCGAGGTTCTAGCAAAAAGCAAGAAGAGCAATCAGATAACGTTATCCAGCTTAGAGGAAGTCAAACAGGAAAAAGGCCATATCACTGCAAAGGAGTACAAACGGATGGCATTCCCAGCCTTCTTCTCTGCAATAGTAGGCATCATCATCGGTATCATCCCCGGAACTGGCGCCTCTATGGCTTCGTTTGTGAGCTATGACCGGGTGAGACAGATGAGCAAGCGTAAGAAAGAATTTGGCAATGGTTCAATCGAAGGTATCACTGCTGCAGAGACTGCAAACAACGCGGTCACCGGTGCTACTTTGATTCCTCTTCTTACCATGGGAATCCCTGGAGATGGGGTTGCCGCAATCATGCTTGGTGCCTTGATGATCAATGGATTGACTCCGGGACCTAATCTCTTTGTCAAACATGGATCAACGATGTATGCAATTATGATTGGCCTCATTTTTGTTAATCTCTTCATGTTCCTACAAGGGAAGACCTTGACCAAATACTTTGCTAGAGTTGTTTCGATACCAGTTTCTATATTAACTCCGATCATCGTAATTTTCTGTTTCGCGGGGGCCTTCTCGGTGAACAATTCACTCTTCGACGTGAAAGTTACGTTGGCCTTCGCCGTTCTTGCCTATGTGTTCTCAAAACTGGGTTTTTCAACCATTCCCGTACTACTTGGGCTCGTTTTGGGAGCTATTACAGAGGAGAACTTCAGACGTTCACTGATTCTCTCTGATGGGAGTTGGTCGATCTTTGTACAATCCCCCATCTCCATCGCATTTATCACCGTCATCGCTTTGACGGTATTCCTGATAGTGTTCTCTAAGATTCGTGGAAATAACAGGAGCGTTTAATGAAGAAACCCAATATTGTGTTTTATTTCTCAGACCAGCAGCGTTATGATACCTGTGGCTGCTATGGGCAGGATCTACCAATTACCCCTCATCTGGATGATCTGGCAAAAGAAGGAGTTCAATTTGAGTATGCGTTCTCTCCTCAGCCTGTTTGTGGACCCTGCAGGGCAATATTCCAGACTGGATTATATGCAACAACAACCGGTTGTTTTCGTAACAGCAAGGCTCTTCCTAAGGGCATAAAAACCCTTGCACATTATTTACAAGACAACGGCTACGAAACAGCCTATGTCGGTAAGTGGCATCTGGCTTCAGAAGGTGAGATGGAGCAAATACCATCACAGGACTACCAGAAAACGGCCATTCCCCCTGAGTTTCGCGGAGGCTATAATGGTTTCTGGAGAGTGAGCGATGTCCTAGAGTTTACTTCTGATGGATTTGGCGGATATGTATTTGATGAGCATATGAATCGCTGTGAATTCAATGGTTATCGTGCTGATTGCATGGCAGATTATGCCTTGGAATTCCTCGACGGATATGATACTGACAAACCATTCTTCTTGACCGTTTCACAGATAGAACCTCATCATCAGAACGATGCACATCACTATCAAGGTCCCAAGGGATCCAAGGAGAAATACAAGGAGTATGTACTTCCTGAGGATCTGAAGGCACTCGGTGGGGGGGATGCACTCCAGGAATATCCCGACTATCTTGGTGCTTGCGCAAAAGTTGATGAGAACCTTGGGCGACTGATTAAGAAGCTTAAAGAAATGGGAGTCTATGAGAATACCTACATCATCTTCACCTCTGACCATGGTTCACATTTTAGAACGAGAAACCGTGATAATCATCTCAATGGTTTTGATGATTACAAACGTACCGCACATGATGCTGCCCTGAGAGTGCCATTGGTAATTCGTGGAGGTAGGTATGTAGGAGGGAAGGTAATCGAGGAATTGGTAAGTACAGGAAGTATTGCCAAGACAATTCTCTCCATGGCTGGAATTGAGGTAGGGGATGCCATGATTGGTGAAGATCTTGCGACAATCGTGGACGGAGACACCTCAGAGCGAATAAATGAAGTATATGCGCAGATATCAGAGAGCAGGGTAGGGCGTGCAATCCGAACTGATCGGTATCTGTATTCCATCTATGCTCCGAATCGCAATGGAGGCTTGTACCCTTCCAGTGATTACTATGTTGATGATTGCATGTATGATCTCTCCAAGGATCCCCACCAAATGATGAATATTGTCAATGATCAGGTGTATCTTTATGCTAAACTGGAATTGAGAAAGCGGCTCAAAGCATGGATTCTCGAAAGCGAACAGAAGGAAGTAACCATAGAAGATGATTGTACGAGATGCCCTTCAGACGTTTAGAAAATATGAGGTAATAGAGCAATATATCCATACGCTTATTGACCAGAAGCAGTTTACTGAGGATGTCCGCCTTCCCTCTGAACACTTCCTCTGCAAGAAATTCGGAGTAAGTCGAGAAACGGTGAGAACGGCATTCTCACATTTGAAAGAACGTGAGATTATCTACACAAAGAAGGGAAGTGGAACCTATGTAAATAAGAAGGCGTTTCTGCGGGAGCAAATGCAGATGGAGCATGGAAAGATCAAGATTGGTGCAATAATCCAAGGCCAGGACTATCATGCCAACAAGAACCTTATACGAGGGATCAAGGATGCACTGCAGAAAGAGTCTGTGGAGCTAAGGATATTCTACACAGATAACAAGCTTGCCAACGAACGCAAGTGCCTTCTCTCCTGTTCGACCGGTTTTCATGGCCTCATCGTGGATGGGGTGAAAGCCAGTATTCTAAACCCTAATCTCGACTGTTATTCAGCTCTTTATGATAAGGATATCCCGGTTATTTTCTACAACAACTACTATGTTGATGCACAATTTCCCAGGGTGACAATTGCCGATAGCCAATGCGCCGACGAGCTTGTGAAACGCTTGACCGATGCCGGTCATCGACATATCGCAGGTGTATTTGTGTATGACAACTATCAGGGTATTGAGAAGTACAAGGGATATGTACGTGCACTGCAGAAATATGGGGCAAGCTATGATGATGCCTATGTGAAGTGGGTCATTTCGGATGATGCGTATGACACGAAGGAGTTTCATAAGATCCTATGGAAGTTTCTTAAGGCATTGCCGAAGTGTACAGCAATTGTCTGTTGTAATTTTATGATACTGAGAGTAGTTTTGGACTTACTCCAAAAGCAGGGGAAAGAAGTTCCCTTTGACTATTCAGTGGTTGCCTTTGACTACTCTGATACCGATTGGACTGACAGCGGTATTACAGCTTCTGTTCATCCTGGATATGAGATGGGATTTGAGGTAGGGAAGCGAATCTTCAGGATGATTACAGATAATGAATACAAAATTCATGACTACTCATACACATTCAAGCCTACAATTTATGATGGATGGTCTATTCGAAATCTTAGGGAAACATAGAACCTCTATATGGGGAAAAGGACATGTCTTATGTTTTAGTGTCCTTGTGCTTATACGCAATAAAGGATATATATTAACCAATGGATACACGCCGAGCCCACCTTACCATGATGATCAAGCCAGCCTCAGCTGCGTGCAATCTTCGCTGTGATTACTGCTTTTATTTTGATGAGGCAGATAGCCGAGTCGAGGGTATCCGATCCATGATGAGTCATGCTGTTGCAGATGCAATCATTCTAAAGAGCTTGGAGGCTGCAAAGCACTGTTCCTTCGTATTTCAGGGTGGAGAACCCTCTCTTGCAGGGCTTCCATTCTTTGAATACTTTGTGCGTAAAGTTGCTGCAAGCAAGAAGGAAGACTCCCTGGTGACCTATGCCTTCCAGACCAACGGAATGTTGCTTGATGAAAAGTGGGCAAGGTTTTTTAAAGAACATGATTTCTTGGTAGGAGTCTCTCTCGATGGTCCCCCACGGCTTAACGACCTGCACCGGAAGGACGGGAAGGGTGGGAAGAGTGGACGAAAGGTGATGCGGGGTATTTCTCAACTCCAAAGGGAAGGCGTGCAATTCAATATTCTCAGTGTAGTCACCAATGAATTAGCCCAGAATATTGGTATGGCCTATCCCTATTTTGTGGAACATGGACTTGTCTACCAACAGTACATACCGTGCATGGATATGCTTGACGGAGAGAAACGTTTTCTCTCTGCTGCCGCTTATGGACAGTTCCTGAAGGATCTCTTTGATCTCTGGTTCGCTTCCTACCAAGCGAAGAGGCCTGTCTCAGTCAGGTTTTTTGATAACCTTGTTGGGATGATAGCCGGTTATCCCCCTGAAGCGTGCGATATGGCGGGGGTATGTTCTATCCAGTATGTGGCAGAGAGCAATGGAGACATATATCCCTGTGATTTCTACTGCCTCGATTCGCATCGTCTCGGTAATATCACTGAAGATGAAATTGTATCGCTTGATGCAAGACGAAGCGCCATATGGTTCATTGAAGACTCTCCCAATTCCATTGATGATTGTGCTTCCTGTCAATGGAAGCCTCTTTGCAGAGGTGGCTGTAAACGGTATCGCAGTGAAGACGGGTACCGGTTCTGCAGTTCTATGAAATCATTCTTTCCCTATGCGATTAATCGTCTAGAAATGATTGCCAATACTTTGAAATCTAAAACATAAAAGGGACGCATGTGGAAATCTTACTTGTAATACTGACATTCGCAGCAACGGTTGTAGGCGCTATCAGTGGGATTGGTGGTGGGGTGATTATCAAGCCAGCGATGGATGCTTTGGTTAATTATCCAATCGCTACGATCAGCTTCCTCAGTGGGAATACCGTCCTCGCGATGACAGCGGTATCCTTGCTTCGTAGTAGGAAGGATGCTATTTCTGTCGACCAGGTGGTGGGAACCCCTCTGGCCATCGGTGGCGCTATAGGTGGGATCGTCGGCAAGGTGATCTTCTCCTGGATCAAGACAGCGACAGGGAACAATGCTCTGATCGGGATGGTGCAAAACATCATCATGGTTGTACTGACCGCCTCTGTATTTATCTATGTACTGAAAAAAGCAAGGATTCATACCCTGCAGGTAACCAATAAGGGAGCAGCAGGATTGCTTGGATTGGTGTTAGGGGTATTCTCATCCTTCCTGGGAATCGGAGGAGGACCAATCAATATCATGTTTCTGTCCTATTTCTTTTCGATGGACAGCAAGCATGCTGCACTGAACAGTCTCTACATCATCTTTTTTAGCCAGGTTGCAAATTTTATCACCAATGTCATCCAAGGGACATTCCCAGATTTCAACATACTGTTGCTTGTGAGTATGATGGTCACTGGTATCTTGGGGGCAATGACAGGTAGATCTTTAACAAAGCGTCTTGGCAATGAGCAGGTTGACCGGCTGTTCATGGGCGTAATGCTCCTGATTGTTCTCCTCTCTGCGTTCAATGTCTGGAAGTTTGCCTCACTGTAGAAGAAATTTCGTGAAGAGAAAGTCACCTATAGCTATGACTTCAGGGCTTCCAGATGATTGTGCTGGTACGGGAAAAGGACCATATAAAGGTCTGATATTCAGTGACATAAAGATAAGAAAATTGGCATACTAGGTTACGAAACGATACTATAAGAATATAATATGAGGGGTGGTATGAAACTAGGAGTTATAGCAGACGATTTTACCGGAGCCGTGGATATCGCCGGCTTCTTGGTATCTGGAGGCATGAGAACACTCATGTGTGCCAAGCCTGTTGCTACAGGGCAACTTCCCGAGACTGATGCGATTGTCATGAGCCTGAAGATCAGGAGCATTCCCTCCTCTGATGCAGTAGCAGGCGCTCTCTCAGCACTTGCTTTCCTACAGGAAGCAGGTTGTGATCGATTTTACTACAAATATTGCTCCACGTTTGATTCAACCGAGAAAGGAAACATCGGTCCCATCAGCGATGCGCTCAGGGATGCTCTTGGACTATCCAGTACACTTATCTGTCCTGCGCTTCCAGTCAATGGAAGAACTGTGTATCACGGATACCTGTTTGTTGGTGACCAACTGCTCAGTGACTCACCAATGCGTCACCATCCTCTCAATCCAATGAGGATGTCGAAACTTGCCGATCTGCTTGCAATGCAGAGTTCATCTACCAATGGCCATGTGTATTATGACGTTGTAAAAGAAGGGGTTGCCGCAGTAAAGAAACGTATTGATGTCCTCGAAGAGGATGAGGTGAACAACATCATCGTTGATGTGATCAACGATGGGGACCTGGATACGATTGCCAAGGCAACCGATGATATGCTTCTTGTAACCGGAGGCTCTGGACTTGCCCAGGGTATTGCTGCCGTCAGAGCTGAATCCCTTGGAGAGAGAGGTACCGCGAATCCGGCTTTCCTTCCCAGAAAGACCATGTCAGTAGTCATTGCTGGTTCCTGTTCAGCAATGATGCAGAAGCAAGTTGCTTACTATAAAGAGAAGGCAGCGAGCCTCAGTATTGATGAGCAAGCTTGTGTAGACGACCCTAGCTATCCTGAGACGCTTGCACAGTGGGTACTCGCCCACCAGGGAAACACCCTTGCTCCCATGGTCTTTGCTACCCGCTCACCAGAGGAACTGCAGCTTAACAGAGAGCGGTTCAAGGGAGTGGCGTTGGCAGGAATCATCGAGCAGGTTTTTGGGAAGATGACAGCCATCTTAGCACGGGAAGGGGTCGAGACTTTTATCGTTGGAGGGGGCGAGACGAGCGGGGTGGTTGCTTCTACCTTGGGGGTTGATGCCTACCTGATTGGGAAGCAGATAGACCCAGGGGTTTCGTGGGTACAGTCCCTGGACAAGAAATACCAGCTTGTCTTGAAGAGCGGGAACTTTGGTTCTGAATCCTTTCTAGAGAAAGCCCAGGAGTGTTATGATGAATGAAATTGAGATGAAACGTGAGTTGGTTTCCTTCGCATCAAGCCTCTACCAACGAGGATTTGTCGTGGGAAGTGCGGGGAATATCTCGGTGAAACTTCCTGATGGCACCTACCTTGCCACTCCAACCGGGTCTTCCTTTGGGATTTTGAATGAAGCGGAGGTGTCCCACTTCAAGGAGGATGGAACGTTGCTTGGAGGAAAGGCCCCTACCAAGGAGGTGCCGTTCCATCTAGCTTGCTATGAAGCTCACAGCGAGATCCGTGCTGTGGTTCATCTGCACTCCACCTATGCAACCTTGCTTGCCAGCACCAAGGGTTTGAAAGATGGTAGTCCCTTTACCCCCTTTACGCCGTATTTTGTCATGAAAGTGAACAAGGTAGGGATACTTCCCTACAGAAGGCCAGGTTCTCCTCTTATTGCAGAGGATATCCGAAACAAGCCCGGGTTCTCCACGTACCTCATGCAAAACCATGGGTTGATCACCACAGGGAAAACACTTCAGGAAGCAGTATTTGCCGCTGAGGAGTTCGAAGAGAGTGCAAAGCTCTGGTATCTTGGACAGGGATTGGATATCAGGAGATTGAGTGAAGAGGAAATAGCAGAACTGCAATAGCAACCAAGGTATCTGTACTCATAGCAAACTACAGGTGAATTGCAGATAGAGAGAAATACACGATTTAAATTCTTTGCAGAGCTCATTAGTGGATGATACGGTGCTTCCTCGCGGCTTCGTTGAAAGAGTGACAACCGTTCATTTATCCCGGTAATGTGATCCACATTGAACGATGCGAATGATATCCCCATCGATACGATAAACCAAGCGGTTGCAATCATCGATCCTTCGGCTCCAATATGGAGCGAGGTTTCCCGTTAGCCGCTCAGGTTTACCGATTCCCTTATAGCCATTCCTGTCGATATCTCTGAGAAGTGCCAAAATTCGTTTTAATGTCTTCTTATCCTGCTGTGTCCAGTACTCGAAATCCTGCCAAGCATCGTCTGACCAAGCCTTAATCACTTACATCTACCTCGTGGATTGTACCGCCGGTGGATTCCATCTGGGCAATAGATTTTCTAAGCCTTGTCATGTTTCGCTCACTGTAGAATGGATCGACAGCAACCTCAAAGGGTATGCGTTTTTCTCTTGCTACCTTGGTAGCAAAAATGGTGAAGGCTGCAGAAGGAGTCAGACCAAGTTCTTGGCAGGCTTTCTCCAAGTTGTTTTTCAACTCTGCATCCATGCGAAAGTTAATATTTACGGTTGAACGTTCCATATGTTACTCCTATTTCTATCTTCAATATTATGCATATGTAATGACAATGTCAATATATTGCATTACATATCATGTTTCTTTGTGAGTGTTACTTTTCCTTATCTCTGGGTGTTCATTCCCCAACGGAGCGAGAGAAAACGAACCATCATGATGGGGCTTCTCCCGAGCGAGTGTAGGGAAAGCAAGGTGAGATACCCCGTCCCTTGGGGCGGGAAAGGAGGCAACACCTCCTGGGTTCAGGGCTCGCCCTGAGGTATTGATACCTTTCATTACTATCAGGGACCCTACGCCTTTACCGTTATCATAGAAGATACAGTATTAGAAAATATGCATCAGGTCATTGCAATAGCAATCAAGGTATCTGTACTCATAGCACATGATTATTGCATCGTAGATAAAGAACTACAAAAATTTTCTGTTTATTCTTGACCCTATAGTAACTATAGGGTTTATCGTGCAGTCATCAAGCCAGTAAGGTGGTAGGTGATGGGTAACCAGAAACTTCTTACAAATATTCGCTCTCTCGTGAGCTGCGATGGATCTGATACTGTGTACTCCGATTGTGATCTTTTGATCGACGGATACAAGATTGCGAAGATTGGAAAGAATCTTCCTCGTGGTGATGCCGAGGTTATCGATGCCAGCAACTATATTGTATATCCAGGACTGGTGAATACACACCATCACTTCTTCCAGACGTTTGTGAGAAACCTGGTAACCATTGATTATCCGAATCTTCTTGTGGTCGACTGGCTCGATAAGATTTATCCGATTTTCTCCCAGATAGACAGCGAAGTTATCTACTACTCGTCTCTTGTTGCCATGGCAGATCTCCTCAAGCATGGATGTACCACTGCGTTCGACCACCAGTACTGCTATACCAAGAAAACCGGGAAGGACGCGGTTGACCGCCAGATGGAAGCGGCATCCCTGCTCGGGGTAAGGTACCACGCAGGGCGGGGTTGCAATACACTGGAGAGGGAGAAGGGAAGTACCATCCCTCTGGAAATGCTGGAGACTACCGACGAATTCCTGCTTGATTGTGAACGCTTGATGAAAGCATATCATGACCCGAATCCCAACAGTATGAGCCAGATTGTGGTCGCTCCCTGCCAACCGATCAACAGCTACCAGGAAACATTTGAAGAGTCTCTGGCGTTTGCAAGGAAGCATGGCCTCAGGCTCCACACCCATCTCGGTGAGGGGGAAAACCCCATCATGTTGGAGCGCCATGGCAAGAGAACTCTCGCCTGGGCAGAAGAGATTGGGTTTGTTGGAGATGATGTCTGGTTTGCCCATGGATGGGAACTCCAGAAGGATGAATACAATGTAATGGCACAGAGTGGAACCGGTCTATCCCATTGTCCGGCCCCTGCCGTCCTGGGGGGATTCCCCATCATTGATATTCCAGCAATGACGAAAGCGGGTATGAATGTTTCGCTCGGTTGTGATGGTTCTGCCACCAATGACAGTTCCAACCTGCTCGATTCCTTGCGCATGGCCTATTTGGCTCAGTCTTACCATAGCAAGAGCAGGGGGGGAGCCCCTTCTGCCTACGAGATGCTAAAGATGGCAACAGTAGGTGGTGCAAAGACACTGGGCAGGAGTGATATTGGTTCTCTCGAGGTAGGAAAGGCTGCAGATCTTTTTGCTATTGATGCCAAGGCTCTCCCACTTGCTGGAACCTTGCATGATCCAAGTAATCTTCTTGCCCGCGTAGGTTATACCGGAGAGGTCGCAATGACCATGGTCGGTGGAGATATCAGATTCAAGGACGGCGAACTGGTAGGCATTGATGAAGTAAGCCTGGCTGTTCAGGCAGAGAAAGCCTGCGATGAGAGGTTACGCTCTCTATTTCCCAAGATCTTCCGATAAGTAGTGCATTCACAGGGGAAACCCTTTAGAGGAGTAACGAACATGAAAAAGACATTGCTGGTAGCTTGTTTGGTTTTGGTACTCGGATCATCGCTCTTATTTGCTGGTGGCGCAGCTGAGAAAGATGAATCAGACGTAAAGATGAAGGTAGCGCTGTTGCTCTCAGGGCCGGCCAACGACCAAGGATGGAATGCAGTAGCATTTGCCGGCCTGAAAGAGGCAGAGGAGAAATACAATCTCCAGACTGCATACTCAGAGAATGTGGGGATTGCTGATGGAGAGGCAGCGTTCCGCGACTATGCAGCCCAAGGGTATGACTTGGTGATCGGGCATGGTTTCCAGTTCGGTGAGCCGGCTGTCAGGGTCTCAGCCCAGTTCCCCAATACAAAGTTCATGGCAATTGAGTCCAACGCCTACAGTGATAACGCTGCCAGTTATGTAATGGCTTGTGAAGAAGCTGGATACTTGATGGGGATGCTTGCAGCTTCCCTGTCAGAGAGTGGCACCATCGGTATTGTTGGTGGTTTTGAACAGCCTTCGATCGTCAAGGTTCTGGAAGCGTACAAAATCGGCGCAAAGGCTGTGAACCCATCCATCAAGGTCTTGGAAGCATATGTAAGCAGCTTCACTGACGTAGCACTGGGAAAGGAAGCTGCTCTCTCCATGGCTGACCAGGGTGCAGATGTACTCTCCCACTGCGCTAACCAAGCAGGGACCGGTGTGATCAAGGCAGCTGAAGAGCGTGGTTTGCTTGCAACCGGAGACTCGTATGACCAGAACTCCATCGCTCCGGATACCGTAGTGGCTTCTACCATCTATAGTGTCCCTGCATTGGTCCTGACTGCTGTTGAAAAGGTAAGTACCGACACCTATGAGGGCGGGGTATTCAACCTCGGCATGCAAGATGGTGTTGTGGATATCTCAGGGTATAACAGTTTTGAAAACAAGATTCCCCAAGACGTCAAGGACATGGTTGCCTCAACAAGAAAGCAGATTCTTGATGGGTCCTTTACTGTTCCCTTGGTTGAGACACGCACCAAATAATCGTAGAAGTTGATGTGCTCCCTTTAACAGGGAGCACGCTCAGTTTGAGGAGATGGCATGGCATTTCTGGAAATGATCGACATAGACAAGGCATTCTTTGGCAAAAGCGCCAACTCGAAGGTCAACTTGCATGTAGACCATGGGGAAATCCATGCCTTGCTTGGTGAGAATGGGGCAGGTAAAACCACCTTGATGAATATCCTCTATGGAATTTACCAAGCAGATGGCGGTTCCATTCTCCTTGATGGAGTCCCCATCCAGATCAAGAGCCCGAAGGATGCCATCAGATATAAGATCGGAATGGTGCATCAACATTTTACCTTGGTTCCCACCCTGACTGTCAGTGAGAATATCACCCTTGGGTTGAAAAGTCCCGGGTATCCGTTTGTCAAACGCAAACAAGTGGATGAGGAGATTCGCTCCCTGAGTGAGCGTTACAACCTTGCTGTAGATCCAACAGCCTTGGTAAGCACACTTTCGGTAGGACAGCAGCAGCGGGTGGAGATTATAAAGGTGCTCTACAGGGAAGCACAGTTGCTCATTCTTGATGAACCCACAGCTGTCCTTACTCCACAAGAGGTGGGAAGTCTGTTTGACATTCTTAAAAGGTTGAGGGCAGAAGGACACTCTGTCATCATAATCACCCACCATATTGCTGAGGTCCTCTCCCTCACTGACCGAATTACGGTCTTGAGGGGAGGTGAGAAGGTAGGGGACGTCGATACAAAAGAGACGGATGAGGCTGAACTCTCCCAGCTGATGGTGGGAAGAAAGTTCAATAGAATGGTACGAACCAAGCTGCCCTTCTCCTATGAAGGCAAAGGATTGGTAGCTGAGGCAATACAGGATGTTCAGGGCTCTGTAGGTCCCGTCTCCTTGGATATTCCTCCGGGAAGGATTGTGGGAATTGCAGGGGTCGATGGCAATGGGCAGAAAGCGTTTGCCGAGCTGATATTGGGAATCAGAAAGATCAAGGAAGGCTCCCTGACCTTGGATGGTCAGAATATAGAGCACCTCGGGGTAAAACAACGCAGGGCATTGGGCTTTGGGTATATTTCCGACGATCGTCTGCTCGACAGCTTGGTATTGGATATGGATATGCAGGAGAACATTCTGCTTACCCGCTTTCGTGGTGGGGAGTGTAAGCATCACCACTTTATTGCCCGAAAAAAGCTTCGCGAACTGACCGAACAGGCAGTGGATACATATGCGATTAAGAGTGGATCTCTGGAGCATCCCGTGCGATACCTCTCGGGAGGAAACCAGCAGAAGTTGATTCTTGCCCGTGAACTTACGGGGAATGCGAAGGTAGTCATTGCCTGCCAGCCTACACGAGGATTGGATGTAGGTTCGACTGAGGATGTACACAAGACCCTCTTGGAGCTCAGGGGCCAAGGTGCATCGGTCATTCTGATCTCTTCCGACCTTGAGGAAATCTTGGATTTGAGCGACAGCATCGCTGTGATGTATCGTGGGACTATTGTTGATGTGATAGAGAGAGAAGGAGATGTTGATTTGACCTATCTTGGACTATTGATGGCAGGATCCCCTGCAAGGAAGGATGCATGAAACGGGCTTTCTCCAATGCTCTTTCGTTCACCCTGGTAACAGGTATCGTACTGGGCGTTTCCCTCCTCCTGATTGTTATGGTGGGGAGTAGTATTCCTTCATCTCTCTCCAGTTTCATTCGGGGTATCGTGGGATCTGCGTATTCGATCGGGGAAGTATTGGTACGCGCAACCCCACTGATGCTTGCTGCCCTCGGTGTTTCCATTGGGTTCCGTACCGGGTTCATTAATATTGGTGCAGAGGGCCAGATTTATCTCGGAGCAATTGCAATTACTTGGTTGGGAATGTCGTTTCCCTCCTTGCCTCCAGTACTGATGATTCCCCTCTCCCTGTTGGTAGGGTTTCTCGCTGGCGGTCTGTGGTCTGTGATTCCTGGTATCCTCAAGGCCAAGTTTGGTCTTTCAGAGATCATTAACACTATCATGTTGAACTACATTGCCATCAACTTGGTGGGGATACTGGTCAGGACCAGTTTGAAGGATCCCTCATATCCCTATCCGATGTCACCTATGTTGCCTCCCTCTTCCTATTTTTCTATGTTGCTTCTGCCTACTCGCCTGCATGCAGGATTTCTTCTTGCCCTGATTTGCGCCCTTTTGGTCTACTTGCTGATGTTTAGGACAACGACGGGTTTCTGTATGCGGGCTGTGGGCCTTAATAAACGCGCTAGTATATGCAGCGGTATTTCGGTGCGTAGTCACATGGTATTTTCCGCTTTGCTTAGTGGAGGCCTTGCTGGTTTGGCTGGAGTAAGTGAGATTGCTGGCTTACACCATCGCTTGATCGAAGGAATCAGTCCAAGCTATGGGTACTTGGCTATCGTAGTCTCCCTTCTGGGGAAGAACCACCCATTCTGGATTATTCTCAGCTCACTGGGTATCGCAGCGTTACAGGTTGGGTCAATGGCAATGCAACGTAGCAGTGGGGTCCCTACATCAATTGCCAGCATCATCATGGGATTGTTGGTAATTATGATTTTAGCAAGGAAGCAGTTCTTTAGCTGCAAGGAGGTGTAGGATGAATCCTGTAACCCTCACGATCATCACCACCTTTTTAGCGGCAACGATCCGTATGGCAACTCCTATCGCACTCGCTGGTTTGGGAGAGACCGTAAGTGAACGTGCTGGCATAAGCAATATTGGTGTGGAAGCAATTATGCTGAGTGGTGCATATTTCAGCTTCTGGGCGATGTTCCAGACTTCCAGCGTAGCACTTGGTCTGCTTGCCGGCATTGCCGGTGGTGTGGCCGCCAGCATGATCCATGCAGTGCTGAGCATTCATCACAAGGCTGACCAGACAATTGCTGGCCTTGCCTTGAATTTTCTGTTTCTGGGCTTGACCAGTTTCTTGTTCTTGATCCAGTTTGGAAAGACAACCACGCTTCCTTCCATTGAGATTATCAATCGGGTAAAGCTTCCATTGCTTCATAGGATTCCCATTATTGGCCCTGCTCTGTTCGACCAGGATCCTTTTGTCTACCTGCTGTTTTTATGTGTAATATTGCTTATGGTATTGTTCTATAATACGGAGTGGGGGGTCATTCTCAAGGCAGTGGGAGAGAACCCCCGAGCCGCTGATACTGCGGGGATCAGGGTGAATATGGTTCGCTATGGTGCTGCCTGTATCAACGGGATGCTTGGTGGATTGGGGGGAGCCTATCTTTCAACTGTGAAACTCGGGTTCTTCCAGGAGAATCTCACCAGTGGGAAGGGGTATATTGCTCTGGTTACGGTCATTCTTGGGCGGCGGAATCCTCTTGGAGTCCTGGCAGCTGCAATGGTCATTGGCTCAGCTGAAGCCCTACAGATACGACTACAGACAATGGGCTCTGCGATTCCTTCCCAGGTGTTTGCGATGTTCCCCTATTTAGTGACAATTTTGGTATTGCTTTTCTCCATTGGAAAGAGTCAAGATCCCTCAGCACTGGGGGTTCCGTATGAACGGAACAAGCGCTAATATTGCTCCATGAAAGACTTTTTCACGATTGGGGAATTGGCTGATTTGTTTGCCATTGACGTACAGACACTGCGTTATTATGACAAGATTGGTTTGTTGGTTCCATCTCATAGGAATCATTCCAACGGGTATCGACTGTACAAGTTTGATCAGGTCTACCAGGTTGCTTCCATTCGGTATTTAAAGCGGCTAGGGTACTCCTTGGAACAAATCCGTGAGTATTTGGATAGCAGGACTCTTGATCATACCATCGAACGATTACAAGGGCAGTCGGCTCTCTTGAGGCAACGATGGCAAGACCTAATTTCCATCGATTCTGCAATCCAGCGAAAGATTGAGTTTATCAAGGTAAAGCTTCCACAGGTAAAACTGCAGGAAGTACAGGTTAAGTCTTTTCCTGATCGATACTATCTGGACATCGGTTCAGAGGAGACGCTCTACGGATCTGATGTATTCTACTTCCACCCAACCTTGGTATTTTATCGGGATAATACAAAACAATTTGGTGCGTATCTTTTCGAGTACACCCCTGAAGAATCAGGGATTTCTTCAGTTCATGATGTGTCAGTCATCAAAGGGGGCTCTTTCCTCTGTGGGTACCATAAGGGTTCTTACGAGACAATAGAGACTGCAATTGACAGAATCAGGGAAGAGAGAGGGGAGTATCGTCTTGCTGATTGGGAAGTCAATTTCAATATTCTCGACCAGTTTGTAGAGCGGGATAGCAGTAGATTCATTACTGAGATTCAGATTCCGATTATTCCAGAGATTGTCTGTCGTTGATTCTTGATTTGGAATAGTTGTTCCTGTAAGCTCCTTCTTGTTGGTCTCACAGCTGTCGCAAGCAATTTGACATAAAAGTATTGCACTAACAGGAAGGGAGCGTTATGCGGATAACGAAGAAGGTTTTTATTGATTTGGCAATTTGGATGATGGGATTTGGTATGCTCGTGGGAATCATTTTCCCCTTCTTCATGATACTCTTGGGCATGGAGAGATCCCTGGCTTTTACTTGGTGGTTTTTTACTGTTTGTATTGCTGCGGGATTGTTTGTCGGTGCTGTGAATATTTTGCTTGCCCACAATATCGTTGGTAGTCGTCTGATAAAGCTTTCTCGCCATATGCTTAAGATCGAAGAACATATTAAGGAAGTCTCAGGCAGGGAAGATGTCTTGGATTGTACTCCCGAGAACTGTCATATACCTGTTGATAGTGAGGATGTCATTGGGGCTAGCTCGCAAGCATTCAATACGCTTGTTGACACACTTTCTTCCTCGATGCGTCTGGAGAAGGAAATACGGTCGTTTACACGAATGTTGACCAGTTGTTTAGAGACGGATCAGTTATGCAAGACTGCACTTAATAGCATGATGAAAATGTTTTCCATCGATGGTGGATCGATTTTGGTCGAGACTGGGGGGGAGCTTGTTCCTGTTGCTGCTGTGGCATTGAGACAACATGAAGCTTTGGGTAAAAACTCAATTGTATTATCCTCTATGCAGAGTCTTCATCGTTCTACAATATCTATTCCTGACGGATTGTTCCTGGATGGTGTCATTACTGCTTTTAGACCCTCGCAAGTCATTGTCCAGCCTATTGTCTACAAACAGGTTCCTCTCGGTGTTCTTGTGTTTGCCCGTGCGCTTCCAATTGCGCAAGAAGCGATAGATACGATTGAGCTTTTTAGTAACAGCCTAGCGCTTGCTTTACATAATGCAATCACCCATGACCAGGTACAGATGCTTGCCGCTATTGATCCCTTGACAGGTCTCTATAACCGGCGATTTGGACTTACGCGTCTTCATGAGGAATTTGTTCGGACTATCAAACAAGATGGCTCTCTTGGGTTATTGATGATGGATATTGATAAATTCAAGCAGGTAAATGATACGTATGGGCATACGGTAGGGGATAGGGTGCTTCAAGCGGTTGCTACTACTGCACGCAGTCAACTTCGTGAAGGAGATATTCTTGTACGTCTCGGTGGAGATGAGTTCTTGGTTTTACTTATTGGTGCGGGCAAAGAGGATTCAATCGAGATTGCTGAATCTATCAGGCGGAAGATTGAGAATAAGCGAGTTACCTACGGGGATCAAGAAATACACGTGACAGTGAGTATTGGAGGGGTTTCCTTTCCAGAGAAGGATGCCGAACATGAAGGTGAGCTGATAGAGATTGCAGATAGGGCGCTCTACTTGGTAAAGGAGAGTGGGAGGAATAGAGCTTCGTTGTAGAGAGATTCAATTTATTATGAGGTAGCGAAATCGAAGGTAAGAGTTACAGGATTACTACTATCTATTATTATAACTTCCGGTTCTGAAACCTTCTCCAAGTTTTCATGTTCAGAATTTCCCTCTTCATCCTTGGAAATTTCATCTCCTATCATATTCTCTGTTACTGTAATTTCCCAGTCTCCATAAGGAATAAATTGTATTTGGAAATACTCTTTTGCTTCAAACCAGTCATGGGTGAAATAAGAAAATGTATCTGGGTTGTTCACCTCATCTGATGTGCCCTCCATGATGAAGCTTTCTTCTGCGTTTGGGTCCTCATTATAGATACCTTTAATGGTGTATTGAGCATTTTCATTTGTAATTACATATACCCAAATCTCCCCTTGAGGCTCAACAACAATCTCCTCCTCACAACCGATCAGGAACAAGGTCATTGCAATCAAGTAACCGACGATAAGAAGAGAGCGGATAGGTCGTCTCATGGGAGGCCTCCAAGAGGGGGGTTTGTTCTATTAGAACGAGTATGTCAGTATGATAAGTCACCTTTCTTTTATAGCGCAAGGTGAAATTGATCTGATTAATGGAAGTAGTTAAGATATCTATAATCCAAACATCTCCCCACATAACTGTTTGCCTGTCTTTGTCTTGAAAATCTCCTCATATACCTTGCTAATGGCTTCAATGCCTGTTTTCTTCTCTTGAAGGTTCACCAAGAAGTCACTTTCTACGAGGATTTGGTAATCGATGCCTTCAATATTGGTGTAGGTGTGGTGGTGTCCTACCAAGAACGCAACTCTTTCGATGATTGAGGCGGGAAAAGAAAGCCTTGTCAGGAGGGTTCTGGCAAGAGGAGGGCCTTCCTTCTCCTGCAGGGCTCCTCTACTACTTCCATACTTCTCCAAGGATACCTTTATTCCGATGTCATGCACGAGCGCTGCCGCTTCCAAGGTCGTAAGAGTTTTCTCATCAAGCTCTTCAAGCAATCCAATCGTCCTTGCATAGTCGTGCACCTTGGTAAGGTGAGCAATACGGTCTGGATTGCCCCTTTCATAGGTGAACATCTGCTGATGGAGGTCTGCGATGAGGTAGGTGTTTGTTTGCATATTCAATGGCTCCTTGTTGCTATTCTGAAGGATGAAGCCAATTACGGAAAGGTTTTTATTTCACTTTCGGATGCACACATAGCTTCTCTACCCAATCAACAATGATGTAGAGCAGCAACCCAAGGAGACTGAGCAACATGATGGCAGCATACATGCCTGTGTACTGGGCCATGACCCAGTAGTTCATGATTGTATATCCCAGGCCATGTGATGCTGCATAGGTCTCGCTTATAAACAGTACAGAGAGCGAAATACCCAGTGTAATACGAAGGGAAGAGAAAATGCGTGGCAGGATTGCGGGCCAGATGATGTCTTTGAGGATTTGCTTTCTGCTCAGATGGTACGCCTCAGCCAGTTGAAGAAACTCAAACGGTATTTCCTTCACCCCATCCCGTATAGTCACAGACGCAGGGAAGTAGATGATGATGGCTATCAGGATAATCTTGGAGAGGTCTCCAATACCCAACATCACCATGAACACTGGAAGAAAGGCGATCTTTGGCAGTGGGTAGAGCAAATAGAGAACAGGGGAGATCAGGCGGTCAAGAGCAGGAACCCTTCCGGCGATCATCCCTGTAGGGATGGCGAAGAAGAGAGCGATGAACAATCCAGAGAGTATCCGGTAGAGAGAATAGAGAAGATGCAGGTGCATCTCCTGAGGAACAAATTGCTTCAGGGCATAGATGAATACAGTGTGAGGAAATGGGATGATCGGTGATGAAATCAAAAACGCAGTTACGTACCAGAATATAAGCACTGCAACCATACCTCTTAGGTATTTCATCGGCAAGCCTCCATATGGTGGCGTAAGGTCTTCTGCATGGAGAAAAATTCATCACGGGTACGGAGGTGAGGATCATTGTGGAACTGGTTCCTCAACTCATAGGAAACACCTTTGTTAGTCATCATAACAATCCTATTTCCCATGAATACGGCCTCCTGAATGCTATGTGTCACCAGGAGAAGCGTCATTGACTGCTCTCTCACATACTCCTTGATATCATTCTGGAGCATCTCTCGCTGCTGTTCGTCGAGACTTGCAAGAGGTTCATCAAGTAGTAGTATGTTAGGCCTCCTAATTAACGCCCTTGCCAATGCAACCCGCTGCCGCATGCCCCCGCTGAGTTCGTGGGGATAGTGCTGCATCACAGATTCCAAGCCCATGGACTGCAAAAGTTTGGCTGCCTCTTCGGTTTTCTCCCTGGGAAGACCGAGCAATACATTACCGATGACACGCTTCCAGGGAAGCAGTCGATCCTGCTGGAACATGAGGGCAATCCCCTCATTCCCAAAGGCTCTCTGCATCGTCCCTCCGGAGAGAGGCAGAAGACCAGCAATAGCGTAGAGCAAGCTGGTCTTACCGCACCCACTTGGTCCGATGATGCTGACCATCTCACCAGATTCAACTGTCAACGAGAAGTGTTGGAAGGCTGTGGTCTTGGGATAGTCAAGCTGTGCATCGGTAAAGGAGAGTATCATAAAGCGTTCACAAACCTCGCATCATAGAGATCTTTTGTCCCCACAGCATACTCGTTTCCAGTAATTCCTTCAGTCCAGGAGATGATCTCATCTGTGAAGGAATCGCTGGGAAGTGATGGTGCATGGTACTCAGGGAGTCCCATGGTCGATCGTATTGCCTCCGGCAGTGCTGGAATTGCATTCATGAGAGCGGTACGAGCAAGCTCAGGGTCACCTTGGATATCCTTTACAGCTCTGCCATATGCCCGATGGAACCCGGCGATCTGGTTTTCTTTTTCTTGTATTGCCTTTTCGGTGAAAGCAATGATGTTCAAGCTCTCTTTGGGTATGCCCTCAAACGTGAGTTTCTCCAGATTTCTAAGCTCCCCGATGCTGGCAAACGGTTCAGGGAAGATTCCTGTATCAAGCTGACCGGAGGCAACGGCTTCAAGGCGAGCAGGAATTTCATTGATGAACACCTTTTCAACCTCAAACTGTTCCCCAAGATATGCATCAAGCAGGTAATTGGTCACACTGATCTCCATTGTTCCCGCAGTTATCTTTGCTCCCTTGGTAAGCGGTCCGGTAGTAAGCAAGGGAAAATCCCCGTCTGTAGAGAGGGTGCCGATTAAACGAAAATCACTGGTGCTCTGGGTGATGAGTGCAACCAAATCACTCATGGCACCATCAACCTGCTGGGTTTGCAGTGCCGTCTGGCGATGCTGTCCATTGGTAAAGAGCACCAGTTCAACCTCTACACCTTCATCTTCGTAGTATCCTGCATCAAGAGCATGGTAGAATGGTGCTGCGTCAACAGCGCTCATCATTCCAACCTTCAGGGCCGGAACTGATTCCGTTTTCTCTTCTGTGTCTGGTTGCACAGTGGTTTGCTCTTCCTTAGTACATCCAGAGGTGATAAGCACCAGGGAAAGGATGAGCATAACCATGGTCTGTATTCTTAGTAGTTTCATATGTAAGAAAAATGTATCACACCTGTCTAAACTCTTGCAATCAGGGTCCAGTATTTTGATTCCCCAACGGAGCGAGAGGAAAGGAACCCTCATGCTGGTTTCTCTCCCGAGCGAGTGCAGGGAAAGCAAGGTGAGATACCCCGTCCCTTGGGACGGAAAAGAAGGCAACGCCTCCTGGGTTCAGTGCTTGCCCTGAGGTAGTGATACCTTTCATTCTGGTTGTTCATTAATTGAACAACCAGAATGTATATAATTAGTACGAGTATAATAGACCAATATAGGAATAAAATAAGCAAGGAGTATAGAATTTTGTGCACAGAAAAGGCAACCTCCTTTAGGAAGTTGCCCACATACTACTTAGACTATTCTTGGATCAATATCCGCCTTGTAGTCGATATCAGGGAAACCAAACCCATGGATCTGGTCATACTCCTCCAAGACTCCTTCCAAGTCACCTTGAATGAGCGGTTGCCCCTCCTTCTGGAGAGCCCATCGGCGTTCCACCTCATTCTGGACCTCTTCAAGCATCTCCCAATCATCTACCCTGAGTCGTCCTTCCTGGTCGGTCGGAATCTCTCCTTTGGTGTAGAGCTGGTCATGGAACAAACGATAGATCTGCTGCGTGCAGTGCTCGTGGATGTTCTTCTCCTTCATCACCTGATAGAGCAGAGCCATATACAGTGGTACCACAGGGATGACTGCGCTTGCACGGGTAACAAGGGCTTTGTTTACTGAAACAAAGGCTTTGCCTCCTATGGCTTCGAGTTTATCAGTCAGTACACTTGCACTGTTCTCCAGGTGTTCCTTTGCTTTTCCTATGGTCCCTTCCCGATAGACGGGGTAGGTTATCCTGGGACCGATGTAGGAGTAGGCTACTGTCACAGCACCTTCTGAGAGAAGGTTTTGATCGAGAAGATAGTCAACCCAGAGCATCCAATCCTCCCCACCCATGACCTTGACAGTATCCTGCACTTGCTCATCAGTAGCAGGGTCGATGGTCGCTTGTTTTACCATATCATCACCCAAGTCAACCGACAGGGCAGTGAATGGCTTGCCTATGGGCTTGAGTACCGAACGATAGGTCACCCCAGTTAGTGGGTCATTCCTGAGGGGACTTGCAAGACTGTAGATAACTAAATCCACTTGTCCAAGTTCTTCCTTGATTTTCCTTGCAGTCTCTTCCTTTATGGCAGTACTGAATGCATCACCAAAAACCGAGCACGCCTTCATGCCGTCCTTCTGAGCTTGTTGCTCGAATGCCATGGTATTGTACCAACCGGGGGTTGCTGTTTTTTTCTCGGCTGGTTCGCGTTCGAAGGACACATTGATGGTGTCAGCTCCTCCAGTGTAGGCAGCAACAATTCGGCTGGAAAGACCATATCCTGTAGATCCACCAATGACGAGCACTCGCTTTGGAAGTAATTCCTCAACCGGATTGGGATAGCGCGTATCCTCCCCGCTCTGTGCTTGGTTCTTCACCCAGGCAATCTGTTGTTGGACATACCGCTTGCACCCAGCAGGGTGAGCGGTAAGAGAGACATTACGCATTACTTTTTTCGTGATGATCACAACTAAATCCTTTCTTGCTTGCTATTGACGATGCACATCCAGGATGCTTCAGCAGCAACATTCCCGTTGATGGTTATGGTTCCCTTCTGACGAACCATAACTTTGCTTACTCTCACGTTATGAACCTCAATGATAGCACAGTCGTTAGGACGTACCTGGTTGCGGAACTTGGCCTTCTCAATGGACGCGAGTACAAAGAACGCACCATGAGGGAGAATCCCCGTCTGGATCAACCCGGCACCGCCGCACTGTGCCAAGGTCTCCACAAGAATGACTCCCGGTACTACCGGGTAGCTTGGGAAGTGACCCTTGAAGAAGAAATGATCTTCAGTGAATATACGTTTTGCAACGGTGTGGTGTTCATCAGCCTCTATCAACTCATCGAGGAATAAAAATGGATCTCGGTGAGGAAGTAGTTCCTCTGGCGTTTCATACTGTTCTGGCATTACGTTTCCTCCTTAGTTTTCCTGATAGGCTTTAAAGACAAGCACACCATTATGGCCACCAAAGCCCAAAGAATTGCTTACAGCATAGCGAATTGTACCATTCATACCCTTGTTCGGTACATAGTCAAGATCACATTCAATGTCTGGATTGGTCTGGTTGAGCGTACAGGGGAAGTACTGGTCCCTGATGGCCAGCAGGCAGATGATGGCCTCAACAGCACCTGCTGCCCCAACCAGGTGACTGGTCATGGATTTGGTTGATGAGACCTTGAGCTTATACGCACCATCGCCGAATACCCGCTTGATCGCCTTGGTTTCCATGGAGTCATTCGCTGCGGTGCTTGTGCCGTGTGCGTTGATGTAATCAACTTCATCAAGCTTTGCTCCTGCCATCTCGATTGCTTGTTTCATCGCTCTGGCAGCCCCTTCCCCGTCTGGATTGGGGGCTGTAAGGTGGAATGCGTCACAGGTCATGCTGTAGCCCGCAACTTCACCGAGGATGGTTGCCCCGCGTTTCTTGGCATGCGAAAGAGACTCAAGTACAAGCATCCCAGCTCCCTCTCCCATGACAAACCCATCACGTTCCTTATCGAACGGTCGGCTGGCAGTCTTGGGTGTATCGTTGTACTTGGTAGCCAAGGCCTGGAGGCGGCAGAATCCAGCTACGCTGAGCTCGGTGATTGCAGCCTCCGTGCCACCGGCCAGTGCCATATCCACCAGACCAAAGCGAATTGAGTTGAACGCATCCCCAATTGCATCGGTACCGGATGCACATGCTGTGACCGTGGTACGACAAGGTCCTTGTATGCCAAAGTGAATTGCAATATTCCCTGCAGCCTCGTTGCTGATAAGCTTGGGAATGGTAAGGGGCGCTACAGCGTGTGGGCCTCTGTCAAAGAGTTTTGCAAGGTTCTCCTCGGCAACTTCGAATCCTCCAATACCGTTCCCAACATAGACGCCACTTCTGTAGGGGTCGAAGGAACCTTTCTCCAGTTTTGCTTGATTCATTGCCTGCACGGCTGCGTGAGCGGCAAACTTGGTGAAATCAGCCATACCTCTCAGCTCCTTACGATCAAGCAGGTCAGAGGGGTCGAAATCCTTGACTTCCCCTGCAATCTTGGCTGGATAGTCTGTCGTATCAAACCTGGTGATCTTATCGATGCCACAGGCTCCTGCCTGAATCTGCTTCCAGAACTGTTCCACCTCTGTACCCAGTGGATTGACAGTTCCCATACCAGTTACTACCACACGTTCCATCTCTTGACTCCTTACATTGCCATCCCACCATCGACAGCCAGAACCTGACCGGTGATGTAGGATGCTTTATCACTTGCGAGGAACGCCACGCTTTGGGCAACCTCTTCCGTATTTCCAATTCTTGACAGGGGAATCTGATCCTTGATCTGGTCCTTCAACTTTTCTGAAAGTACCTCCGTCATGGCAGTCTCAATGAATCCAGGGGCTACCACATTGACCCGTACATTTCTTCCGGCAAGTTCCTTTGCAAGGCTCTTGGAGAATCCAATAATGCCGGCCTTGCTGGCTGCATAATTGGTCTGTCCCCCATTGCCCACAATGCCGACCACGCTGGAGATGTTGACGATGGCTCCTTTTCGCTGGGTTGCCATCAGTCGACCGATCCTCCTGCAGGTGAGGAATACTGAAGTAAGGTTGACGGCAATGACGTCATCCCAGGCTTCATCCTTCATCCGCATGATCAATCCATCGCGGGTGATGCCTGCGTTGTTTACCAGGACATCGATGTATATTGCTTCACTGACCACCGCTTCCAGTGCAGAGGCAACACTCTCCCTGTCAGCCATATCGCAACTGATGTGATTCGCTTCCAGTCCTTCTGCCTTGCTTCTGGAGAGGTACCAAACTTCGTATCCTTCTCCGAGCAACGTCTCTATGATTGTTCTACCAATTCCCCGTGACCCTCCGGTCACCAAGGCGTGTTTCTTTTCACTCATGATTCCAATTCCTTCTTGTAATTCCAGATTGCATCCTCACTGCCGAGATTTCGGCAAGGGATTTCCGCATTACTGTTTTTCCAAAGCCCGCTGAGTACCGTTCCAAACCCGGTTTCAGCTACCTGTGCATGCTTCTCCTCTACTAAGGAAGAGAGACGTTTCATTGCCTCCGTCCAGCGCACTGGTTTTGCCAATTGCATTGCCAAATGTTCCTTTGCTTGCTGAGAGTCCTTGATCACATCCCCATCCACACTCGAGATCACCAAGGAGTGGGGGTTCTTGAAATCGAGCGTTTGCAAGTAGGAAGAGAAGGGTCCTGTTGCTCCCTCCATGAAGGGGGTGTGGAATGGACCGGAGACCCTCAGGGGAATAACTCTCCTCGCTCCCTTTGCCTGCAGGACTTCCTTACCTTGGGTGATGCTCTCCTGCAAACCAGCGATAACCACCTGTGTAGTACTGTTGTCGTTGGATGCGTACAATCCAGGGATTTGTGCTTCTCTCAGGGCTTGTTCAACTGTCGCATAATCCAGCCCAATGATCGCCGCCATTCCTAGCTTTCCCTGTGTCTCTTCAATTTTTCTTGCTTCCTCGTCCATCAATGCAGCCCGCTTGGTAATCAAGGAGAAGAGTGTTTCATCATCGATGATACCGCCTGCTGCAAAGGCAGAAAGCTCGCCAAGGCTGAATCCACTGTGGGCAGCAAATGAGAATCCAAGCTCGGTTAGTCTCAGATGTGCACTGCGGTTGGCTAGCGTTACGGCCAGCTGTGTGGATCTCGTTTGTTTCAATTCCTCTTCGCTGCCTTCAGCGAGCAATTGGTATAAGTCCAGTCCACTTACATCACTAGCAAGTGCAAAGAGAGCTCTTACTTGCTTGCTTGCTTCATAGAGATCCAGAGCCATCTTCGGTTTTTGGGACCCCTGCCCGGGGTAGAGTGCAATCAATACGTCCATGTGAGTAGCGTTCCTCCATAGGTCAGTCCTGCTCCGAATCCCACCATCAGGATTTTTTGGCCCTTCTTGAGTAATCCTGCTCTGTCCATCTCCCTCAGTGCAAGGGGAATGGAAGCTGCTGAAGTATTCGCATAACGTTCAATATTCATATAGAACTTCTCTTCTGGAATTCCATACCGCTTGGAACAGGCTTGGATGATTCTTCGGTTTGCTTGGTGCGGGACAATCCAATCAATGGAATCCAGATTCAGATTATTTCGTTCAATCAGTGCCAGGATGGTATCTCCAATCGTTCTCACCGCAAAGGAGTAGACCGCTCGTCCATCCATTTCGATGGCGTGTTTCTCTGGGTGGATAGTCAGTGCCTTTGTCCCGGCAGCCTCAGCCTTGAGCAAGGTATCGATGAGACCTGACTCCCCTTGGTCTGAGGACTCAAGCAGTGCACACCCGGCTCCATCACCAAAGAGTACACAGGTGTTTCGGTCCTTCCAGTCAACTACGCCTGAGAGTTTCTCTGCTCCAACCACCAGGGCATTTTTCATGGAACCTGTGGCGATCATGGCCCGGGCGACCTCCATGGCGTAGATGAATCCAGTGCAACCAGCACTCACATCCAAGGCAGGTCCGGTAATCCCGAATTGTTCTGCGATCATACAGGCAACAGAAGGAAACCCAGAATAGTCCGGGGTAGCTGTTGCACAGACAATGCCATCAATATGGGATGCTTCCAGATTGTAGCTGGAAAGAAGATCTTCTATAGCTTTATAAGCAAGATTACTGGTCGATTCTTCATCATCAGCAATATGTCGTTCTCTGATTCCAGTGTGACTTTGGATCCACGCATCACTCGTGTCGACCATATGGCTCAGGTCATTATTAGTTACCACCCTCGGCGGCGCGTAACTGCCAAGGGCGGTGATGTGTATCGATTGTGGAGGCTTCAATGGCTCCCTCCTTGGGTACATAACATAGGTATATCATTATTACAATTTTGAGAATAATGTCAATATTGACACTATAACTCCTTATTGTTATGATTAAATTCGTATGGATGCACGTATTAAAGCATCCCATCCCCATCTTGTTATGAGGAATATTATGGATAGTATTGAACACATGGACCTCCGCGAAGTCCTTACCCTATTTGATTCCAGTACCCTAAGCGAGCTTGAGCTTTCCTGCTCACGCTTCTCACTGAAAATGAAAAGACCAGTAGCAGGTGAGATGACCGCACTGCCTGTCACCACTGTGAAGCCAACCGTTCAGGAAACACAAGCAGAAACAGCTCCAGCCAATTCTGAAGAACTGGAGACCATCACCAGTCCAATTGTGGGGACCTTTTACCTGACCCCGGCCCCGGATGCACCTCCATATGTGAAGGTTGGTAGCAAAGTGGAGAGTGGGGATGTCATCTGCACGATTGAAGCAATGAAGCTGATGAACCAGCTTGAGAGTGATTATTCCTGCGAAATTTTAGAAATCCTCGCCAAGCCTGAGCAGCTGGTGGAATTTGGCCAGCCCCTTTTCAAGGTCAAGAAACTATGATCAAGAAACTGCTCGTCGCAAACCGTGCAGAGATTGCAGTACGTATTATCAGGGCGTGCCGTGATCTGGGAATCAAAACTGTTGCTGTCTATTCCACTGCCGATGCCCAAAGTCTGCCTGTTTCCATGGCAGACGAGGCTGTCTGTATTGGAGAAGCACAAACAGACAAGAGCTATTTGAATGTACGGAATATTATAACCACTGCCTGTGCACTTCGCTGTGATGCCATCCACCCTGGGGTAGGATTCCTCTCAGAGAATGCAGATTTTGCAAAACAAGTGGAGGATGCAGGGCTTGTTTTCATTGGTCCTGAGAGTAAGACGATTGCATTGCTTGGGAACAAGGTTGCTGCAAGGCAGGCTGCTCTTGCTGCCGGGATTCCCATTACCCCGGGCAGTAGTGAAGCGCTTGTTGATCTTGCAGATGCAAAGAAAACTGCCGAGCAGATCGGCTACCCCATCATTCTCAAAGCTGCCGCAGGTGGTGGTGGTAGAGGTATGCGTATTGTCAGGAAAGAGGAACACCTCGAGCAGTCCTTGCAACTGGCCAGAAAGGAGGCGCTCGCCTTCTTTGGGGATGCCTCGGTGCATATGGAGAGGTTCCTTGAACAGCCACGTCACGTGGAAATCCAGCTCTTGGCCGATGGCCAGGGTGGTGTGGTACACCTAGGTGAGCGAGACTGTTCAGTGCAGAAGAATCATCAGAAGCTGCTTGAGGAGAGTCCTTCTCCAATCCTTGATGAAGGACTGAGAGAGGCAATGTGCAATGACTCAGTGAGACTATTCAAGGATTTGGGCTACCGAGGTGCTGGGACCGTGGAGTTCCTCGTTGAGGGGGATGCATACTACTTCATGGAAGTGAATGCACGATTGCAGGTCGAGCATCCGGTAAGTGAACTGGTAAGTTCCCTTGACCTGGTACAGGCACAGATCAGGATAGCACAGGGTAATAAGCTTCCCTTTAAGCAAAAGGATATCCGTCTCTCTGGATACGCTCTTGAGTGTAGGATCAATGCACTTTCTGCTGGAGTTATCACCACACTTCAACTGCCTTCAGGCCCCTTTGTACGAGTGGACTCCCATCTTGAAGCCGGATCTATTCTCAGTCCCTATTACGACTCAATGGTGGCCAAGGTCATCATCTGGGCTCCTGACAGGGACCAGGGCATAGACGTGATGCTCAGGGCCTTGGAGGAAGTGAACATCCAAGGGGTAACCACCAACTTGGAAGAGCAAAAACGCCTCATCGCCAGCAAACAGTTCAGGAGTGGTCGCTTCACTACAGACCTCTACCAGAAGGTTTGTGAACAGGAGAAATAACCAATGTCAAACGAAGTTTTGAAACGATGCCCCCAGTGCCAGAAAGATGTACAGGTAGGGGAGCATAAGATCTGCCCATATTGCAATTTTCATTTTCCGCTTACTGTACAAGAACGCCTTGCTCTCTTTGCAGATGAAGGCTCGTTCAAGGAGATGAGTAGTGGAATGCAGTCTATGAACCCCATCTCCCTTGCAGGGTATGAGGAGAAGCTGAAAGAGAACCAAAAGAAATCCTCGCTGAGTGACGCTGCCACCATCGGTCGTTGTACGGTTGAGGGAAAACCCGTGGTTGTCGGTATCATGTCCTTCGCTTTCATGGGAGGCAGCATGGGCTCGGTTGTAGGTGAGAAAATTACACAGGCGATGATCGAAGGAGCACTCACTGGGGACCCTGTGGTCATCTTTACTGCAAGTGGTGGAGCCCGGATGCAGGAGGGTATTTTCAGCTTGATGCAGATGGCAAAGACTGCCAGTGCTGCAGCACTCTTAGAGGAGACCCGAACCCCACTCTTTCTTGTCTTGACCAATCCCACCACCGGTGGCGTGACAGCCTCCTTTGCTATGCTTGGGGACGTCATCCTCGCAGAACCCGGCGCAATTATTGGCTTTGCTGGACCGAGGGTAATCGAGGGAACCATCGGGGAGAAGCTCCCTGAAGGGTTCCAACGCTCAGAGTTCCAGCTTGAGAGGGGTTTCATCGATTCCATTGTTGAGCGTAAGAAGCTGAGAGAGACTCTCTCCTTCCTGATCGAAACCCACACAAGGAGGGCCTAACACATGGCAGACAAGAAGAAACCCGTACTGCAAGAGACCGTAGAACATATTGAATCCATCCTTAGCAAAAGCCAGGAGTGCGAAACTAAATCGTCCTGGGACTGTGTGCTTCTCTCCCGCCAGAGTGGAAGAACCGGAGCAAAGGCCTTCATCAACATGATCTGTGACCAGTTCATGGAGCTGCACGGGGACCGTAGCTATGGTGATGATCCTGCCATGATCGGTGGTATCGGAATGGTAGGAGGCAGGGCAGTTACTTTCATTGGAAACCGTAAGGGTGCAAATTTCAGGGAGAATGTCTCTTGTAACTATGGCATGAGCAACCCGGAGGGATATCGGAAGGCGTTGCGTCTTGCCAAGCAAGCAGAGAAATTCAATCGCCCTGTAGTCTGTTTCATCGACACTCCTGGAGCATATCCTGGACTTGGGAGTGAGGAGCGGGGAATCGGGGAGGCAATCGCCCAGAACTTGAAGGTGTTCTCAACACTCAAGACTCCAGTGCTTTGTTTTATCATCGGAGAAGGTGGTAGTGGAGGAGCCTTGGGTATCGGCATCGGAGACAAGCTTTACATGCTGGAGAATGCAGTCTATTCAGTCATTACCCCTGAAGGATTCGCTTCCATCCTGCTGCGTGATCCATCGAAAGCCAAGGAGGCGGCTGAGGCCATGAAGATGACCAGCCGGCATCTGAAGGAGTTCGGGGTCATTCATGACATCATTGAGGAAAAGAGTCCAGAGGAGACAGCTCAGTTGATCAAGGAAACCATTATTCGCGACCTTGACAACCTCTGCAGCAAGCCACCTGAGCACTTGGTACGATACCGGTTGAAAAAGATTCGTGGTATCGGGGAAGTGAGTGGAGGAAAGGAGTGGTGGCAACCACTTCTTGAGGTTTTCACCAAGACAAAGAGCTTCCGCTAAATAGAGCGTGCATTCTTCTCAAGTCCCCGGATGCCGGGGATGAAGAAGATGGCAGTAAGCAGGGAAGAGAGCAGATCGGAAACCGGTGCTGAATAGAGTATTCCCTGCAATCCAAAGAAGTGTGAGAAGAGCAGGATGGAAGGAATGAGGAAGAACCCCTGTCTTGAGAGTGTGAGCAGGAGTGCAACTCTGCTCTTCCCGATAGCCTGGAAAAAGTTTCCTGCAATAATCTGAAATCCTACCAGTGGGGTAAGCAGGAACCAACGTGTCAAAGCAAACGTACCAAGCTCAAGGAGAGCAGGGTCACGGTTGAACATTGCCACCATGGTGGTTGGGAAGAAGCGGGTGGCTAGGTATCCTACCATGATCACAGCGGTGGAGCTGATAATACCAAGCTTGGTTGCTTCTTTAACCCGGTCATACTTCTTTGCCCCGAAATTGAAGCTGATCAAAGGCTGTACTCCTTGCTTGATGCCGATAACCGGCATAATAAGCAGGGTGTGCAGGCTGTTGACGATTCCCATGGCTGAAATGCCAAGGTCCCCTCCATATTGCAACAGGGTTTTATTGAGGATGATGTTCAGGAGACTGTTGGTTATCTGGAGTACAAAACCAGGCAATCCGAGGCTTATGATCAAGAGCGTGTTGTGCCGTTTGATGCGGATGGTACTCATTTTTAGCTTCACCCTGCTTCGCTTTCCCAAAAAATAGGAGAGTACCCAGGTAAAGGAAACCATCTGGCTAATGACCGTGGCTATGGCAGCCCCTGCCATTCCCCAATCCAAGGCATAGATGAATATGGGATCGAGTACAATATTGGTACCGGCACCAAGGAACATGGAGAGCATGGCAATCTTTGGGTTTCCATCAGCTCGAATGAAGTTGTTCATTCCCATATTGGTTACCTGAAACAATGCTCCGAAGAAGATGATGCGCATGTAGCTGGTAGCATAAGGAAGTACCTGGTCACTTGCTCCAAAAAGAATAAGAATATCGGTAAGGAAGAGCTGGCCGAATACCAAAAAGGTGAGTCCACTGGCAATAAGTAGGAAGAAAGCGTTCCCCATCACTTCCTGTGCTTGCTCTTTCTCTTTTTGTCCTAGGCGAATGGAAAAGAGTGTTGCTCCTCCAATCCCGAACAGTACTCCCATCGCCATCAGGATAATCATGATGGGGAATACGATGGTGATTCCTGCTATACCATCAGCTCCGAGGGATGGGCTGTTCCCTATGTAGATCCTATCAACAATATTATAAAGTGCATTGACCATCATCCCTACGATGGCGGGGACACTGAAGCGGACCAACAGCTTAAAAATTGGTTCTGTGCCGAGAGGGTTCTCTTTTTCGAGAGTGGTGGTTCTCATTGAGCCGGCTCCTCTTTCAATGCAGTGAAGATGGATTCCAGGTCATTACAGAGCCGGGTGTAGGTCTCCTCCCCTGCAATCTTGCTGATATGTTCACTCCATGCGCGAACCACGGGAGCTACCTTGGGTTGAAGTGCCTTCCCTTTTTCTGTGAGAAAGATACGGTTGCATCGGCGATCATGATCATCTTGCTTACGAATGAGGATTCCCTTCTCCTCAAGGGTGTGCACAGTACGTGTGGTTGCTGCCTTGTCGATATGTAACCATTGGGAGAGTTCCTCCTGTGTCCTGTCTTCTTTACGGAAGAGACTCATGAGGACTCCCACCTCAGCGCTGGTGATGTCATATTTCTTTAGTTGAGCGTTAAGATACATCTGGTTGTTTCTGTGAAGGATGGCGACGAGGCGCCCAAGACTGGTGTTCATATATGGATATATAAAAGGTAATAGTTGATTTGTCAACCATTAATTGCAAATCAATCTGTCAAGCGAATGTAAAGAGTATTCCTGGTTACTTCTTTCTGGTATATCGCTCGCTGCCGAGTTTTCCCTCAATGATGCTCCAAACTTTTTCATGGTTTTCAAGTAATGACAGGGGAAGCAGGAAAGCCCTGTCCTTCGTGATGAAGAGATAGATGGCATCCTTTTCGCAATATGCGTGATAAACATCCTTCCATTGGTAGCGTACTTGCTCCTTGTCATTGGAGATTTCAATGAAATCGGAAGCTTCTGAAAACTGGATGGTGTATACTAATCGGGGCGGGTTCAACTTCTGAAGCTTTACCTGTTTTTTCAGGGATGTGAAAAAGTTAACAAAGTAGACAACCGGTACCCCAAGCCCTACCAAGAGTAGGACAGACCCAAGCATTACCGCTCCTTCTACATGGTGCATTAAGAAGCTAATCATAGCTGAGACTGACATGATTGAGGCAAAGATTAGTGGGCTCTTGTACAGTTTCAAGCGCTTGATTATGTTGAATATGAGGAAATTCCTGAAGTTGGATTCATTCAAGTGTACTGCTATCGTCATAGATTCACTATACCATATTGGTGAGCTTGTTACATTCACTTTTTCTGGTATGGGTGGTAGGATGTACAAACCACATATGGAAACAAGCAATAAAAAAGGGCTTCATCTTAATCTCTTTCACCGGATTTTTCTGTATCTCATCGTATTCGTGTTATGTATCTTCTTGCAGTTGGCTATTTCTGCCTACCAGGAAAGTTCCATTATGGATCCAATGCAAAAAAGTGCAGGGAATGTACAGACAATCAGCTTGGTACTCAATGCTTTTGGGCAGACTCGGGAGTTGCTTTCCTCCTATCGTTGGGATTTTGGGGATATCGCCGCATTGGTTTCTGGTCTGAGAAGGGAATCGCAGATAGTTGAGGATAACCTGGAGAAGATCGATTCCGATATATCTTCGATTGGAGTAGATCAATATCTTCTTTTTAGTGCTGTATATACTACATACAGTTCATATAACCACTACCTCATGCTTCTGGAGGATCTGCTGATCAGAAACCATGTAGCAAAGGCATCTGAGCTGTATTACACCGATCTTGAGCCGAGCATAAACCACCTGTATCGGTATATGCAACAATTGATGGAACAGTCCATCATGGACAACCAGTCTACCTATGATCGCCTGATGACGCTCAATGAGCGGCTTGATGTCGTATATAGCTTGACGGTCCTGGTTATGCTTCTCTTTGGGGTTGTTACGTTCAGGGAAGTGATACGTATGCTCTCTATTGTGCAGGAGATGGCCAATGCTTCCAAGGCAATCACAGCAGGTGATTTTGATAGGCCTGAGTTTAGGGAACACAGAAAGGATGAGTTAGGGGATATGACCCGAGCTTTCAATGAGATGAAAATGGCGATGCGGAATCAGGTCACCTTATTGCAGGCAAACAATGAAATGGAAAAAGAGATTTATCGTAAAGATACTGAGGCCTTGGCCATGCAGACACTGCTGGAGCGCGAAAAGTTGCAACTGCTCCGGAGCCAGGTGAACCCTCATTTCCTGTTCAATACCATCAACGTGATAAAATATACGGCACAGGAGGAGCATGCAAAGAAGACAGACGCGTTACTTTCTTCCCTCGCTCGTCTTTTCCGCTATGCATTAGCCGATAATGAGGTGTTGGTCCCTCTCTCAAGGGAGATACAGATTGTGGATGAGTATTACAGTCTCTACAAGGCTCGCTTTGCGGAAAAGATCTCGCTTTTCTGGAGTATTTCTCCTGCCTTGGTGCTTACAGAGACGCTGGTGCCTTCCTTTTTTCTCCAGCCATTGGTAGAGAATTCCTTCAAACATGGACTTGGTCCTAAAGAAGGTCAAGGAAGTGTCTGGATATCCTTGGGAGTAAAGGAGGATATGCTGATAGTAAGAGTTGAGGATGATGGTATTGGGATGGATACAGAGCAATTGCAAGTACTCCAAACGCGGTTGTTGGACCATCCTGTTACTGGGGAACATATTGGACTTTATACGGTTGCTGCCCGATTCAAACTGATTGATGAGCGGTGCCGCTTTGAGGTGTCTTCTGACAGAGAGAAGGGTACTGAGATCCGTATCGAGATGCCGCTGATCCTGAAGGACGAGGAGGAATTGGATGATTAAGATATTGATTGCTGATGATGAACGTATCGAACGAGAGTTGCTGCATAAGATCCTTTCAGACAATCCTTTCTATGAAGTGTATCAAGCGGAGAATGGTCGTCTGGCCGTGAACTATGCCGAACTCTACGATGTGGATATTGTACTCATGGATATCGAGATGCCCGCTCTTAATGGAATAGAGGCCTCCAAGCGAATACTCCAGGATAAGCCAACTTGCCGTATTATTTTTATAACAGCCTACAGCGTTTTTTCCTATGCATGTGAAGCTGTAAAACTTGGAGCGATTGATTATATACTGAAACCAGTGGACAAGGCTGATGTCTGTAGTGCCGTCAAGCGTGCAGAGAGCCAGGTAGAAGCTGAGCGTCAGCTCAAGGCTGTTCGACCCGAAGCACAATGCTTGCAGGGGGACGAGGGTTCCGACAAGGCTGCTTTGATGATGTCCAAGGTGAAAAAATATCTGGAACATAGTTATATGAATTTTGATCTTTCCCTTGATTCAGTCAGCTCGCTACTGAATATTAATCCATCATATTTGAGTTGTATTTTCAAGCGTTGTACTGGAGTCAACTTTCTCGACTATATTACCAATCTCAGAATCTGTGCTGCAAAGGAGTATCTGGCAGACCCGTTCAAGTCCATCGCAGAGATAGCTTCCATGGTAGGTTATGAGAGTCCTAGCTATTTCAGTCGTGCGTTCAAGAAGAATGCCGGGATCACCCCAACTGAGTACCGGCGGCAGAGTGGGGGAGGTATAGGTAGATGAAGAGAATCGTGTTCATGGCTTTCCTCCTTGCCTTCGTCTTCATTTCTTGCAAGAAGGAGGAAACTAGGTATCCTGAGTTGGTGCTTCGTTATGCCGATAACCAGAGTGATGGCTACCCAACTGTGGAGGCTGCGAAGTATTTTGCAGAACTTGTAAAGGAAAGGACTGATGGGAAGATTGAGATCAGGGTATTTCCTGACAGTGTGCTAGGTTCAGAGAACAGCGTCATGGAGCAGATGGGTTATGGTGGTATCGACATGTCACGATTCTCTGTTGGGACACTCACCCGATATTTCCCTAAGCTATGGACTTTGCAATTGCCCTACCTCTATACCGATAATGACCACATGTGGAGAGTTCTGGATGGTGAGATTGGGGATATGTACCTAAAAGAGGTGTCTGGGAAAGGGCTTATTGCCTTAGCTTGGTATGATGCCGGGGCGAGGAGTTTTTATACCCGTGCTCCCGTCGCTAGCATCGAGGATCTCCATAGTATGGTTATTCGAGTAATGGAGAATGATATGATGAGTCGTACCATTGAGCTTCTTGGTGCCGAAGCAGTGCAGATACCATATGCGGATGTCTATTCTGCGTTACAAAAAATGCGGATTGATGGGGCAGAGAACAACTTGCCAAGCTATATATTTACTGGTCACTACCAGGCAGCTCCGTATTTTTACCAGGACGAGCATTTTCGCTTGCCGGAAGTGGTAATGATGAGTGTTTATGCTGAGCAGAAAATTGCGGCATTAGACCCTTTGTTTGTTGAGGTTGTCAGGACATGTGCTGTGGAAAGCGGATTATATGAACGAATACTCTGGCAACAAGAAGAAGCACGTGCTTACGAGAAGGCAATAGCCTCTGGAGTAGTGGTCACCAAACTCAGCGAGGATGCGTTGCTCTACTTAAGGCAGATAATGGAACCGCTCTACCAAGAACTGAATGAAAACGAACAGGATATTGTGCGGAGGATTGAAGATATCTAGGCATTTGTTTTTTCAATTTTTTTGATTCATTGCATTATCTTTGGCTGCATCTTGTGTTCTGAAGATTCCTAATTTACATTTTCAAACGAGCCTAGGCTCTCTAGGCTACGTACTTTAGGAGGCGATTATGAAACGAGTATTGATTGTTCTTTTGGCACTGTTGCTCAGTTCTACCCTGCTCTTTGCTGCTGGTGAAAAAGAAGCAGCTGAAGCAGGTGTTGAAAAAAATGTAAAGCTTGTCTATGCGGAGGTTAACCCGCTTGATTCCATCGTTGGAAAGACTGGCGTCTATTTCAAGGAGCAGGTAGCAAAGCTTTCCGGCGGAACAGTTACCATTGATATCCAGGCTTCTGGCGTTCTTGGTTCTGAGAATGATGTTCTTGACTCCATCCTCGGTGGAGGCACATCAATTGACATGTCCAGAATTTCCGCTTTTGCACTTACCAGTTATGGTGCTGAGAAGTCAAAACTTCTCTCCATTCCGTTCACCTTTGAGAATAGAGCACACTTTTGGGCATTTGCCAATTCTGATCTTGCTCCCGAGTTCCTGAATGAGCCCCAGGAAATTGGTCTACCAATTCGTGGTGTGTTCTATGGTGAGGAAGGATTCAGACACTTCTTTGCTGCAAAGCACATTGGTAGCATGAAGGATCTTGCAGGCATGAAGCTTCGCGTATCTAATGACCCGGTTATGACCGGCATGGTAAAAGGCCTTGGAGCTTCCCCGACCGTTGTTTCCTTCGGCGAGTTGTACTCTGCTCTTCAGACCGGTGTTGTCGACGGCGCTGAACAGCCGATTGCCAACTACAAGGCCAATGCCTTCCAAGAAGTTGCTCCAAATCTGATTCTCAATGGGCACACCCTCGGCGCTATTCAGGTAGTTATTACCGATACCGCTTGGAATAAGTTGTCTGAGAGGCAGAGAGAAGCCATCATGGAAGCTGGCAAGCTTGCACAGGCGTACAATGCTGAGATCAGCGAGAATGCAGAGAACGAAGTTCTTGCAGGGCTCAAGGCTGAAGGTGTGAATGTGGTTGAAGTTGCTGACAAGAGTCCATGGGCAAATGCTACCAAGGCGGTAATCGAAGAGAATACCAAGAGCCAGGCAGCGTTGTATCAGAAAATCAAGGATATGAAATAAGTTTTTTAGTCAGAAATAGGTGGGATTGCAGAGCCAATCCCACCTTTTTAAGTCTCAGGAGATGAAACATGCCAAAGTTCTTTGCGACAATGGATAAAATCAAGATGGCGTATGACTGGACCGACAAGGTGGTATTGATAATTTGCAAAGTCTTGCTCGTTGTCGATATCCTGATCACCAGTTATGCAGTAGCCGGGCGTATGCTCAATAAATATATACCGTTCCTGAAGGATCCTTCTTGGACGGAAGAGGTGGTCCTGACCTGCATGGCCTATATGGCCGTTCTCTCGGCGGCCCTTGCCATTCGCAGGGGTACCCATATCAGGATGAAGGCTTTTGACAAATATCTCCCTAAACGTATGATTAAATTCCTCGATATCCTCTCGGATATTGCGGTTTTTAGCCTTGGGATGGTAATGCTTTACGTGGGATGGCGATATGCCACTACAATCGGGAGTAGGGGCTTTTATGTCTCCATTCCTTGGCTGAGCCGTTTCTGGATGTACTTCCCGGTCCCTCTTGCCGGGCTTGCCATGATCATCTTTGAGATCGAGGCTATGTATAACCATCTTAAGTCCTTCTATGTGAAGGAAGAGGAGGAAGCCTAATGGACGCAAATAGTATTGCAATTATGATTCTCCTGGGAAGCTTCTTTCTTATGATCTTCCTTCGTTTTCCTATTGCATATGCAGTTGGACTTTCTTCTGTTTTCACCATGCTCTACCAAGGCTCCAATCTTAATGATATCAGCCGTCTTATGGTTAAAGGCATCAGTTCATTCTCACTGATGGCAGTTCCCTTTTTTATCACGATGGGAGTGTTGATGGGCTCAGGGGGTATTTCCCAAAAGCTCATTGCCCTTGCCAATGCCTGTGTAGGTTGGATGAGGGGAGGCTTGGCGCAGGTTAACATCGTAGCATCCTACTTTTTTGGAGGAATCTCCGGGTCAGCCGCTGCAGATACTGCATCCCTTGGTTCCATCCTGATTCCCATGATGGTCGACGAAGGCTATGATGCTGACTTCTCCACCGCTGTAACAGTTACCAGTTCCTGTGAAGGGCTTCTTGTTCCTCCCAGTCATAACATGGTCATCTATGCCACTACTGCAGGTGGTATCTCTGTTGGAAGTCTTTTCCTTGCCGGATATCTTCCCGGTGCCCTGCTTGCCATTACCTTGATGATTGGCTCCTATATTTTCTCCGTGAAGCGTGGTTATCCAAAGGGCGAGAAGTTCAGATTCAAGAACTTCATCATACAGCTTGGGAAATCCATTTGGGCCTTGGCAGCGGTTGTCATTGTTGTCGTTGGCGTTGTTGCAGGTGTTTTCACTGCTACAGAATCTGCTGCCATAGCGGTAATCTACTCCTTGATTGTCTCGGTCTTTATCTATAAAGGCTTGAATTGGAAGGGTGTTTGGAAGGTTCTCGACGATTGTGTAGGTACCCTAGCTATCGTGCTTATCCTTATTGCTACATCATCTGTCTTTGGCTACATCCTTACTACACTCAATGTTCCGCGTCTTGCAGCTGAGGCGATTACCAGCCTTACCAATAACAGGATTCTCATTATCCTGCTGTTGAATGCAATTCTCTTGGTCCTTGGCGCGATCATGGATATGGCACCGATTATTCTCATTGCAACACCGATTCTGCTTCCTATCGCTACCGGAGTTGCAGGACTTGATCCTATCCAGTTCGGAATCATGGTGGTACTCAACTGTGGTATTGGCCTCTTGACCCCACCGGTTGGAGCTGTCCTGTTCATAGGATCAGCCGTTGGTAAGGTCTCCATGGAGAAGGTGGTAAAAGCGACGCTTCCATTCTATCTCTGTATGGTTATTGCACTGCTACTGGTGTCGTTCATTCCTGAGATCAGTCTCATCCTACCGAAGATTTTTGCAGGGTATACCCCGACAAATATGTAGAGAGATACGATAATCCCTTCCTTTGAACCAGAGTCTTTGCTCTGGTTCAATTTTTGGCTTTACCGTAGCCTTTTAGCTGGTATTGCTGCATAGAATTATGTCTTGTGTGGCACACTGGTTAAGCTAATCCATCAGGTTCGTGATATACTCATGGTATGCAGATACCAACCATTGCCATCATGTATGATTTTGACAAGACCCTGAGTACCAAGGATATGCAGGAGTATACATTCATTCCCAAGCTTGGGATGTCTGCCGAAACATTTTGGAAGAAGGCTGACAAACTTGCTGGAGAACAAGGAATGGACCGGATTCTTGCATATATGAAACTTATGCTTGATGAATCTAGACGTCATGAGCAGTCGATTAGAAGAAGCGATTTTGTTTCACTGGGAGGGAGCCTTGAATTCTTTCCAGGTGTACTCTCGTGGTTTGATGAGGTGAACAAGCTCGGCTCATCGATGGGTTTGGATATACAACACTTCATTATCTCCTCAGGCTTGCGAGAGATCATCGAAGGATCGGCCATTGGGGACCGGTTCAAGCGTATTTATGCATGTGAGTATTTCTACGATGAGAACGGGGTGGCCACCTGGCCTAAGCTATCGGTCAACTATACAGCCAAGACACAGTTCTTGTTTAGGATCAATAAAGGGGTGCTTGATGTGCATGAGGACCAGGCGTTGAATGCCTACACCGCCGAGGGTGAGCGTAGTGTACCTTTCAGGAATATGGTGTATATCGGAGATGGGCTGACCGATGTCCCCTGCATGAAGCTCGTTAAGCAGAATGGTGGAAAAAGCATTGCTGTCTATGCACAGGGTAAGGAAGCGATCAGCTATCGGTTGATGAAGGAGGACCGTATCAACTTCTTCACTGAGGCCGACTACACCACCGGGGGAGAGCTCTTCTCCTTGGTGAAAACCATCCTCACCCAGATGCAGGCAGAAAATGCCCTCACTGAGTATCAGCGAGGGATGAAATGCCTCGCCGGAATCTAAAGCCCCAGTCCTCTCTGCATCAGGGTAGCAAGTACTTCCATGCCCTTTCTGGTGGGGTGTAGCCCATCAGAAAGGAGTCCGTCACCGGCCTTGATAGGGTATCTGGCAAGGTCTATGAAGTTGGCTCCCTCATGCCCCGCAACAATCTCCCTTATACTTCTAGCCAAGTCTAGCTGACTCCAGTGATGGATGTTCTCTTCATCAAGGGCCCTGTCAGTTCTCTGTAATGGGGTGCAGAAGTACAGTTCACTTGATGAATGATTTCTAAGCATATCACGAACCAATGTCTTATACGCTTCCTGGAAAATCTCCATGGTGGTAGGTTCTTCCGCCTGTCCCCAATCATTGGTTCCTCCGAACACGATGATGATATCACCGCTCAGCCGCTGTTGCCTTCTATCGTCCAAAAAGGAAGAGGAGCGGGGACGAACACCTGTCCTGCTTATCCTGCTTCCTGAGTAAGCCTCATTCATGAGAAGTTGCAATCCTGTACGCTCTTTGAGGAGATACCACCAGGTATGTTCTACACATGTTACATCTACTCCCTCTCGGGGGTAGAAGAGTTCATTTTCCTTAGGGACATATCCTGCAAAGGTGGAGATGGAATCGGCAAGGATGGAAAAGGTCTGTCTCTTCATGCCGGTAGTGTATCCTACAGCTTTTCCCGCTACAAGAGTCTGTGGTATGCTGGGCGGGGAGGCTTGCATGGATACGAAAATTTCAGTAGTCGAAGAAGATGCTCTTGAACGGGTAGGATCAGTCTTTATAGAGGCCTTCGGGCATACCCCAGCGTTATTGGTAGCAGATGGCATTACACTGAAAGTGGGTGGGTTCCCTGTTTCCAGATCGCTTGAGAAGGCTGATATCCAGGTCAGACAGTTCATTTTTCCTTCTGAACCGCAGCCCTATGCTGATGAACATGCAATTGCACAAGTTAGGCTGAGTCTGGAGATGGACAACAGCATTGCAGTGGTCTTGGGCTCTGGAACACTCAATGATATTACCAAGCGTGCAAGTGCTGAGTTGGACCGTCCCTATATGGTTGTTGCCACCGCTCCCTCTGTTGACGGATATACCTCCTATGGTGCAGCAGTCTCGGTAGGTGGTTTTAAGCAGACGCTTCCCTGTGCTGCCCCTATGGTGGTGCTTGCTGATACCAAAGTACTCCGTGAAGCTCCCATGGACATGATAGCAAGTGGTTTTGGTGATTGCATGGCCAAGTACACTGCCGGTATGGATTGGATCCTTGCAGATCTGGTTGGAGTGCATCCCATCCGCCGTGATGTATGGGATATGGTCCAGATTCCGCTGAGAAAAGTATACGCCCATCATGCAGGGATATCCCAGAGAAGGGGCCGTTCCATCGGTCTCCTCTTCGATGCGCTTTCAGCAAGTGGGTTTGCGATGCAGGTGATGCACGACTCACGCCCTGCCAGTGGTGCTGAGCACTTAATCAGCCATATCTGGGAGATGGAACATTTGAGCAAGGATGGACTTTCGGTAAGTCATGGCTTTAAGGTTTCCATCGGTACCCTGACCATTACCTACCTCTATGAACAGCTCAAGCAGTTGGACCTTGCTAATATCCCCCTCACCGGTGCAGAGAGCTGGGAGGAACGCGTGCAATCGATTGCAGCATTCTTTCCCAATGAAAGTGTAAGGAAACAGACTTTGGCCATCGCAAAAGAGAAATTCCTTGATGGGGATGCGCTGCTAACCCGAAGGGAGAAGCTTATCTCCTTGCTCCCTGCCTTGATTGAGAAAATGGAGAAGCAACTACCTCCGTATCAGGAACTGAAAGAAGCAATGAAGGAAGTTGGCTGTCCGATTTCTCCTGCTGATATTGCAAGTAATCTGGAAGGGCTCCGCCATGCAGTAACTGGTGCTCAGATGATCCGAAACCGCTATACCGTGCTTGACCTCTACTACGAGCTGGGCCTATTTGACCTAGCTCTGGATATGCTCTCAGGAATGTAGTGATTCTCCAGCTGAAAATCATCGTACGGTAAAGTACTTCTGATACCTGCTGGTAGGCTTGTCTGGTATGGTCATCCGGAGTTTTCCAGATGCGAGTAACGGTGTGAGGAACGTCTTTCGAAAATGTTCCCGATGTTCTATGCCAATATAACCTTGCATCTCTTCCCTTGTTCTTGGGGTAGAGCAAAACTCTAGCAACAGATGCAAACGAATATCATGCGCGGTGTCATCTCTTACAAAAATTGACCGCGGTCAAAAAAATTGTTGACCTAGAGAGAAACCCCTCTTAGGATAGAGAAAAAGAGGGGAATTTTCATGCACAGTATTGTTCTTATCAAGCAGGTCCCGCAGACCAGTGATGTCCAGATGGACAAGGAGACCGGCACCATGATCCGTAGTGGTTCCGCAGCTATCTTGAATCCTCTGGATGTGTATGCCTTGGAAACGGCGTTGCGGATCAAAGACCGCAGTGGTGGACGAGTGACGGTCATCACCATGGGACCGGCGAGTGCTGTAAAAGTACTCAAGGAGGCCATTGCCATGGGATGTGATGATGTCTATCACCTCAATGACCGGGCCTTTGCCGGCTCAGATACCTGGGCAACTTCCTATGTCCTCTCAAAAGCCATAGAGAAGATTGGCCTTCCCGACCTGGTCATTACCGGGGAGCGGGCAACCGATGGTGATACTGCCCAGGTAGGACCGGCCGTGGCTTCATGGTTGGACCTTCCGGTGCTCTCCTATGTTGCTTCAATAGAAGAGATTGATGCAGAGAATCTGATAGTCGAGCGTTTGATCGAGGAGGGGTACCAGCGAGTTAAGTCTCCTCTTCCAGCCCTCCTTACCGTGGTTAAGGAAATTGCCGAGCCTCGTCTTCCCACCCTCAAAGGAAAAAAACGTGCCATGGCCACAGAGATCATCACATGGGGTGCCTCTGATCTTGAGGCAGATCCAGCGTTCTTGGGGCTGAAGGGGTCTCCCACCCGGGTGGTAAAGATAGAGACTCCTAAAGTTAGCAGGCAATGCAGCATGGTAAAGGTAGAGGATGATGCTTCGCTCCATGAAGCTGTCGAGAAACTGTTCACCTTCCTTGAGGAACGTGATCTGCTAGGAGGAAGCAATGCATGAGGTTTGGACGATCAGTGAGTGCCATCAGGGTAGGATAAAGGATGTCTCATATGAGCTATTGGCACGGGGAAGGTCCCTCGCCGATACTCTCGACGTGAAACTCGCAGCAGTAGTCATCGGTTACAATGTCAAATTGGAAGACTTGAAGCGGCTCTCCGCCCAGGGAGCAGATATCATCTATCTAGCCGATGATCCTTCACTTTCCTCGTTTGTTTGTGAACGGTATGCTGAGCAACTTCTCCGTCTTATTTCTGAGGAAGAGCCGCAGATCATCATTGCAGCAGCAACCACCTCTGGAAGGACCTTGATGCCCTATGTGGCAGTCAAGGCTCATGCAGGGGTGACTGCCGACTGCACCGAACTGGCTATCGAGGAAGGGTCAGGGAATCTCTTGCAGACCCGCCCTGCAATAGGGGGCAACATCATGGCAACGATAAAGACCCCGAGCCACCGTCCGCAGATGGCCACCGTCAGACCACGTTCTACCAAGCCGCTTGAAGCCGACTATGATCGTTCTTTCGTGGTGAAGGAGGTACCGCTTGCTGTAAAGAATGAAAAATCCTCTGTTGAGGTCTTGGGACTGCGAACTCTGGAAGGTCAGAGTGGATCCATCGAAGAGGCAGATATCGTCATCTCCGGGGGAAAGGGGCTTAAGAAACGGGAGAACTTTGCCCTAATCGAGCGTCTGGCAAAAGCATTTGGGGCAGAGGTAGGAGCGAGTCGGGACGCAGTGGACCGGGGCTGGGCTTCCTATCCCCATCAGGTCGGACTTTCAGGGAAGACCATATCTCCCCGTCTCTATCTTGCTGCAGGTATTTCTGGCGCCATCCAACACCTCGCAGGTATCAAGACAGCCAAGTGTATTGTGGCGATCAACAGTGATGAACAGGCAAATATTCTTGGACTTGCTGATTTTGCGATCATCGGGGACCTGTTCCAGGTACTTCCTGAAATCGAGAGGCGCCTTGAGCAGAGGAGGAAGGCATGAACACCAGCTATACAGCAATTACCCCAACCATTCTTGAGGAGCTGAAGGCAATTGTAGGGGAGCATAACCTGTTCACCGACACAGAACGAATTGAGAACTACAGCCATGACGAGACCAGTAGGGAACAGTTCAGCAATATGCCGGAGGTGGTGCTTACCCCCATCTCTACTGAGCAGATCAGTGAGGTCATGAAGTTGGCTGACCGATACACCATACCGGTGACCCCTCGGGGTGCTGGCTCTGGTCTCTCTGGTGGGGCCATTCCCATCCATGGGGGGATTGTCCTCTCGGTTGAGAAGATGAACAAGGTACTGGAGATTGATGAAGCAAACCTAACCGTAACCGCGGAAGCGGGGATTGTCACCAATGAACTGAATGAGCAGCTAAAGAGGACCGGTCTCTTCTTCGCCGGCTATCCGATGAGTCTGGAGACCTGCTTCCTGGGAGGCAATATAGCGGAGAACGCGGGCGGTGGGAAGGCAGTGAAATACGGGGTAACTGGACGCTATATCCTCGGGATGGAGGTTGTTACTCCTAAGGGAGAGATAGTCCAATTGGGAGGGAAGGTGACCAAGGATGTTAGTGGGTATGATCTCAAGCAACTGTACATCGGTTCAGAGGGTACCCTTGGCATCATCACCAAGGCAACGATCAGACTCCTTGGCGTGCCCACCTCTGCCTCGAATCTCTTGGTTCCTTTTAGGACTGCCCAGGATGCCATCTCTGTCGTTCCCCTGATCATGAAACAAGGGATTATCCCCACCAGTATTGAGTTTATGGATAGAAGTTCGCTTGAGATGTCCTGCTCCTATCTGAATGAAAGTCTGCCTCTGGAGGGAGTGGGTGCGATGTTGCTCATTGAGATTGATGGAACTGATGAAGGACAGGTCGAACATGATCTGATCCAGGTTGGGGATCTCTGCGCTGATCATAAGGCGATGGAGGTCTATATCGCTGAGGACGCTACAACCAGGGAGAGAATCTGGTCTATCAGACGGAATATAGCCGAGGCCATCAAGGTCTACAGTCCTATTCAGAGCCTGGAAGATGTGGTTGTCCCCATCGGTTCCATTCCCTTGGTGATCCCTCGTCTCGAGCAACTCTCCAGCAAATACAACATGAAAATTCCTTGTTATGGCCATGCCGGAGATGGTAACCTTCATGCAACACTGGTAAAGAATCCCGAAAGTTCCATGGAGGAGTGGTTGGAAATGGAACCACGATTGCTTTCCGAGTTCTATGTATTTATTGTCAAGGAGCTTGGGGGGAAGATCAGCGGGGAGCATGGTATCGGGTTGAAGAGGAGGTCGTTCTTCAAGGACGTGACTCCAGGGGCGGAGTACCAGCTGCTGTGTGCTGTCAAGCAAGCGTTTGACCCAAAGAACATCATGAATCCAGGGAAGATTCTCCTATAAGGAAGGGTAATGGCCAAGAAATCAAAGGGGACAAGCAAAGCTGAGGCAACTAAGCGCCTGATATTTGAGAGTGCTTTGACGCTCTTCAAGCAGAAGGGGTTCAACCAGGTCTCTATCCAGCAAATAACCGACTATGCAGGTACTGCAAAGGGGAGTTTCTATACCTACTTCTCCACAAAGAGTGATATCATTGTTCAGGAGTTCTGGGCCATTGATGCCTACTACCGGAGTATTGAAGGTGAGGTATCCAACGAGAAGAGTGCCGCGCAGAAGCTGATGAAGTTCACTGAGTTGCAGCTCACCTATGTGCGTGATGTCATCGGTGTTGAGATGCTGAAAGTACTCTATGCCAACCAGGTGAGCAACGAGGGTTCCACCAAGGTCATTACCGACCAGTCCCGATTCTGGCACACATTCATCAGAAGCATCATTGAGGAAGGACAGCAAACAGGTGAATTCAGGAAAGACAGGGAAAGCTCTTATTTGGCAGTACTGTTCAATAGAGCCATCAGGGGGCTCTTTCTGGACTGGAACATCAGCTCAGCAGGATTTGACTTGGTTGAAGAGGGCTTGGCCTATTGCAGTAATTTGTTGATTCCTGCTCTGCAGGAAAGCCGATGATGCACCAATATTTGAGGATGCTGCTATATCTTCTCTACAAATGAATAGTATTTACTCGGTTGTATAGAATTGGCGTTTGTGAATTCTGTGCAATAGTATTGAAAATTATCAAAAGAATGTACAAGTTTCTCTAAAATTTGACCATGGCTTTGTCAGCCAATGCCCGTGAGTATTGAGGCATACCATCAAAACCATAGGAGGTTAGTATGATGAAACGAATTACATTGCTCGCGGTGTGTCTCTTGCTGGTATTCACAGCAGTCTGGGCACAAGGAGAGAAGGAAGCAAAAGAGAGTACAGGACCTGTTACCATCAAGTACGCATTCTGGGGGAATCCCGATGCCATCGGTGTAGAGCAGGATATTATCAAGGCTTTTGAGGAATCTCATCCTGATATCAAGATCGAGCCTATTGTCAGCGGATATTCTGACTACCACACGAAACTCATGACCATGATTGCTGGAAACATGGCGCCCGATGTGATGCGCATTGATGATTATTATTTCTATGACTTCATAAAGCTTGGTGCTGTAGAGAGCCTCAGTCCGTATATTGAACGAGATGGAATTGACTTGGATCTCTACCCAAAGATGGGAATTGAAGAAGCAACTGTCGATGGCCAGATTTATGGTCTTCCCTGGGGCACTGCTCCCTTGTACATGTTGCTGAACCTTGATGCATTTGAGGATGCAGGAATAGCACTTCCCTCACTGGATTGGACTACAGAAGACTTTGAACGTATTGTACGCTCATTCAATCCTCAACAGGATAAGGTATATGGTTTTGCCATAGATACCAATTATCTTTCCAGCGTACTTCCTCACATCTGGTCCAAAGGTGGCACCCTGCTCAGTGAGGACAAGAGCCAGTATACCGGAGACAGCAAGGAAGCTGCCTCAGCAATCCAGATGCTCGCTGACCTGTATGCTGAAGGTTATATGCCGAAAGACACCATCAATAGTGGTAATACGGAAGCTTTGAGAAGATGGTTCAGTAATGGAACCATCGCCATGATGAGTGGTTCAGCACAGGAAATTCTCGCCATCCAGAAGATTGAAGGAATGCGCTTCGAGGCTTGGACCATGCCTCAGGCAGTGGACAGCAAGAACACCACCGTGTTCAAGAGCAATACCATCAGCATGAGCAAGTCATCCAAGGTGAAGGAAGCAGCATGGATCTTCACAAAGTTCCTCCGCGGAGTAGAGGGTGAGAATCTGTATGTTCGTGCAAAACGGTTCCCGCCCACATTGAATATTGCAGAGAACTGGGCCCTGTATCTTGATCCCAACCTCTATCCAAAAAAGATCAAGGAGAACAGTGAACTGATTGCAAAGGAGTATGGGCATACCCTGCCACTTCGCACTGGCTATGCAGCAATTGAGTCGAAGGTTATTCCCGCTGTACAAAGTGCAATGCTGGGTACCAAGACAGCTGCCCAGGCGATGGCTGATATCCGCTCGGATATTACCAAGATCATTGAGACCAATTCCAAGTAGTATTGAAAATATCACCGGATAGGTCTTCTATCCGGTGATTTCTCTTCCTATACCCTATTAGAGGATATCCCTTATGAAATTGTCCAAAATGAGACGAGCTGAGCACCGGGCAGCATTTTTCTTTCTCTTGCCCAACATCATAGGCTTTCTCCTCTTTTCCATGATTCCAACCTTCGCATCGTTTGGCATCAGTTTCCTCGACTGGGGCTTACTGAATACCCCTTCCTTCAGTGGACTCTCAAACTATAAGGAGTTGCTTGGTGATGATGTATTCTGGTTGGCATTGAAAAATACCGCGTATTACTCATTCATCAAAGTGCCTTTGAATCTGATTCTCTCTCTGCTCTTGGCTATCCTGCTGAATAAGCAGCTTCATGGAAGAAATTTCTTTCGTTCCATTGCCTTTCTCCCGTCTGTTTGTTCAAGCGTTGCCGTAGCCTTGATCTGGGCCCCCCTGTTGGAAAGCTCCGAAAACGGATTGATCAACCATGTTCTCTCCCTGTTTTGTATAGAGGTCATACCATTCTTGGTCTCTCCTCTCTGGGCGATGCCTTCGGTAATCTTTGTTGGACTCTGGAAAGAATTGGGGTACTTCATGGTTATCTTTCTCGCTGGTCTTCAGGGCATACCCCGGTCCTACTATGAAGCGGCTTCCATTGACGGGGCAAGCAGTAGTGCTGTCTTTTTCCATATCACAATCCCCTTGATCAGTCCCACCTCCTTTTTTGCATTGACAACAAGCCTGATCGGCTCCTTCCAGATATTTGACCTTACCTCCGTTCTCACCAAGGGAGGTCCTGCAAACGCTACCAATACGTTGGTAATGTATATCTATCAAAATGGGTTCCAGTTTTTCAGGATGGGCTATGCCTCAGCGCTCAGTCTTATTCTCTTCCTGACAATCTTTATCATAACACTGGTACAGAACCACTATTCTGACAAATGGGTGTGCGACTGATGAAAACAACAACAATGAGAACAATCAATTGGAAAAAGATCACCAGGAATTGGTTTTGGTATGTATTGCTGGTAGGCCTGACACTCTTCTTCTTTATTCCCTTCTGGTGGATGGTCTCCACATCCTTCAAAACCTATACCGAGGTCTATACAAGGCAGTACTCACTCTGGCCATCAAGCTTTCATTTTGAGAACTATCGAGAAGTATTCAAAGTGTTGCCATTCACCACCTACCTATGGAACACCATCAAGGTATCTGCCCTGGTTATCCTGGGCACTCTGACAACGAGCAGCATGGCGGCATATGCCTTTGCAAGGTTGCAGTTCCGAGGTCGTGATGCGCTGTTCTTTCTCTACCTTGCAACACTTATGATTCCCAGACAGGTTGTGCTTATCCCAAATTTCATCATATTTCGCGAGATGGGTTTGTTGGATACCCACTGGTCACTTGTTCTGAGTGGAATCTTCACAGCCTACGGGACATTCCTGCTCAGGCAATTCTTCTTGAGTATTCCCCGTGAGCTGGAAGAGGCTGCAGTCATAGATGGATATGGCTACTGGGCACGGTTTGTCTCAATCATTATCCCCCTTTCAAAGGCAGCATTGACTACCTTGCTGATCATCACCCTCTTGAATATCTGGAACGAATACCTATATGCACTGGTATTCATCCAGAGTGATAGGAACAGGACCCTAACCTTGGGGATTGCATTGCTTCGAGGTGACTTCGATGTTAAATGGAATCAGGTGATGGCAGCAACATTAATCAGTATTGCTCCCATTGTTCTGGTATACTTGAGTGCTCAACGGTACTTTGTGGAAGGGATAGCATTGACCGGTGTGAAAGGATGAGGAGAAAGGACTGGTAACGGACAGTGGGCTATCCCTGTACGATATATAAAGGATGTGTACAATGATAGTACTGGGGTAATCTGCTAGGAGGAGGTCAGTATGAAGGTAATGCTCATAGAAGATGAACCAAATGCAATGGAGCGATACTGTTCCTACATTGCAGCATACAATCCTGCCTTTGAGATTGTTGCAAAAGCTTCAACCTATGAGATGGCCAAGGAGATGTTTGCATCCCAAACGATTGATGTTTTATTCAGTGATGTCATGATCCCCGGCAGATCAGGATTGCATTTCTTGGAAGAAGTAAGGAGTGAGCATTGGCGAGGTCTGGTGGTGATTATCAGCGGCTATGGTGATTTCTCCTATGCACAGAAAGCAATCAAGCTCTCCGTATTCGACTACTTGCTCAAACCGGTTTTCCAGAAGGATCTTGAGCAAGTCCTGGACAAGATCCTGAGAATCATGAACCAGAGAGAACCTCAGATTCATTACTTTTCCAATACATGCCTTCCCCTTTATATCAAGAAAGCCATTCAGTATGTTGAACGCAACTACAATCAGGAGATATCCCTGGGGGCAGTTGCTGCATTCGCCAACGTCTCTGCCAGCTATTTGAGTGCATCTTTCAGTAAGAAATGCAATATGACGTTTGTTGAATACTTGCATGCCTATCGCTCTGAAATGGCGGCGAAATACCTGCAGGAAACAGATTGGACCATGGAAGAGATTGCCGATCGCGTGGGTTTTGGAGATAGTTCTTACCTGAATCGGTGTTTCAAGAAATGCTATAAAGTCTCACCAGGACAGTATAGAAAAGAGTTTTCTTCAGGGCAGGAGTTGTCGAATGGCAAGCCCTGAGATTTTCAGAAGCCATGTAAAACAATCATGGTATCGTATGTTGATCTACAGTCTTTCTGCACTTGTCTCAATCATTTTGGTTGTCAGCTGGTTCTGGGTTCAGAGAAGCACCGTCCAGTTGCTGAGGAACAATGAGCAATTCCTACAGGTGTATACAGATAATTTGCAGAAAACCATCTTTTCCCCAATTGAGAAAGCTGCAACCAGAGTGCAGTTGCTTTTGCGGTTCCAACAAGAGAAAGACCATGACCTCGATTTCGTACAAGAGTTGTTCGATTTACGACTTACCTCTGCAAGTCTTGACCGAGCATGGATGATTGCCAGTGATGGTACCACGTACTATGCACCCAATGTAAACAAGGCAGTTACAGAGCAGAACCCTTGGTGGAAGGTGTATCTATCAGAAGAAAAGCGATCTATGTTCAAGGTGTTGGGAAGCCGTGGATTTGGCTCCTTCGGGTTTGAGGTTGCTCCCTCTTTTCGTGATGATATGGATTTGTCAACGATACTTCCCGTGGTGTACTGGTACATTGGGGAAGATGGACGGGTTGCGTTTGCATTTCTTGAGTTCAACCTTACCTCTCTGCTGATTCAGCATATGAATGCGTACAAGGTAGAATTGGGAGACACTCCCACTCCCATAGAAGTACTGATTTATGACAGTGAAGGAATGGTCTTGGAATCCAGCAGAAATATACCACTCCAGATTCTATCGATGCCGACTATGGGAGAAGATTCTCAGCTGTTGGGGTCGATTGACCTCAGCGATGGGATGGTTTTTACAAGAGAAGAGTCCTACATATCTCTCTTCTCAAGGAATACACCCTTGGCCTTGACGTTTTCAACCAAGATTCCCTGGAGTACCATTGTGAGCCAGTCACGGAAGAATTATCTGTTTGTGCTGTTGCTTGCAGGATTGTTCTCGCTTGTGTTCTTGGTACTCATGGTGGTGTATGTACGCCTCCATGCGAATATGAGAAGATATGAGGCTATGCAAGCGGAATCGCGATTTGAAGCATTGCAGGCAAGAATGAACCCTCATTTTCTGTTCAATACGCTCGACAGTTTGGTAAGTGTCGTGGAAGAGGGAGATAAGAGGAGAAGTCTCGATACCTTGCGCTCACTTTCCTATATTCTTCACGTCGATCTACGGGAAAAACGTAACGAAATACCGTTGCTCTCTGAAATCAGGTACATCCGGAACTATGTAAATTTACAGGAGATCCGCTATAAAGATCTTTTTACGTTCTCGCTTGATATTGACGATTCAGTCCCCGATGACATCCGCATTCTTAAGTACTGCATCCAACCGCTGGTTGAGAACTGTTTTGTCCATGGTGTCTATCTACGGCAGATGACGATTTTCATTGAGGTAAAGATGTTCTTTGATGAAAAGGGATTGCATGTCAATGTATCGGATAATGGACCTGGGTGTGGGAGGGAAGCCTTTGCAGGATTGCAACACCAAATGGAGACTGATCCACAAAGGTCATTCCAAGAGAAGCTGCATCTTAGAGGAAAACACATCGGGTTGTTCAATATTCATCAAAGAATATTCTATGCATATGGGCCAGGCTTTGGATTGACTCTGAAAATGAGAGAGAGAGGATTCTCTGTTGAAGTACTCTTGCCGGCTGTGTATCAGAAGGAGCTGGAAGCGTGAAACACAGGGTATGCAGCCAATCACAAGAATGTCCATGTTCTGTTAATAATCACACATTGTGTTGCAGGATAGAGCACGTATGCTTACAAATAAAAGGGAGGAATCTATGGAAAAACTTGGTGTTGCCATTATAGGAACAGGAAATATTGCGCCAGCTCATGTAAAGGGGTATCTTGCATCAGGGAGTCTTTGTGAGATACGGGTTCTCTGTGATCTGTATCCGTCGAAGGCTGAAAAACTAGCGAAGCGAGGAAATCTTGGTGACCAGGTTGCGATTACCAGTGACTATCATGAGTTGTTGGAGCGAAGTGACATCCACCTGGTCTCCCTCTGCCTGCCACCCTCCCTGCATTGCCAAGTAGCGGTAGATTTCCTGCAGGCGGGCAAGCATGTCATTGTTGAGAAACCGATGGCTCCCTCCCTCGCTGAGTGTGACCGTATGATTGAAGCCCAGAAGAGAAGTGGAAAGGTCCTTTCCGTGATCAGTCAGAATCGCTTTCGCACTGCACCCATGCGTGTGAAACAGCTCTTGGATGAAGGAGTACTAGGAAGGGTGCTCCTGGCCCGAGTGAACTCCATGTGGTGGCGGGGATCAGCTTATTACGACCTCTGGTGGCGGGGGACGTATGAGAAGGAAGGCGGTGGTTGTACGCTCAATCATGCAGTACACCAGATTGACATCCTTCAGTGGCTTATCGGTGTTCCTAATCAGGTTGTATCGGTCATGAGCAATGTGAATCACACCAATAGCGAGGTTGAGGATGCGTCCATCTCAATTCTTTCGTATCCTTCCTTGGTGGCGGAGGTCAACGCTTCCTTGGTTGACCACGATGAAAAGCAGGAGTTTTTCCTGGCCACTGAGAAAGCTTCAATAGGCATCCCCTGGTATGTGAAATCTGTGAAGCAGTTGCCAAATGGGTTCTTTGAGCCAAGCCCGGAGACTGAAGAGGAGTTGCAGACAATCTATGAGGCACTTCCTGCCCTCTCTTTGGAAGGGCATGACGCACAACTGAGAAATGTCTTGGAAGCAATAGCAAATGATGAGCCTCCCTTGGTCACTGCAGAGGAGGGTAGGAAGGCTGTGGAGTTGATCTGTGCCATGTACAAATCTTCTACAGAGAATGGTAGTGTTACCCTCCCTCTTGCAAAGGATGATCCTTTCTATACGACCGAGGGGATGCTCAAGAGAATGGTGAGGTATCACAAGAAACTCAGGTCTGTGGAAAATCTTGAGGATTCCAACGAGATCAGTCTTGGGACGATGGGACAATGAAAAGGAGGTCTGTAATGCAGAAAATGGATGGACAGCAGTATGCGCCGGAAGGAAAGCCCCAACCGGTTTGCAAGAATGGGGAGTTTATTGTTGGAGTCATCGGCCTTGATCATGGTCATATCTTTGGCATGTGCAACGGCTTGAAGGAGGCAGGGGCAGAGATTGCCTTGGTCTATGATCCTGATGAGAGGAAAGTAGCGCAATTTGTGGAAAAATTCCCATCAGCGAAGCAGGCAGTCTCCAAAAAGGAAGTACTGGTAGATTCCTCAGTCCAATTAATCGCCAGTGCCGCCATACCTTCCCTGCGGGGTCCCCTGGGACTGGAAGTGCTTGATCATGGAAAGGATTACTTCTCCGATAAGCCTCCCTTCACCACCCAGGAGCAGGTTGACCGTGCACGAAGGAAAGTCTCTGAGACTGGGCGAAAGTGGTTTGTCTACTACAGCGAACGGCTCCATGTAGAAGCGGCTGTCTACGCTGAAAAGCTCCTGAGAGAAGGCGCAATAGGTGATATTGTTTCAATTCGTGGTTGGGGGCCTCATCGCCTCGCTGCAAAAAGCAGGCCTGAATGGTTCTTTGACAAAAAGAAATATGGGGGAATCCTGGTGGATATCGGGAGTCACCAGCTAGAGCAGATTCTGCAGTTCAGTGGTGCAGAGGATGCTACATTGGTTTCCAGCAGGGTAGGGAATTTGTACCACAGGGAGTATCCAGGACTGGAAGATTATGGAGATGCCTGCTTTACCACAAGCAATGGAGTTCCTTGCTACTTCTCTCTTGATTGGTACACTCCCGATGGTTTGGGCACCTGGGGAGATGGACGAATGTTTATTGTGGGCACCAAAGGATACATGGAGCTACGAAAATACATCGATGTAGCAGCCTCCAAAGAGGGTGACCATGTGATTTTGGTTGATGGAGAGGGAGAAAAGCATTTTCAAGTGGGTGGAAAAGTGGGGTTTCCGTATTTTGGCCGTTTGATCAGAGATTGCCTTGACCGCAGTGAGACGGCAATGAAACAGGAACATGCTTTCAGGGCTATTGAATTGGCCATTGAAGCTGAAGAGAAAGCGGTGAGGATTCGCTAGCCTATGCGATATGCGTTGATCGGGTGTGGGCGTATCGCATACAATCACCTTCCCTCTGCCCTAGCGGTTGGGATGGAGGTGGTTGCACTCTGTGATATCAATTCACAGGCAATTGATGCCCTGCTCTCTGGACTAGAACTCCAAGATCTGCCAATAGAGCGATATCAGGACTATAGAAAGATGCTCGACAGTTGCAATCTCGACATGGTTGCCATTGCAACTGACAGCGGTAGCCATGCTGAAATTGCTCTAGAGTGTCTTGCTCGAGGAATCAATGTATTGGTTGAGAAGCCAATGGCACTCAGTCTATCAGACGCAGACAATATGCTGGAGATGGCTAAGAAGCAACAGGTAATGCTTTCCGTCTGTCAACAGAATCGTTTCAATGATGCATCACAAATAATTCGCTCTGCACTAGATGTCAAATCTTTTGGCTCTCTGAGTCACATCTCGGTCCAGGTACGGTGGGCCCGAGACAGGTCCTACTATCAGCAGGCTAATTGGAGGGGAACATGGGAGAAGGATGGCGGAGCCTTGATGAATCAGTGCATTCATGGCTTGGATTTGATGCGATGGTTTGCAGGCGGCAAGATTGATCGTGTCTATGGAAGATTGGCAAACCGTTACCACCCTTATCTGGAAGTAGAGGATTTGGGAATCGGATATATAGAATTTTCCAATGGAGTGATTGGTTCCTTTGAAGGAACCACCAATGTCTTCGAAAAAGATCTTGAGGAACGTTTGATGATCATTGGAGAACGTGGTACCGCTGCTCTGGGAGGAGAGTATGGGCAGCATATTGAAGCCTGGAATTTTTCTGATTCTAAGATTCAAAAGCTTGGCGGATTACGACAGGAAGAACCCTTCTCCTCTATCTATGGTACTAGCCATCAACGTGTGTATGAGGATTGCAAGCGATCAATAGAAGAACACCGAAGACCATATGTTTCAGCTCAAGACGGACGGGATGCCTTGGAGTTGGTGCTTGCTATCTACAAAAGTCACCTAGACAAGGCTCCTGTTTCTCTTCCTCTTACTGATTTTTCAACTAAAGATATGCATCTTTAGCCCTGTTCCTCAGGTGTTTGCAGAATTCTTGGAAGCGTTGCTTTGGTGTTGTGTTCAGGATCTGAACGCCTAAGCAAGAGTTGGGAGCGATGATCGGTATCTTTCCTGAATGCTGATGGGCTCATATTACAGTATTGATGAAAGACACGGTTGAACTGGCTGAAGGAGGGAAAACCACTCTCTTCACAAATTTGTTGGATCGGCTTCTTGCTGTAGAGCAGGTTATTCTGTGCGTGACGGATTCGAATCATCTGCAAATAGGTGACATAGCTTGCTCCGGTAACTTGTTTAAACTGCCTGGAGAGATAGAATGGACTAATCGAGAAGCTTTGTGCAATATCAGGGAGGGAGAGCCTTTCGTCGTAGTGTGTATGCAGATAGCTGGTGATTGCATAAATTTTCTCACTCACTGAGTTGGTACTTGCTTGTTTTGTATATTGGTTATATTTTTTCTGGGTATACAACACCCAAAGCAGTTCCATGAAACTCTGGTGTATCATCATCTCTGCATTAATAGGTTGTTCAGTTCCCAATAGGTAGATTCTATTTAGGAGACGATGAATTTCTTCCTGAACTTGACCATTAAAACGAAAGACGGGTATTTTCTGTTTAAAAAGTGAAAGCAGGCGCTCAGTCTGCCGCTCGAACCCCTTGGGGTTCTCCTCAATCCTAAATCCGATAACCAAGCGAGCTTTTGGTTTAGCATGCTCCTCGTAGGTACTCTTATGCAGCAAACCTGGTTTGAGAAGCACAATATCATACCGTTGCAATGAGAAGTACTCGCCTTCGATGACATGACCGGCGGCATCATCGAAAAGAATATATACCTCCCAGTAGGTATGAAAGTGCTGGAATTCCATGTTCAAGCGTCTCTTCTGGTAGTCAAAGACATAGAAAACCGGATCATCCACCCGGTTTACCGTAATGACTAAGGAAGGGTCAAAAAGCAGTTCAGGTACCTCATGTCTCATGCATGTATGCTATCCTAATTCGCATGAAATGCAAGAGATTGAAGACAAGAGAGCAAGAAATACGTGGATTTTGCAAAAATGTCGTTTCATACTATCACTAGGAGGGGTATCCAGTGAACTATCTACGTTATCCACTACAAAACGCAAAATATATCAATCGTTTCTTGATATCCGAGATACATGAGGAACCAGTCAGTGGTACTCCAGTAAAAATCGAAAAAGAAGCAAATGTCTGGGAAGGTTCTGTCGGTTCTGCCAGCCATACCAATCCTGTACGAGAGGCCTTTGTGAAACGAAGAAGAGAAGCCATGGATGGCTACCCACTGTTTTCTGGAAAACAGGTTGGTGCAACGGCTACACTTGGCGGGGAAAATCATGTGCTATCTGCACATTTTCCTTTTGATGATCCGGTTATTTCCCTCTCTGGATTTTATCCTAACCCAACCTGGATCAGTGCCGTCGCTCTTACCTATCTGGAGGTAGAGCAAGAGATGAACCTTACCTGTGAATTGTCTGTTGCGGGTGGTGCGCGTCTTTATCTCAATGGTTCATTTGTTACCTCGTTTACTCCTCACCTTAGAAACCAGATAAAAGCGACCCAGGTCAAATTTAGTCTTCAAGCGGGGGATAATGAGCTGGTTGTCTTTTTCGATGAATTTGCTGAACGCGATAGTGATTGCTCGTTTTCGCTTACATGTGTGGAAGCACAACCTTCTCTGATACAAAAACTTCCCATCGGGAATCGCTCACCGGAATTGGTACTAGCAGTGGAGAAGGCCATGGGCGATCTCAGCTGTATGAGCAATCATGTGAGGGAGGGGGATGTAGTGCTCTTCTGTCCCAATCCATATGAGGATACTGAGATGGTGGTCTCTCTTGTGGGTGCTACTGAAGAGAATTACATGGTTTGGGATCTCTACACCACTGATGCAATTTTCAGACCAAGAAAGAACATCGCTTCCCTTGGTCCCTGTGAGAATCTTCCCATCGGATATCTGCAGTTTGTTACAAAAACATCCGTGCAGGGCATGGAAATTCGTTATCAGCTTGCCTTTGAGAATTTCCCATTCTCTCTTGTTCCTCCTCCCGCTTCATCAATGGAAGAACGAAAACAACAGGCGTTCTCATTCCTTGCTCGCTATGGAGAGCGAAACGGGAACCGAGCAGTCGCAATCCTGCATGCGGGAGGTCCTCAGGATGAGTTCGAACACTTACTCAAGAGACAGATTACCTTCATAAACAAACGAAGTGATTGCAGTGACTTCTATCTTTCTTTTTTCCCACATATTTTAAGAACCTTTTCGGGCCATCCTTATCTTACACAGGAATTAAAGGATTCGATGAAAGCCTGTCTGCTGAACTTCCGTTACTGGCATGATGAACCTGGGGATGATGCAATGTGGTTTTATAGCGAAAACCATGCACTCATGTTCCATGTTTGCCAGTTGCTTGCTGGTGAGCAATATCCTGATGAGATCTTTACCAATAGTGGTATGAGTGGGAAAGAAATGCAAAAGAAGGCCCTCAGACTACTGAGGGCATGGTTTGAAACATTTTATGTCATCGGATTTACCGAGTGGAACAGCCCTCCCTATCTACCGATTGATGCGCTTGGATTTTCTTCTCTCTATGCCCAGACATGTAATAAGGAGATGAAAGCCCTTGCAAAGAAGGCAATGGATTACATCTATCATATCCTTGCAGTATACTCGCTGGACGGTATTTTCTGTACGACTGCTGGACGAACCTATCCCAAGGAGCTGTTTGGAAACAACAGCAACTGTCCATCCTTCATCAATTGGATCGGCTATGGTATCGGAAATACCAGTCATGCTGGTAAAGGAGTTACTGCCCTCTGCTTCAGCGATTATCAAGCGCCAGAGGAGTATCTTCCCTACGTACAGGTGCCAAGAGGGAAGGCTTTGATAAGTCAATCGACACACGGATACAAAGGACATGCTGATGTATATGCATGCAAGACAATGTACTCGTTGCTCAGCAGCGCGAACAATTTCCGGGTAGGAGAACGTGGTTTTCAGGAGAACCCAATCCATCTGATATTTTCCGCTACTGAGCAGGTCTGGGTCAATCACCCAGGGGAGCATGCGTTGTTTGGACATGCACGTCCTTCCTATTGGGCGGGGAATGGAACGCTTCCAAGGGTGAACCAGTACGAGAACTTTGCTTCGGTCAGTTTTTCTCTCTCTCCTTCTCATCCAGTGGATTTTACTCATCTCTATCTTCCTACTATAGAATTCGCTGAATATCAGATACGAGGCCCTTGGATATTTGTTCGCTCCCAAAAGGGAGGGTATGGTGCCATCTACTGCTCGAATCCTCTCACAATGGTGACCTCAGGACCAAATAAGCAACGCGAGTTCATTGCACAGGGTAGAAACGTACTATATCTACTGCGTGTAGGTTCGTCGGCAAGTTTCGGTTCTTTCGAGGCATTTATTATGACCATTGAGAAAGCACATTTGAAAGCAAATACACGCTCCTATCTCTTTGAAGACCCGAAACTTGGGTTATTGAAAGGGGGGTATGATCAATCCTTGTGTGTCAATGGAGAGAATGTGAACTATCGTGGGTTTGACCCTCTAGGACAAAATCAATGGGCTGTTGAACGGTAGAGCAAAAAATGCAATGTATTACGGCCTATTTGGACAAAATACTTGTAGATTTATAGGACTGTCCTTTTATACTGCAATTATGAGCATCTGCTCTAACAATTGGAAATGAACATTCATACAATAGGAGGTATGATATGAAGAAAGTATTAATTCTTGCATTGGTAGTTCTTCTTCTTGGAGGCATGGTTTTTGCTACAGGGTCCAAGGAAGAGGCTATACAGGGTCCCGAGGCACTTAAGGTAATGCTCAGTGAAGAGCCTTCAAGTGAAGACGCACTGCTCAACACCTTGAAGGATTGGGCAACGGAAACAGGGAACACTCTCGATGTGATGGTAATTCCCTACGAAGATCAGCTGACGAAGTTTCCCTTGATGGCACGAAACAATGACCTGCCTGACTTGATTGCTACAACCCGTCTTTCCCGCCTTTATCCCGATGAGTTCATCGATCTGAGCAAAGAGTTTGACATGTCAATCTTTGAGCCGATGGCAGTCGAGATCATTGTGCAGGATTATAAGAGTGACAAAAAAGCAACGCTTCCCCAGCAGTTTACGATCACCAACGTATATTACAACAAGGATGCATTTGACCGTGTTGGCCTAGAAGCCCCTACAGTTGACGACCCCTGGACTTTTGAGGAACTTGAGGAGAATGCGAAGTTGCTTAAAGAAAAGGGTGGAGTGAAGTATGGTATGGCAATGGATTCCTCAAGAGCTCGCTATGACAACTTGATGTATGCCAATGGTGGTTCAATGGTTGAGAAGGATGGTGACTCCTTTGTTGTAGCAATCAACAGTCCTCAAAACATTACAACTCTGGATTCCTTTATTAAGTGGAACAATTCTTTCATGCCGAAGGCTATCTGGGCCGGTGGTACTACCGATAACCCGGCCGATTACTTTAAAAACGGTGATGTTGGTATCTATTTCAGTGGAACTTGGAACTACAATACCTTCTACAACCAGATTGAAGATATGAATTGGGGCGTCATGCCTTCTCCAGTCGGTCCTGATGGCCCAAGCGCAATCCTGGGCGGAAGTGGTCTTGGAGTTCCTGTGAATGCAGATAACAAGGATCTCGCAATAGATTTCCTGAAGTGGTTCTACACAAAGGAGAACTTCCAGACTTATCTGAACCGTGACAAGGGACTCTCTTCCTTGGTGGGGGTCACCTATTCTCCAGCGGACCAGCAGGTTGCTGAGGACTACAAGGTGCTTCAGAGTGAAGTTTCCAAGGTTTCCTATGCATTCAGTGTCGATGAGAGCTCGATGTGGAGAAACTTCTACGACAATGAATACCGCGATGCGCTACGTCAGGCAGTCAATGGTGATATCAGTGCAGCAAAGGCTTTAAATGATTTTGCTGAACTACTGTCCAAGAAATCTGGCTGGCCTCTTAAGTACTGATGTGTATGATTCTGGGCTGTCCTAAAAGGCAGCCCAGTCTCTATTTCTTTTAATCGATGTACTTGATAGGGCGGATTGTTCCTGTTATGTACTGCTGAACGGATGCAATACCTATGAAGACACCCTATGTTAAACGACATGTAACAGCGTTCTGGTTTTTTATTGCCCCTTGTCTGATTCTTTTTTCTGTCTTTTTTTTATTGCCACTGTGTTTAAGTGTCGGATTGTCACTTACCAATTATGATGGATGGAAGACTATGGAATTCATAGGCTTTCTTAACTATAGCGAACTGGTACGTGATTCAAAATTCTATGCTGCATTGGGCCGTACCTTTGGATACACCTTGTTTAGTCTCCCTTTCAAGGTGATTGTCCCTCTCCTGATTGCCATTCTGGTAACCAGTAAGCGCGTTGCCATCAAGGGACTTGCACGAACCATGGTGTATGTTCCCAGTCTCCTAAGCCATCTTGTTGTAGGTATTACCATCAACTGGATGTTCAGTGCTGAATATGGCTTGATCAATTACCTAATCCAGACAATCGGGGGAGAGCCAATGCAGTGGGCTCTCAATCCGAGGCTTGCAACCTTCGTCATCAGTTTTGCCAGCAACTGGGCCTCCACTGGTTTCTATATGGTAATTTTTATTGGAGGTATCAACAATATATCCAGTGATATTTACGAAGCTGCAGCCATTGATGGAAGTTCTTCCATCCAAACCTTTTTTTATATGACAATTCCTATGCTTGCTCCTACCACGTTCCTGGTTACGCTACTTTCTACGGTAAACCTTCTGAAAGAATACGCATTGGTTCAAGGTATCACGCAAGGTGGTCCTGGTCTGAATACAACTTTTATTATTCAATTCATTTTTGATAAGGGCTTCAACCAGATGCAGTATGGATATGCATCTGCAATCTCATTGTTGGTTATGATTATCTTTGCCTTTATTGCTTATGTACAATTCAAGATTAGCAATGGAGGGGACCGATGATGAAACAGACACTACCCAAACACTTCTGGCCATCCCTCTTCACATTTTTGGTAGCAATGTTGATGCTTTTTCCCATTATCTGGTTATTCTTTAGTTCATTCAAGCAGACTGGTGAACTCTTCTCATATCCTTTGGCACTCTTTCCCTCTGATTGGACGCCCTCCCATTATATCAAGGTTGTTGGGGACGGGTTTTTCGGCTATGTATTCAACAGCCTCTTTCTTGCAGTTGTAGGGACAGCTATTACTCTGATCATAAGTGCGATGTGTGGATATGCGCTTGCCATCTATCGCTTTGAGGTCTCCTATACCAACCTGATATTCGGAATCTTCCTGCTCGGTACCTTGATTCCCGGAGAGACCCTTACCGTTCCCCAGGTGGTGGTCATCAGTGAGCTTGGGCTCTACAACAATATCTGGGGTGTGATTCTCCCTGTGGTGACAACCACGACTGGAATCTTCATGTTCCGTCAACACTATCTCTCCATCCCTCTCTCTTTTGTTGAGGCTGCACGTATTGATGGCAGCAATGAAGCCCAAACCTTCCTTTATGTCATGCTTCCCTTGGGGACTTCCAGCACGGTGACACTGGCTATCTTCAGCTTCATGTGGAGATGGAATGACTACATTCTGCCTCTCTTGGTTCTCAGTGACCAGAAGAAGTACACCATACAGATTGCCATCAAGAACTATATTGGGTTCAACGGAGTTGACTGGAGCAGCATTCTTGCAGCCTCGGTGATGTCCATCATACCCATTATTGTCTTGTTCATAATCTTGCAGCGCTACATCATCGGAGGCCTTTCTGCATCCGGGGTGAAGGGGTAAGCTGACTCTATGAACAAAGAAGCATTACGGCACTATGTTGCGGGTCCTCTCAAGCAACTAAAAGAGATTGATGGCTCTGATCGTTTTTCTATCCAGGAGATTTGGATAAAGGAGTGTGATTACTACCAGTGGGAGAGACGGCATGAGCAAAGCGGGTGGAAGCCCTTTTACCAGAGTCAGGGATTTGGAGGGCATGAGTACCACTGTCTACTGCGTTGTGAGGTGAATGTTCCCGAACAGTGGAAAGGGAAAACAGTACGGCTCAAGGTGCAAACCGGAGCAGATGATATCTGGAACAACAACAACCCACAGTTCCTGCTTTTTTTGAATGATGAGCTCTCCTGTGGCCTGGATGTCCGTCATACGGAGGCGGATCTACCTGATGCTGAGCAGGTGTCCATCGTCCTCTATGCCTATACCAATACCCAAAAGCCGGATGTATTTTTAAGCTTGGAGGTATATGCAGTCAATCTTGAGCGTGAGGCACTCTTGTATGATCTGGAACTTGCCTATGAGACTGCATTCTCCCTTGAGGAGTTTAGTGAAGCATATCTGCTCCTTAGTGAGGCCGTGATCAAGACAGTGCAGAACGTGGATTTCAGCAGTATGAAGGCTTTACAGGATGAGGTGATGCTGTCAAGGGCTCGTAGCATAATGAAACAGCATCTTGCTCGCTATCAAGATGCAAACCGGATGCAGCTATCTCTTACCGGACATAGCCATATCGATATGGCATGGCTCTGGATACTCGAGCAGACAAGGGAGAAGAGCCTTCGTAGCTATGCTACGGTGCTCTCCCTCATGGAGCGGTATCCCTCCTACATTTTCTCGTCAAGCCAGATGCAACTTCTCGAGTTCATCAAAACCGATTATCCATCCTTGTTCAATCGGATCAAGGAACGGGTCCTTGAAGGGCGATGGGAAGTGGAAGGGGCGATGTGGGTTGAGAGCGATACCATCCTCACCAGTGGGGAGTCTCTTGTCCGTCAGATTTTCTGGGGAAAGCGTTGGGTGAGAGACGAGCTTGGGATGGACCAGAAAATCCTGTGGCTCCCCGATTGTTTTGGGTTCCCTGCGACCTTGCCACAGATCATGAAAGGTACAAATCTCTCATATTTCGTAACCACGAAGATGGGATGGAATGAGACCAACCGAATGCCCCATGACCTGTTTCACTGGAAGGGCTTGGATGGGAGCCAGGTGCTTGCCTACTTTGTCAGCAGCACGGATTATGAGAGTATTGCATCCTATCCAAAGCGAGGGGGAAATGAAACCACCTACAATGGTGTGCTCTCTCCCTCCCAGTTGTTGGGAACTTGGCAGCGTTTTTCAGACAAGGAATGTACTGACACCCTCATGTACCTGTATGGGTATGGGGATGGTGGTGGTGGCCCTACCAAGGAGATGTTGGAGAGGGAAAAGCGCCTAAGAGAGGGGTATCCAGGACTACCAAAGGTGCATAGTGGTACTGTGAGAACTTTCTTGCATGATATGGATACGAGAACAGAGGTATCAGCCTCATGGTACGGAGAGCTCTATCTGGAATACCATCGGGGTACCTATACCACAATGGCACTGGTTAAACAGCTCAACCGCCGTTGTGAACAGAGTGCCATGCAGGCAGAGTTCTTTCTTGCCCTGCTCTATCTGTACACCAAGCAAGACTATCCCCACGCTTCACTTGAGCAGGCGTGGAAGCAATTATTGCTCAATCAGTTCCATGATATTCTTCCCGGCAGTTCATTGAAGGAAGTCTATGATCTTACACTCCTGCAACAGAGGGACTCATTGGATACCTTTACAAGACATGCAGATAATGCAATGCACCAGCTGTCTTCCCTGATAGCCCGATCAGACTTTGATGTGGTGGTTTTCAATACCCTTGGTCATCAGCGATCTGAGCTTTGCAGGATTGAAGGATGCAACGCTGCCGGCGTATATGATGAGATGGGGGCGCTGTTGCCTTCCGTCCAGGATGGGAATGACCTCTATTTCATCTGCAGCGAAGTTCCTGCCAAAGGTTGGAAACGTGTATGTCTGGGAGCCTATAGAGCCCCGGAGAAGAACCCTTTCTCCTGGGATCACGCAACTCTGGAGAGTCCTCACTACACTGCGGTCTTCACGAAAAACGGAAGACTCTCCCGTCTTTATGACAAATCGGGTGTATGTGAGGTTCTTGCCCCTGGAGGGGAGGGAAACGTCCTTACCTTGTCCGTCGATTATCCCAAGGAGTATGATGCTTGGAATATCGGCAAGCAGGGCAGTAATATGGGCTATGAGGTTGCAGGAGAAGCACAGTACACGGTGGTGGCAAACAATGCCTTGTTCTTCACTCTGGAATGGCAGCTCTCCTTTGGCAGTTCCTCCTTCACTCAGCGGGCCACCTTTCATGCCTACGAGAAACGGATTGACTTTACACTTGCGGCCGACTACCACGAGGATCATCTGATGCTGAGAAGTGTATTCATGATTGATGTTCAGGCACCACGAGCAAGCTACGATATTGCCTATGGGGTATGTGAGAGAACGACCCATACCAATACCAGCTGGGATGAGGCCCAGTTTGAGGTGCCTGCGCATAAGTGGGTGGATCTCAGTGATGAGAGCTATGGGGTGACACTCCTGAGCAAACAGAGCTATGGATACAGTGCCAAGGGCAACACCATGAGTATTTCCCTGCTCCGTTCCCCCACCTATCCAAACAAGGTTGCAGACCGCGGAATGCATACATTGCACTATGCGATTTACCCCCACAAGGGGCGTTATCAGGAAGCAAAGGTCATTGAGGAGGGGTACAATCTTCATCAACCCCTGCTTGCAGTGAGGGCTTTACAGGCTGAGGCAATGCTTCCTCCTGTTGCCGGTATAGTGTCATGTCCAGATGAGAACCTTGTGATTGAGACGGTGAAGAAGAGTGAGGACCGTGATTCCTTGCTTATTCGAATCCTGCAACTGAATGGGAAACGGGTCACGAGTAGAATTAGGACAGAGCTTCCAATAAGAGAGGCGTACCAGTGCAATCTGCTGGAAGAGCGCCTGCAGAAGATATCCTGGAATGATGAAGGTGTCGCAATTGCCCTGCGGCCCCATGAAATACAGACCATTGAACTCATATTTGAACGTTGAGATTGAGGAGAGGACATGAGGACGATTGATGATACGCTCACTACCTTGGTAGAAGGATTCATGCCAGTGCTGTACGCATCGGATGACCCTGACTTTGCCGCCAACAAGTTGGCTCATGGTATTGAGGATGCTATACGAAGCCGCTACCAGTTCTGGGAGTGGCCGCACGGGGTAGGGCTGTTCGGTCTCTGGAAATTGTTTGAAAAGACAGGAGATACGTACTACTTATCCATGCTCACCCAGTACTACGATGAGCGGATTGAGCAAGGATTACCTGGTAAGAATGTAAATACCATGGCACCCATCCTTGCACTCTCCTATCTTGCAGAGCATACCGGTAATTCACGGTATTTAGAGGTATGTACGGAATGGACCGAATGGGTTATGAATGGGGGTCTTCCACGGACAAGGGAGGGGGGCTTTCAACATCGGACCACTGACGATGAGAATCCTGGACAGCTTTGGGATGATACCTTGATGATGACTGTTCTGGCTGTGGCAAATATGGGTAGAATAATTGGAAAGGAATCGTACATACAGGAGGCCATCTACCAATTTCTCTTGCATGCCGAGTATCTCTGTGATGTAAAGAGTGGTCTTTGGTACCATGGATGGACCTTTGAGGGCAATCATCACTTCTCAGAAGCTTTTTGGGGTAGAGGGAACTGTTGGATAACCATTGCTATTCCTCTGTTCCTTGAAACAAAAGGACTCCCCCAGAGCGTAAGACGGTATTTACAAGCCATCCTTGTTCGACAAATACATGCTTTGGTTCCCCTTCAGGATGCAGGAGGAATGTGGCATACCGTGCTTGATGATCCAACCAGTTATCTTGAGTCAAGCGCAACCGCCGGATTTGGCTATGGTATCATTCGAGCAGTGAAACTTGGCTTGCTTGACTCCTCCTATCTTAGGGTTGCAAAAAAGGCACTCAATGCTGTCATGGAGAACATTGATGAACATGGGGTAGTGCAGAAAGTCTCCTATGGGACGCCTATGGGGAAAGAAACCAAGGATTTTTATAAGCAGATACCCTTACGTCCGATGCCTTATGGCCAAGCATTAGCAATGCTCCTCTTGATGGAGTGTCAAGGTATGAGCCTGTGACAATATAGAGGTTTAAAGTGTGTAAGTCTCCCCTCATGCTCTCTTGCAAAGTGCCCTAACTCTTTGTATCGTTTTATATATGGAATCGTCAGAGAGTCGAATACTGTTCAAGGAAGATTTTTCGATAAAGGTCAATGATGACAGAAACCCTCTATTCTATGTTTTTGACTATGGAGTGCGTTCCGATGCAATGAACATGGAGTTTCAGCACTTCCATGATTTCTATGAGTTGTTTTTTCTTGTAGATGATCATGCCTCGCATATTATTGAGGGCGAGTATTTTACTTTGCAGCGGTATGATGTGGTTTTATTAAAGCCATCTTTACTCCACATGACCATGTATCCAAAGGGAGAAAAGCCAAAGGCTCGTCTTATCGTTGCCTTCCGAATATCCCCCTCGATGTCCCCAATGGAGAGGCAAGTGACGCGGTTGCTTCGTCTCTTTGAAGAGGATCCACCAATTTTTCGGTTCTCTGGTTCTGTATTGAATCGGATCCTGCAGCTGTTTAATACCATTTATATTCTTGGAACAGAATTGCAACCGGGGTATGACCTGATGATCCATGGAAAGTTTCTTGAATTGCTCTGGATAATGCAGACCAATCGTAAGATGAACCTGTTTACGAAGGCGGAGATTACCGACTCCATTACCCAGAAAATCTATGAGGTCACGAGTTACTTACATACGCATTATGCAGAGGAGCTTTCTCTTCAGGAAGTTGCAGATCACTTTTCTGTGAGCTCCTTCTATCTTTCCCACCAGTTCAAAAGGGTCACAGGGCTGAATTTTGTATCATACTTGCAGCAGATACGGGTTCGCAATGCCCAGCAACTGTTGCTTTACTCAAGGATGAAGATCAAGGAAATCTGTGCATCCTGTGGTTTCACCTCATTCAGTCAGTTCAGTCGAGTATTCTCTAAGTTCTGTGCGGTAACACCCTCCTCATTTAGGAAGAATTCCAATCATCAATCAGAGTTGATCCTTCGTTCCATGGATCCGGAGCGGAACGCAGACGCTACCCCATCTAAGGCGTTGCAAAGCGAAGACGAGTATCGTTCTGTAAAGCACAAGAACCTGATCAGTCAAGGGAAGGAACTGTGACGCAGCCATCAGGGAGTACAAGGACTGTTGGATTGGCTACTCCGTTTCTTTTTGCGTGTTCCAGAGCATTGTCTAGGGCTTGTTGCAGGTCATGTACGGGTTCTAAAAAGAGGCTCTTCACCAAGCTGTCGCTCAATTCTGTATAGGCTTGTACCGAAATACGTTTGCTTACAGAGGCCATCTTTGCTGCCTTGTGATACCCGAGTTTGTAATTCTCATTGATTTTTTGAAGTGCCTCATCCGGAGTCTTGCAGGAATCAAGCAGGTTTGCAAACTCCTCATCCCCGATACCTTCACGGCAGGAGGATACCAGAATCAAGGTACCACCATCCTTGACAGCAAGGGACCCATTGTCGATTCCCTTCTGGCTCTGGTAGAGATTGATGTCCATCGGGAACTTTGCTATTGAAATGACAATATCGGCTTGCTGTTTGACTTGTACGCAGAATACAGATCGGGCAACTTGTACAGCCTCATGGAAGGAGATGACAATATCACCACTGGTGGCATCGACCACTTTCTGGTCCTTATCCAATACACTCATCAATGAGAAAATGGGTGCCTTGATATGACCCAAGGCATCCATCATATCCTCATGTACGGGATTGCCTTCCAGTGCAAGGGAATGGGCTGCATCCTGAATGGCTAGCTTGTGGTTTGCCTCAATGGTGGCAAAGCCTGCGATTCCAGGGAGAAATGCCTTTCTACCCCCGGTAAACCCTGCAAAGTAGTGAGGCTCAACACTCCCTGTTGCCACAATTCGATCAGAGGAGAAGAGGAGCTTGTTGAGAAGGATCGGGGTGCCGTTGCGGGTTTTTCCCACATCGACTAGCGAATCGGAATCCTTTGCGTCATGGCTGATCAGTCGTCTCTTCAGCCGTTCTGTGTAAGGACCAAGCAATTGTTCAATCTCTTCCTCCTTCACACCCCTGTGGGCTCCGGTAGCTACAAGTATGGTGATTTGTTCATCTCGTATTCCGGCCTTTTCTGCTTGGGGAAGGATTGCACTGAGCATCGCCGGGGTTGGGGTAGGGCGGGTGGCATCGTTGATGATCACCAGAACCTTGTCGGCCCCCTTGAGAAAAGCAACCAGATTTGCTGTTGCCCTCTCCAGTGATTCTTTCTCACCTGCAGAAGCAATGGCATTTGGCTCAAGAATACCCAGAAGGTTCTTATTTGAAACAGTAACCTCAATCCCTTGATCTCTCAAATAGGGGATGCTCAGTTGCATAGCTTACTCCTTGCTCTCCCGCTCCCACGCTTTCTCCATCGCTTCGATCAGTGGAAGCATTTTTCCCGAGAGGAAACGAACCATTGCTCCTCCTGCTGTACAGACGTAGGAGTACTGGCTGAGGTCGGTAAAACGGGTTGCTGCGGTAATGGTGTCTCCACCTCCTACCACGGTATAGCCATCAGCATGTGCGATGGCATTCCAAATTTCTTTGGTTGCCTTCTCAAAGTGCTCATTCTCATACACCCCGGCAGGTCCATTTACAAAAACTGATCCAGCTTCTGCAATCAGTTCCTTGTAGCGTTTGATGGTCTTCTCTCCAAGATCGGGGAATAGTTTTGTTTGCAGATCTTTTGAATAAGCTATCGTTTCAACAGTTGCTTCCAATCGTTTTCCTCCCTCTTCATAGGCAAGGTCAAGAGGGGTAACAAATGCTTCCGGCCAGCTTTCGAGCAAAGACTTTGCCTGCTCAACAAACATAAGGAGATCACGATCCTTGAGGAAGTTCCAAGTGGCATCTCCCAGGGATACACCCTTTGCCAGAAGCATAACCAAGGCGGTAATCCCTCCACAGAGGATGGCATCAGCGGTCTTGTTCTCCAGTACATTGCGCATCATACCGAAGGCATCGCTGATCTTCCCCCCTCCCAGGACGAAAACGCAGGGGTGAATTGGCTGTGAGGCCACCTTGGAAAGGGCCGTATATTCTGCAACCAGCTGCTTTCCTCCTACAGTGGGCAACAACTCCTGGAACGCTACCATGGAGGGGGCGTTTCGGTGGGCTGCTGCAAAAGCATCGTTTACATAGAGATCGGCCAGTGGGGCCAGAGATCTGATGAGCCAGGTGTCGAGCATCTGCGATGGTTGGAGCTTTACCTCCTTCTCAAAGGCGGTAATCTCCTCTGAGAGGTAGCGTAGATTTCCCAGCACCACGGCCTGACCCTCCTTGAGGGAGCGAACTCTCTCTTGGGCAGTAGGGCCGCACACATCATCAAGATAGGCTACCTCGTAGCCGGTGAACTTGCTGAGGATTTGGGCATGCTCAGCGAGGGGAATAAGGTTCTGGTAGTCCAGGGTGTCGCCTTGGTGGGCAATCAGGGCAACCTTTGCACCTCCGTCAAGCAGTGCCTTGAGGGTAGGGGCTGCTTTCTCCAATCTATTGGTATTTACGATGCGCTTGGTCTTTGGATCGATGGGAGAGTTGATGTCGGGACGGAAAATGACGGTCCGCCCCTTCAACACTACATCCTCCAGACTGCGCATACGAATGCTGGTTACTTTTTCCATGATCCAATTCCCAAATACTTGTTGGTCTCAGATGTGCCGCTCTCACGGTCGCTCTGCATCTGCATAGCCGCCCTGATCGCATCAATGTTCTCAGGGATGACCACTGATTCCTGAGGGATGTTGATTGCAAACATCAAGTCCTTACCGCTCTTGACCACAGAGTCTTTCCAGAGGGCAATCTCATACATGTCGCCTCTTGGGTTGCCGAGGTCTCGAGCATAGCGGAAGAGACTTGCATTGCCGAGGAATCCCTCATCGATGGATACAACACGAATTCTAGGGTGCTTCTCGAAGATTTCAATGGCCTCTTCAACGGAGATGTCCTTCTTTGGTGTCAGCACCACGGTAATGATGTGTCCATGGGTTACCGGGGTATGCACGAGAATACCGGTTGCCTCCACGTGGGGCATGATGGTCATCAGATCGACTGCCTGGTGGCTGGGAGCCTTGTCCATCTGCAGTGCGTTGGTCAGGCCACGGTGGTAGTCTCCTGGGTCGGCAACCCGACGGATGATGGTGATCGCAACTTTCTCTGCTCCAACCTCACGGTCGAGGCAGTCAACAGCACGGATCAGACCGGTGGTGTTGCAGCTGGTAAGCTTAAGGTAATCCACCCCAAGACCCTTTTCGTAGTTTGCATAACCGTGGAAGAATACATCAGCAATGGCATTTTTCTCCCCACCTTGGAAGACAGCTTTCTTGCCATACTTCTTGTAAATTTCCTTGTTCTTCAGTCCCACCCCTGCGCTGGTTGCGTCGAGCATGACATCAACCTGTTGCACCAGGTCTTCCAAACTGCCACTGATAGGGATGCCAGCCTCATCAAGTGCTGCTGTGTTATTCGGCATTGCCGTGAAGAACTTATAGGGCATTCCCTTCTCCTTGAGTGCACGAACACTCAATGTGGGTGCTACATCAGCAACTCCTACCAGCTCCATATCACCCTGCAAGGCAACTCCATCAGCGAGTCGCTGTCCGATAACTCCATAGCCTGCTACTCCGACCTTAATCTTTTTCATACTATTTGAACCTCCTGGTGTTCTTGTTTGTTTATATCCGTATAGGAGAAGTCCCCTCGGATTCTTTCAAATCTTATGACGGTAGAAGCACCTCTACGCCCTGTCTCTTCAATAGCGCTAGGGTTTCCTCGTCTCGGATGGGTTTATCAGTGATGAGAAAATCCAAGTCGGAGAAGTTGCAGAACACGTTGATTCCTGCAGTATCGAACTTGGAGGAATCAACCACCCCATATACTTTTTTCGCCGCATCGACCATGAGTTTCTTGATTTCCGCCTCGAAAGGGTTGAGGGTTTCAAGGCCCACGAGCCTACGAATACCACTGGCTCCGATAAAAGACTTTCCGACTTCCACTTTCTTGAAAAATTCCTCTGCATCCGGGCCTTGCGTTGACATATTCTGACTGAAGAGATGCCCACCTGCTAAAGAAAGGGAGAGACGGCTAGGCGCAATTATATTAGCAATGGGAAGAGAGTTGGTAAGGATGGTAAGGTCATGATAATTGGTAAGCAACCGTGCAATCTCAAGGGTTGTTGTTCCTGCATCAAGTATAATGGTGTCATGTTCCTGTATCTGGTTTGCTGCTATGTGCGCAATTATTTGTTTAGCTTCCTTGTTTAGATGCTCTCGTTGTTGAAATGCGCTCTCCAGTGATTTCTTAACCGCAAAAACTTCGCCTCTCCTTCGCACTATCAGATGATGGTTTTCAAGATGTATGAGATCTCTACGAATGGTAGCCTCTGAGGCTTCAATCTCGTTGAACAATGCTTGGACTGAGACAGCACCTTGATTCTGAATTAAAGAAAGCAAGGATTTCTGACGTGTATTCAAGGTATCCATGATGTTTGTGTCCTTCTTGTATATAATAATAGAAAATGAATGAAAAATGCAAGAAAATAGCTCATTTGCAATCAAAATATTGATTGAAAATGAGCGAAAATGAAACATAAGTGAAGTGAATCTACTCCTATCATGCCTTGTTGTAGTATATTGATTGCTTGCAGGATAGAATCGTGAGGACCAATGACCATATCGATAGCATTTTCCCTTATAAGAGGTTCAGTAAGTCTTTAAGAAGCTTGAAGATATGAAAAAAATAGTATTCAGGTACCGGACTTAAGCAACATAAGATGTTTGAAGGTAACGGATTACTTCCACACAGTTTCCAATGCTTGTCCATACTGTAGATATACTTCATAAAGTTCAGCATAGAATGGAACATCTTCCCTGTTAGGCGTATAGGATATTCCTTCCTTGGCAGCCATGACTATCTGAGCTCTTCCAAGATCGGGGAACCTTCCCATAGCAACAGCACCATACATTGCAGCGCCAAGTGCACACGTTTCTTTTTCCATGAGTACTAGAATCGGAAGATTGAGTATGGTACTGAGACGTTGCATCAAAACCGGAGACTTCCTCGCGATACCACCTGTCACTCGCACTTGTTTAATGGAAATACCACTCTCTTGCATGCCTTGTACTATACGTTTCAAACCAAAGAGAATTGCGTTAGAAAGAGCCCCATATAGTGAGGCTGCATCTGTTGAGAGATCCAAGGAAAGTAGGGCACCGCGAACGGCATCACTGGTGTCAGGGTAACGCCTGCCATTGAGCCATTCCAACGCAGTAACTGTGTGTTCTTTCTTGGTGTGTTCAAGAAGCTTATCCATGCGAGGTAACAGCGATTCTTTTGACTCCACAAATGTTGATAGAAGTCGAGAAAACCAGGATAACACATCCCCAAAAGCTGCTTGTCCTGATTCCACACCCCAGAACCCTGGAATGATTGAGTCTTCAGCAAGTCCTGCATACCTTGTAAGATTCTCCATTTGAGATTCCTTGCCAAAAGGAAGCAGGATCATATGCACAGCGGAGGTGCCTAATACTGAAACCAGCGTGCCTTCTTTGATACCGGCACCAACGGCTCCTGCATGAGCGTCAAGCGAGCTTCCTCCGATAATCACATTCTCGGGAAGTCCCAGTAGAGAAGCCCACGACTTGTTGAGCGTCCCTGTTTTTACAGTACTTACTTCCGGCTGCTGTGTGTAGTTTTCCCTAACTGATGCAGCATAGGAATCAAACGCACGAAGAAATTCCATGGAAGGTAACCCGCCGAAGTTGGAGTTCCACAACGCTTTGTGGGTGGCCGCGCATTTGCTTCGGTAGGTAATTGCATCCCCCCCGACAAGAAGGTGGATGATCCAATCACAGAGCTCTATCCAAGAATTGCTAGCCTCCTTGATATGGGGAGCCTGCTTTCCTGTATGTGCTATCTTTGCCCAGAACCACTCGGAAGAGTATCTACCTTGGAAACGGGTGTAGCTTTCCTTGAATAATCCTGCAAGTGTGTTGAAAGAGCTTGCCTCCTCACTGGATGTATGGTCCTTCCAGAGATGAAACATTGCAGCAGGGTCATCCCTAAAGGGCGGTAAGATCGCCAGAGGCGTTCCTGTTTCATTCACTGGTGCAACAGTTGATCCTGTTGCACCGACACCGATGGAACCGACAGCACTACGAAATGAATTATCAAAGGGGGCCAGCAGTTTCTCAAGTGTCGATATAAGCGACTCTTGGTAATCGAGAGGGTGTTGCCTGAATTGGGCGATTCTACTCTCGCAATACAGCTCCTGTTTCCACCTAGGATACTCTACAGAGGTGCTGGCGAGTACTTTCCCATCCATGTAAGCAACTAGGCTTGCACGGACAGAGTCTGTACCAAAATCAACACCAATCCCATATTGCTTTTCAGCTCCCATCAGTGTGCTTCCTTCTTTGTTATTTGAGCGAGATAGCCTTCTTGGCTTCCTGCACAATATGCTCGGGTGTAAGCTCGAACCGGTCAATGAGATAGTCAAGTTGACCAACCTCACCAAAGAGATCCTGTACCCCAACTCGCCTGACAATAGTGGGAGCTGATCCACTCAGAAATTCTGAGACGGCACCGCCCAATCCCCCGATCATCTGTGCATTTTCACAGGTAACTATTGCTCCGGTCTTTTGTGCATATGCGAGTGTGAGTTCCTCATCCAAGGGTTTGATGGTATGCATGTCGATGACAGCAGCTTTGATATTCTCCTTGGCGAGTTCCTTGGCTGCTTCGATAGCTTGTGAGAGCATCAAGGTCCCTGTCGCAATCAAGGTAACATCACTTCCATCCTGTATAACAATACCCTTACCAAGTTCGAACTTGGTATCTTTGCTATGAACTATCGGATTGCCTTTTCTCTGGAGTCGAATATATACAGAACCCTTGTGTTCGTATACCGCTTTCAAGAGATGATGCAAAGAGTATCCATCACATGGTTCAACGACTACCAGATCAGGTATCACCCTGGTCAATGCAGCATCACAGAAAGGCATATGCGTTCCACCGTTATAGGTAGCTGTAACACCCGGGTCTGTTCCAACCAATTTTACGTTTTGACGAGCATAGTTAGAAGATAGGAAGAATTGGTCGTAGGCACGGCGGGTCGCGAAACAACCGAATGTGTTCACGAATGGAATGAATCCTTGTGAGGAGAGCCCGCTTGCAACTCCTACCATATTTGCCTCTGCAACACCACAGTTTATCAAGCGGGTGGGGTAGGTATCTTTGAACGGCTTTGTTCCTGAGGCACTCATAAGATCTGCTTCCATGATGAGTACTCGCTCGTCACTCTTCCCAAGATCAATGAGTGTATCGGTGTAGATTGCACGCAAATCTGTATAGCTTGTAATATCTTTCATCTTATTTCTCCCGTTACTCTGCAAGTAAGTCATTAAGGGCTTTCTGTGCTACTTCTTTTGTGAACGCCATATGGTGGCTGGACTGCATACCTTGTGCAGGGGAGAATCCCTTTGCCTTGATGGTGTCACAGATAATGATTGAAGGTTTTCCGCTTTGGAATTTTGCCTTAAGAACGGCTTCTTCAAGTACCTCTATGTCATGGCCATCGACGCGTTGCACGAACCAACCGAACCCATTCCACTTCTGGACGATATCTTCCAGATCGATTACTTCACTTGTGGTTCCGTCAATCTGTAGCTTGTTGTAGTCCATGAAGGTGATGAGATTATCCAATTTGTATTGAGCTGCGAACATTCCCATCTCCCAGATCTGTCCTTCTTGGCTCTCTCCATCTCCTATGATCAAATAAGTGGTTGCACCACTGTTCTTGAACTTCTCCGCAAGTGCAATACCTGCAGCAGCAGAACTCCCCTGTCCGAGAGAACCGGTGGTGAAATCAACCCCAGGGGTCCTGTTCATGTCACAGTGACTTGGGAGATTGGTTCCACCTTGGTTCAGGGTCATCAACCACTCTTTCGGGAAGTACCCCTTATCGGCAAGGACAGAGTAGAGGGCAGGACCGGCATGTCCTTTTGAAAGAACCAATTTATCTCTTCCTTCTTTTCTGGGATTCGAGGGGTCGATGTTCTCCATCATTTTGTAATAGAGCAATGTTAAAATATCGACAATTGAGAGAGAACCACCGATGTGGCCAAGCCCAAGATTACCAATCTCTTCTATCGTAAGTCGGCGGATCTCTTTCGCTTTGTTCTGCAAGCGTTTCAGTTCTTGTGTGTCCATAATACCTCCGTGCAAGGATGATTCCTTGTATTGTTGTTCCATGCCTATGTTGTTGTATTCGTTATTTCAGTGCACCTTGAATAATTCCACTGGTGACTTTCTTGGAGAATATGAAGTAGACCACCAAAATAGGGATGATGGTAATAATTGCAAAGGTGTTGATGAGAGGCCAATCCTCTATGCCCAGAGTGTCCCTGAACATATAGAGTTGGTAAGGAAGTGTTCTCATTGTCGCCGAATTGGTAAATGAAAGAACGAAGGGGAACTCATTCCATGCCTCACGAACGGTGAAGATGATAACTGTTACCACTCCAGAGCTTGCAATCGGGATCATGATCCTGAACATTGTTTGGATAAGTTGAGCTCCATCAACGAATGCTGAATCCTCAATTTCCTTTGGGATCGACTGGAATACTCCCGAAAGGATCCACACAGCAAAGGGAAGCGATGTCATGGTGTAGGTGATGATCAAGGCCGTATAGGTATTGAGCAATCCAGCACTTACAATAATCTTATACAATGGTATTGTCACACTGATACGGGGAATAAGTCTGGGAATCATGATGAACAGCAACAATATATGCTGGAATTTGAACTTCATTCTTGAGAAAGCATAAGCCGGCCAAATGCTGATCATTACTGTCAGTATGGTCGTGATTACCGTAAGATATACGGTATTGAAGAGATACCGTGGGAAGGATGAATCAGTAAGTATCTTTACATAGTTATGAAATGAGAGATTCTCAGGGAAAATTTTAACCGGAACCCGGTATGTTTCAATGGCAGTCTTGAACGTAGTGGTTACCGACCAGATTAATGGTAGGAAAAGCCAAACCATCATTAAAGCCAGAAAAGTCCAAGCTATCAGGTTTGCTATTCGGTGGTATGCTGGATTTGCCCCAGCATGGGTTTTTAAATTGGGCATCATAGTCTCCTTGTCATACCTTGTTTCGGAATATGCGCGAATAGAAAATACTGAATCCAAGATTCAACATGAGTAGGAATATCATAACAACTGAGGCACTGGAGAAATCGAGGTGCTGGAATGCCAAGTCATACATGTATACAGCCATAACCTCTGTCGCCCGGTTGGGACCGCCACTTGTGAGTGGGTAAATGATGTTGAACATATTGAAGCTACCGAAAGTTAACCAAATAAGACTGGTGGCGAGGTATGAACCCAATAAAGGCAGCGTAATCTTGAAAAATGTTGAACGCCAATTTGAGCCATCTACCGTTGCAGCATCATAAATATCAGGATCAATGACCTGCAAGCCGGCAAGTAATAACATGGTTGACATCGGGAACATCTTCCATACATTGGCAAGGGTTACAACCATCAGGGCAAGGTAACGGTTACTCAACCAGCTGATTGGTGTACCTCCGAGTGTTCTAATTACATGGTTGATAAACCCTACTTCACCGTTGAACAGGAAGCGCCACATGATTGCAGCAGCTACACCACTGATCAGATACGGAATGAGGGTAAGTGTTCGAAAGATCCGTGCTTTGTTTTTCAAATGGTAAATGGAAAGAGCAAGGATAAAGGATAATATTATACCTAAGAGAACGGTCCCAATAACGAATATGAAGGTTACACCTACGGCGTTCTGGAAGTTGTAGTCTGTCAATAACTTTGCGTAGTTGTCAAATCCAACAAATGTGCCTTTTGCATTGAAGCTTAAAAGTGGATACTTATAAAACGAGTCTTTGAGAGCTATCAGGATTGCATATCCAAGTACCCCGGTCACCAACAGAATTGTCGGGATAACCATCAAATATGGCATGAGGTTTTTTCTACGCTTATGAAAGAGTGATGTTTTCATAGTGTTTCCTATCTTGGGTGAAAATAATGGGGGTTCAGAAGGGAACCCCCATCCTTAAAATCAGTTTTGTTATTTACCTAATGCATCGAGTTGCTTCTGGTAGCGTTTTGCAACCTCAGCAGGATCTGCGTTTACGTTCTCCATGACCTCTCCGAGGGCATCGAGTACAATATTGTCGACTTCAGTGATGAATACAGTAGCAGGAGTTCTTGTCATGTTGTTCAAGGCTTCCTCGAAATCCCCAGACCAAGGTTGTTCAGCAAGATAAGCAGGATCACTCCAGACCGTAGTTACTGTAGTCGGCTGATAGCGACGTGCAACACTCATTGCATTGTCATTTTCTGCCAAATAACGTAGTACGAGACTTGCTTCATAGGGATGTTCACAATTGGAGGTTACCAAGAAAGGCCAGCCAAGTGATGCATAGGAATAATCTTTCTCATATCCCTCTCTAGGAAGCATCGGGGTTGCACCCCACTTCTCACCATACTTCATTTCTTCCTGAATATTCGGGAAGATGTTGGTGCCAATTGGAGCCATCATTGCACGGCCAGTGATGAATGCTGCACGCATGTCACCAGAGCCCCAAGCGATTACATCGTCACTAACCAGATCTTCTTTTACCAAAGTCTGGTAGAAGTTCAATGCATAGATACCAGCAGGGGAGTCAAGCTGGATTACATTGTCCACGAATTTGCCACCCATTGCCATGTAGTGTGCGAAAAACCAAGGGGTGCTGTTGGGGCCACGAACAACAAATCCGTATCCCAGTCCTGCATCTCTGGTTGCGCGAGCTACATCAAGTACTTCTTCCCAAGTCTCAGGTACGTCCATTCCCAGTTGTTCCAACCAGTCTATGCGATAGACGTTGTTGAAAGGACCTGCGAAAATATTGACACCATAGAGTTTTCCATTATGGGTTGCATGCTCCCAGGCTGAAGTGGAGAGTGCATTGTAGGTGGCAGGGTCTTCCTGTTTCCATTGTTCAATGTAGGAATCCATTGGTTGCAGCATTCCAGCTTCTACGAATGGGGGTAGTCTACGAGAATCAGTTTGCAGAATATCTGGTCCAACTCCTGCACCAATGGCCTTAGCTCCCTCAGTTAGAGCCTGTTCGAGGGGAATAACATCCGCCGTTATCTTGATGTTGGGGTATTTTGCATGGAATGCATCGAACCCCCCATCAGGTATGAAATTTTCTCGACCAAACCATACGGTTAGTTCAACTACGTCTGATTTTTCTTCTGGCTGAGCTGCAGACCACAGAGAGACTGGCAGCAATGTCAGAACGAGTAACATCACGAAAATCGTTGAGTATTTCTTCATACGATTTTCCTCCTTTTTGTTTTCTTATCCTCAGCTTACTGTACTAACTGATGAACACAAGAAGCTTTAGTACCTGTTTCTACAAAGAAAAACCGGTACTCAAGTACCGGTTCTCCTCCCAAAGCCTAGTTCTTTCGCCTTGCGCATGAGGTGTAAACGATCATGGACATCAAATTTAAAATACATCTCACTTACGCGGTTTTTAACGGTTTGGACTGCAATTTTCAGGCTTTCGGCTATCTCATTGTTGTTATATCCATCCGCAATCAAGTGGAGGATGTCAGCCTCCCTTGGGGTAACTTTTCCTATGGTGTCATTGACAGGGGGATTGTTCTTAATCTCATCTGCTGTAATCTGCTCTTGTTTTTTTTGTTTGAGGAGTTTTTGTATTACAGAAGAAGAGAGCTGTACATTCTCCTCAGTAGCGGTCCTCATAGCATTGATTAGGTCATCTGGCGCCATGTCTTTGAGTAAATAGCCAACAGCTCCATAGCCAAGTGCTTGGGTGACCTGTTCGTCATCATCAAAGGTGGTAAGCATCAGTACTCTCAATGTTGGATTGGATTTCTTGAGCAACTTGATTGTCTCCACTCCATCCATATTTGGCATACGAACGTCAAGCACGACCAAATCGGGTTCGAGTTCTGTGGTCATTTCAAGCGCGTTGATTCCATCATAGGCAACGCCGACTACTTCCAGTTCTTCTGAGCGCGAATCGATTACCATGCGGAGACTATCAACAAAAAGTTTCTGATCATCCACTAGGAGGACTCGTTTTCTCATTTTCATTCTTAAAGCTCCCGATTTGGAATTAATATATTTAACTGAAATCCAGATCCCTTTATAGTTTGGATGGTTACTAAACCACCAATTTCATTGAGTTGTTCACGCATGCTTTTCAAGCCAATTCCTTCGCTGATGGTGGCGGCTCCCTTACCATTGTCAGCAATAATAGCAGTCAGTCCTTCATCTTCTTCATATCTGAATTGTACACTAACCTGGGTTGCTTCCCCATGCCAGAATGCATTGGTCAGACTTTCTTGGACTATTCTAAAAAGCGTTGCATCTATCAGGTGCTGTGGGGCCATACCAATATTGCGGTATTCTACTTGGACCCGTACATTGGTTGCCTGCTCAAAAGTGGTAAATATACGATGCAACACATGCAACGGATTTTCAACCTGTTCTTTTTCTTTTCCCAGAATTCGTAACGTCTTTCGTATTTGCTGCAATGAAGATTGTGAAATCTCCTTCGTCTTGGTGAGGATATCCATGAGTTTTGCTGGATTCGAGTAGATAAGGCTTTTTGCAGCTTCCATCATCATTGTGATATTGGTAAGTGTGTACCCTGTTGAGTCATGTACCTCACGAATAATCCTGTTTCGCTCTTCCCTGGAGGCAACTTCCTTGGCTCTTGATGCATAGTTCTGGAATCCGACATTGGCACTGGAAAGTTCTACAACAGAACGTTTAAGATAGTTGTTTGAGGCCTTTTCATGTTCTAGCTCTTCCAACATCTTGTGATAAAGGTGAAGGATTATAATAAATAGTAATGCATAGAAGGCGAGAGCCAGTCGTTTTTCTGAAGAGAGGGGTATTGATATGAAGTACCATGAAGATTCCACGCGTGGAAATAGGACCAAGGCAAAACCATAACCCAACGAGATTGTGCTCGCAATGCGATGGTTGGTTATCAGATGTAATTCAAGACACATTGCAATGAAAAGGGTAAGTGCAGAGAAATCGGGAAAGGTATCTGCAAAGAGTGTAATTCCAAATCCGATGGTCTGAAGAATAAAGAGAAACGTTTGTATCCCTTTTCTCTGGCTAATAGCAAGAAAGAACCCGAGACAAGCCATAACAACCAATAAGACATGTCTCTGTAGTCTCCATCTGTTTAGTGGGAAAAATTGAGGAGATTCATCAAAAGATCGTTCAATTGGTGCTACCAACTCACTGAAGGATAGCTCAAACTGTAGGATTGCAAAAAGAATCAACAGGAAGATACTGACTCCAGGAATAAGTCGGCTTCGGTGTATACTGTAATCCATTCTGCCATTCTATCATGGAAGTCTGGACAGGTGCGTGAAATTGTCATGGAAGAACGCTCCATGACGAGTTTCCCTTTTTGGAGTGCTATTCCTTATAGTCTACTTGATATTGGTTATCTTTGCTTAATAGCTTCCTTTGCTTCTTGGACGATATATTCAGCAGTCAATGCAAAGCGATTAATAAGGTATTCAACAGTCCCGACCTCGCCAAACAGATCTTGTATTCCAACACGCCTAACCACAGTAGGATGCTCCTCCGATAGGAAATCAGTAACAGCACTTCCCATACCTCCAGCTATCTGGGCATTTTCACAAGTTACTATCGCACCGGTTTTCTTCGCATAGGAGTATATAAGCTCCTTGTCCAATGGTTTGACGGTATGCATGTCCAGAACCGCAGCAGAGATGTTCTCTTTTTCCAGTTCCTTGGATGCAAGTATTACCTGCTCAAGCATAACAGCCCCTGTTGCAACCAATGTGACATCCTTACCGTTCCGTACAATGATGCCTTTGCCCAATTCAAAACTCTGGCTTGCATCATAGAAGATGGGGTTTCCCTTTCTCTGCAGGCGCATATACGTCGATCCCTTATGGGAGTAGACTGCCTTTGTCAGATGATGTACCGCATACCCGTCTGCAGGTTCCACAACAACAAGGTCTGGAATCACACGGGTAAGTGCGATATCGCAGAACGGCATATGGGTTCCGCCATTGAAGGCTGCAGTAATTCCAGGATCCAAGCCTACCAATTTTACATTCTGACGTGCATAGTTGGCAGAGAGAAAGAACTGGTCGTAGGCCCTCCGGGTTGCAAAGCAACCGAAGGTGTTCACGAAGGGAATGAAATCCTGGGATGAGAGTCCGCTGGCAATACCGACCATATTAGCTTCTGCAACTCCACAGTTTATGAACTGCTCTGGAAACAGTTCCTTGAAAGGTTTTGTCCCGGTTGCACTCATTAAATCAGCCTCGAATACAACCAACTTGGGATTCTCATGGGCAAGTTCAATCAGCGTATCTGCATAGATGGTACGGAAATCCTTTATAGTGGCAATATCAATCATTTCTCTTTCCCTCCGTCTTCAGCCATGAGGTCTTTAATTACTTTCTTAGCTACTTCTTTGGAGTACGCCATGTTATGACTTGAGGCCAATCCTTCGGCAAGTGAGAAACCTTTTGCCTTGATGGTGTCACAGATAATCATGGAAGGTTTTTCCACTTGGGCTTTTGCCTGTTGAATTGCCTTTTCAAGCGCCTCGAAATCATGTCCGTTGACACTCTGGACAAACCAGCCAAATCCTTTCCACTTCAGCTCGATATCTCCTAAGTCAATAATGTCACTAGTGCTACCATCAATTTGAAGTTTGTTGTAATCGGTGAATGCTATAAGGTTGGATAGTTTGTACTGGGCAGCAAACATTGCCATTTCCCAGATTTGCCCCTCTTGGCTCTCCCCATCCCCGATAATAAGATAGGTGATGGCCTTGCTCCTCTTGAGTTTGTCTGCAAGTGCAATCCCTGCAGCGGCAGAGCTTCCCTGACCAAGAGAGCCTGTGGTGAAATCAATGCCAGGGGTCCGGTTCATATCGCAATGGCTTGGGAGGTTTGTTCCTCCCTTGTTGAGGGTCAGAAGCCACTCTTTTGGGAAAAATCCCTTCTCAGCAAGCACTGCATACAAGGCAGGTCCCGCATGCCCTTTCGAGAGTACCAATTTGTCTCGGTTTTGCTTTCGGGGATCCTTCGGATCAATATGTTCCATTACTCGGAAATAGAGGAGCGTTAGGATATCGACAACTGACAGTGCTCCTCCTATATGTCCAACTCCCAGGTTCCCTATCTCTTCAATCGTGTCACGACGGATATTTCTCGCAGTAACCTGTAGCTGTTTCAATTCTTGACTATTCATGGTTGTGCTCATGGATGCCCTCTAACAAATAGTTTCAATATGATTCGAATATGGTGAGTACACCTGGCTGTACTCAACCAACATCCAATCAAATATTCTTTAGATTCCTGCAGTCTCACGGATATAGGCTCTTGCCTTAAAGGCATACTCAAGGGGATTGGCTTTTGCAGGATCCTGCTCGGCCTCTACAACCCACCAACCTTGGTACCCTTGATCCTTGAGGTAGGTGAGTATGGGCTTGAAATCAATCATTCCATCTCCTGGGATGGTGAAGACCCCTTCCTGTACACCCTTCAGGAATGACCACGCTTCCTTGATAGCCCTTTCCCGCAACGCTTCCCTCACGTCCTTGAGGTGGACATGGCGGATCCTGGTGTAGTGGCGTTTGAGAATGTCCATCGGATCCTCTCCGCTGAAAACCAGGTGACCGGTGTCATAGAGCAGTCCGACAAGTTCTGCATCAGTCTCAGCCATGAGTCTGTCAATCTCCTGGGTTGTTTGGACTCCAGTACCCATATGGTGATGGTAGGTCAGGCTCATTCCCATCTCCTTTGCCTTCTGCCCAAGCCGGTTCAATCCTTCGGTGAGCAACTTCCACTCTCTTTCCGAATTGACTGGTTTTGCCTTGAAGACAGGAAGGTCCTGTCTTCCCTGGATTGAGTTTCCTTGTTCAGCGACACCTACAATGCACGCACCCATCGTCCTTAGGAAGGTGCAGTGTTCCACAAAGGCCTTCTCCACTTCCTCATAGCTCTGGGTTGTCAGGAAGGTGCTGAACCACGCATTACAAATCTGCAATCCACGTATTTCCAGTGCCTTCTTCAGCACATCAGTATCTCGTGGATATTTATTACCTACCTCACTTCCCGTGAATCCCGCCAAAGCCATCTCACTGACGCACTGCTCAAAGGGGATTTCTCCACCAAGTTCTGGCAGATCATCATTCGTCCAACCAATGGGAGCGATAGCCAAATGAATTTTTTGTGTACTCATGTCTATATCCTTTTTAAAACTGTCTTGACTTCCTGATTTCAGCCTGCATCTCTTTCCATGCTTCTTCAACTTCCGGATTCGTGGAAACTTCAGCCGTTCCAACTCTCCACCACGATTCATACCCATTGGTCATGGATTTTGGTGCAACGTGGCAGTGAATTACAGTGGACCGATCTTCCTGAAGAGCCAGTTTAACTGCATCTTCCAATGCTTGTACCGTATCGGCATGCAATCCAAGCGCACCCCAACTTTCTGCGTTCATCGCAAAGTCAACACTGAGCGAAGATCCGGTAAGTCTTCCCGTGGAGGATTCTCTCCGTTTCCATTCATTCCCATAATGCACAATGCCCTGGCTATGCTGCAGGTTGTCAATGCAGTGGAATCCCGCATTATCCAATATCACCACGATTATCTTTCTTCCCTCTTGGATTGAAGTTAGTAGCTCGCTATGTAACATGGTATAGGCCCCATCCCCAACGATTGCCACCACCTCTCTGTCAGGGTGGGCGATTTTTGCTCCAAGGGCTGCAGCTATCTCGTATCCCATGCAAGAGAATGCGTATTCCATATGGTAGGTTCCCATGACTCTCGTCTTCCAGACACGTTGCATGTCGCTAGGAATGGAACCCGAACCGGATACTACGATTGCAGACTCTGGAAGCAGTCGGTCGTTAAGCTCACCCAAGACTCGTGCTTGAGACAATGATGAAGGAATGTCTTCGTTATAAAGACGGTCGACTTCCTGGTCCCACAGTGCTCGCTCTTCTTTGATTTCCTCATCCCATTGGCTGAGATACCCTTCTAGCAAATCTGTGTTCTTAAGCGCCTCAATCGTCAACTTAGCATCTGCGATAATGGGCATACTATTGAGTTTGTAGGCATCGGTAGGTGCCACATTAACAGAAACAAACTTACATTCTGGATTCTGGAACAACCACTTCGAACAGGTAGTGAAGTCTCCAAAACGAGTCCCGATACCAAGGATGAGATCAGCCTGTTTTGCCAATCGATTTGCAGCCTGGCTTCCGGTATTTCCAATACCACTTAAATTGTACGGGTTATCCCAACGGATCATTCCTTTTCCTGCCTGGGTTTCTCCGAAGGGGATATGATACTGTTCACAGAACGAAGCGAGTGCATCACCGGCTTCACTGTAGCGAACTCCACCACCACAGATCACCAGAGGTTTCTTTGCTTCTTTCAGTAATTCGGCAAGTCGTGTTATCTGCCCTTTGCTCGGAATTCGCCTCTCAATGTAATGTACTCGTTTCTCGAAAAACTCAACGGGATAGTCATATGCTTCCCCTTGGACATCCTGTGGGAGCGCAACCGTGACAGCTCCCGTTTCGCTGGGGTCCGTGAGTACACGTATCGCATTAATCATTGCACTCATCAGCTGTTCTGGGCGATTGACCCGATCCCAGTACCTGCTTACCGAGCGAAATGCATCGTTGGCCGTATTGGTATAGTCATGGGGAATTTCAATTTGTTGAAGTACAGGGTCAGGTTGCCTGCAGGCAAAGACATCACCGGGTAGTAGCAATACGGGAATATGGTTTGCTGTGGCAGTTCCTGCCCCTGTTACCATGTTCAGTGCACCTGGTCCAATAGAGGAGGTGACAGCCATAATCTTCCTTCGATTGTGCTCTTTTGCAAATCCTGAGGCAGCGTGCACTGCTCCCTGCTCATTCTTTGCCTGGTAGAATGGAAGCTTGTTTTCTTTTGCTGCCAAGGCTTCACCGATTCCTACGACACAGCCATGGCCGAAGATACCGAAAACTCCTTCGACAAATTTTTCTTCAACACCGTCGTAAGACACATATTGGTTGTCTAAAAATCGAAGCAATGCGCCAGCCATTGTCAATCGAATCGTATCCATAGATTACTCCTTAAACTTTCTCAAAGACCTAATTCATCTTTCATTTCTACAATCGTGACTACTCGTCCTTCTTTCAGACTCTTCCCTGCAGCAAGAGCTGCAACCATGTCTTCGAGCCCATCCTCTCCACTGACTACCACTTCCTTGTTTTCAAGGATTGCCTCGGCAAACGAACTAATCTCGTCTACGAAAGCATCTTCATAGCGTTCAAGGAAGAAGTAGAGCGGCTTGTCCATGGAGACTTGCTCGGCTGTCGAGAGTGTGACATTGGTCGGTCGATCATTCTCAGCTTGTGCGGCGCCCTTGCTCCCAAAAACCTCAACACGCTGATCATAGCCATAGACTGCTTGACGAGAGTTATCAATGACCCCGATTGCACCATTGGCGAAAGTGAGGGTGACAATAGCGGTGTCTATATCTCCGGCTTTCCCGATCTCCGGGTCAACAAGGACTGCTCCTGTAGCGTAAACACTGGTGATTTCACTTCCTGCCTGGAATCGTGCCATATCAAAATCATGGATCATCATATCCAGAAAAATGCCACCAGAGACGGCCACATAGGCAGGAGACGGGGGAGCAGGGTCGCGGCTGGTAATCTTTACTATATGTACATCACCGACCTTCCCAGCGGTTATCAGGTCATGGATGTGCTTGAAGTTGTGGTCAAAACGGCGGTTAAAACCCAGTTGTAACTTAACCTGATGTTTCTTAGCGACATTGATGGCTTCCAAGCCCTTTGTTACCGAAAGGTCAATGGGTTTCTCACAGAAGACATGCTTGCCGACCTTTGCAGCTGCCATGGTGAAGTCTGCATGCGTCGAAGTGGAACTGCAAATCAGGATTGCATCAATGTCCTTGTGATTAATCAAATCGGAAGGGTCTTTCGTTGCAATTCCAATTCCCAAAGAGTGAGCCCATCTCTCCATCTCATCATTCATCATGACATCGCTGATTCCAACCACCTGAACCGAGGGGACCAGCCTGGTGATATTTTCTGCATGTAATTTTCCGATACGCCCGACACCAATAATGCCTACTTTCAAGACCATATCCATGGCTGATACTTCTCCCTTTAGGTTATTCTTTTACTAGTAATTTTTGAAAACGTTATCAATACTGTATGCTCACATTACTTGTCTGGTTTGTCAAACTTTTTTTGTATATTCCTCGCTAGAACATTAAAATTTAAATTTTTCTCCTGTAGATTTAATAAAAGGTTAGCTAATTTTTTAATTATATGGTAACGTTTTCAAGATATTGAAATATGCTCACTATAAATATGAGGAGGGAGCGTATATCCATGTAGAATTTCGAAGATATGCGCTTGTCGTGAAGGCTTTTAGCACGGTATGATGCCAACTATCATACCAAGGTATAGGATGATTGCATGGTTAGTATCAAAGACATCGCTAGAATGGCAGGTGTTTCAGTTTCAACAGTCTCCCGCGTACTCAATGACAGAACTTGTGTGAGTGCTGACAAACGAGCCAAAATCCTTGATGCAATCAAGCAGACAGGGTATGTTCCCAATCGTGCGGCTCGGGACATGGTCAGTAAGCATTCCTCTACGGTGGGAATTGTCATGCCTGGTACGTTCAATATGTTCCAACGGCAGTTGTTCAGTACCATTGAACATCATTTGGAACAATTCGGGTATCATACCAGCTTCTATTTTGCTTCCACAGATTTGGATGGGGAGAGAGCCTGCCTCAAGCGATTGAAGGCTGACCGCCTTGATGGGATCATCATTCTCCACGAAATTGAGCTTCCTGAGATACAACAGTATCTACAGGAGTATAAGATACCCACGGTATTGGCCACATTTGAGCGAAGTGGGTGGAAAGCCACCTCGATTCACATCAGTGAGGAAGAGGCTGCACTAACAGCAGTGAATCACCTTCTATCGCTTGGACATCGAAAGATTGCCTTCATCGGGGGTACGAAATACAGCTTCCCAGGACAACGTTTTATCGGCTATAAAAAGGCACTTGAGTCGGCTTCCTTGGAGTATGATGAGACATTGGTGGCATATACAGAGACGTATAACATGGAAGGTGGCTCAAAGGCACTCAAGGAGCTTTTATCTCGTGGTGTTCTTTTTACTGCAGTATTCGCCATTACTGATGAACTGGCACTTGGCGCAATGAGAACGCTAGCTGACCATGCTCTGAAGGTTCCAGAGGATGTCTCTGTCATTGGGTTTGATAATATTGAGCTGGCCTCGTTTTCGGTCCCCAGACTTACCACCATTGCCCAGCCGATGGTGGAGATGGGACAGACATCCGTAGCACTTTTGCACTCCTTGATAACCAGCAAGAATCGTTTTCCACTGAGTATTTCTCTTCCGTTTACGTTTGTAGAGAGAGAGTCTACTGCTCAGCTCAAGTAAACTGGGTTGGTCATTGCATTCAGCATTTCAAAAGCAAGTGTTTTTCGCTAGAGTTCTGCTTGGTAGAATTCCCGTTTCTGTACTAAGAAGGGGATTGACAGCGTTCCGGCATACGTAGCTTCCCAGCTTTGTTCGAGCCCCTCATTGCTGTACAGCACTATTCGGTCGCCAACCTTTGCACCCTTGACTCGGATGTTTCCGGCCATCCCTGCATAATAGCGAACAGATCCTCCTATGTGTACCTCAGCAATGACAAGATCGAGTTGTGCTGAACTTGGCATTGCTGAGATGGATAGTCCGCGCAGAGCTCCGAGACATATTCAGCTGTGTTATCAATTCTCCAAGCAAGGTACACTCCTAGTATGTTCACTTGGCTGGATTGGCAAGGAAGCAACCCGACTCCCAGAGGCACTTTGGTTAGGGATGGGTTTTTCCATGATTGGTGAAGGAACTTGAAAGATGGGCAAGATAGGTTCTCTCCTTGCGCTCGATCACACAGTGGAGAATGGTGCCCGGCTGATTCATGCAGTAGAGAAAGTTTCCTATACGGGAGAGAGAATGTTGGAGATTGAGAATATTAACTCACCTCTGGTTTCCTTGGATGAGCGAGCGTTGCTACGCTTTGCTGGACGTACTCCCAAAGGAGAGGGAGTGTTTCATTTCAATCTACTCAATAATATCTGGAATACAAACTTTCCGCTCTGGTACGAGGAGGATGGAACCAGCCGGTTTGCTATTACCTGGTAGCATCACCCTTCAGTCCCATACACCTCAATCTGGGTGAGTGCAGGGAATGGAGAGGCATCATCAGCCTTTTTCAGGTTGCAGAGCGTGAGACAGGTGATAGTCTTCTGCTGAACAGGGAATCGCTGGGGCAAGGATGACTTCTCAAGAGAGAGATGGGTGATATCCCCATCACTGTCTATCAGTGTTGCATCACTCCACCAGGAGTCATGTGGCCAGTCTGCCCTGAGGGTGAGACGAACCTCGTCAATGATGACCGGCCTTCCGAAATCAAGATGGAGCTCAGCTTTCGGATCCTGGTTGATCCCCCAGCTTGTCCATGGATATTCTCCGTGGTACTCATTGGCAAAAATTCCATCGATGGCATTTCTGGCAGCAAAGACCATCTCCCCACGCGTCTCTACATTGGCGCTTGCATGAGGGTACATTCCCTGTGTCTCATGATGATCATATGGATTACATGCAAGATTCCGTCGGGGAAGACTATCCACATGGCAGAGTGTGAGAAGATGTCTCGGTCCCTGGAAGGCGTAAGGGCTGTAGCAGGTACGCTTGACCTCTGAGACAGGAATGGTGAAGCTCGCTTCCTTCTCAAGATAGAGAGGATGGGTTCCCAAAGCCTCATCAAGCTGTATGAGATAGATACCGGGCTCATCTACTTCCAGAACGACTTGGTCCCCTTCCTGATATGATTCTTTATAAACCAGGGAGACGCCATATCCGCTTTTTCTGCTTGAAGCCAGTATCGTTTCATTTGCATCAAGAATCATGATTTTCATACAATAATCCTCCGCATAACTCACTATACCACAGCTTACAAATGCTTGACAGCAGGTAGGGTGTATGTGTTTCAGGTTGCATAATCTTTTCCATGCCCGTATCATTTCACTATGACACTAGGAGGTTTTGCATGATTGTACAGAAACAGAAGCCATTCGACTGGGGATTTACATCCATCACCAGTCTTGATGGACCACATAGCGAGATGCTGCTCGATTTCGGTATCCTGAAATTGAAGGCAGGAGAACATACCAGTTGCACACTTCCCCTGGAACGCGCATGGATGCTCTTGAGAGGTAAGATTACCTTCTCCTGGGATGAGGGAAGCGCGACTAGTGAACGTCAAAGTTGTATTGACGAGTCACCGGTTGTATTGCATGCCCCTTCCACCGTTGCAGTAACAATCAAGGCAGAGAGTGACTGTGAACTGGTTGTTGAGCGGTGCAAAAACGAACAGTCCTTTCCCGTACGGTTTTATGACAAGGATGATGTGAAGACTGAAGTCTTCGGTGCGGGTGTTCTGCAGGAGACAAGCAATCGTACCGTTCGGACCGTATTCGACGGGGAGAGCGCTCCCTATTCGAACATGGTAATGGGGGAGGTCATCAACCACCCCGGTCGATGGTCAAGTTATCCTCCTCATGATCATCCGCATCCGGAGATTTATCACTATCGATTCTTCCCGAAGCAGGGGTTTGGGATTTCGGTCTTGGATGAGGATGCCTTTGTTGTCCATGATGGGGACACCTCATTGATCAAACCTGATACCACCCATAGCCAAGGTGCAGCTCCGGGCTATGCTATGTACTATGTCTGGATGATTCCTCATCTTCCTGGAGACAAGTGGTTACCGACAACCCGCTACTACAGAAAGGAGCATACCTGGTTACTCGAGAAAGAGGTGAAGGTATGGCCTGAAATTCCTGCTGTAATGGAGTAGTCGCATACTTCCAACAGGTAAGCGGGAGAGTAGTTATTACTCTTTCGCTTTTACGTAGTAGTTAACTCAATGATCAATACCTAACTTGACAGCAACCAGCAATTGGTCCATGGTTATACTATGAATTGTACATTCCTTGGGCATAGTGCCTTCTTAGTGGAAACGGATGCGTATCTCCTGCTTTTTGATTACACCAAAGGTACAGTGAGCCTTCCTTCTGATACCAAGCCGTTGATGGTATTTGCAAGCCATCGGCATGCTGACCATTATGACTCGTCCATCTTTTCGCTTGCAGATAGGAAGGGTCATACCGTTTTCTTCCTCTCCTCCGATATTCCTCCAACAGATATCCCCTTCTCTTGTACCATCAACCCGATGGGCCCGTATGAGGAGGACATTGTGGAAGGAATCGTAGTCAAGACACTCAAGAGTACTGATGAAGGGGTGGCCTTTGTTGTGGAGGTTGAGGGAAACACCATCTACTTTGCCGGTGACCTGAATCATTGGCACTGGGAAGGGGAGAGTAAGCAGTACAACGAGGAGATGGCCGATAACTACCAAAAGGAGTTGGCTCTTCTCCCTTCTCATCTGGACCTTGCCTTCGTACCTGTCGATCCACGTTTAGGTGCTTATTACAGCCTAGGGGCAAAAGATTTGGTCCAGGCAGTGCCGGTAGATACACTTGTTCCCATGCATATGTGGGAAGATTATTCAGTATGCAGTAAATTACAGAAAGAGCTTGGAGATCGTGTCAAGGAAGTAATTCTTCTAGATACCGTCCCACAAACATGGAGGATATAATGCAGTTTCATTTCGCTCATAATAATTTCAATGTTATGGATCTTGATACATCCCTAGCATTCTATAAAGAGGCGTTAGGGCTTGTGGAAGTGAGGAGAAAGGAAGCCTCTGATGGTTCCTTCATCCTGGTTTTTCTAGGAGATGGATCTTCGAAGCACCAGCTTGAACTGACTTGGCTAAAGAACTGGGAGAAAGACTCTTACAACCTTGGAGACAATGAATTTCATCTTGCATTCGAGACCGATGACCTGGAAGGTGCACGGGAGAAACACCGTGCGATGGATTGCATCATTTTCGAAAACAAGCAGATGGGAATCTACTTCATCGTTGACCCTGATGGGTACTGGATTGAAATTGTCCCTGAGAAAAAATAAGTATTAGGTGAAACGGCTGGTGAAAATTCGCTGGTATTGTTTTGGGCTCATGCCCATGACCTTCCTGAATTGCCTGCTGAAGTAGTTCGGATCCTTAAATCCACACGCCTCACTTATCTGTGACATGGAAAGTCCACGTCTCTGGATAAGGGTACAGGCGTGTGCAACACGCTTATGGATGTGGAACTCAATGGGGGAGAGGCCAGTACTCTGCTTGAAGAGCCGGTTTAATGTGCTTGTGCTCATATTTGCCACTTCCACCAGCTCCTCTGTTGCGAGGCTGGTATCAAGATGCTGATCCATATAAGAGATGACTTCCCAGAGCCTTCGGGTTCCCTGGTTGGTCTCTCGTGGTGTTTGGTCCCAGATACGGGAGAGCGAAATGATCAACTCAATCAGATATGCGAGTGCCAGAGGTCGGGACCCAGAGCCATAACTCTGGTCATCAGCTTCTTTCTCCATCATCTGGATCAAGGGAATGAGTTCAGCAGTTTGGGAAGGAGAGAGTAAGAGATAGGGGATTTTCTGGGTTTCCATGAAAATAGAGCAATAACCTGGAAGGGAGGGCAGGTCGAGAAACTTTCTTCCTAGTAGGTTCCTTGCATAGATGATGTTGTAGAGCACCAGATTCTCCACATCCTTGTACCCGTGTTCAACACCAGGTGGGATGAAGAAAATCGATCCCTCTTGGAGTGGTTGCTGTTCGCTCTTGGTGAAATTTATCCCACGCCCACTTACCACGAATACCAATTCATTGAACTCATGGCTGTGCAACCGGTAAGGAATTTCCGGATCACGCTTGATGACCTTCAACTGCATGGTAGGTTCCCAAAAGTACGAGGTGTCTGACAAGATGGAATCAATCATAGCAAAATGGTTGTGCATCCTGCAGGCTTTGTCAAGAACTACCGGGGAGATAGTTGTTCTCATCATCCTTGTATGGCACACTTGTCGTGAGGAGAAACCAAGCTATGGATCTACTACTCGATAGTGCCGACCTTTCGGCAATTTCACATGCTTTGGAGCATTACCCCATCAAAGGGGTAACCACCAACCCCACCATGCTCAGCACCATTGAAGGAGGCGCCGTTCTCTCCCACTTGAGACGTATCAGGGAGATGATTGGGGAAAAGCGGGAGTTGCATATCCAGGTCATGGGTTGTGATGAGTCCACCATGATCAAGGAGGCCCATCACTTAGTCTCTTTGCTTGGTGAGAAAACCTGCATTGCCGTTCCTGTTACCGAGTGTGGCTTGAAGGTGATCAAACAACTCACCTCAGAAGGGATTGCTGTCACTGGGACGACCGTATTTTCCACTATGCAAGGCATTCTGGCCATGCTCAGTGGGGCCCGTTATATTGCAGTATTCTATGATCGGATGCTCAATCTGGATATCGATGCAAAACGCGTTATCAAGGAACTGTCTGGGTTCCTTTGGACGAATACCAGCACAACCCAGGTCCTCGCTGCAAGTTTCAGGAACATCAGTGAGGTGACCAGTGCCTACGCCAATGGGGCTGGGGTGTGCACGGTCCGCCCAGAGCTGCTTTCTACCGGATTGGCGATGCCTTCCATCAGCCAGGCAGTTGATGACTTCTCCAGGGATTGGAAATCTGTATTCGGGGAGAAGACTCTTTTAGAGCTTTAAGACGATAAGGCTTTGCTGACTGCCTTTTTCCATCCTTTATACCGTTTTTCTCTCTCTGTATCGCTCATCACTGGTTGATAGAGTGCTTTTGCTGGGAGTTGCTCTTCTTCCAGGATGCCTACTGCCTTTGCTGCGATTAGCGCTGGTCCCTGTCCACTCAATTCCTCCAATGCGGCAACGCGAACTTCACAACCGATGATATCACTCTGGGCCTGCATGAGGAATGTATCGTTGGTAGGCCCACCATCAACTCGGAGGCTGGTTATTTCTTGCTTTGCATGTTTTTTCATCAAGAAGACAATGTCTGCGATTTGATAGGCGATCGATTCTTCTGCTGCCTTGACCAGTTCTGCTTTCTTGCATCGCCTGTCCAATCCAACAATTATTGCTCTCGCCTCAGGGTCCCAATAGGGTGCCCCCAAACCGCTGAAGGCTGGCACCATGTAGAGACCTTCTATGTCCTTGGCTTGCCCTGCCAGAATTCCCGCTTCCTTTGCTGAGCCTATGAGCTCAAGATCTTCAACCAGGTATGAGATTGTCGCTCCGCTGTAGTTGATGTTCCCTTCCAGAACGTAGGTGACCTTTCCATCAATCCCCCAAGCAAGGCTGGTGACCAGGTCTTCACAGAGTACCGGTATTTGCCCGATGTTCATCATGATGGAGGATCCCGTGCCATAGGTGGCTTTGGTCATGCCATTGAAATTACACCCTTGTGCATAGAGCGCTCCTTGTGAGTCCCCAAGCATTGCATGGATGGGAACTTCCTCTGGCAATATACCCCCTAGGTCGGTATGTCCGAAAAGAGCGTTTGAGTCACACAGTTCGGGAAGGCTTTCTGTTGGGATGCCAAAGAGTGAAGCCACCTTCTCATCCCAGGTAAGATCGGTAATATTCAGTAGCTGAGTACGAGAGGCATTGGAGTATTCACTTCGGACTGCTTTTTCCCTGCTCAGGTGATAGAGAACATAACTGTCCATAGTTGAAAGCACCAGATCTCCTGCCTTTGCAGCCCCTCTTACTGCCGTAACGTTCTGGAGCATCCAGGCAAACTTGGCAGCACTGAAGTAGGGGGAGAGGTGCAGCCCGGTTCTCCTGTGAATTTCATCCTTGTCTTTTTCCAGTGCCGTACAGATGTCCTTTGCTCTCCCACATTGCCAGACAATGGCATGATAGAGCGGTTTTCCGCTGTTCCTGTCCCACGCAACAGCAGTTTCCCGTTGGTTGCTGATCGCCACAGTCTTGATAAGGCTGCGGTCTATCGATGTGCTTTCCAATAGGTTCCTTGCAGCCAAGAAGAGGTTCTTGATAATCTGTTCAGCATCATGTTCCACCCATCCCTGGTCATTGATAATCTGACGGTGGGGTACATCTGAACGTCCCTTCAAAGCACCCTTCTGGTCGAAAAGCAGGGCCTTTGTGGTTGATGTGCTCTGGTCGAATGCAAGGATGAATTGTTCACTCATAGGGTACTCACCTGGGAAATGAAAGTCTTTGTGGAGGCTGCAATACCCATGGCATCAAGGCCATAATGGGCAAACAGTTCAAGGCTGTTCCCTGTAACCAGGTATGCATCTGGGAAGGCAAGGGTCTTCACCGGTACAGGATGATTGGCGCAGACAATCTGGCTGACTGTAGCTCCCAGTCCTCCATTGATACTATGTTCTTCTATTGTCACCAGTGCACCAGTCTCCTTGGCAGCCTTGATGATCGCCTTTTCATCAAACGGTTTAATGGTAGCCATGTCGAGAACTCTGGCTTCTATTCCCTCATCATTGAGGATCTTCGCTGCCTCAAGGGTATGGTAGACAAGTTCTCCGCAACTAACCAGGGTAACGGTTGTTCCTTCTCGTAGGGTATTGGCTTTTCCCAAGGTAAAGGGTTTTACTCCCAGCTCCTCAGTGTATATCTGGGGAATTTTCTCTCTTCCTATCCTGATGAAGAAAGCACCCTTTTCTTGCGCGATGGCCCTCACAACCTCTTCTGTTTGCACGGCATCGCTGGGGAGGATAATGGTAAGGTCAGGGATGCAACGTAGCGTTGCGATATCATGCAGGGTGTGATGGCTGGAACCGAGGGCTCCGTAGCTCACTCCTCCGCTCACTCCCAGAACCTTCACATTCTGGTGGGAGTAGGCTACATCAACTTTAAGTTGTTCGAGACTTCTTGCTGTCAGGAAGCAGGCAGGTGCACATACAAATGGATTTTTGCCAACTACCGAGAGGCCTGCTGCCACACCGATTTCATTCTGTTCAGCGATACCGATCTCAACGAATTGATCGGGTAGGGTCTCTACGAACGTATTCAAGGAACATGATCCACGAGCATCACTGCTTATGACGATGATCGAGGGGTCTTTCTTGGCGAGGGCGAGGAGAGCTGTGGTGTAAGCCTCCCTGCAGGCACGGTATTCAGACATTCTGTAGCTCCTTCTCCATGGATTCAAAGTCGAGCATGGCTTGCTCATACATGTTTTGGTTTGGAACTCCATGGTGCCAGGAGGGGATGTCTTCCATCTCCTTGACCCCTT